>NC_018515.1:142500-742500 GCF_000231385.2 Desulfosporosinus meridiei DSM 13257 | reverse complement strand
GTAAAACAACCACTCATTTCCTTTTCATCAACATACTTAGCTGAACATGCTGAATAGAAATCAATAATCTTCAGGCGGCCTGCCTCAAGATTATTTTTTATTGCACTCAGACAACGCCGATGATAAAAAGCATGCAATGGATGAAGGCCAGACTGAAGTTTTGGGACGACTAAATCATAATCCGAACTCCACTTTGCTAAAAAACGAATAAGTTCTATTTCCAAAAACGGCATATCACAGGCAACAAAAAATACGACATCATGCTTTGCTGCTTTAAGACCTTGATAGAGCCCCTCCAAGGGGCCTCGACCTATAACCTCATCTCGAATAACCGGTAACTCATACTGGGCAAAGAGTTCGGGCTGATTACTACTGATTAACACCTCTGGAAATAAAGCCTTCAAGACCTTAAGACTTCGTTCAGCCAATGACTGTCCTTCTATCTCAAGAAACGCCTTATCCTTTTTCATCCGTGAGCTTTTTCCACCCGCTAATAAAACCCCGGTTGCCTGCAACCTAGGAACTTGTATTTCGGATTTTGGAGTACTAATTTCTAAAGACCTCCTCATATTCAGCTAACGAAAAACGAGTCAAGATTCGTTTGCCTACAATGGTTACCGGAACTCCAATCGAATTTGTCATATTCCGCAATTCTTTAAAATTCTTCGGAATCAGGATATTCTTTTCTGAAAACATAATTCCTCTGCCCGTGAGGAATCGTTTAGCCCGTGCGCAATATGGGCAAAGGGGTAATGTATACATTACTATTTCTTGTTTCAAAAATCCTCACTTCCCCAATCATTCATTCTACCCTCAATGTACCATATTCAAACTTCTAAGTCACGTGTTGTGGGGACGGTCCTTTTAACACACTATAGTGTGTTAAAAGGACCGTCCCCACAACACGCACAACACGCACACAACACGGGGGGCCGATGCTCTACGAACTGAGTTCGTAAAGCATCGGCCCCTTTTGGATCTTAGCTAACCTTGGAAATTTTTACACCACATACTTTATACTCATAGGTTTTGGTAACTTTATCATAGGCACCATTGGTCAGGACATTGGTTGGTGAATCAAAATAGTGAAGTGTCATGAAGACCATGCCTTCTGGGACTCTCTCAGTTACTTTAACTTTAGTTTTCAGCTCACCACGGCGTGATGCTACTTGGACTACTTCTCCATCTTCAATTCCCAGTTTCTTAGCGTCTGAAGGATTAACCTCAGCAAGCTCTTCAGGAGAATGGATGCCTAATGAAGGGGAGTGTTGGGTGAAAACATTATAGTGAGAGAGTTTACGTCCGGTATTGAGCAAGAAAGGATATTCCTCATCGGGCAATTCAGCAGGCAACTGATTTTCTACGGCCATAAAGAGTCCTTTGCCCCGGTTAAACTTCCCTTCATGCAGGAACTTGGTTCCTGGGTGCTCCGCATGGGGTACAGGCCATTGCAGGCCTTGTGTTCCTAAGCGCTCATGGGTTATACCAGCAAATTGTGGTGCGAGCTTTGAAATTTCCTGCATGACATCTGCAGAAGATTCATAGTTGAAGGGGTAACCCATACGAGTAGCCAGCTCACAAATGATCTCCCCATCTGTCTTAGCATTTCCAATAGGCTTAATGGCCTGATTTACCAATTGCACTCTTCGCTCAGTATTTGTGAAAGTGCCTGTCTTCTCTGCATAACTAGCACCAGGTAAGACGACATCCGCTAGTTTTGCTGTTTCAGACAAGAAAATTTCTTGAACAACAAGGAAGTCCAAGGCCTCAAGACCTTTGCGTACATGGTTCGCATCGGCATCCGTAATGACCGGATCTTCTCCTAAGACATACAGAGCACGCAGATCTTTACTAACTGCAGCTCCAAACATATCTGGAATCATAAAGCCGGGATTCGGATCAAGGGGAACACCCCAAGCTGCCTCGAACTTGGCTCGTACTTCTGGGCTGGCAACCTGTTGGTAACCGGGATAAACATTGGGAAGTGCTCCCATATCACAGGCACCCTGTACGTTATTCTGGCCGCGCATTGGGTTAACCCCTGAACTCTCCTTACCAATATTTCCTGTCAGCATAGCTAGGTTTGCCAGACTCATGACATTGTCCGTACCACAGGTATGCTCAGTTATCCCTAAGGTATAGAAGATTGAAGCTCGTTCAGCGGTAGCATAGATTCTGGCGGCTTCTTCGAGCTGTTCTACGGAAACCCCAGTTACTTTACTTACTACTTCAGGAGTATATTCCTTTACTGCTTCTTTAACGTTTTCAAAGCCTTCTGTTCGTTCAGCAATAAACTCTTTATCTTCCCACCCGTTAGCCAGAATAATGTTCATGATTCCGTTGATCAAAGCAATATCCGTTCCTGGCCTCAGTCTCAACCAAACATCTGCATCTTCGGCAAGATTGATACACCGAGGGTCAGCAACAATCAGTTTAGCGCCTTTAGCCAGGGCTTGTTTCATTTTAGTTCCGATTACCGGATGAGCTTCTGTCGGGTTAGCACCAATAACAAACATAGCCTTAACGTTAGGAATTTCATTAATGGAATTAGTCATCGCTCCGGATCCAAATGAGGTGGCCAGACCGGCCACAGTGGGAGCGTGTCAAGTCCTTGCGCAGTGATCGATATTATTCGTACCGATTACCGCGCGCATGAACTTTTGCATCAGGTAATTTTCTTCATTTGTGCAGTGAGCTGAGCTTAAAGCAGCTATAGAGTTGGGACCATAGGTCTTTTTAATCTCTCCCAACTTAGAGGCGACCAAATCCAGAGCCTCATCCCAATCTGCCGGAACCAGTTCTCCATTTTTTCTAATTAAAGGTGTGGTTACACGATTGTCGCTATAGATCATGTCCATGCCAAAACGGCCTTTAACACACAAAGCTTTGCCATTAACCGGTGCCTCAGGATTAGAAGTTACTCCAATGACCTTTCCGTCTTTAACATTCAAATCAAAGTTACAACCTACTCCGCAGAAAGGACAAGTCGTTTGGACTTTGGATACTTCCCAAGGACGTCCTTTGCCGACCATTTGCTTTTCAGTCAGTGCTCCAACAGGACATACTGAAACGCAAGATCCACAAAAATCACAATCGGACTCTTTATAAGGCAGATTGAAAGCAGGACCTACTTGTGTATCAAAACCTCTAAAGGAAAAGTCTAGAATGCTTTTTCCTTGAATTTCTGTACAAGCCTTAATACATTTTCCGCATAAGATACATTTATTCGGGTCGCGCAGAATAAAAGGATTACTGTCATCAATTGGCAGACAGCGCTTCTCGCCTTGATAGACCTCACCGGTTACCCCATAGTCATAGGCATATTCTGCCAATGAACAATCTCCCATCTTCTGACAGGTCATGCAATCTAACGGATGATTGGCAACAAGGAGTTCCAGGATAGTTTTTCGTGCTTGGCGAACCTTAGGATTTTGGGTCTCAACCTTCATACCCTGTGCTGCTTGAGTAACACAGGAGGGGGGAAGATTGCGCATCCCTTCGATTTGAACCACACACAGACGGCATGCTCCCGCAGAGGTTAGCTCCGGCGCATGACACAAGGTTGGAATAGGAATATTATTCATCCGACAGGCATCAAGTACTGTCGTACCTTTAGGTACACTGACTTCACGTCCATCAATTGTTAATGTAAGCCACTCCAAAGTATTCACTCCTCTCAATAGTTATACTTATGCTCTGCTGATCGCTCCAAACTTGCACTTATCCATACAAGTTCCACATTTAATACACTTATCTTCATCAATAACATAGGGAGTATTGGTTTTCTTATCTCCTGAAATGCAGTTTGTGGGACAGTTTTTAGCACAAAGGCTGCACATTTTACATTTCTCGGTATCAATAGTATAACTCAGAAGGGCCGTACAGTTGTGAGCCGGACATTTATGATCATGAATGTGCGCCTCATATTCATGCCTGAAATACTTCAAAGTCGCCAGAATTGGGCTTGGTGCAAACTGACCTAATCCGCAAAGGGAGGTTTCCTTAATGGTATAAGCAAGATTTTCTAAGGTATCAAGATCTTCCTCTTTACCTTCTCCCTTGGTAATTCTATCCAGGATCTCATACATCCGCGTGGTTCCTTCACGACATGGTGTACATTTCCCACAGGATTCTTTCTTGGAAAAGTTTAAGAAATAACGGGCGATATCCACCATACAAGTGGTCTCATCCATAATAACCAGTCCGCCTGAGCCCACCATTGCTCCGGCTTGTGTCAAAGTATCATAATCTACTGCCAAATCAAGCATGTCCTCAGGCAGACAGCCACCGGAGGGGCCGCCGATTTGAACAGCTTTAAATTTCTTGCCGCCCTGAATTCCATCTCCGATGTCAAAGATGATCTCTCTGAGAGTTGTTCCCATTGGAACTTCTACCAAGCCTGTATTGTTGACCTTACCTGTTAAAGCAAAGATCTTAGTTCCTTTACTTTTTTCCGTACCAAATTGAGTATACCACTCTGCACCATTGCGCAAAATATGAGGAATATTGGACCATGTTTCAACGTTGTTAATATTAGTTGGTTTGCCCCATAGCCCGCTAACAGCCGGGAAAGGAGGACGAACCCTAGGCATTCCGCGTTTTCCTTCGATAGAAGCCATCAGGGCGGTCTCTTCTCCACAGACAAAAGCTCCCGCACCGGCGAAGACATTAAGACGGAAATTAAAGCCGGAACCAAGAATATTATCTCCTAAATAGCCAGCCTCTTCTGCCTGCTTTATGGCAGTTTCCAAGTGCTTAATGGCTAGAGGATACTCTGCGCGACAATAAACATAGCCTTCATCAGCTCCGATGGCATAGGCACCAATGAGCATTCCCTCAATAACCGAATGGGGATCTCCTTCAAGAACACTGCGATCCATAAATGCCCCCGGATCCCCTTCGTCAGCGTTACAAATAATATACTTTTTATCACTAGGAGTTTGACGGCAAAAACCCCACTTTACGCCGGTAGGGAATCCAGCACCGCCACGCCCCCGCAGCCCTGACTTCTTAACTTCTTCCATGACCTCTTCAGGCGACATTTCTTTAAGAGCCTTTTGGATACCCTTATAGCCTTCCCGGGCTGTATAATCATTAATTTTCTGAGGATCAATGACACCACAATTGTGAAGCACAATTCGATGCTGCTTTGCGAAAAATCTAATTTCTGACATTGAGCTGACAGGTTTTTGAGTTGTCTGATCAATGAGCAGAAGCCGCTCAACCCGTTCTCCCTTGATAAGCTCTTGGGATACGATTTCCTCGACATCCTCTTTAGTGACACGGGTATATAAAATGTGCTGGGGCTCAATAACTAGCGTAGGTCCTTTTTCGCAAAAACCTTGACATCCCGTTCCAACGACACTTACGGTTTCTTCAAGTCCTTGCCGCTTGATTTCCTCTTTCAAGATATCAATGATTGGAAGTGCTCCTGATGAGGCACATCCGGTTCCTGCACAAACTAGAATCCGTTGGTTCTCAGCCATCCCTTTATCCCCCTACTCGTATTTAGCCAATATCCCGGCAATGCTCTCCGGTACTAAACGTCCATGAACCTCATTGTTAATTGATATTACAGGTGCCAGTCCACAAGCTCCAATGCAGGCCACGACTTCTAAAGTAAAACGTCCATCCTCTGTTGTAGCTCCATCTTTAATCTTTAATTCCTTTTCAAGAGCTTCTACAATCTTGGCACCGCCACGAACATGACAAGCAGTTCCCAAACAGATATTGATTAAATTACGTCCCATAGGAGTTAAGCGAAACTGGGCATAAAATGTAACTACACCATAAATTCTGGCTAACGGGATATGCAAGGCTTTACTAATGTGTTTTAGCACATGAGCAGGCAAATACCCATAAACCTCTTGTGCTCCTTGCAAAACTGGGATAAGAGGTCCGTTCTGATGTTTATGCCTATTAATTATTTCTTCCAGCTGGATTTCCTTAGGATCTACTAGCTCTTCACACGCAGTGCACAAAAAAATCCCCCCTATTGATTTGCTATTTTTCCAAAATCGTAGACCATTTTTTCCGTGACTAATTTAGTCATTTTAACATCGTGCTTATCAACAGGTACTTGGTCAATAATCTGACATTCAAAACCAAGAGCTACCCTGGGCGTCAAGCTCTTTAATCGCGGAAAAAAGCGATCATAAAAGCCTCCCCCATACCCTAAGCGATTTCCCTGCAGGTCAAATCCCGCTCCAGGTACAACGACTAAATCAATCTCTAAAGGATTTACCTCCTCATTCGTCAGTTTTGGTTCACGAATTCCCCAAGCTCCCGGCTCAAGATCTACCGCTAGATTGCTGACTTTCAGAGGAAGAAGTATCCCCTTAGGCGCACAACGAGGTAATATAAGCTTTTTTTTACACGCAACTACCGCTTCCGCTGAGGCAGTTGTTTCGACTTCATCGCGAAAGTTAAGGAATAACATCACTGTTTGAGCTGTTTTGAATTCCGGCAGGTCTTCTAACTTTTTCCGGATTAAAAAACTTTTATTGCTTCTCTCTTGCTCTCCTAAAGCGGCCCGTTGCTGTAAACACGATTTGCGCACTTCAATCTTTGAACAATACGATTCTTCATTCATCTTTGAGCTACCCCTTTGGTAAAATCTCGTGCATTTAGAATTATTCGATTAATCTAGGCAAAATCCTTCCCCAAAAAATTAAAATATTTTGTTAATAACTTTAATATCTGCAACTTATCACTCATAGGTTCTATTCACATTATCCATTCGTTCTCCTAAAACCCACAAAGTTATCCACTTAGAAAATCCAATTATTGCGCCTTATTCTTAGGTTATCCACATTATCCACAGAGTCTGTGGATAATACTATCCCAAAACCAACCCATCCTGTGCAAAACTGCAAAGCCGCTATAATGAGTTATCTACAGACTTATCCACATTGTCCACAGGTCTACCTTATCCACAGAACATATGCTTCCTTAACAGAGGATTATTGCTTTAATTGTTTAGCCTGGGAAAACTAAGTCCGGGAACTGCGTTTAGAGTCCAGGGTGCGAAGTCTCCCACTAAGTAATGATAATATCCGGCCGTTGCTATCATAGCCCCATTGTCAGTACAATAAATAGGCTCTGGATAGACCAGCCGGATCCCTAGCTTTAATAAAGACATTTCTAAGGTTTCACGCAGCAGCTTATTAGCTGCAACTCCACCTGCTAGGAGCAGAGTCTTAACCCCTGTTCTTTTAATAGCCATTAAGGTCTTGCGTACCAATACATCGACTACCGCTTCCTGGAAAGAAGCTGCAATATCCGGAACACTTAATACCTCTCCACGCATCCGAGCTGAGTTCAAGGTGTTTAAGACGGCAGATTTCATACCACTAAAACTAAAATCCAAACTATCCGCCTCCAGCATCGCCCTGGGAAATTTAAAAGCCTGAGGATTGCCCTCTTGACTCACCCTTTGGATCTGAGGACCTCCCGGATAACCTAACCCTAAAGTTCTAGCTACTTTATCTAAAGCTTCTCCTGCTGCATCATCTCGAGTGTACCCCAATACTTCATACTTCCCATGGCCTTCAAACAGAATCAGATGGGTATGCCCGCCGGAAACTAATAAGGCTAGCAGGGGAAACTGCAAGTCTTTTTGCTGAATAAAATTAGCGTAGATATGAGCTTCCAGGTGATTAATTCCAATCAAAGGTATCTTCGATGCGTAGGCCATAGCTTTTGCTCCAGAAACCCCAACTAATAAGGACCCGACTAGTCCGGGACCGTAGGTAACAGCAATGGCAGACAAATCCTGAAAGGTTACCTGGGCCTCATCAAGAGCCTGCTGAACAACTGGTCGAAAATGCATGCTATGCTCCCTGGAAGCAATTTCAGGTACAACTCCCCCATACTTTTGATGAGTAGATATCTGTGAGGAGATAACATGACTCCGAAGATCCGTACCATCCGCCAAAACTGCTGCCGATGTCTCATCGCAGCTGGTTTCAATTCCCAAAATTATAATTTTGCCTTTTTGCTTCCCAGTCATGCCTTATTCACCTCCATTCCTAATTCTGCCCACATAATCAAAGCATCTTCTCCTGTATCCGCATAATACCCTTTTCGAACTCCTGCGGTAGTAAAACCCAAGCGTTGATATAAGGACTGGGCTGGGCTATTCGATTTTCGAACCTCAAGTGTCATGCGTTCCATTCCCTCAGCTGCCATTTTAGCCATAACAGTCCGCATCAAAAACTCTCCCCATTGTTGCCCCCGATAGTTCGGAGCAATTGCTACGTTTGTAATATGACCTTCATCAAGTATAAACCAGAGTCCCATATAACCAATTACCTTGCCATCTAACTCTAAGCAAGAATACCTGGCATATTCATTATCTTTCAACTCTGCTTTAAAGGCTTGTACGGACCAAGGTGTAGAAAAAGAAGCAATTTCTATTTCCATTATTGCCTCGAGATCTTCCACAAGCATGGGACGTATAATCCCGTTATTCATCTTTCCCGTTCCTCCGCGCTTCCTCTTTCTTCGCCCAATTCACCTCTGCCTCTGAAAAGCGGATATAGTAGGGTTCAACCAGTTCCCCTTCACCAATTTCTTTCCACCTTTCCCAGACGGCTTGGGCAGCATAGGCCCCGCGAGGCAAACTAATATAGTCTGGTAAAATCACTGCTCTCTCACCCAATATTTCCTCAATTCTTCCCTTGGCCTTGGCTGCAGCGTCGCCTACAAAACAAAGTGAACAATTCAATCCTCTTAAATAATTCAGCCATTGTTCAGTTGCCATAGCTTGTGGTGGTGTTAAACAATCAGCACGTTCTGCCCCTGACCGCCAATGATAGCGTGCAGTATACCACTCATTCTTCCGTGCATCTAATATGGGAACAATGTCTTCAGTTCTGCCCTTACCAGCCCAGGCCAAAGCATCTAAGGACACTACGGCCACAAGCGGAAGATTAAGAACCTGGGCTAATCCCTGGGCTGTTGCAATTCCAATACGAATACCTGTAAAAGAACCGGGCCCCCGCACTACACCAATCATCTCAAGATCCTGGAGAGACCAATCCGCAGCTGAAAGTAATTGATCGAGCATAGGGATAATTCGTTCCGAGTGAGTTTTTGAGGTGTGTAAAAAACCCTCACTAACTAATCGTCCATCTTCCGCTAAAGCTAAGGCTGTAACCTTTGTTGTAGTATCTATGGTTAAATATTTCATTGGATCACTATAACCTCCTGTTATTTGCCAAAAAGTTTAAGCGTTGCTCCCACCTAGAGTCATTAGAATAAACAATTATCTCACGGGGCATTTCTCCACTTCCATGGATTTCAACATTTAAGCGATCATCCGGCAAATAATCCTCCGCAATTTTTGGCCATTCTATCAGACAAATCGTATCTTCGACAAAGGAATCCTCGATTCCGATGACCTCAGCCTCTTCGGGGTGTTGTAATCGATAAAGATCCATGTGAACCAAGCGAATCTCTGTTCCATTTGCTTGACCATTGTATTCATGAATTAAAGTGAAGGTTGGACTCGTCATAGGGCCAACGATCGCTAGCCCCTCCCCCACTCCCTGAGCAAAAGCCGTTTTACCTGCTCCTAAATCCCCTATCAGAGCAACCACATCTCCCCCACACAAAAACCCGGCCAGTTGTTTCCCCAACTCACGTGTATCCTCAACTGTTATACTTGTAAATCTTTGCTCCATTTTTTCCTCCTGATACAATGGCTTTATTATATAGCTTCTGGCTTTACAATCTTTCCATTAATGATGACGTAGAGTGGGTTGGCCTTGATTGTAAAAGGATGTTCAGACCAAATAACAATATCTGCATCCTTCCCGACTTCTAAAGTTCCGATACGATCAGATACCCCTAAGATCTCTGCTGCATTTATAGTTATAGCCCGCAAAGCATCTTCTTCATCCATCCCTGCTTTACACGCTAAAGCTGCACAAAGAGGAAGTTGTTCAATTGGGGTGACGGAATGATCCGTCATAATTGCTACCTTGACCCCAGCCTTAGCTAAAATTCCAGGGGTTTGGAAGGATTTATCCTTCAGCTCGACTTTCGACCGATTGGTAAGTAAAGGTCCTACGACAGCAGGATATCCCTGTTCCGCTAGTTCCTCTGCAATTTTGTGTCCTTCAGTACAATGTTCTATGACCAAATCTACATTGAACTCTCGGGCAATGCGAATAGCTGTCATAATATCATCTGCACGATGAGCATGAGCTCGAAGGGGGATTTCGCGATTTAATACCTTAACGAGAACCTCTAAGCCTAAGTCCCTCTCCGGGAGTTTATCAGGATCTGTTTCACCCTGCTCCAACTTATCCTTATAGGTCTGGGCATCCACTAAGGTTTGACGAAGAAGTGCCGCAGTTCCCATCCGAGTCATGGGCATTTTCTTTTGTTCGCCATAAACCATCTTAGGATTCTCTCCAAATGCTATCTTCATTCCGGCAGGGTCACGCACTATCATTTTGTCAACAATCTTCCCTGCAGTTTTCATAACCACACCGGTACCCCCAATTACATTGGCACTTCCAGGTACAGTAAAGACTGTAGTCACTCCACCAAGACGGGCATCTCTAAAACCCTCATCTTCTGGGTTAATCCCATCAATAGCCCGCATATCCGGTGTGACGGGATCTGTCATCTCATTAAAGTCTTCCCCTTCCCAGCGGTAGATCTCTTCTCCAATCCCTACATGGCAATGAGCATCAATAAATCCCGGCAAGACGAGAGCCCCCCCAGCATCTATCACTTCTGCATCTTCAGGAAGGTTCAGATCAATGGTCTTACCGAGGGCAGCAATTTTCGCCCCTTCAATAAGGATATACCCCATAAATTCTTGCCCAGCCATAGTTTTAATCAGACCATTTTTTATATAAAGCTTCTTCATACTTAGTCTACTCCTCCAATTCACACGATTTATAAGCCATTTTAAATTTCTAATTCACACCAAGTTCAGCTTTCCATCTTCTTGTCCAGTCCAGGTCCATTTTCTCAAGCCGTTTTTTTCTCAGGTTCTCCTTCATAATCCACCTAATGTCTTTATCATCATGCGCTAACCATTTTTCCATATATTTCTTTCCATCTTCTGGATCCGCTGCAACTACAACACTCCAACCATATCCTAAGGATTTTCTCAGGATTTTAAAATCATTTGACTTTCTGTTTTGTTCACTAATAATGTTAAACGTAATTTTATCGAGAACTTGCAAAACAACATTGATATGCTTTTGATGATTAAGGAGCTTTGGTTCGCATAAAGCAGCCACCACTGAACGCTTTTCTAAAAGGCTCCCCTCACTCCATTCAGCCATTTCATTCAAAAGAACATGAATATTCGACTCTCCAATCCGTTGTAAGGCTATTGCTACCCCTTCTCTTATCCTCCACCTTATATCGGAAGAAAATGAGCGCAATAGTTCAAGAAGTTCCACACGTCCTTGAGCAATCAAACTCCCTAAACCAACAACACCACATATGGGCAAAAACTCCGCTGCAGAACCAAAAGGAGCAATAGCTGAGTCTAGGGAAAGATAGTTCATAAATCTCTCTTCTGTCCCTTCTTCGGCAACTGCCTTGATTAATTCAAGATTTGCTCTAGGTCCAGGCAGACAAGATTCATCTAATAAATATTGATCCCAATCTTCTAATTCCCGGAGAACACTTCTATATATATCTACTTTTACCAAAACCCCTCGCACCCTCTATTTATTATATTTAATAAACATTCACAAAGACGCTTGGTTTTCACCGAGCGTCTTTAACCTCTTAAACAGATGAAGCATTCGCCAAAATATCTCTCATAGATAGACTTACTCGTTCTCTTACCTTGTCGATTCCAATAACACGTACTTTAACGATATCACCGACAGCTACCGCTTCCATCGGATGTTTAATGAACTTATCACTCAATTGGGAAATATGAACCAGACCATCATGCTTGACACCAATATCTACAAAAGCTCCAAAATCTACTACATTTCGCACTGTTCCTTCTAGAATCATACCTTCATTCAGATCTTCCATATGAGTTATATCCTTCCGAAGCAAAGGTCGGGGTAAGTCCTCCCGAGGATCTCGTCCGGGTCTTTGTAAGGCATCTAAGATATCTCGTACAGTGGGTACCCCTGCGCCAAACCTTTCGGCAAGTTCATTCGGGTTCAGAACAGCAAGTTTATTCCGAACATCCGTAAGACGTTCCCTCAAATCTACAGGGGTGCAGCCAATGCTTTTCAAGATATCTTCAGCAAGCTGATAGGATTCCGGATGGACAGGTGTATTTTCTAAAGGATTAACCCCATCCGGCAAACGAATAAATCCAGCGCACTGAATATAGGTTTGTGCTCCAAGTCTTGGAATTTTCTTAAGCTGATCGCGGCGTGTAAATTTCCCGTGTTCATCTCGAAAAGCAACAATATTTTTTGCCACTGCAGGCTTTAAGCCGGCGACATATTGGAGCAGAGATGCTGAGGCAGTGTTTAGATCAACGCCCACTACATTAACACAGGATTCTACGACCCCATGCAAGGACTCTTCTAACCGTTTAGGCTGGACATCATGCTGATATTGGCCTACTCCCACAGCTTTTGGTTCGATTTTAACGAGTTCAGCTAAAGGATCTTGAAGCCTTCTAGCGATGGATACTGCACTTCGCAAGGAAAGATCAAAGTCCGGGAATTCTTCACCTGCTAATTTGGAAGCAGAATATACAGATGCTCCGGCTTCACTAACCAAGGTGAATTCAACAGGGATTCCATCCTCCTGAATCATCTCTGCTACAACCTCTTCTGTCTCCCTAGAAGCAGTACCATTCCCGATTGCAATAATATCCGCACCATACTCCTTGATCGCCTTCCGCAATATTTCTTTAGCCTCTTCTCGTTTACCCTTTCCGGTATGGGGATAGATTACCCCGACTTGATAAAGCTTTCCGGTTTCATCAACAATTGCCCACTTACACCCTGTTCGAAAGCCGGGGTCAAGACCTAAGACCATTTTTCCGCGAACTGGCGGCTGCAGTAATAGCTGACGCAAATTAGCTGCAAAAACTTTGATAGCTTGCTCTTCTGCTTGAGCAGAAAGTTCAGCTCGAACTTCTCGTTCAATAGAAGGTTCAATCAATCGCTTATACGAATCTAAGGCGGCCTTTTGTACCAAAGCGGCAGATTGTCCGGTTTTAACATATTTCATTTCAATGATTCGATGGATTGTGTCCGATGGAGTTTCAACTCTAACAGATAGGAACTCTTCCTTTTCCCCACGATTCAAAGCCAGAACTCGATGAGGAGGAATCTTCCGAACAGGCTCCCGATAATCATAATACATCTCAAAAGGAGAGCGTTCTTCAGCTTTCTTCGCCTCTGCAACAGCTACCAGATCTGCAGTTTTAAAAGTCTGCTCGCGAATTCTTTTACGAAGATCTGCGTCATCGGCAATGGTTTCTGCAATGATATCCATCGCCCCGGCTAAGGCTTCCTCAGTAGAATTGACCTCCAGCTCCTCATTTAAGTATTTTTCCGCTTCCGTCTGAGGATCCCCTCTAATATATTGTATCAGCAACCACTCAGCTAATGGTTCAAGCCCTTTCTCCTTAGCAATTGTCGCTCTTGTACGACGTTTTTGCTTGTAGGGTCTATAGAGGTCTTCGACCTCTTGAAGTGCCATGGCTGTAGTGATTTGAGCTGACAATTCTTCTGTAAGCTTACCCTGTTCGCCGATAAGGCGAAGAACTTCAGTTTTTCGTTGATCCAAGCGACGCAAATAGTCTAAACGTTCAACGATATTTCGCAACACGTTTTCGTCGAGTTCCCCTGTTGCTTCCTTTCGATAACGGGCAATGAAAGGGATCGTATTTCCCCCATCCAGTAAGTTAACAGCCTCTTTAACTTGATTAGGCTTTAGACCAAGTTCTTTGGCAATGATAAGATTGAACTCCAATGATAAATCCTCCCTAACCCAATACTAGCACTAGCATAATAACATTCACTCATTATACCATTGTTCTCCAACTGAATAAAATCTCCACTCTTCTTAACATGAGAGATATTTATATAATAAACAAGCCGTGAAGGACCTAAACTCTCCCTCCACAGCTTTAACTTAATCTGACAAGTAAACTCAAGGCTCCGATTGAGCTTCTGCCCCACCGTTTAGTTAACCCGATGCGTGGCGCAGAATAAGGAAACACCCACTTACAAGAAGTGGGGGTCTCGGATTTGATTAGGTTTTTGGCGTCTCCTTTCGCAGCTCGTCTGTGGTTTCTCTCCACTGTTCTCTCGCAAATCTAACTACTTTTGGTTCCTCATCAGCGTTTTTATGTTGGATGACCTTCCCAAAATATAAAACCGCCTTTTTGTATTGTTCTAAGCGGCGGCTTATTTCCCCAATCATAAATAGCACTTTAATTTCTGACATGGAAGTATTCACAAAATCCGAGTGAAGGAAGGAATCTTCATAAGCCTTCAGTGCCAAGCCGAGGAAACGCTTTTCTTGCTCCTTATCATCAGCAGTTCTATATAGCCAGGCCAAACGCAAGCTAAGACCGGCCAAAACAGCATTTTTTTCTCTCTTAAGAGTACCGGACAGGATGGCTAATTTATAGGATTCCAATGCTTGTTGAAAATCCCTAGCCTCACCAAAGTTTCTCTTAGTCCAATGCTTAGCTATGTGGGAATTAATAATTTCCTTAGTACCTAAAGGAAATTGATCTGAAAATTCTTCAGAAAATGCGAAACCACATTCCGGGCAGACACTGACATAATAAAAATGCGGATTGTAATTGCCTTCTCGAAAATGCGGACAAAAATCACTGTCAGTTTTATACGGAACTGCAAAACGCGAACGCACTTTCTGGGTATTAAATGAGGAACCACAGAAAAGACAAGTTAACTTCTTTTCGTAAAACGGATTTATTGAAGTCATTAGACTCCCCCTTGTAACAGAATTTCTGGTTAAAACACTTGTGGCATAAACAGTACTCTTAATTGACAAGCATCAATAAAGTTTTCCCCCAGATATATAACACCCACTTAAAAAGCGGGTGTTTATAACATTCAATATGCTATGAAAAACATTTGAATTCGAACAATTATTCAAGAGTATTTTACCATATTACTCATAGTTTTTAAACCACATCAACGCTCCTTTGAAAATCCATAGTAATTAAAATTAAAATTTACTTACTGAATGTTTTTGTAGTTAAAAAAAGACACCGCTTTAGCAAACGGTGTCACCTACTTTGAGTCCGGAATTTATGGTATTTGTTTCTATTTAGAATATAACTGTACAGCTAAAGTAATCTGTATACTGCATTATAACTTGAACATTGTAACGCTGCTTTGAAAATCCGTTGCCATCTGAGCCAGTGAGGTCGCGGATCTACGTATCTCTTCCATAGATGCACTCTGCTCTTCTGTCCCTGCTACTACATTCTCAAGGCTGCCTGCAATTTCTTTAGGAATATTGGCTACATCTAAAATCGATGAAACAATAGTCTCGGTATTTGTTCCAACCTGCCGAATTACATCGGCAACCACTTGCGCTTGTTTTGAAAAATCGTTGACCCCTTGCAATATCTCTTGAAACGCATCTCCTGCTGAATTAACCATTGTTATTCCTTCGTGCACGGCAGCAGTTCCATCTTTCATAGTCAGGACTGCCTTGGTCGTCTCTTTTTGAATTTCCCCAATTAGTCCACTGATTTTTCCGGCAGCATCACTTGATTGTTCCGCAAGCTTTCTTACCTCTTCAGCAACTACAGCAAACCCTCTTCCTTGTTCTCCTGCCCTTGCCGCTTCAATAGCTGCATTCAGAGCAAGCAAGTTGGTTTGAGCGGCAATGTTGGTTATCAAAGCAACAATTTGACCGATTTCTCCGGATTTTCCGCCCAGACTATTGACTACATCAGCTGCCTCTGAGACCTTGATTTCAATGGCTTGCATCTCATCGACAGCTTTTCTAACGACATTATTTCCTGTTGCAGCCATTTCAGAGGTCTTTCGTGAACCTTCGGTAACCTTTTGGATATCCTGAGTAATCATGTGCATATGAACCGAAACCTGTTGAGCTGAATCTATGGTAGCATCAACACCTGTCAGTTTTTGTTTCACCCCATCAGAAACTTCTTGTATAGAGTAAACAATTTGTTCCGTGGTTCTACTGCCCTCATCCGCACTAGCCGTCAATTCTTCTGAAGAGGCCGCCAATTGCTGGGAGCTATTAACAACTCCTTCAATAATTCCTTTAAGATTCTTCATCATCTTGTTAAGATTCTCGGTCATTTGTCCAAACTCATCACTGGAGCGAACCACCATGTTTTGGCTCAGATCCCCTTGAACTATAGCAGAAGCAAATTTATTGACCATTTTGATATTGTTAACGATAAACCGACTGTATAAGAATAGCGCTGTTCCGGTAACCACAATTGCCAGCCCGATCACAATTATCATCCTATTTAACAGATCCTTTAACGGAGCTAATAGCTCACTTTCAGGAACATCGATCGCCAGAATCCAACCAAACTTTGGAACCTCTGCGTAGTAAACCTGCCTTGCCCCTTGGTCGTTGTAACTAAAGGTACCCGTCTTCTCAACCATCATGTTTTTTGCCGCTTCTTGCAAGCTAGGGTTCTCTTCTTCAGTGATTTTAATATTCATGATCTTATCAGGATTTGGGTTTGCTAAGTACTTACCTTCTTTATTTAAAAGATAGATGTTAGATTCAATATCTAAGTGAATATCACCTATTACCTTTTGCAGAGTTATAAAATCAATTCCACCGGTAATCGTTCCTTTAAAGTTCCCATTGTTATCATAAAATGGCACGTTATCCGTTAAAATTGTTGTTTTTAAATCTTCATCAAAATACGGATCTGTCCAGATCGATTTCTCCGTTATACCTTTGCTTATTGTATACCAAGGTTTAGTAGGGAAATCATATTTGGGGTCTGCAAATTCATTCGTAAAGATAACTTTACCATCCTTGTCCTTATAGACATAGGGGCCAAAGTATTGAGTTTCCTTATTATAGGCATAGGGTTCAAACCAAACACCCGCTCCAAATGTCACACTATTAGCAGTGATGATTTTCTGTAATAAACTTGCGTATTGGTCAGTAGTGATACCATTGCCAACAGATTCAACTGTGCGAGCCAAGCCTTGAAGTAAGGTGTCATGTGCGGTTAATTGTTTTTCAATATCCGTAATCGTTCCATTCAACTGAGCAGTCATTTTATTTTGGATTTCGTTTTTTAGAAGATTTTCTGAATACTTATAACTAACTACAGACATGGCCACCAGAGTTGCTAATACCAAGGGGAGAATAGTCATCATTGTTTTCCCACTAACATTAGAAATCTTAAACAATCTTTTGAACAACCTCTTCCTCTCCATTCTATATAATGATTATTACAATAACAGCTATACCATCTATAGCATAAAGACAGACAGTTATTTAAAGTAATATCCCTCCAATCATTCGAAGAAAAAAATGTCTACCTACGAATCCCTAGCAGATAGACATTTAGCAGTATAATTTCTCCACCGATTCATCTGTAATGATATATACAAAGTACCCCCCTTGGCCTTACTTGCTCCAATGGGCGTGAGAAATCTCATATACAAATATTTGTTTATACTTTTTCGACAATAAATCTTATTTTCCTTTAATTTTTTTCATTTTGTAGATCTATAATAATTATACCCCCCATAAGTAAGTCAAAGGCGACATGACAGGACGTCATATCGCCAATTATTGATTATAATGTACCTAATCAAAAGAGATAGAGAAGAGATTCAGTAGTCTATAAATTAATCTTCCTATTTAAAAACTGCTGAATCCGCAGTACAGCTTCCTGCAGAACTTCCTCATCTTGAACCATTGCAATTCTTACAAAACCTTCGCCATGCTCACCAAAAGCTACCCCTGGCACTACAATTACACCAGCGTCTCTAGCTAAATCCATGGCAAAGGATACCGAATCTTGCTTTGTAGGCACAGGTGCCCAGATAAACATTGAGCCTTGAGGTATTGGCATTTTCCATCCCGCTGAAGCACAACCCTCAATTAAGATATCCCGTCGTCTTTCATAAGCCTTCTGATTCTCTACAATCGAGCCTTGTCCATTGCAAAGAGCATATGCACCTGCAGCCAGTACCGGTGCAAAGACACCATAGTCAATATTAGATTTGAGTTGAGAAAGAGTACCAATGACACTTTCATTGCCTACTACGAACCCTAATCTTGCTCCTGCTAAATTGTACGTCTTGGAAACAGAATGAAATTCTATTCCGACTTCTTTTGCCCCCTGGGCTTGAAGAAAACTTACAGGCTTAAAGCCCCCAAAAGCTAATTCGGAATAGGCGGCATCATGACAGATGAGAAGATCATATTTTTCTGCGAACTCAACAACCTCTTCGAAAAAAGGCAAATTCGCTACTGCCGCAGTAGGGTTATTAGGATAGTTCAAAAACATAATTTTAGCCTTATAAGCCAGTTCAGGATTTATCTGCTTTAAATCTGGTAAAAATCCATTCTCCTCTAAAAGTGGAATCGCAATCTTTTTCCCTCCTGCCAGCATTAGACCAGCCGTATAAATAGGATATCCGGGATCAGGAATTAATGCCAGATCTCCCTGATCAATATAAGCCAAAAAAATGTGAGCTAAACCATCCTGAGACCCCATAAGTGGCAATACCTCTGTTTCAGGATTTAGAATAACTCCGAATCGATCCTGGTACCACTGGGCACAAACTTTGCGGAATTCCTCCGTCCCACGAGTTAGGGTATATCCATATTGGTCTTTTTCAAGAACAGCTTGACTCAACACATGGCGAATTTCAGGGGATGGAGCTCGGTCAGGACTTCCAATACTTAAATTAATTAGACTCTTCCCATCTTTCTCTAATTCTCTTTTTAAATTATCCATTTCCGTAAAAACAGACGCACCAAGACTTTCAAGACGTATGGATGGTATTGGCATATTAACAACTCCATTCTATGTTAAGTGTTAAGGGGACGGTCCTTTTAACACACTTATTAAGTAAGTTAAAAAGAACTATTCCTTTAACGTTTTCATCAATGCATGCCTTCTTATTTTATCACGTAGACTGTATACTCATAAAGTATAATATTGTATTTCCAAGGCGCTTTAGCCGTGTTAGCCTGAATGATTAATTAAATTATGCTATAATTATTAAATATTAACTATTTGAGAATACTCTGATCTAAAGCTATTGGAGATTCAAGAAGGGAGTTTCATCAAGTTATGGCACTAATGAACGAAAATTATCAAAGGTTACCAGGAAGTTATCTATTCTCGGAAATCGCTCGCAGAATTAATCAATTTAAAAGCGAAAACCCAAATGCAGATATTATTAGATTAGGTATTGGGGATGTAACCCGTCCACTTCCTCCTGCAGTCACTGAAGCAATGAAGAAAGCGGTAGATGAAATGGGGAAGGCTGAGACCTTCAGAGGGTATGGACCTGAACAAGGGTATGATTTTTTAATAGAAAAAATTATTGAAAATGATTATAGACCTCGTGGAGTAGACCTCTCTCTCGATGAAGTCTATGTCAGTGATGGAGCTAAGAGCGATACAGCAAACTTCCAAGAAATCTTTGGTATAGGTAATATCATGGCAGTAACAGATCCAGTCTATCCGGTTTATGTGGATAGCAATGTTATGGCAGGACGAACAGGGAACTTCAATGGGGAAAAGGGGCAGTACGAAAGCATTATCTACCTTCCTTGTACGGAAGAAAATGGAATGAAACCCTCTCTTCCCACAACCCATGTAGATATGATCTATCTTTGCTTCCCTAACAATCCGACTGGAATGACCTTAACCAAAGAGGAACTAAAAGAGTGGGTAGATTACGCCCGGGAAAATAAATCGATAATCCTTTATGACTCTGCTTATGAAGCTTTTATACGTGAAGAAGGCGTCCCTCGCACAATCTTCGAGATTGAGGGTGCCCGTGAAGTCGCAGTAGAGTTCCGAAGCTTTTCTAAAACAGCGGGCTTCACTGGAACACGTTGTGCATATACCGTCGTCCCAAAAGAAGTCATGGTCTATGACTCCGAAGGTAAGGCACATAGCTTAAATAAGCTCTGGCTGAGAAGACAAACCACAAAGTTTAACGGAGTATCTTATCCGGTCCAAGCAGCT
Organism: Desulfosporosinus meridiei DSM 13257; assembly: GCF_000231385.2. Classification (NCBI taxonomy): domain Bacteria; kingdom Bacillati; phylum Bacillota; class Clostridia; order Eubacteriales; family Desulfitobacteriaceae; genus Desulfosporosinus; species Desulfosporosinus meridiei. The sequence goes on along the minus strand of NC_018515.1, from coordinate 722,336 downwards.
GCAGCGGCAATTTATACCCCGGAAGGGAAACAGCAAGTAAAAGAAACCATCGATTACTATATGGAAAATGCCCGAATTATCCGAGAAGGTTTAACCGAAGCAGGCTATGAAGTCTTCGGCGGAATCAACGCCCCCTACATCTGGATGAAAACGCCAAAAAACATGGGTTCCTGGGAGTTTTTTGACAAGCTCATGAAAGAAGCCAATGTAGTCGGAACCCCTGGTGCCGGATTCGGAGCTAATGGCGAAGGATATTTCCGCTTAACAGCCTTTGGTACTCGTGAGAATACAGTGAAAGCTATAGAGCGCATAAAAACTAAAATGGAAAGCTAATTCAAAAAGCCTGTCGTTAGAAATCTAATGACAGGCTTTTTGAATTAGCCAACTTTCTTCCGTTATGAATAAAGGAAAGATCTGTTCATGTTAACCTTACAGCATTCCCTTAACAATTAATTGGCAGTGTCTTAATCTCTATTTGACCTGTAGACACACTCATTGTAATACTTCTACTTAAGTATCCCCCAATTTGCTCATCGAGAATTTTTAAGTTCATACCTAACAGAGTCTCTCGAACTGCCTTGATATTTCTTTGGCCAATCTTAAAGTAATCATCCGCCCTTAACGAATCAGCTCCGCCAAATAACTTGACTTGTAAATCCCGAAGTTGCATAGTAGATTGGTCTGCGCTGTCCCTCCTTCTCCTTTACAGGATGGGGTAAAGCGATATGAATACTCTAGACCCGAGGGTGTGATATTGCGCAGCGAACCCTTTAGGCTGAGTCGCGTCAAGCGCCCTTCGATTCCGAAGTGCCAGAACGGCACGGGTTCACTCCAGGTACTACCCTGAAGTTTGCCGTTCTCGCTTCGGAATCAAGGGCGCTAGCGACGGTGCCGTGGGTGACCGGAGCAATATCACACCCTCGCTAATCTAAATTCTTCTTAAACTTCTTAGCAGCGATTCCCACTAAAATAATTGCAAAGGCACACAATATAAGGGTATCCTGCCAAAGATACTCCATTCCTACTCCTTTAAGGAAGATTCCCCTCACAATTTCCAGAAAATAAGTTAAGGGAAATAATCCACCTAAGATCTTTAAGAAAGTCGGCATGGTTTCCCGAGGAAAGATGAATCCTGACAATAGAATCGAAGGTAATATCAAAATAAACGTCATTTGCATTGCCTGCAGCTGAGTCCTAGCAACACTGGATATTAAGAGCCCAATGGCAAGAATCGTAAACAAGAAGATCGTTGATAACAGTACTAGCAGTGGGATACTTCCTGATGGTATAACTCCAAACCAAAAAATTCCCGTAGCTAAAATTAAGGTTAAAGAGACAAATCCTATGAACACAAAGGGAAGCAGCTTACCCAATAACAACTCAAGAGAACGGATAGGGGTTACGACCACTTGTTCCATGGTTCCCCGCTCCTTTTCCCGCACAATAGAAAACGAGGTTAACATAGCGATAACATTTTGCAAGATCAATCCAATTAAGGCTGGAATGTTAAAGACCATGGACTTCATGTCCGGATTATACCAAACTCTAGTCTCGACATTTAAGGGCATGCTCGTCCCTGCCGCTGCACCTTTAGCGGCTAGACGTATCCCCTGAATCTCGAGGGATTTATTAAGCCCCAGCATTTGAACAGCTGACATAGCTGCTCGTGCCACAGTGGGATCAGACCCGTCGACCAAAATCTGTACATCGGCCTGTCCATTATCCTTCTGTAATTCTTTACCAAAGTCAGGCGGAATGATAACTGCTACCCGAGCTTTCCCGCTATCCAAATAACCTTCAATCTGTTGATAGCCTTGAACAAAATTATCGGGATTTAAATACTGGGTATTTCGCATTGAGGTAATAAGCTCTCTGCTATCGGCAGTCTGCGATTGATCCCAAACAACTGTGGGTAAGTGATCGACATCCGTATTGACGGCATAACCAAATAGGAGCAGCATTCCGATAGGCATAGCAATAGCCATAATTAAACTGGCACGATCTCTTCTTATATGAAGGAATTCTTTTCTTAGTACTGCTAAAAAGCGCACCCAGGAAAATCTCCCCATTAACCTCTTCCCCCTTTCTTGAGGGCTTGATTACGAGGATCATCTAAGGCTTCGTTTTCTACATAATAGATAAAGAGATCATCTAAACTATCCTTCGCTTCTTTCTCTCTCATTTCGTCGGGTGATCCAAAGGCAATCAACCGTCCATAAAAAACAAACCCTAGGTAATCACAAGTTGCTGCTTCATCCATGTAGTGGGTACTGACGAGTATGGTTATTCCTTCTTTAGCTAACTGATGAATTAAATCTAAAAAAATACGCCGTGAAACCGGATCTACACCTGCAGTAGGTTCGTCTAATATGAGCAGCTGGGGACTATGCAGTAAAGCACAAGCCAACGCTACTCTCTGCTTCCATCCACCGGAGAGGGCTGATACAAGCTGAGTCGTACGCTCTGCCAAGCCAATCCGTTCAATAACCCGTGCCTTCTGCTCCTGTGCCCTTTTTCCGTGTAAACTATAAACCCCTGCATAGAAGTCTAGATTCTCTTTTACGGTTAAATCGTCATAGAGGCTAAACTTTTGCGACATATAACCAATGCGCTGTTTGATTTCTTCTGATTGAGTCAGAACGTCATAACCAAGTACTGTAGCTTTACCCTCAGTAGGAACCAAGACTCCACATAACATTCGGATCAGCGTTGTCTTTCCTGCCCCATTGGGTCCAACAAAACCCATAATAGCTCCGGCAGGAAGTTGAAAGCTTACTCCTCGAACAGCTGTATACGAACCAAACCGTTTAACCAGACCCTGGCAATCAATTGCTAAATTCATTTTGCCCTCACTCCTTTACTCCAGGGTTACATCTGCCGGCATACCTGCTTTCAGCTGGTCTTGACCTTCAATAACAGCTATTTTTACTGAATAGACGGTGGTCGTCCGTTCTTCCTTTGTCTGCACATTCTTTGGAGTAAATTCTGCTTGGTTACTGATATATTGAATCTTTCCCTTAAACTTTTTATCAGGGTAAGCATCAGCTATAATAGCAACAGTTTCGCCCATTTCTATCTCACCAAGCTTCGCTCCAGGTACATATATTTTAATCCACAAGTCGTTAGGATTTAGTATCGTTACCAGGGTTGTGCCAGGATTGACAACTTGGCCTACCTCGACATTTTTATAGAGAGCCTGACCATCAGCGGGGCTCTTAATAGTAAGCTTATTTATACCTAGTTCTGCGGTTTTAACGGACTGAGCTGCAATATCAACCGCCGCTCTCTGAGCCTGAATGGTGGGTTGAGTATACCCGGCAAGTGCCTGATCTAAACCAGCTTGGGCTACCTTAACACTCTCTTGGGCCCCTTGATATTGGGCCTTTAGGGTTGCGACTTTATTTTGCTGAGCTTCTACAATCTGTTGACTGATAGCACCACTCTCATAGAGTTTTTGATTTCTTGACAGATTATCTTCCTCAAACTTAAGATTGGGTTCTAATGCTAAAAGATTAGCATTAGCCTGGCTTACCAGATGTTCAAGCCGTTTTATTTCCTCTGCCCTCGCTCCGCCTAAAAGATCATTAAGTTTAGCTTGTGCTTGGGTTTGTTGGCTCTTGGCAGTATCCAAGGAAATCTTCGCCTGACTGTCGTCTAGCTTAGCAATAATATCTCCAGTTTTAATAACCTGACCTTCACTCACTAATAATTCAACAATCTTGCCACCCAACTCCGGCTGCACCGAAAGTTCAGTTCCTTCAATCGTCCCAGAAAACAGGTTCGACTCTGCAGAACGGTTTAAATAGCGATCCCCTAAGACCGACAGGGCAATAAAAACTATAACAATGATTACAACTACTGCCTTTTTTTTCATTTTTTCTCCTCCTGTTCCTTTAACTTAGCTAATCAATACTCCCAATAACTTCTAATTCATCTAACTTACGTCTTATTTGATAAGCAAACCATTTAAGAAAAGCTCAAGAATCTGATCGGCGGCCTCATCAATGGTTTTTTCCGGCGAAAATCCAGGGAAAACATGATTGAATATCCCATAAAACAAAACCATCCCCATAAAACTCCGCATCATAGCCGGAAATGGGATCGGTTTAAAAACCCCCTCTTCAACGCCCTTATTAAACCAAGGTTTGACGATGTTTATACCATCTCCTAAAATCCCATTCGATAAGGCCTCTCTGACTTCATCATGGTACTGAGCTTCAGCAAACATAAAACGGACAAGACCATCGTTTTCTTTGATTAACTCCAAGCGATTCTTTAAAAAACAGCGAAAGAATTCTACCGGATCTTCTTGTTCCTTATCAAGAGATATAATCCCAGTAAGGATTTTTGGTTTGAGAACAGCGATTAATAATTCCTTCTTGGTAGCGAAATGACGAAAGATGGTTCCTTCTGCAACTCCAGCTGCTTTGGCAATTTCCGCCGTTGTAGAGCCATTATAACCCTTTTCAGTAAAAATATTTAACGCTGCCTCAAGGATATCTTGACGCCGCTCTTCTGTGGTTTTCTTCTTATTTTTCTCCAATTGTTCTGTTTGACGAATTGATTTCATGACGCCCCTCCAAAGAACTAAAGATAATTTACTAATAACATGAGTGATTACTCACTCCTATGATACCATATACATTATCCATGTCAATAACTTAATAGACACCTTCCTCTTTAGATAGCCTCCAAAAGAATCAGGATTTATTATTGCTGATTCAGGAACTTTTCAATTCTGAAAGAATCGATACGAGCCTGGACAGCATTATAGTCATGAACCTTATTCTCCTAATTACTTACTATAAAAAACACAGAGCTTATAGGATAAAATTTGAATATTTAATTTACTTTAAATTTCTTTGTAATTTTACTCTTCATGTACCTTAGGTGTGTTAAACTATTAATAACCTAAAAATAGGATAATTCAAGTTTAACAAAAAGGATTGTGGTTTAATTATGTTTCGTTCAAAACTATTACTTATTTTCCTTTTATGCACAACCTTGCTAATTGGCTGTGCAACTCAAAGTTCTTCTAATCAAACCCCACCGGATAAACCTAAAGAAATAAACGCTTCCTATGTCTCCCGGCCTATCAACATCCCTTCAGTTGTCGCTAAGGAAAAGAAAATGTTTGAAGAGGAGTTTGCGAAAGACGGTATAGAATTTAAATGGCACGATATACCGGCCCCAAGCAATCAATTAGAAGCCTTAGCTAGTAAATCACTTGATTTTTCCAATAGTCTCAATTATGTTTCTGTTATCTTAGCAAAAGCTAGCGGGAATGATATCAAAGTCATTTCCTCCTACTCTCGCTTTCCCAAAGGAATAAGTCTCGTTGTAACTCCTAATGGATCTATAAGCACTATTGCCGACCTTAAGGGAAAGAAAATCGCCCTACAAAAAGGGACTATGCTTCATGAAATGCTAATTCGAGCCCTGGCAGAAGTAAATCTGACAACTCAGGATCTAGAACTTGTAAATATGGATTCAAATGCCGCAGCTACAGCTATTGCAACAGGTCAGGTGGATGCTACAATTCTGCCTGAACCACTCCTTTCCAAAACCATTGCTACAGGTAAGGTTAAAAAATTACGCACAGCAGAAGGACTAATTTCCGGCTTGACCGTAATTGCTGTTCGCAGCGAATTTGCCCAGACCCAACCCGAACTAGTAAAACGCTTCTTAAAAGTTCATAAAGCCTCCGTCGACTGGAGCAAAACAAACCTTGAAGAAGCATTCTCAATTACCGCAACGCAAAATCAACTTGATATAAAGGGCGTAAAAAACCTTTATCCCGCGTTTAACTTTGACATAAGCCTTAATGATGTTAAGTCCGACTTGCAAGAATCCGCTTCCTTTTTGCAAAAGGAAGGAATGATCCGTCCTGATGTCGACATTAATAAACTTGTTGAGGACTTAGTTGATCCAAGTTACCTACCCACAACGTAATTCATGGAGGTTTTTATGAAGGCTTCCTCAAACACTCCTCGAAAAAAGCCCAAAACTTTGAGGGGAGCTTTAACTAACTCAATGAGGACGAGGTTTTTGATAACACTGTTTCAAGGATTAGCTCTTCCCGTGATTATTTTAGTAATCTGGGAAATTCTCAGTGCCTTGGGCAGGCTGAACGGCTATCTCCTTCCCCCGCCCTCTCAGATTTGGGATCGTCTGTTAACCATCGCTAGTAATGGTCTGCTGATAAAGCATATAAGCACCAGCCTATACCGTGTTGTTATCGGCTTTACCCTGGCTCTCTGTCTGGCTCTTCCACTCGGTTTCCTGCTCGGCCTGTTGCCAGGGGTACGTAGTTTTTTATCACCCAGCCTGAGCTTTTTTCAACAAATTCCGGCTATTGCTTGGATTCCCATGTTTATCCTCTGGTTGGGCATTGATGAGACCTCGAAGTTTGCCATTATTATGTACTCAGCCTTTTTCCCAATCTTTCTTAATACCTTACACGGCATTGCTAGTACAGATACAGAACTTAAAGAAGTAGCCTACATTTATGGTCTTTCTCGCTGGGGCCTAATAACCCAAGTATATCTTCCATCAGCCGCTCCTTCTGTCTTTGTCGGTATGAGGCTGGGCCTGAGTTATTGTTGGCGATCCTTAGTAGCGGCAGAACTACTAGGTTCTTCTCAGGGTATTGGTTATCTGATTCAGGAGGGCCGTGAAATGGCTCAGACAGATTTGATGCTTGGTGGGGTTCTGGTGATTGGGCTTGTCGGCTTATCATTAGACTTTGCTTTTCGCCGATTGGAGACTACATTTTTGCCGTGGCAAGAAAAAAGAGAAATTCATCCAACAAAATAGCCAGTTTAGAGCCAGGGGTGGCGCACTAGCAAAGAGGAGTAAGCATCAATATGACGCTTACTCCTCTTGTTATTGTTTACACTCTTACAAGTATCTAGATTTTTTTCCGTGCCACATAACTGGTATGAAGTAATTTATGTGCTCTTTCTCCGTAAGGTTCACCTAAGAAATCTTTATAGAGACCAATAATAGCTGGATTTTCGTGGGACTTTCTTAAAGGTTTGGCGCGATCCTCTCGATATAATGCTTCTGCCCGTGAGGATAGGATTTCTAAATTTCCATGGTGATAGGGTTGTCCGCCACCACCGATACATCCTCCCGGACATGCCATGATTTCTATTACATCATAATCACTTTCGCCGGCTTGGATTTTCTCTAGAATTGTTCGAGCATTTCCTAACCCATGAACAACTGCAGCCCGATAATCCCGACCAGCAATTGGTACAACGGCTTCTTTGAGTCCATCCATTCCCCGTAGAACCTCAAATTCTACTTTCTCTAGGGTTTCTCCGGTGAGTACCTCGTAGGCTGTTCTTAAGGCAGCTTCGAGAACTCCGCCAGTCGTTCCAAAAATTACTGAGGCTCCTGTCGATTCCCCTAAAGGATGATCGAACTCTTGTTCTTTAAGATTGTCAAAATGAATGCTGGCTTCTCGAATCATACGCGCAAGTTCCCGGGTCGTGATCACAATATCCACGTCGGCAGTTTCTGCTCCTTGGGAAAGTTCCGGACGTGCCGCTTCATATTTCTTAGCAACACAAGGCATAACTGAGACTACTGTGATAGTTTTAGGGTCAATGCCTAAAGTCTTCGCATAATAACTTTTAATCAAGACTCCTAGCATTTCATGCGGGGACTTACAAGTTGAAGGAATGTCCAATAAATCCGGAAATTGATGTTCAAAGAATTTGACCCAGGCAGGGCAACAACTCGTAAGAAGCGGCAAGCGTCCGCCATGTTGTATGCGGTGAACAAGCTCTGTTGCTTCCTCCATAATTGTTAAGTCAGCCGCAAAATCTGTATCAAAGACTCTGTCAAAACCAAGCCTTCGAAGCGCAGCAACCATTTTACCTGTTACAATCGTCCCCGGTTCTAGTCCAAACCCTTCACCCAAAGCAACTCGTACAGCTGGTGCTGTTTGTACAACAACAAATTGATTGGGATCGTTGAGAGCCTTCCAAACCTTGTCAACCTGGTCTAGTTCTGTTAATGCACCCGTAGGACATACTGCAATGCATTGTCCGCAGAAGGTACAAGCAGTTTTACTAAGGGGTAAATCAAAAGCTGTTTTAACGACGGTTTCAAAGCCGCGGCCTACAGCAGAGTAAACACCTACCGTCTGAACATCGTTGCACATCGTCTCGCAACGGCGACAGCGGATGCATTTGTTAGGATCTCTAACAATGGAAGAACTTGACGTATCGATCTCAAACTCAGATTCGTCACCTTCATAAGAGATATGGCGGACTCCTAATTCTGAGGCGAGGGATTGAAGATCACAATCTTGGTTTTTAGCACAAGTTAAACAAGATTTTGGGTGATCGGAGAGAAGCAGTTCAACCATTGCTCTTCGGGCTTGGATAGCACGCAATGAGTCTGTTCTGACTACCATTCCGCTGGAAACCGGAGTTGAACATGAGGAGGCCAAATTGCGTCGTCCCTCTATTTCAACGACACAGACACGGCAGGAAGCAATATTGTTATTATAGTGCATTTCGTTAAGCTTTAAGTAGCATAAAGTTGGAATATCAATGTTTACGGTTCTAGCGGCTTCTAAAATAGTCGTTCCTTCCGGTACTTTAAGCGCTATGTCGTTGATAGTTAACTGTATATCCATATGGAGTCCTCCTTTAGGGATACCTTAATGGCAGATGATTGCTCCGACGACACGACATTGTTCCATACATGCCCCACATTTTAGGCAACGTTCTTGATCAATAACGTGACGTTTTTTAGTTGTGCCAGTGATACAATGCATTGGACATTTCTTAACACAAAGGGAACACCCAACGCACTTATCTGTAATTTCGTATTTGAGCAGGCTCTTACAAACGCCTGCAGGACAGGTCTTGTCAACAACATGGGCAATATATTCTTCCCGGAAATACTTTAAGGTAGAGAGAATGGGATTCGGGGCACTTTGCCCTAAACCACAAAGAGCTGTGTCTTTAATGATATTACACAATCTTTCCATGTTGTCTAAATCCTCTAACGTCCCTTTTCCTTCGGTGATCTTCTCCAGGATTTCATGCAAACGTTTGGTACCAACCCGACAAGCTGTACATCGACCACAGGATTCGTCCATCGTAAACTCTAGAAAATACTTGGCGATATTGACCATGCAATCATCTTCATCCAAGACTATGAGTCCACCCGAACCCATCATGGAGCCTATAGCTGCCAGAGACTCATAATCAATAGGGGAATCCAGATACTTGGTCGGAATGCATCCGCCCGAAGGGCCCCCGGTTTGAGCCGCTTTAAATGTTTTATGCTGCTTAAGTCCCCCGCCAATATCAAAAATAATTTGCCGCAGTGTTGTGCCCATGGGAACTTCTACGAGTCCTACATTATTCACTTTACCTGCTAGAGCGAAGACCTTAGTCCCCTTGCTTTTTTCAGTACCAATATTAGAAAACCATTCTGCTCCCTTGAGGATAATCGGCGGAATATTGGCCAAGGTTTCTACATTGTTGACGCAAGTGGGTTTACCCCACAAACCTTTTTGAGCCGGAAATGGCGGTTTTACAGAAGGTTCCCCTCTGGCCCCTTCAATGGAATGAATCAACGCCGTTTCTTCACCACAGACAAAGGCACCTGCTCCGTATTTAAGCTCAATCTCAAAGCTAAAATCACTGCCTAAAATTCCTTTTCCTAGTAACCCATATTCTCGGGCTTGCTCTATGGCAATTTTTAAGCGACTAATTGCTGCTGGATACTCTGCCCGAACGTAGATATATCCCTCGGATGCTCCAATGGCTGCACCTGCAATAAGCATTGCTTCTAAAACACTATGGGGGTCACCTTCCAAGACTGAGCGGTCCATGAAAGCACCCGGATCTCCTTCGTCAGCGTTACAAATAATGTATCGCTGGTCAGCTGGGCTCTTACGGGTAAAATCCCACTTTGAACCTGTGGGGAACCCGGCACCACCACGCCCCCGCAGTCCACTTTGCTTAAGAACATCTATAACCTCAAAGGGCTTCATAGAAAAAAGAACTTTGGCTAAGGCTTGATAACCATCTGCTGCAATATATTCAAGGATATTTTCCGGGGCAATATATCCAACATTGCGAAGAGCTATCCGAAGTTGTCCGTTGTAAAAAGGGATGCTACGAGCAAAACGCTCTTTAGTCTCAGGATCCATAAAAAGCAAGTGTTCTACTATCTTTCCTTGCATGAAGTGTTCTTCGACAATAGTTGTTACATCTTCACTAGAGACCTCACAATAAGTTACATTTTCAGGGAAAATTTGAATCATCGGGCCCTTTTCACAAAAGCCAAAACAGCCAGGTTGGAAGACTTTAATCTGTTCAGACAATTCCAATCTGTTCAGTTCTTCCTCTAAACGTTGGGCAATTCCCGGACTTCCCGAGGAATGACAACCAGGTCCTCCACAGACCATAACATGCCTTACCGGCCCTTGAGTTTTTTCGCTTCCAGCGGAATCCATAATCCGTCTAGTTTCAAGGAGTTTAAGGCTTTGAGCTTGTAATTCATTCAATGCATCAATACTTTTGAGTTTCATATGGCTTTCCCTTCCTTCGGTGACGCTTCTCAGAGCGTATACTGGGGACGGTTACTTCTAAAAAAACACGGTAAATTGAGATATGGATCTATCCTTCTGCACGGTACTTCGCTAAAACTTCATTTATGTCTTGTGGCTTTTGCATGCGTCCATGCACTTTGCCATCGACAATCATGACTGGAGCGAGACCGCAGGCTCCAACACAGCGCAATGTCTCTAAGGTAAAGAGATTATCAGGAGTTGTCTCTCCGGCCTTAATTTTTAGCTGACTTTCAAGTTCTTCTTTTAATTTATCTGCCCCCCGTACGAAGCAAGCTGTACCCGTGCAGACATTAACTACATGTTCCCCACGAGGTATCATCGTAAAAAATGAATAGAAACTTACTACACCGTAAACTGTAGCGGAAGGTATATCTAACTTCTGAGCAATATGCCATTGCACATTGTCAGGCAAATATCCATATATTTCTTGAGCATAATGAAGAACTGCAATAAGATTTTCCTTTTTGTGGGTCAGACTGTCAATATAATTATCCAGCTTTTGGGCAAATTGATTAGGTGTACCGGCTTCACACATGATAATCCTCCTTTATATAAAGATTTTTATTACCCCGTTTCTCACCTCTCTTCTTTATTCCTCTTCAAGAATATCCTCTCAGATAAATCGAAATTGTTTGTCAATTTCGATTGCTGTGAACAGTTTACCTCTCCGTCAGCTTACTGTCGTGTTTATGAACATTAAATAAGCGTTTTATCAATAAAGAAAATTAAGTTAATTAAGAAAATATCTATCAATTTACCAAATCAGACATATCTTACATTTATACCCTTATGGAAATCCTATTAGTTTTGTTGTATGAAATCCAAAGCTCATGATACTTCGCCTTATTTAAACATCAAAATAGACTCCGCCTAAAATCCAGGGCGAAGTCTATTGACAATAGTTGTATTTCACTGTGGTATAAATAATTTCACAGGTCTCCCTACTGTGCCATACTTCTGCTCAGATTTTAATACTCCGCAATGTTCTAGAAATTCTAGATAGCGGCGTACTGTTACCCTAGTAAGCTTAACTCCTTCTGCAACTTCCTCTGCGGAGAGTGGACGTTTATTTGCCTGTAGAAACTGCACTATCTGACCAAGAGTTGCTTGATGTAATCCTTTTGGTAATCCAGTATCTCCTATATTCCCCGGAAGCTCGAAGCTAGGCGGGGGCATATAAGCTGGAGTAAGATTTAGCGTCTCGTTTGGGGTATTGCTAGAATTAAGGCTGTTTATTCGATTCACTTCCGAAGTAAGAGATTGAATCTGCTCTACCATTTGGTTAAAGGCATCTTCAAGTTCTTCAATTTCTTTCGCTCCAGACACTTTAACCTTCTCTGTAAGGTGACCGGTTGCTACGTCCCGAGTCCCTAACATAATATTGTGCAAAGGGTAAATAATAACTTTCTGGAGAAAAAACCAAGTAAGAAACGCTACCAATAGAGTCAAGGCAAGTCCTATTTCTGCCATTATAATCAAAGACCGGGTGATTATCTCTTGTTCATAGGCATGAGATATTCCCACATAAAAAATGCCAATGATGTCACCGTTTTCTGCACGTAATGGTACATAACCTGTTTGATACCACTGTCCTACTACATCGGCTTCCCCTACGTAGGTTTGACCATTTTTGAGAACCGTCTGAACAATACTTTCAGAAACCTTAGTACCAATTGCTCGTTCATTATTTGAACCACGTATGGTTGTGGCAACCCGGGTATCTCTAAGGAAAATGGTTACTGTATCCCCAGTCAAACTGGATAAATGATCCACCAAGTCATTGTTTAAACTAATTTTCTCTGTCCCTTTATAGAGATTTCCGTCGTTTTCTGACCACGCCCCGGGATATGTCTTATCAATAATCTCCTCACAGGTAGCCAAATCCGCCTTAACCTTAATTATCGCTGCTGCCACTGCTCGATCCTTCATATATAGTCCAAGAACTACGAGAAAACAAGCTGCCAGTAAAAAAAGCGATGACAACAACACAATAAGAATTTGATTTTTTAGCGAACGCACAAAGTTCCCTTCTTTCTGTCTTAATCAATAAGAGAATTGGTAATTAGGATTATTCGCGAACGGAATCAAAAAACCTTTAATTTTAGGATAAATTGATTGAGAAAAATGAATCTTCGATTTATATCGGTTAATTACCATAAATTTCATACAAATTATTTTAGTTTTTAAGCATTATCCGATTAAATAATAAGCAAACTAAGACCATTGTTTAATCACTATCTTAGACCAATTAATATATATCCCTGTCTTCCTGACCAATTCTGGTCGAAACAATAAATTGTCGAAATTTGTTTGGAAACTACATTAAAGGAGGAACGACTCAATGAACTGGAAGAAACCATTTATCGCTTCAATTATTTCTCTTACTTTTTTAACAGTACTAGCTATGGGTTGCAACAAGACCGATGAAACTCCAACACCTCAACCATCGGGTCCTCAGTTAACCGAAACCCCTAAAGTGTCCTATGCAGGGGATGATGCATGTAAGGCCTGTCATACCGAAACTTTTGAAAATGTAACTCATACAAAACATCACGCCGCCTTTAAACCCCTTGCCGATTTTCCTTTGGAAAAACCTTTAGGCGAAATTACAATTTTTGATGCAGCTAACAAAGATAAGCCAACCTCAACGACTCTTGATTTATCCAAGGCGAAAATTTACGGCGTAATGATGGACGATTACGTAATTGCTGAAATTCCAGAATCAGCTGGATTTAAGGAAAAGCTATATCGAGTGGGTGCGGTTCATAAAACAAATGACAAGTGGACTGTTGAAGCACCAAAACAAGCTGACATTGATAATGATGGTAAAAATGACTGGACTGCAGAAAGTTTTACTTGCGGAAAATGCCATGCTCCCGGAATTGAAGTTGGATCTCCCAGTTACGGTGTATCCTGTGAGTCTTGTCATGGCCCTGGTGGAAACCATGTAAGTGCTACCGATAAGAAGGGAACAATGAACTCCGAGACTGCAAAAGAATCTTGCTTAAGTTGCCATGAAAGTAATCCTTCCAAGGATGCTCAAGGAAACTTCACTGCAAACACACACTATGGTACACGTAACTACTTCGCTAGCAAACATGCTCAGAGTTCACAATTAAACCAATGTCTGACATGTCATACAACCCATAAGGCTAACACCAATGGTTCTCTGCTGCCGACTGACAAACCGACCGACAACTGTGTCAAGTGTCATGCTGGTAAAACCTTTGATCTGGATAAACTTATGTGGAAAAACCCAACTGATGAACGTGGACACTTTACTCGTGATCATAGCTTTGGAGCTATGAAATATGAAGACCTGCAAGATGACCCTGCTACTAAACCTATTGAGATCAAAAATCCTACAATGATCGAATTGATTAAAAAGCAGCTGCCGGAACTGGCCAAGTAGAGCCTAAACCTGAAAGGGGATAGAAATGCAAACGCATTTCTATCCCTATTTTTATAAACGAAAAGCAGCCATACACTCGACCAAATTGGACTGCGAAGTCCAATTTGTGTAATATCTAACTTTACCCCTCTTCGGCAGGAATATTTTATGACAATGTAGAAGAAATAATTTACATATCTATCTCTATCGACATAACAGAGCTTAGGAGTATACTACATGAAACTTTTTTCCCCGTCTAAACTAACACGCACATACATTTCAGCCTTGAGTTTAATAGCCCTGCTTACGCTTGCTACATTCTTTGCAATGCACCAAGTTATTTCGACTCAATCTGATAGTGCGCTGCTTGTTAATATTAGCGGGAGCCAACGCTGGCTATCTCAAAAAGCAGCACTTCTTAGTGTTGAACTAGTTTACAGTTCTAATACTAGTGATCGCAAGCAGATTAGAGAGCAATTGTCGGAAACAATAGCTCAACTGCAGTCAAATCACCAAACCTTAATTGAAGATAGTACTCATATAATTCCATCACATTGCTTATCACCTCAAATGCAAGAAATGTATTTTAGTCCACCCGTAAATATGCACACTCGGCTTAACCGCTACTTATCTGAAGCCTTGGCCTTAGCCCAAGATCCTGAACACTTACTTACTCCTAATAACTCTCATTTAATATATCTGCTTCAAGAAAGTGGAAATATCCTAGAATCTCTGGATCAGATAGTATCTTTGCACCAGAAAGAAAGTGAAGCCAAGGTTCATCAACTTAGGCTAGTAGAAATTACGAGTGGCTTGGTAATTCTTATAACCCTCGCTTTTCTGGGATTGTATATTTTCCGACCTTTAGCAAACACTCTACTTATGGAAAGATTTCAGTTAGAAAATGCCAACCAAGAACTAAGTTTTCTTTCCTCAGTTGACGGATTAACAGGAATAGCTAACCGCCGTCACTTTGATCAGTTCCTTAACCAGCTATGGTTATTGGCGACACACAACAGAGAACCTATCGCACTTATATTATGTGACATCGACTTCTTTAAGGCGTATAATGATACTTACGGTCACTTGCAAGGGGATGAATGCCTTAAAGAAGTCGCAGCCTCCTTAAAAGGCTCCCTTAAACGCCAAGGGGATTTTATCGCACGTTATGGGGGAGAAGAATTTGTGGTTGTTCTCCCAAATACCACTGTGGAGGGTGCCGTAATTGTAGCTGAGACCTTACGTGTTAGTGTGGAAAATCTAGAAATACCCCATCGTCTTTCCTCTGTTACACCTAAAGTTACGATTAGTTTAGGAATAGCCGTTGGACATGCTAACCTCGCTAATTCTCCCACACCTCTAATCGAAGCTGCGGACAAAGCCCTTTATCAAGCAAAACAGAACGGACGTAATTGCTTCAGATTAGCCGAGGCTTAACATTATTAAAAGATTGATGACTCAACAAAACAAATTCAGGAGGTCGTATTATGAGTTTTACAGTTAATAAAAATGTACAATGGGTGGGTAAAATTGATTGGGAATTGAAAAAGTTCCATGGTGATGAGCTCTCTACACACAACGGTTCCAGCTATAATTCATATCTAGTTCGCGACGAGAAGACTGCCTTAATTGATTGCGTATGGACGCCTTTTGCCAAAGAATTTGTCGCAAATTTAAAGAAAGAAATTGATTTAAACACAATTGATTTTATAATTGTTAATCACGGAGAACCTGATCACAGTGGTGCTTTACCTGAGCTAATGCGGGAAATCCCTAATACCCCAATTTATTGTACCGCTAATGCCATCAAATCCCTAAAAGGGCAGTATCATCAAGATTGGAACTTCGTACCCGTTAAAACCGGAGATAAACTGAGTCTTGGTTCGAAAGAGTTCGTTTTTGTTGAGGCTAGAATGCTCCATTGGCCTGATACCATGTTCACCTATTTAACGGGAGATAATATTTTGTTCAGTAATGACGGTTTCGGACAGCATCTGGCTTCAGAGCACATGTTTAATGATTTAGTTGACCAAGCAGAGTTATATCGGGAAGCTCAGAAATATTTTGCGAACATTTTAACGCCATTTAGCAATTTTGTCCGCAACAAAATTACCGAGATCTTAGGCTTTAATCTGCCAGTGGATATGATTTGCCCAAGCCATGGTGTTATTTGGCGAGACAACCCAATTCAGATAGTCAATAAGTATGTAGAATGGGCATCGGATTATCAAGAAAATCAAATAACGATTGTTTACGATACTATGTGGAACAGTACCCGGAAGATGGCAGAGAATATTGCAGCCGGCATAAAATTGAGTGACCCAGATGTTACAGTCAAATTATTTAATTGCAACTCTACCCATTCCGATAAAAATGATATTATTACCGAAATCTTTAAATCCAAGGCAATTCTAGTCGGCTCACCAACCATTAATAAGGGTATCTCATTTGCAGTTGCCGGAATCCTAGAAATGGTTAAAGGTTTAGGGTTTAAAAACAAAAGAGGAGCCGCTTTCGGCAGTTATGGTTGGAGTGGTGAAAACACAAAACTTATTTCAACTGAATTAGAACACGCTAAGTTTGAATTACTCAATGAAGGGTTACGGGTAACCTGGAATCCTGATGAAGATGCTCTAATTAAGTGTCAAGAATTTGGTCAGAGTATCGCAGAGGCACTTAGATAAACAGACATTCTAAGCATAAACAAATAGTAGACACCCACTTTACTTGTAAGTGGTGTGTCTACTATTTGTTTAAATCAAAAAAATTTTGTTGATAATACACGGCCTAAGCTAACATTTCGAATGAACTGCTGCAACTGCCAATTTAGAATCGCCCTCATTCCTCTCAGACTCCAGGGATCGTTCTCGCCATTTTTTCCATAGTCTTTCTGAGGCTTCTACTGCAACGGGATCAAATTGTATACCTTTATTTAAGACAACCTCATCCCAGCATTCTTCCCAAGACAAGGCCTTGCGATAGGGCCTCATCGAAGTTATCGCATCAACAGCATCAGCTACTCCAATTATCCTTGAACCTAGTGGAATTCTGTTTTCATATAAGCCATCAGGATAACCTTTCCCGTCCCAGCGCTCATGATGATGCAGCACAATTTCAGCAATTTGCTTAAGACCCTTTGATTTAGCCAAGATTTTGTAGCCAATTTCTGGATGGTTTTGTATCTGGGCCCACTCATGGGGAAGAAGTCTTCCCTTTTTATTGAGTATGTTTTCGGATATACCCATCTTGCCTATGTCATGAAGGTGTGCCGCAATATGAAGATTTTCTAATTCCTGCCCTTTTAGTCCCATAGCGCGTCCTAAATCATAGGACATATCCCCTACCCTAGAAGAATGACCGCTAGTGTACAAATCTTTTGCTTCCAGAGCAGCTGCTAGACACTCAATGATATCGTGGAAGTGTTGAGGACGAAATAGTCTTTGAATGAATTGAAACATACCTTTCCTCCACTAGAGATTATCTATAGCCGCTTATCTTAAGATATTGTAATTATACAATGACTTTTTCTTCAAGTTCATCCAGCAGTCTGTCCAATGAAGCACCGCTGCTGCTATGGCTTCTAAACACAGGAATTTTCTTTCTCTTCGCTTCTTTTACTGCAGTATGAATCATTTTGTGAGAGACTGTTGATGTGAATAAAACAATTCCATCAGGCGATCCGATTACTTTATCGAACTTCGTGGGCATCTGAGTATAGACTTTTACATTGTGCCCCCGCTTACTACAGATACCCATATACTCACTATGCATTCTGTCATGACCACCAACTAGCACGATACTCATTGTTTCCGCCTCCTAACAAACTTTTTTCATTTGTAATAATTTTGTATTTTTAATTAAGGTCTTAGGATTTTTCGAGACAATTACATTGGCTTTGAGTGCAGCTGCTGCAGCAAATTTCTCCTTTCCTCATTCTGCAAATTGACCTTACAATGATAAACGCAGTCGCTCCGACAATGAAACTGCCGATAAACCAATTAATCATTTAATTCACCCATTCCTTAATTAATTAGCTAAAACCCAGCAATTTTCCAATTTGGAAGATTAAAAATGCAACCAGCCCTGCAACCCCTGTTGAATATCCTATAGTAATCATTGTCCATTTCCAGGAATTCATCTCCCGTTTAATAGTTGCAAAAGCTGCTATGCAAGGAAGATAAAGTAAAGAGAAGACCATGAAGGCGTAGGCGGTTAATGGAGTAAATACCGTTTGCAGAGCCGTGATAAGATCCGTTGAGCTTTCAGTAGCCTCTGCCACACCATGCAGGATACCCATTGTCGACACAACCGCTTCCTTGGCGATAAACCCAGTAAGCAGAGCAACAGCAGATCGCCAGTCTCCGAAACCCAGCGGAGCAAAAAGCGGAGCAATAACACTACCTGATGATCCGAGCATACTTTCAGCTGGTTCCGAAACCGCTTGGAACGTAAAGTTGAAGTATTGTAAAAACCAGATTATAACAGCCGCCGCAAAGATGATTGTCCCTGCCTTTTTGACAAATCCTTTGCCACGATCCCACATATGGAACATTAAGCCTTTTAATGTGGGAATTCTATAGGGAGGCAACTCCATTACAAAGGGTGCTACCTCTCCTTTAAGGATAGTCTTTTTAAGCAAAATTCCAGACAAAATGGCCACAATAATGCCTAAGATATAAAGGGAGAATACTACCACGGTCTGATTGCTGGCGAAGAAGGCAGCTGTATACAAAGCATAGATGGGAAGTCTAGCACCACAGGACATAAATGGGACGAGCATGATCGTTAAGCGCCGATCCTTTTCATTTTCCAAAGTTCTTGTACTCATGACCGCCGGAACGGTGCATCCGAAACCTATCAGCATGGGAATAAATGATTTTCCACTTAAGCCCAGCTTTCTCAGGAGTCGATCCATAACAAACGCTGCTCTCGCCATATAGCCAGTGTCCTCTAGAACGGATAGAAAGAAAAATAAGATCATAATTTGCGGCACGAATACCAACATACTTCCCAACCCGCCAATAATCCCGCCTACAATAAGATCCTGCAACCAAACTGCTGCTCCTGCTCCTTCAAGGGCGGTCAGAGCAAAGTCTGCGATTGTTTCGTTCACCAACACATCAACAAAGTCAATAGTAGAAGAGCCGATGGTACCAAAGGTTATAGAGAATATTCCAAACATCAGCGCTAAAAACAATGGAATTGCTAATATTCTATTGGTCACAACTTTATCAATTGTATCTGACATGGTTAAGTATGAGTTATCTGCTTTTTTCTTAACAACTTTGCGTGTTACATTCGTCGTAAATTGATATCTGCTGTCGGCGATAACTGTCTCGATATCCATATCAAATTTCTTTTCTAATCTTTCCTGATACGCTTTAAGCCTTATTAACAATGAAGCTGGAACCTTCAATGTTTCTTGAACTTTTTCGTCCCCTTCCAATAGCTTTAAAGCTGTCCAGCGAGGATTTTTCACTTCACTCTCTAGTTCCGGTAGAATCCTGCTTTCAATTTCCTCAATACTTGCTATGATACTTTTATTATGTATCTCTTGAAGCTGTGGAGAACTATGGCCTGAAGCTGCTGTTTGAGCTACACTAAGAGCTCTATCCAAAAGTTCTTTTACGCCCTTGCCTTTGCTCGCAGTGATTGGCACCACTGGTATATTCAGTGAAGACTCCAGGGTAGCCAGATCAATCTTATCCCCTTTGGCATCTACGGAATCCATCATGTTTAGAGCAACAATAACATTTACCCCTAATTCGATTAATTGAGTGGTCAGATATAGGTTTCTTTCTATATTAGTACCATCAATGATATTGATCACAATATCTGGCATTTCATTGATAATGTAATCTCTGGCTATGACTTCCTCCATAGAATATGGGGATAATGAATAGATCCCCGGAAGGTCGATAATCAGAACATCCTCTTTTAACTTTTTGGCTTTTCCTTCTCTTTTTTCAATAGTAACTCCAGGCCAGTTTGCAACATACTGAGTGCCCCCAGTAATTTCATTAAACAAAGTAGTTTTTCCACAGTTCGGATTCCCTACTAATGCAAACTTTAACCACACTACTCCACAACTCCCCCCAAGACGTCGATAACCATTCTCATTTGAATCTTAAAAAAATTACTCCTCTTTATGCAGGAGCAACCCTGATTCTAGTATAATATTTTGCACCTCAGCCTTCCTCAGGGTTAATTCGTACCCCCGAATATTGACTTCTATTGGGTCGCCAAGTGGCGCTACTTTCCTTACCAATACTTCTGCTCCCCGGGTCACACCCATATCCATTAAACGTTTCTTTACAGAACCCTTTTCACCTAAGACTTTGACAATCAGGCCTTTTTCACCTGTTCGTAACTCCTTTAAAGTTCTATCCAAAATATTTACCTCCTCCAAAACCTCATGCATGTACCATTACTTGCTGAGCAACTCCCCTATTTAAGGCCAATCTAGATCCTTTGACGGCCACAATTAGATTGCCGCTAAACTCGGTAATGACTGATATCGTAACCCCAGGAATAATCCCTAAACCTTCCAGAAACTTTTTAGTTGTTTCTTTAGCTCTACATGCTTCAACTATAGCCTCTTTACCCGGTGATAACATAGTTAAAGGCATTCTTTCCACTCCTTATTGCAAAATGTTTGCAATTGATAATCAATATCATTATCTTTAAGGCTTATGTTATCACTAATCTCCTGATACGTCAACGAGAAATTTAAGCTAAGTTCTTGGCTCTAAACACAAACAAAAAGCTCTGGAAGCAAACTTCTTCCAGAGCTCATTTAACGTTACTATTTAAATGTTATTGTAATATCCACGATCTCAGGGGTATTACCGATTCGAATCGGAGGCCCCCATGTCCCATAACCCGATGATACTATGAGTTGAAAGTCCCCTTTGCGCAGATATCCCCAATCCTGTTCAAAAACTTTCTGTGTAATAAACTGAATGGGAAATAGTTGCCCATTGTGAGTATGCCCAGAAACCTGAAGATCTACTTTTTGTTCAACCGGTTCCTCCAAATGAGAGGGTTGATGATCCATTACTATAATTGGCAAAGAGGGATTTATCCCCTCCATCAGAGTTGCTAAGCTTTCTCGCTTCGTTCCATTAAAACGTGATCCCGATAAATCATCTCTCCCTACAAGGGCGAAACTCCCCCCAACCTCTTCTGAACTATCCCTTAACACTTTTACTCCTGCTTCATTTAGATATTTTATTGCCTCATTGGCATTGCCGCCAATGTATTCATGGTTGCCTAACACAGCAAAACTCCCATAAGTAGAGGACAGCCTACGGAAGTTATCCGCAACTTGCTGTTTATTTTTGGATTCAATATCTTCATCAAACACATCTCCCGCCATAAGAATCAAGTCGGGTTTCAGCTCATTAACTTTGTCGACCAACTTGGTAAGATGATCATTCTGAATAATTGTTCCAAGATGTATATCGGAAACCATGACAACGTGTAGTTTCTTTAAGGCTCCTGCTTGTTTTGTAATTGTTAGGTCATAATGGTTAATTCGTGGATGACGGGCATTCCAGGCTCCATAGCTAATAATTCCTATTACTAATACGAAAACAGTCAGCCCTAAGACAGGGTTCAAACTCTGTTTTATTCCTACTGGTACAAAATGGAGCCGACTGTCAAACACACGGAGGAGATCCAGCAACAATATTATTAATAAGAAATAGAGCATACAGGCCATCCAATACGCTCCAAGAACAGTTAGTATTTCATGTAAGATGATAGGAAGAAATTTTTTCAATAACCTACTAAATAAGTAAGCTAGAGAAAGCAGCAAGAAAATTGTCCAATAAACCTTGGAATTAAAAAATGGAACATAGCTAAACAGAGCCTGCCATCCACGCAGACCTATGTAGTAGTTAAGCCCACCATAAACTAAAAGAACCATGGTAACAACTATCATAAATCCAGGATTGACCATTCAGAAAATACCCCCACACATACATTAAATCCAGGTTTTAACATAATCTACAAAGGGTATTATACAACTTTTCCCTATCTAAGTCATATTCTTTTTATTTCTCCATCCTATTCCCTTATGTGTCGCTGAAAAGACCACAAAAAAAGACTAGGCGATTATTACTCTCCTAGACTTTAATCTGAATGCTATTATATTGTTTTCACCTCATATAAGTGATTTCTTCGCCCTTTGCGACGACCAGACTTCTCTGACGAAGAAGAGCAAAACTCATCAATAAATTCCTGAGGCAGTTTCTTAATCAGTAATACCGGTATTTTAGATTTATTCAGGACACTATGGGCTAAACTTCCATGCATTAAGCCCTTAAAGCTGCTTGGCCCTCTTGTACCCATGATGATCAATTCAGGTCTCTGTTTGGTCGAATAATCAATGATTGAGTCTACGATATCTGGAATATTCGAATTAGCAAAGATAACTTCTTGACTGACATCCTGCCCTGTTTTAAAGAATATCTCATTTATTTTAGCAATAATCTTAGAATCCTGACTCGCTTTATTAACTTCCTGTTTCACAGAGCAGAGATCTGATGACCACTGGCCCATCAAATTGTATTCACCCGGTATAAACACTCCCTCAACACTCTCTTGCGCATGTACGATATTTAGGGACATATGAGGTATTCTTTTTAGCAAATCTGCTGTGTAAACAGCAGCTGACAAAGAATGTGGGGTTCCGTCAAAATAAAGAAGTACCTTAAAGAGATTTCCTTGATTCATCTATATTACCACCTCGATTTATGAAATTAGGGGCGTTAAATTAGGCAAGATCACGCTTTAGGGTACTCTGAACCGAGCTCAGTGAGTTTACTTTTGAGGCCTGTTTATATCGAACAATATACCGAATTATCATCAATACGCCTATAATAGCACCACCGTACAGAGTAACTGTAGCTGCCAAATCAAGAAGACCAGCCACTCCATTAGATAGGTTCATCATATGCAGGTCAGTCAAATATTTGGGAATAGCAAAGGCTCTGCTTAGAGCAGACATACCAATTACCATAGCCATTACAAATTTAATTTGCAATTCAGTAACCATTTTAGTGGCGTTGGCCCCAATATGGAGTCCTAAAAGAGATCCCAAATATAGCAGTAAAACCAGCCGAATATCCACAAAACCATTCATAGCATACTGAAAGGACCCTGAGGCACCTGAGAAAATAGCTAAGAATAATTCTGTCCCTGCTGCCACCATTGTAGGGATACCCAGAAGATATATCATGGCTGGAACTCCAATGAATCCTCCTACACCTACTGTTCCAGCTAACCATCCGGTTGCTAAACCGATAATCGCAACGAGCCATAAGGATACACGAACATTAGCAACTTTAAAATAGATCATAGGTGGAATATTTAAGCTTGATAATTTAGCTGCTAATCCCGACGGTTCACTTGAACCCTTATTAGAGTTTGGCTTAGAAATATCTCTTAAAATAAAAACCGAAAGACCGGATAACAGAACAACAAAAACTACACTAATATACAAGTTCGAACCTTCCTTGCCCATACTAGCAAAAATTGACTCATTTAGAATAACCGCTAATCTAACTCCAAGTAATAGAAAAGCTACCATGAACACGCCGAGCTTGACATCGACATTTCCCATCTTAGAGTGCTTCCTGGCCCCAACCATTGCTTTACCAAATTTATGAGCAAGATTCGAACTTACTGCTGCGATACCGGGAACCCCCAAGGCCATCATGCCTGGTGTCATTACAAAGGCACCACCGCTTCCTAAAAAGCCGCTTAATGTTCCTCCTAAAAAACCAAGTCCTATCATAGAGAGTCCCGTTTTTGGGGTAATATCTATAAACCGCATAACCTCTCCAACTAGATTAACTGCTTCTCCAGCCATTGGTGAAGCCCCCTTTCTAATGTTTACTTTCTAAGCCTAGTATGCTTAGAGTATGAGATATCGCTGTCCCGTACAAAAATGCGATTCCGATGACGGTGCCTAAAAGGCAAACTGCTGGAATTATTCCTTTGCTTAAATAGAAACCATTTAATTGATCAATGTTAAAGAAAATTAGTACATACGCACTGATCGATAATCCTAGATAGACGATAGTTTTTAAAGAGCTCGTTTTTGCCGCTCCACTCATACCAATCTCTCCTTTGTAATTTAGTAAAAAGTTACCTTGAGTTAAAGAGATATCCCCCCTCCTTGGTTTGTGATATAATTCTCTATATAGCAAATACTGTGCCAACGTCAATTAGCTGATATTCTATGCATTTATTATGACCATTAAAAAAAGAAGTGTAGCAAATGCTATACTTCTTCATAAGGAAAGCAAGTACAAATTCATTGGTTAACCTGCTTTTCCTCTCTATTGCTTAGATTATTAGATTTTTTCTCGGAATTCCGCCTAAATGTATCTTTTGCTACAGCTAAATGTATTATATAATTCAACTAATAGAATCCACTGGTAGTTGGAGGTGGCGTTGTTTTGGGCATCCATAAGGATTTCCTATCGTCGTTCAAGAGAAAAAGTCTTACCAATCAGCTAGTTACAATTTTTGCATTTATTATGCTTGTCCCTTTATTAGCCTTAATGTACGACATTTTCTTTGCTTCTCAAACAGACCAAGTAATCTTTTTTGATAAGGAACAGAGGCTTGCAGCTTTAGTAAAAAGCACTAATCAAGAACTTTCGGTAAATCTCGATTCTTTAGGGTTTGAACCTGAAAATTTATCCCCCAACCTTCTGCACAACGAGTTCACTAAAGTTGTAGAACCATATATTCCGTCAAATTCCGGTATTCGCTTCGGTTTATATGTTCCGCAAGCAGAAAAGATTACAGTATTGGGTTTCTTACATAATTATCGAAACCTATCCCCCGCCGAAGAAACTCAGAGAGAGAAAGAAATATTTGCAAGTACCAAATCAGGCCTTGTTGCTGCAGAAATGGGTAAAGAGCCCCTCTTTCGAATCTCCGGGTCTTTTGATGATCAAGTAGTAGAATACATTTCACCCGTTGTCCTTAAAGGGAAAGTAGTTGCAGTTATGTGGGCCGGGGAGCGCCTTAACCCGTTTTTTTATCAAAGCAGTTTTTATCGAAAATTGCTGCGGTATTCTACATTAGGCGTATTAGCCGTCGTCATGTTTGCTACTCTAAGAACAATACGCAATATCACTACTGGAGTAGATCGCTTAAAGCGAGGGTTACATCGTATGGAATATGATATACACCACCTATTACCTGAAATGTCCGGTGAACTGGGAGAGGTGGCTCGGGCTGTTAATCGCATGGCCGAGAGTTTAAGTGAAAAGGAACGTTTGGAAGATCAACTAAGGCAATCTGAACATCTCATAGCTCTAGGACAATTAGCTACAGGTGTAGCTCATGAATTACGAAATCCCATCGGTATTATTAAAACTTTAGTCGACCTAATGAAACAGGAATATTCTCAGATGAGTGGTATCGAGGAATATACACGGGCAATAGATGAACAAGTGGACAGACAAGACAATGTAATTCAAGAACTGTTAGACTTTGGACGGCCGACTAAAGTTTCTATTCGAGAGTGTTCAATTAATGATCTAATTATGGCAGTCCTATCATTTTCAGCAGCAATGTTACGAAAACAAGAGGTAAAAGTTCAACTTCACCTAGATCCTAAGCTTCCCAAAATCCTCGCAGATACCGAAAAACTCAAACAGGTATTCGTAAATATTATAGTAAATGCTGCTGAAGCTATGCCTTCCGGCGGCAATTTAGATATTACAACAAGTCAAACGGATGATATAGTTATTGTCAGCTTGTCTGATACAGGCGAAGGAATCTCGGGAGGGGATATTCATAGAATATTTGACCCCTTCTTTACTACTAAGCAAGCCGGTACAGGATTAGGCCTATCTATCTCATATCAAAGCATTAAGCTACACGGTGGAATGATCGATGTGGACAGCACTCCTTATAATGGTACAACCTTTACAATCAAACTACCAGTGACACCCTAATTCTGCTTAGGAGAGTGATATTCTTGATTCCAAGAATTTTGGTAATCGATGACGAAGAAAGAATGTGTTGGGCCTTAGAAAGGGCGTTAAGTCACGAGGGATATCAAGTTGTTACTGCAACAAGGGGTTTACAAGGTATTGAACTGGCACTTGAAACCGAACCATCAACGGTTATATTGGACTTGAAAATGCCTGATATTGATGGCCTAGAAGTTTTAAAAAGGCTCAAGAGTATAAACCCTAATATACCGGTGATTATGATCACTGCTCACGGAACTATCGAGACCGCCATTGAAGCTATGAAAATTGGTGCTACTGATTATATAACCAAGCCTTTTAAACTTGATGAATTAAAAATCCAAGTAAAACAGGCTTTGCATTTATCCAATTTGGAACATGAAGTAAGTTACCTGCGTCAAGAGTTAGGCGAGAAATACGGGAAAATGATTGGACAAAGTGATGCCATTAAAGAAGTTGCCCTATTAATACAGCAGGTTGCCAAAACTAATGCAACAGTTTTGATAACCGGTGAAAGCGGAACCGGTAAAGAGGTTGCAGCTGTAGAAATCCACAAAGCCAGTAACCGCGGAAATATGCCCTTTATAGCGGTGAACTGTGCCGCCCTTCCTGAACACCTGCTGGAAAGTGAATTATTTGGGCATGAAAAGGGGGCCTTTACCGGGGCGACAACCAGAAAAAAAGGCCGTTTTGAGATGGCCGATAAAGGTACCATCCTCTTAGACGAAATCGGCGACATGCCAATAAGCATGCAAGTAAAATTACTCAGGGTTTTACAGGAAAGATGTTTTGAAAGAGTCGGTGGAACTGAAACAATACCAATCGATGTAAGGGTCATTGCTACCACTAATGCTGAACTTTCCACAGCCATTGCTAATGGAACCTTCAGAGAAGATCTCTATTATCGCTTAAATGTGATGCAAATCAAAATGCCGCCATTAAGATTGCGTAAAGACGATATCCCTCTCTTAGTTAATCATTTCTTAGGAAAATTTGATCCTTCCCATACCAAGAAGATCTCTCCTGAAGCCATGAAAATTCTGACTCGATATGATTGGCCAGGTAACATAAGAGAATTGCAAAATGCCATTGAGAGACCACTAATTGTTTGCCAAAACAATGAAATTCTGCCAATACATCTTCCTAGCGAGTTACTAGAGAACTTTGAGAAGGCTACTTCGGATCCTATCATCAATCTTCCTGAAGGAGGTTTCTCATTAGAAGAGTTAGAGAAGCGTCTAATAATTAAAGCCTTAGAGAAGAATAATTATAACCAGACCAGGACAGCAAAGTATCTGGGGATTTCTCGTCCAACTCTCCTATACCGCCTAAACAAGCATGGATTAAATTTCAAGTAACAAGTTAAGCGTTTTCAAACTTAACTCAAAGAATTACAATCGATAACTAAATAACCTTATAAAAGGAAAGGAGGTTTATATGTCTATTTCATCCATCAGTTCAGAAGCATCATCCTTACTGAATAGTCACTATATCGAAAACAATAAAAGCTCGACGAAGAACAAAGATGAAGGTTTAATCGACAACCAAAGCACTATAAGCAGTGACCCCGACACAAGCTATGATGGTGATACTTTTACCAATTCTACAGCTTCAAGTAACCTTTCGACAGACTCAGGAAAAAGTGGACAAGGGCCCGGAAACAAAAGTCAAGGCAATGATTCAAGCAAGGCAACCTCAACAACCTCTAATTCAAGAAATTCTAGTCCGGCTACCTCTGTTCCAAGACTAGCCGATTCCTCTAAGAGCGGATCTTCAACTTCGACAGAGGCGTTGTTAACCTCAAGTGAATATACGGCCGCAGAAATCTTGGAATATGATACAAATGGCGATGGCCAGATTGATTCGCAAGAAGCAATAGCAATGAAAAGAGATCTAACCCAAAAGATCCAAGAAGAGTCTACATTCCTAAAGGATGATGCCATAGAAGCCTATCAAACAGCCAAAAATCAATTCACAACGATGAGTAGATCTTCTTTTGAGAATTTAGTTTAACTTGTTAAATTTCATAGAAACGGTTAATATACGAAGTCTCTCTCCTAACAAAAAAGGGCATCATCAAATTAAAGAATTGATGGTTGCCTTTTTGTTTTGAATATATCAAATTAAACTTAAGAATTTAAACTTGCTTTTTAAAGATATTGGGATACAGTATTAATAGTATTCACTTAAGGGGGGCCGTCATGACAAGGAAAAAAAGAAGTCTGGCAGAAAATGTAGCGGATAATATCCTGGCAATGATTACTATAGATAAGAAATTCAGCTCAGGAGACAAACTCCCTAACGAAATTGAACTATCTGAAGTTCTACAAGTTAGCCGTACTACATTACGCGAAGCTATCCGTATTTTAGTAGCACATAATGTTTTAGAGATTTATCGTGGTAAAGGCACCTTTGTTAAGAATAATCTTGATTTGAATGAAGATTTGGGCCTCAAAGAACTTTCCACACTCCAACCAGACGTAAAGGATCTCTATGAAATGCGTCTGATCTTTGAGCCTCAATCAGCCTATTACGCAGCTAAACGGGCCAACGATCGGGAGCTCGAACGAATTTTATATTATGGCAGACTCGAAGAAGAATTAATTTTAAAAAAGGAAGATCGAACAGAGGCAGAACAAGCATTTCACAAATCCATAGCTAAGGCGACCCACAATGAATTTATGAATCGGCTGATGCCTATCCTCTATCAAGCGATTGATAAGGGAGTTCTATTATCTGACACAAATGAGGAAATGATTCAAAACACTTTGAATGATCACCGTATGATTATGGAGTTTTTAGCAAAAAGAGATGCTGAAGGAGCAAAAACCGCAATGAAACTCCACATAATACACGCTATGAGAGGCTTTGGAATCATTGAATAATAGATTATAGTTAAAAACTTATACTGCCCATAAAAGATAGTCAGAACACTGGATGTTCTGACTATCTTTTTTACATTTTTTTCATAGATCATACTCCGAATGAACAAACTAAAGTAATGTTCACATAGCTTGAACCAATAAATTACAAGGGAAGGAACCACTCTATGAATATTTCTCTAGCAGATATTAAAAATGCCAAAACTACTCTCCAAGGAGTATCCTATAAAACAGCTTTAGTCTTTAATCCTCGTTTAAGTAATATGAGTGGTAATCAGGTCTTTGTAAAGATGGAAAATCTTCAACGCACCGGGTCTTTCAAGATTAGAGGAGCGTACAATAGAATTGCTAACTTGACTGACCAAGAAAAGGCACTGGGTGTGATCGCATCTTCGGCTGGCAACCATGCTCAAGGGGTCGCAGTAGCCGCCGCAATTTACGGAATCGAAGCAAAAATTGTCATGCCTTTGCACGCTCCCCTTTCCAAAGTAACTGCCACACGCAAGTATGGTGCAGAAGTCATTCTGCATGGCGAAGCCTACGATGAGGCTTACAATGAAGCACGACGCATTCAGTCGGAAACCCAAGCAACATTTATACACCCCTTTAATGATCCACAGGTAATTGCCGGGCAAGGTACTATTGCCTTGGAAATTCTTGATGATCTGCCTGATGTCGAAGTTGTCGTCTTGCCAATTGGTGGCGGCGGATTAATTTCAGGTGTTGCTCTGGCACTCAAAACTATAAATCCCACCATCAAAATTATTGGTGTGCAAAGTAAAAATAATCCTTCGATGATTGAATCGATTAACAATCAGCACCCAATTACAATTAATGGGACTCCAAGCATTGCTGATGGGATTGCCGTTAAAACACCTGGTGAACTTACTTTTGAACTTGTAAGTAAATATGTTGACGATATAGTGGCCGTGGATGAGGATGAAATTGCCAGTACAATGTTATTGTTCCTAGAGAGTGCTAAAGTTGTTTCCGAAGGCGCAGGGGCCGCCGCTGCTGCGGGAATAATACATAGGTTGTCACATTACAAAAATCGCAAAATCGTTGCAGTTCTAAGCGGCGGCAACGTCGATGTTAATATCCTGGCGCGCACCATTGACAAAGGACTCGTTAAAAATGGTCGTAAGTGCTTTCTTACGACTGTTATTAGTGATCGCCCCGGTGCTCTAGCTCAACTCTTACAGTTAATTGCAAGTAAGGGGGCGAATGTGCTTGCCGTTTCCCATCGGCGAGAAACCTTAGATATACCCATCAGTTACGCAAAGGTAGAACTAGAATTAGAGACCATCGACGCAGCTCAGGTCATGACCCTCAAAAAGCTCCTCGAAGAAAATTATTACCGCGTAATAATACAGTGAGCCCCTTCAACTAAAGGGTACATAGAGACTTGGAGGACTCTAACTCCACCTAAGCAAAATAAAAAACACCTGCTTAAGAAACAGGTGTCTTAGCTTGATTGGAATGCAAGGGTTTATCATAGCTACGTTCTTTAACTGTTAAGAACTCCCTGGAAAAACGACAAAATCCCTATATAAAAGAAAAGGAGAGGACTTCCTCTTCCTTTTCTTAGCTCACAGTTTTGATAATTTCCTCTTTTAGTACTTAGTAAGGACTAACTTACAATTAAAAAGTAAAGCAAAACAATAATTCCCAAGATAATTCTATACCAACCGAAGGCCTTAAAGTCATTCTTCTTAATGTATCCGACTAAAAATTTGATAGATAATATTGATACCATGTAAGCAACTACCATTCCAGTTAATAAAATTACAAGTTCAGCATTAGTAAACACTAAACCAAATTTTAATATTTTGAGAAGGCTAGCTCCGAACATAATTGGAATAGCTAAGAAAAAGGTGAACTCTGCAGCGACCGTTCTGGATGTACCTATTAAGATAGCCCCCAAAATAGTTGCACCCGAACGGGATGTGCCCGGGATTAGTGCCAAAACTTGAAATACTCCAATGATCATAGCGGTTTTATAGGTGATTTGGGATAAATTATTGATCCTAGGCCTGAAATTAGAATTTCGATTTTCGATAACGACAAACAGTATCCCGTACAAAATTAAGGTAACAGCAACCGTCTGATAGTTATAAAACTGAGCATCTATTTGATCATCAAACAACAGACCAATAATTGCCGCTGGCAGACAGGCAGTAAGAATTTTTAACCATAGTATGATTGTATCGTATTTTATAGATGCCTTCTTTGTAAATGATACCGGGATTAGCTTTTTCCAATATAAAACAACGACTGAAAGGATTGCCCCAAGTTGAATAACGACAAAGAACATCTCTTTAAAAGCTTCACTCATATTAAGTTGTATAAACTGGTCGACTAAAATCATATGCCCCGTACTACTAATAGGCAGCCACTCTGTAACTCCCTCAACGATACCCAGAATAACCGCTTTCAAAATCTCAATTAATAACATTTCTTAAATCTCCTTTTAACAATAAACATCGAGCCTCATTAGTGGTTTATACCTAATAATTTCTCAGATATTGATATTATCTTGTGCAGTGGATCTATTCAAGTTTTATGGACGAGACAATATCAAGTTTTGAAGATTTTAGGGCAGGAATTATTGAGGCTATAACCATTAGAATTATACCACCGAAAACGTATATTATATAGGAACTTATCGGGAAATGTATGTTCTTTGAGTTATTTGTTCCAGCTAAAATTACAATCATTAAGGTTCCTGCTATTACACCTAAAAGTCCTCCTATCGCACCCCCGGTAACAGCTTCAATAAAAATCATCTTAACTGTTTGAACTTTACTCATTCCTATTGATTTAAAAACTGCAAGAGAACGTTTACGGACAAGAAAACTTATTAGCAGATTGTTCAATACTCCAAAAACACCAATAACGATTGCTAGAATCGAAAAACCAGACATCAGTAAAGTTACTTGTTGATTGGAACTCAAATATTCTTCTTGAAGTTTGCTTTTAGTCTGTAAGTAGGGCTTTAGTCTTATAAATTCAGCTTCAATTCTTTTCAGCACGTCCTCAGGATTTTTGGATGTCTTAATATAAATACTTGAATAATACTTATACTGCATGTCAGCTTTAAAAAATCTTTGAGAGATCAAACCAATATTTTTATTTGTTGCAAAATCATCGAAGAATCCAATCACTTTGTAGCCCTTTTCGCCACTTTTTAATTTTAAGTTTACCAGATCCCCTTCTTTTAAATTCAACTTTTCTCTTAATGTATGGGTTATTAAAATATTGCGACCTTCATCAAGTCTTTCAAAGGTTTCATCAATATCTCCATTCATCTCGATATTCCAGAAATCTAAAATCTTGCTTTTATCAATCCCTTTAAGGCGAGAAATCCGATCATTTCTATCTGTCAGTTCTATTCCATAAGCCTCATAATCCCCATATACTTCTTGTACACCATCAATAATAAGTAATCGCTTCTCAATATTCCTATCCGCTTTATTCGTATACATTTCGATATCATATAAAGAATTCTTGAACTGATCAGTTATGCTTATGACATTATCATAGCTGGCTGTATTAATTAGAAGTAAGCAGGCTATGCCTATTGCCAACATAGAAATATTATTAATTATGTTTTGATTCTCTCTCAAATTTTTAGCCGCAAGTATACCTATGTTCCCAAAGACAAAAACATACAAGGTTTCAAAGATCTTTACAAAAACGGAAGTAATATAGGGTACAAGCATTACGATAGCAGTAAGAGTCATTATCATACCTATGCTGCCAAAGATCGGCCTTAAATCGTTGGATTCAATAAAGGAAGACGCCAAAGCAGCAACCATAAATACTAGGCCCAGTATCAGCCATAACCTTTTTCGTGTAGTATTCTTTTGCACTGAGTTCAGAACGATATCCTTGATTGGGATTTTAGATACCTTTAAGATAGGGATGATTGAGCTGACAAAACAAAGAACTACTGCCATCATAAAGGCAAGTACAAAATTCAATCCCGAAAACTGAATTGTAGTTTGAAATTCCATTCCTTCAGAACCATTGACCATTCTACTTAAGGCATAAGACATAAGATATAAGATCCCTACTCCTACTCCACATCCTAAAATGCCGCCAACGATACCATAAAGAAGACTTTCTCCTAATAATAAAAAGTTTGTCATCCTTTTGGTAGCCCCAATACTTCTAAAGGTTCCTATGATTGGCAGCTTTTCTGTCGTAATCACCTTAAATGATGAGTAAATAATGAAAATGCTCATAAAAAAAACAATGGATGACAACATTAGAAATATAGCCGAGATCATCAAAGTTTCCTGTTTTATTTCTTCAAAAGGGAATAGTTCAAACACCCTGTAGTCTTTATAGTCATTTGACAACAGCTGAATCATTTCCTGTTTATCTTCAGGCTTAAGCAGCTTAATATAGACAGTCCCTACCTTACCTCGTGCATTATTATAATTACTTAAGAAGTCCCGGGGTACGACGGCAGGGATTGATTTTGAGGTTCCTTTAAAAAAGCCAGTCGAGGAGCCTATTCCACTCACCGTGAACTTTTGTCTAGAGGTTTGTTGTCCTTGTCCGAATTCCAGTTCCAGGCTGTCGCCTACATTCAATTGATACTTTTCTGCAGCTGATTTGCCAATGAAGATCTTCCTGCCCTCAAAAGGATATAAATTATACTGTTGCTCAATTGTAAAGGGGTTCATTGTTTGGACATCTTCGATAGATGCTCCTGTCAAGTTAATGCTTATTTCTTCATTCCTATCGGGTTTGAAAACCGCATTTTCCTGAATCTCTCCAATAATATATTCTGTACGATCTTTGTAACTCTCTGCTTTATTGATATAGAAAAACGGAGAAGAGGATTTTTCAGTGGGCGTAATTATTATATCAGCATTACCAATTGAATCTTTAATTCCCTTGATAATCATTTCCTCTAGACTCCCGGAAATAGCTATTGAGGCAAAAAATACTCCCGAGGATAAAACAATTGATAAAACGATCAGAAAAGTCCGCAGTTTCTTTTCACCGATACTTTTAAATATAAACTTGATGATTATGCCCAATCTTATCACTCCTAAAGAAACTCCCCAGTCCTAAACCAAGAACCTGCGCAGCACCTTGATTATTCTTTGGCATCAACTTTTGGACTATCGAAACTTATCTTTACACCGACATTAAATTCGGGAAGCAGAAAGTCATCCGGATTTTCAATGGATATGCGCACAGGAATAGTCGTTTCATTGTTTTTCAGAACTGCTTTCTCTGCAATAAATAATACTTTTCCGTTGTAAGTTCGCGATTTATCGGCGTCAGGGCTTATGATAACTTCTGCGCCGATCTTTACATCCTTAATAAATTCCTCCGCCACATTCGCCTCAATCAAAACACTGTCTTTATTGAGAATACTCAAAAGTTTTTTCTCCGGATCAATAATTATATCTCCCTGAGTGCAGCCAAGATCAGTGACTACTCCATTAGAAACATCTGCGATAATCTCATTACCCTGTATGTAGCTTTTGTTCATCTTTTCCTGCATTGCTTTAAGCTCAAGCTCCTTAGAGGTAACTTGAAGGCTTTTCTGATCAATAGATGTTCGCAACTGGTCTATCTCTTGCTGAATTCTTTTCCTAGTGTTTTCTTCCGAAAAAACTGCATCGGCAACGGCCTTTTCCTTGTCTTTGACAGTTTGTTGATACTCATTGAGCTCTTTTAAGGATAAAGCGCCTGCAGCATACAAAGATTCTCTGGCCTTTAAGTCCTCAAGAGCTTTACTAAGTAAAACCTGGGCATGTTTCTGATCATTGATATATCTCATAATTTCTGGATCAGCGCTTTTTTCTAAACTACTTCTTTTCGTCTCGTAATCCCTATTTAAACCAGCCAATTCAATTTGTAATGTTTTTATATCAAGTTCCTTGTTTCTAATTTGGGTCAGATAGTTTTGAGAGTTTAAGCTAACCAAAACATCGCCCTTAGAGACTCTTTGCCCTTCTACAACGTTAATTTTGGAAACAACTGTCATGAAATCGATAGTTATCGTTTTAACATCTGTAGACTTAACTGTGCCAAAAGCTTCGACTACCTGCGTAGTTTCAACTTTTGTCACGTTTTCTTCATTATTTTTTACGGGTTCTTTACTACATCCTGATATCGTTAAGATCAAGGTGAGTCCTATCACTACTTTTTTCATCATTGACATACCTTCCCATCCCTTAGGTTGATGATTCGTTGACCATAATCCGCGGCTTCTCGGGAGTGAGTAACCTGGATAATAGTTCTTCCTCTTTCCAGATTAATTGTCTTCAAAAGTTCCATAACCTCTGTTCCCGTTTTGGAATCGAGATTTCCTATGGGCTCATCTGCTAAAATGATTTCAGGCTCGTTAATTAGCGCTCGGGCAATAGCTACTCTTTGCTGCTGACCTCCCGACAATTCCTTAGGAGTATGGTTTCTTCTATCTGAAAGCCCTACAATTGTCAAAATTTCATTGAGCTCCTGCTTATAATTTTTTATTTTTTTACTGTCTAATAAAATTGGTAGTACAATATTTTCTTCTACAGTCAAATTGGGTATTAGGTTATAAAATTGAAAGACGAATCCTATTTCTTTTCTGCGCATGGAGCTTTCTTCTTTATCCTTCATTTTAGAAATCTCTTTGCCATTGACCCTGATGCAGCCTGAGGTTGGTTTATCAAGCCCACCTATCAAATATAAAAGGGTACTTTTCCCTGAACCAGATGGTCCCATAATTGAAACAAACTCACCTTTGTGAATAATTACATTAACATCCTTTAATACCTCCACATCGACTGTTCCTAGTTTATACATCTTCCCTAAATCTACTGTTTCAATAGCTGATTCCATTACGCACCCCCTTAATCGAAAATTGACCATAGCAAACCGACTCTTATCTTTTTTCCTTAGCAAAATAAGAGTTAATCAGTTATATCTAATTAGACGAGAAATCTTGGCCTGATACTTCACATACTTGTGTAATAGTTATTATTTTTACTTTGGTTTTGAAGATTTACAAAAACTTCCTAAGCTATATTCTAGGCCAAATCTATTGATTTTTTCTAAACAGTTTATTAATTAAGTATTAACGATTTAAATTGGGCTTGCTAATAAATCGTGATTTACTCTCCCGTGGGGGAAGAGAGGCCAAATGGTGCACCGGTGCAACATTTGATTTTAACACCATGGGCACATTTTTTGACGCCAAAGTCTGTTTTTAATGCACATTTATTAAGACACTACCCGTAAACCCTTAGGAATCTAGACTTTTCAATAAATTAGCAAGCTCTAAATAGAGTGTATGGTTAGCTTAGTCGACAGTGAACTCGTTCAGCTAAAGCTGAACATGGAGACTCGGTGGTAGGGGAATAAGGAATAACACCAGAAAAATCTGGTGTTATGGTGAAGGGTTTAATTGACATTGAGAAGCATCCCTCGAAAGCGCTTGCCTACTGCTTCAGGCTTGCCAACCAAGTAAATACTTCTTTTTCCTGCTCGATTAAGTCTTTTTCCTCTAATCCCTCTTGATCAAGTTTGGCAAAGGCTTTTACTAAAGCACTGCCAACGACAACTCCGTCGCAAATTTTTGCTAATGCACGGACTTGTTCGGCTTTCTGAATCCCAAAACCGACACAACGCGGGATTTGAAGGCTATCCCTCAAGCTTTCTATAAACACGCTAACGTTGTCAGGGATTTCAACTTCTCCTCCGGTAATCCCATTACGCGATAGAACGTAAGCAAATCCTTCGGTTACCTGAGAGACAGCCTCAATATCTTGCTCACGGCTAGTTTGGGCAATCATCGGGATAAAAGATAGTTTGTTACCGACACTTTTCTCAGTTCTTGTTCTAAGCCCTTGACCTTCCCTCCAAGGTAAATCCGGTAAGATAAACCCATCGACTCCTGCCTCAGCTGCATCTTCAACAAATCGATCCCACCCATAACGAAGAAGTGGGTTCAGATAACTCATCAAAAGAAGGGGGGTGTTGTGAGTTTTACGAAATTCCTCTACCAGTTCTAAGGTTTTTTTCACCGTCATCTGAGCATTTAAAGCTCTCTCAGCCGCAGCTTGAATCACCACCCCATCGGCCATTGGATCACTGAAGGGAACTCCCAGTTCTAAAACATCCACTCCGTGATCAGCCAGCCCCCTTAGGCGTCGCAGACTGACCTCTACGGTAGGATCTCCCGCCATAATATATGAAATCAGACGAGTTACCCCTGCAGGTTTAGTTTGAAAAACCGCCTTAAGTCTCTCACTCATGATCTGCACCTCCTTCTAAATACTGAGCTAAGGTTTCTACATCTTTATCTCCTCTGCCCGAAAGATTAACTACGATCACTTGATCTTTCGAGAGTCTGGGGGCAAGTTTAGCTGCATAGGCGATGGCATGGGCACTTTCCAGGGCCGGCAGGATTCCCTCAGTCTGACAAAGCAAGGAGCAAGCATCTAACGCTTCTTGATCCGAAATACTGACATAGTCTGCTCGACCCGTTTCCTTCAGATTGCTGTGCTCTGGTCCTACGCCGGGATAGTCAAGTCCGGCAGAGACAGATGTGGTTACAACAATTTGTCCATCATCATCTTGCAGCAAATAGCTATAAGCTCCATGCAAAACACCGGGTTCACCCAAACAAAGTGTCGCAGCATTTTCCCCCGTCTTATTTCCTGTTCCCCCTGCTTCGACTCCAATTAGTCTTACCTCTGGGTCGGAGATGAAAGGATGGAAGATACCAATGGCATTACTCCCACCTCCAATACAGGCAATGATCGCGTCTGGAAGTTTTCCTAATTCCTTTAAGGCTTGCTCCCTGGTCTCATGTCCAATTACTGCCTGAAAATCTCGAACAATTGTTGGATAGGGATGTGGTCCGGCTGCCGTCCCAAAGCAATAAAACGTCTCCTCAACATTAGTCACCCAGTCCCGCAGTGCTTCATTAATAGCATCTTTTAGAGTACATGATCCATGAGTCACAGTACGAACCTCTGCACCCAATAACTTCATCCGCAAGACGTTTAACTTCTGTCGGCGAACATCTTCTTCTCCCATATAAACTACACACGGAAGAGCAAATAATGCACAAGCCGTAGCAGTAGCTACCCCATGCTGTCCTGCTCCTGTCTCAGCAATCACTCTTTTCTTACCCATAGCTTTAGCGAGCAAAATCTGCCCTAAAGTGTTGTTAATTTTATGTGCACCGGTATGATTGAGATCTTCTCTTTTAAGATAAATTCGGGCACCACCCAATTGTTCTGATAAGCGCTTGGCTTCATAGAATAAAGATGGTCGTCCAACATACCTTTGTAACAGGTCTCGAAACTCTTTCTGAAAGCTCTCATCTCGGCCAGATCTCATGTAGGCCTCTTCTAATTCTCGCAAAGCAGGAACTAAGGTCTCTGGAACATAGGCACCTCCATATGGACCAAAATGCCCCTTTGTTTCGTAGCCGCCATCAGACAGTACATGTAACTTTTCCTTAACCATTTGAACGCTCCTTTCTTATTACAATAAAAAAGAGCCTTCTGTCCTAAAAGGACGGAAAGCTCCGTGGTACCACCTTAATTCGTATAAGGCAATTATTTTCCTCCAAATCCAATCAACCAACCAATTGGACTTAAGCAAACAATCTACCAAATACCTTAATCTATCAGGTACGGAGAATACAATTCTCGATACCTTTGTCTCTGTAACGGGAAACCCCCGGAATCACCTACTAACTTTTACGGTTTTCGGATCACACCTCTGAGAACCATTCTGTCTAAGAGACTTGTATCAGACTCTCACCACCTCTGACTCGCTAAGACACCCTCATAAGACATACTATTTCTCATCATCAGTCATTTTGTATAATATTCAAATATAATACTAGCTATTATATGCCAAGTAATTACAGCTGTCAATATAACTGGAGCATTATAACTTTCGAATGTTTCCCAGCAGCTGATTCAGCATGGCCTTAAGCTTTATGGCTTCCTCCACCCGGATTCCTGTATTGCAAAACATCTTTTGCGGTAGATCACTAAAAGTTTCCTGCAGCATTTTTCCTTTTTCCGTCAAGAAAACTTTAACCACTCTCTCATCGTCTCTATCCCTTACTCTCTCTACCAGCTGAAATTTTTCAAGTTTTTTCAGAAGAGGGGTAAGTGTTCCTGAATCTAGCAAGAGCTTGTTCCCAAGCTCAGAGATATTGAGTCCATCCTCCTCCCACAATACTAAAAGTGTAATATATTGAGTGTAGGTTAGTCCCTGAGAGTTCAGGTATGGTTTATACAAGGCAATAATTTCTTTTGAACAGGCATAAAGAGCAAAACACAACTGATTGTCAAGTTTGAGCATTTCCTTCGCGTCCCAGTTCAATTTACAAGCACTCCTCAATCGAGGATACCATGCTTTCCGGTGAGACAGTGGGCTCAAAACGGCCTGCTATTTTTCCGTCTCTGCCAATGAGGAATTTTGTAAAGTTCCATTTAACAGAGTTATCAGAGAACTGCTTTCCGTATTTCTGTTTGAGCATAAGTTCAAGGGCTTTGTTTTTAAGGCCTTTACCTAACCCCTTAAAGGTTGTGTTTTCAGTAAGATATTGAAAGATTGGATCAGCATTTTCATCCCGTACATTCACCTTTTCCGTAAGCGGGAAGGTAACCCCATATCTTATCTTACAAAACTCCTGAACCTCACTATTGGTCCCCGGCTCCTGCTCAGCAAATTGGTTACAGGGGAAACCGATCACCACTAAACCTTGATCTTTATAAGCTTCATAAAGTTTCTCTAGTCCCTCATATTGGGGAGTAAAACCGCATTTGCTGGCGGTGTTGACAATCAACATCACCTTACCTTGAAAATCAGAAAGAGAGACTGTTTTACCTTCGATGGACTGAAATGAATAATCATAAATAGACATGCTAGTCACCTTTTTCTTTTATATTTTTTACAATCTAATTGTACGCAACATATAATGGAATGGCAAATAGAAATATTTACCTAGCCTTGCCCTTTAAACCTTTTCAATACAAATAAGTTCCGGGGGACTATTAATCTGGTTTGGGAAGCAAATTTCAGCAACATTATATTCCTTCTGGTTTATTGTTGTGGTGAAATTTATTAAAGCTTCCTTTTCAAGTTTGCCATTCTCATGTCCTGAGTATACAACTATTAGTATTATTCCATTAGGTTTGAGCAACCCCATAGATTTCTGAACTGCTTCAATGGTAGTCTCTTTTTTCGTGGTAATAGCATGATTTCCTTTAGGCAGATAGCCTAAATTAAAGATCACTAATTCCACATTTCCCTTGATGTATTTATCAATATTCTGGTGACCATCCAATACTATTTCGGTTCTTGCTAGTAAGTTGAGTTCTTGAAGTCTCTTTCTAGTAGTTATAACGGCCTCTTCTTGGATGTCGAAAGCATAAACTTTTCCCTTTTCGCCAACTAAACTGCATAGAAATTCCGTATCATTTCCATTCCCCATGGTACAATCAACAGCAATATCTCCTGGGGATAATTTTGCTCTACAGATTATCTTAGATATTTGGACAGCATTTTTAAAAATATTGTTCATTACCTTCAGTATCCTTCTCCTCTATTCAATCTTCTTACGGCATGAGTGTAAACTGGTTCGTGAACATAAGTTGAAGCTCGCTGGTATGCACGAAGGTTATACTATCAGTGGTACCAGGAAATTTACTTATGGATTTTCTTTAAGAAATCGGTCTGGATGAAGTAAACTAGCATCGATCTGGTCAGTACTACCCTTTAAAATCAGATCTGCTAGAATCCGCCCGATGGCTGGGGCATGCATAAAGCCATGTCCGCTGAACCCGTTAGCGAAAAACATCCCCTTCAATCCTGATGCTTCACCAACAATCGGATGAAAATCAGGGGTTAGTTCACAAAGTCCCGTATAAGTTCGCAGCCACTTTATATCAAGCGTAGAAGGTATTATTTCCATGGTCGTCATAAAAAAGTCTTCTGCCACGGATTTGTCTACTGTTTCTTGCAATCCCGGCCAAGTGTACTTATCTGTTCCCCCTAATAACACTGTTTTCCCACTAGTTTCCTGATGGAGATAAAAGCCAGAGGATAAATCCATGATTGTAGGAGAAGCTTTGGGAACATCTTTAGGGTTTGTACAGACGTAAACCTGACGACGGTAAGGCTGGATTTTAAGAGTAAGGCCAGACATTTCAGCTAATTGTGCAGCATGAGGGCCAGCAGCATTCACGACGAGGGGACTTTGAAATACTCCCTGTCTAGTTTCAACACCTTTAATAGTATCGCCATCAATGATGATTTTCCTTACTTCATGTTCAAAATATACCCCGACACCTTTACGGCGCACCACTGAGTACAGGGCTGCCAAAACAGCATAGGGGTCGGCATAGGCATCCCATGAACAAAAAGCCCCTCCTAAGAACCGGTCTCTGTGCAAATATGGGAACTCCCTTTGCAATTCTTCTTGATTCATTAGGTTCATGGGGATGTTGTCAGCGTCGGCTTGAACTGAGATCGATTGGAGATCCTTCAATAAGCCTTCGTTATCCGCTAATAATAAATGCCCCTTCTCCCAATACCAACTGGGAGTATCAAAGACAGCATCAAAATTCCGAAAAAAATCTCTGCTGAGCAGACTCAGGCGACGCTGAAGTGGGCTACTCAATTGATAGCTAATACTTCCTGTGCATTTTCCAGTGGAACCTATTCCCAATAATTTCTCCTTTTCCAGAAGAGTTATCGAAAGTTTCGGGTCTATTTCCAACAAGTTGTAAGCGATGCTTAAGCCAATGATTCCAGCGCCGATAATTATTATATCCGGCTTATTATTACTCCTAATGTACATTTAGCTTTCCCTCCCTTAAAGAGAAGTTTAGTACAGCAAATTCCCTTTAAGATTTCAACATGTTTCCAAATACTCCTTCAAAAAAGTATTTTTCTCAATTAACCTAGTGCACAATAAGAAGCACCCACTTTAGAAATGGGTGCTTCTTTCAATATTCAAAGATTATTTAGATTCTCAAAAGATCGTCTGGATCGTATGCAAAATCTTGCGGTATTTCATCTAATCGAGCAACAATATACTCCCCAACTTCATCACGATCAACTCGAACAACGGTTCCTACATAATGATTACTAGTCTTGACACGATCTCCTACCTGAAATAATTGTCGCTGGCGAAGAGCTACCGTAGTTTTTGGTTTGCGATTGCGTAATAGCATACAAATCCCCCTCTCATACCTTTTGCAAAATACAGTAAATTATTAAATGGATTGCAAATTAATTCTTTGGCAGTTTAAATATTTTTAAATATACTTACTTTAAAATAATTCTAATATAAATATCAGAAAATAACAAATATATTTTATTTAGAGGGGGCATAGGAGAAAATTATATACAAAACCTCGTCGCCCTTTGATGAAAAGCCATTTCTATCTTACTGAGCATTAAAAATATTTTCACAGCCAATAATCGAAAGGAATAATATGGTTATTATTAACAAGGGAGGCAACGTTTTTGCAAGGATACTCATTGTGGATCATCCAGTTTTATTGGATTTTCTGGTTAACTGGATCTTTTATAGTCGCAATGTTCTTAGGGGGTGTCATCTTCCGCAACTATGAAAAAGCCAAATAAGCATGTGGATGAGTGTAGCATCCTGAAGTTAACTTTTAATACACCTAGAAATCAGCACTACTCGCCGAGCAGTAAACCTGTTCATGTTTATTCCTCTTCTAAAGAGCCCAACGCCTTCTACCCAAGTACGAAGTTTTGGGGTATTTGGCTACCAGTCCCCACCATTATCGCTATCCTTAATTCATTCTTTTGGACTTGGCTTTTGCTAAACACTGTTGGCTATACTACAGATCCAATTGAAAGGGCAAACCAAAAAATCATAGAAAAGTTTTAATAAGTGGGGTACTGATTTTGCAAGGTGTGATTAATATAAGTACAGTCCTACAACAATATTTGAATAAGTACCTTTATAGACACCCGGCTTTATTAAAGTCAATTCTCTGGGAAAATAGAACCCTTCATAATTATCCCCCACTGATCCTTACGCAAATTAAGAGATTTGTTAGTCAGATCAATCCTTTCAAGCTATGTCCATTTTCAATTTATTTCTGGTTTTTGATTGAACCATACAATGCTATAGGTGTTTCCATTATGAGCTTAAAAGAAGTTAGGCTGTTTTGGAGACAGCAGATGGAGCCTAATGAAACAGTTTATCTTATGTTTAACCTCTTAAGCCTCCGACTACCATTCCCCCTAACTATGTTAGTTCTATTTTCCGCCAGCGGATTGGTCATATTAGATGGAATCAACAAACTTTTTCAATCAAGTGAGTCTAACCCTTCAAATGAACCTGAAAGAACGAAAGAACTCTCACCCACTAACCTGCTCCCTAAAATGTCAATATACTTCCCAGTTATTAACGGTTTCACATCCATTGGGTTTCTCACCATTGATTTCAGGCATATTGAAATGAGCGTTAAACAAGTGCTAGAGCCCAACGAAACAATTTTTAGCTTAATAAGATTCATCGACCTTTATTCCCCCTACCCAATGCAGTTGGCTGTAATGGTGTTAGCGATGGGACTTTTCCTTACAGGCCATATTAGTAATTTAATACAAGAAAAAGTATCAAATATATTGCTACATTGATAACAATAGAATGAGGTGTTAATATGTCATTATGGTATTTATGGGCTCATGGCACAATTTTATGGGCACAGCCCTTTGCATACTTTGCTCCAATGGTATCACTGGCTGCCTTTATTTTTATTGTTTATATCATCACTTCACTTAAGCATGTATTCGAAAATGAAGATCAACACATCTTCTGGTAATTTTATGTAATAGTATTTTTAGTTCCAGCACATACTTTTGAGTATATAAATTTTTGCTAGAATAATTTTAAAACAAGATGAGGAGAATCCCAATGTTTCGAACCTTCCTCTGGTTTACATATTTTTGGGCGTATCTTTTGTCCATACAACCAACGCTTTTAAAAGTTAATCGATTAGAAAGAATGGATAGAATCCTTGAACATGACAGACTTACAAATCAAACAGCAAAAAAATGGGCCCATTCACTTGTTAAGCTTGCAGGTGTTACTGTTGAGATCCAAGGCGAAGAAAACATCCCGGCTAATGGCTCGGTTCTCTTTGTAAGCAATCACCAAGGTAATTTCGATATTCCAATTCTCCTCGGTTATATCGATAAACCAAAGGCATTTATTGCAAAAATTGAGCTCCTTAAATTGCCTTTGATTAGAAGTTGGATGACTCATTTAAAATGCGTTTTTATGGATCGTTCAGACATTCGCCAATCCCTTAAAGTAATTAATCAAGCTGCGGAACAACTTAAAGCAGGTTACTCTATGGTCATTTTCCCTGAAGGCACTCGCAGCAAAGGTGATATGATTGGAGACTTTAAGCCTGGCAGCTTAAAGTTAGCCTTAAAGGCTGGCGTCCCAATTGTTCCGATCTCGATTTGCGGCTCTTATAAGATAATGGAACAAAACGGCTTTAAGATTAAACCCGCCCATGTTAAGGTAACTATTTTTAAACCAATCCCCACCACTGGTCTCAGCAAAGAAGATGCTGCCGAATTACCAGGAAAAGTACGAGATATTATTACACGAGGCCTATCCCATTAATTCTCTGAAACAAAAATAATAAACCCATTTTTTAACGCAATGCTACACTTACTTCACAATTTCTTCATCAATTGCCATGTATTTCTTTATGAAAAT
Organism: Desulfosporosinus meridiei DSM 13257; assembly: GCF_000231385.2. Lineage (NCBI taxonomy): Bacteria > Bacillati > Bacillota > Clostridia > Eubacteriales > Desulfitobacteriaceae > Desulfosporosinus > Desulfosporosinus meridiei. The sequence continues at coordinate 677,695 of NC_018515.1, read as the reverse complement.
AAAAGGAGATTTAAGTATAATGTCGAATATATAACGTTGATAAAAAGTATGAAGGCTTAATCTAGTCACCTAGAGCGGGGGATTTTTTTTTGGGGTGAAACGCATACCAAATGCGTAGGGCTTACACCTTATGCCCGAATCCGTCAGCTAACCTCGTAAGCCGAGAAAGGTGAAAACAACATGCAATTGCCTCCTAGTTTGAATGAGAAACGAATGCTAATTCAACAATTTTGCGGCACTACTCTGCGAAAAGTCTCATGGAAATCTCCACGTGTTATCAGCGGTTTATCTATTGCGGTTATCCTAACCGGAGGACTTACCTATTATCTTTCAACCACAACTTCTGCAGCTGCTGTCATGGTTAACGGTCAGCAGATTGGTTTAGTAAGAAGTGTTGATTATGGTAAAGACCTTGTGGAAACCATTCTCAAACAACAGGGCGAGCCTTTCGGAGTGGTTGCTAAAACTCACGACCAAATAACCTATGAATCCCTCAGGGTAAAGCCCACGGTCTATCTGACATCTACTTTGAGCGAGGAGACGTTAGAGGATAAATTAAGTACTTATGTTGATGGTTATAAGTTAGAAGCCGATGGCTCAGTGATCGCATTTTTGCCCACTAAAGAGGATTCCGACAAACTCCTCAAAGAATACGAAGACTATTATGTTAAACCCAGTGAGGAGAACAAGGTTACTTCTGTTAGTTTTGCCGAAAAGGTTAGTGTAGAAGAGGCTGAAGTCCTACCGGAACAGCTAACCTCCCCTGACCAAGCTTTTAAAATTTTGACTGATGGTAAAATATCCGCTAAGGATTATACTGTTCAACCGAACGACTCTTGGTGGCTTATTGCCCGTAAAAATGATATGTTAACTGATGAAGTATTAGCAGGTAACCCAGGAGTAACCAAGGACACTAAATTGCAGCCAGGGCAAGTTATCAAGCTCGTTTCTTCAACTCCCTTCCTTACTGTCGTAAGTCAGGGGACATACTCCGGCCCCGAAGCAATTCCCTATGATGTTGTAACAAAGACCGATAGCAGTTTAAAGGTCGGCCAAACTAAAGTACTTGAGCAAGGTAGTAATGGTTCAAAAATCGTTACATATTCTTATGTACAGAAAAACGGCATTGATGTTACCAAGCAAGTATTAGAAGAAAAGGTAACTCAAAGTCCGGTAAACCGTGTTGTTGCCCAAGGCCCCAGTAATCGGCCTGTCATGGTCGCTTCTGCTTCTACAGTATCTCGAGGAAGCGGCGGTTCCACAACAGTAGTAGACCGGGCACTCAGTTTGCAAGGTACCCCCTATGTCTTTGGCGGAACCACCCAAAAAGGCTTTGACTGTTCAGGTTTTACCAAATATGTGTATGCTAGTTCCGGGATTTCTCTCCCGCGAACATCTTATGCCCAATTCGCCTCAGGAACTCCGGTTAACAAGAGCAACCTCCAAGCAGGTGATTTAGTATTTTTCTCAACCTATGCTAAGGGTGCCTCACATGTTGGCATCTATATCGGGGGTGGACGTTTTGTCCATGCCAGTAATCCTAATAGCGATGTTAAAATATCAAGTCTTAGCGACAGCTTTTACTCCTCTCGTTATCTGGGAGCGAGAAGCTACGATTAAGTTGGAACGTAAAAAGACTAAGAGCAACACACTGCTGTTGCTCTTAGTCTTTTTTTGGTGTAAACCAAGTAAATATAGAACATAACGACCTTTCTGCAAAGGAGGTTATGTTCTATATTTATAAAGATTAAAGAAATATGGCAATCTTTCTTCGAAGAAGAACCTCTATCTCTTCATAATGACAATGACTTTTATGATGCCTTACAGGAGATCTTGGAATTCCTCAAAAGCCTCAAAAATAATAGTTCATTTCGAACATTCGAGTGTAGAGACGCTATTAGACAATGGTGTGATCATTACTATAGTGCATGGGAACAACAATTAACCTCCGAAGAAGTCAAGAATATTAAACTATATACCTCATGTTCATTCAAATATAACGAGCATTTCCGCCATTGTAAATATCCGAGGTTTGAAAATAAAACACAGCATATAGATTCAGCCTTGAATAAAGCGTCCACTCCGGAAGATGTAATTGCTTTTCGCTGGATAGATCTAGAAGGGCTTCAAGGGCTGGGTAGTACATCAACCCTCTACGATGGAAAGAAATTACTTGAAAAGGGCTTTTCCAGTACTACTTTATTTTTCAACGGAAATAGAGAATACTCTGCAGATGTACTATTTATTCTAAAGGTCCCAAAGAATTTTAATGGAGCTTGTTTGAAAAATATCAGCAACATTCGATCTGAAGATGAACTTCTCTTAAAAAGAAATTCAATCTATACCGTTGAAAGGACTATTTATTCTACCGATGCCCATGCCATCTTACTATGCAATGTCCAATGAACAGTCCTATCCATATACCTCTTTAGAAAAATAGGCTAGCAGCAAAAATGCTCCTAGCCCAGTTTCAGAATCTTAATCTCTTAACTCCTATTTTTTCCTCTGGAATAACTCTTCTCTTGATTAATTGTTTGACTTATAATCGAAACTTTTCTAAAGTCAGCTCCACTTCTTGAGCCATTTTCGAGAGCACTTGGCTAGCAGCAGCAATTTCTTCAATGGAAGCAGATTGCTCTTCAGTTGCTGCCGAAACTGTTTGAGTCTGAACTGCAATTGATTTGCTGACTTGATTAATCTCGGTAACTGCCTCTGCAACTTGATTACTTCCCTCGGCAGTATGTTGGATTTTTAAAGTAATTTCTCGAACTTGGTTTAACACCGTTGTGACCAAATCGTTGATGTCCTTAAACGCATCATCCGCAGTGTTTACAACTTTAGTTCCCATTGAGACTTCCAGGGTTCCTTTATTCATAGCAGCAACTGCTTTTTGAGTATCCTCTTGGATTTCGAGAATAAGGGCAGAGATTTGTTTTGCGGCTTCACTTGATTGTTCTGCAAGTTTACGTACCTCGTCTGCAACGACTGCAAAGCCACGCCCCTGTTCTCCGGCACGAGCAGCTTCAATTGCAGCATTAAGAGCTAAGAGATTGGTTTGTTGAGCGATTCCAGAGATCGCATCGATAATTTGACTTATTTCTTTGGATCGTTCTCCTAAATTGTTAATGACCTGAGCAGAGGTGTTCACGGTTCTTTCGATGTTACTCATTTGATCCATGGTTTTGTCAATAGCCTTCATACCATCTAGCGCAGATTGCGCAGCTCTTTCTGATGTATCGGCAACTACTTTAGAACTGTCGAGAATCTGATTAATACCAACCAGCATTTGGTTAACGATTTTAGTTGTGTTATTAACAACGTTTAATTGGGTTTCAGTACCAGCAGAGACTTCGGAAATAGAAGTGGCAATTTGATTGGAGGCTTGAGCTGACTGTTCTGCTCCAGAAGTTAGTTCCTGGGAAGTTGAAGCAACCAATCCAGAAGACTGAGAGACTTTTTCCACTAACTCACGCAGATTATTAGTCATATCGTTAAAGGCTTTTCCTAGAAGCCCTATATCATCATCCGTCGTCACACTAATCTCAGGGATATCTAAATTCCCTCCTGCTACTTGCAGGGCCGATTCTGCGATAGGTGCAATCTTCTGAGAAATCCTGCGATTGATCATTAAGGCAAAGCCAATTGAAATGGCAATAGCCCCTAGCATTCCTAATCCTGAGTAAGCAATATTTTGCCACATTTCTTCATCGGCTGCGGCTTGTCGATCAGCGATGACTTTATTTATATCGTCAATATAGTTACCCGTTCCGATAACCCATTTCCATGGTTTGAATTCTAGGGCATATCCTCGCTTGGGGTATTCTTGCTTATCGTTAGGATCGGCCTTAGGAAACCAATAATCCACATACCCTCCATTGTTCTGGCCAACTTTTAAAATCTCCTGCATAAATAGGAATCCTTTAGAATCGGCTGCATTATTGCGGTCTGTGCCCGGCGCCTTAGGGTTTGTGCCATGAAAGACACATATCCCATCCGTGGTATCTCCCCAATAATATCCGGTACCATCGTCACCATATCTCATTTTAGTCATTATTTCTATTGCTTGTTCCTTGGCCTGAACCTCTGTCAGTACGCCTTGCTGTTGCAGTTGATAAATGCCATCTAAGGTGCTGATTGCTTGCTGAGTCACAAGGCGAAGGTTTTGGTCGTAATTGGCATTTAAAGTCGTTGAATATAAATCCATGTTTGTTTTGGCAGTGCGAGTGATATTCATGATATTAAAGGTTCCAATCCCAACTGCTACAACAATTAAAAGAATTACTAAAGCTAAAATACTTTGATTCATCTTTTTCTTCTCTGCCATTACTCAATCAATCCTTTCACTGCTGTTATGTTTGGTTAACTTAATTATTTAGGAGACCGAAGCCACCAAAATCACAGGAGACCTACGATATAGTAGGTTAAAAGCCAATATGTAATGATTAGAAATGCAATCCCATTCGTGATAATTATCACAATAGTCTTAAGACTCTATTACCAATGCAATTGGTAAGATTGGCTCTACTAATAATTAATAGCTTTTAGAGAATAATTAAACGCTAAAATAAACAGTTAACTTTAATAGTAGTATTTCAGATCTTCCAATAATATCTTACCATAATCATCATCATTCACCAAATTAAAACAATTATTGAGCTGCATGTTGCGTTAATATCAAGTATATGGTATTAAAATTAAGTTATCATTAAGTAATGGTAATCATTATGTTAACTCTTCATAGATATTAATATATAACAAAAACGACCAACAAAGGTCAGCCTTGCGGTCGTTTTAAAATTTTGTAATTAAATTTCATTTCATAACTACTTGAATTGAACCTAAAATAATTGAGATTGTAGTTTCTCTTTATCCATGCAACAATCAAGTCGTTTGATTTCTACTCCTTTGTCCAATACGACTACAGTGGGTGCTTTTTCTATTCCATATTTGCCTGCCAGGCTTTTCTTAGTTGCTAAATCAACTTTCACCAATTTATATTCGTCACCATTTTCACCGATGAGTCCTTCTAATAAGGTGCTAAATTCCAAGCTTTCATTGACCAAGGCATTAAAGAATAATAACAATGTCTTTTTCTCATTTTGGAGGATATTGGCATTAAAATGCTGCAATTCTTCAATATATCTTTCGGCAGCCACAGCTGCAGTTGCACCGTCACCAACTGCGGAGGCAACTTGTCTCAAGTATTTTACTCGATTGTCGCCGATAGCATAGATCCCTTCTAAGTTCGTCTCCATACTCTCATTAACCGGAATATATCCTCTATTGTCCATTTCCAGTCCGCTGTCCTTGAGAAAACGTGTTGAGGGAATCATTCCAACAAAGAAAAACACACCTTGGCAGGTAAGTTCAGATGAACTGCCGGTTTTCAGATTCTTTATTTTTACTCCTTCAACATTATCTTCTCCGAGAACTTCCTCGATGGTCGAATTCCAAATGAACTCCATTTTTTCATTGTTAAATGCTCTCTCCGCACTTACTTTATTACAATCAAGAATTCCTTCGTCATGTAGTACAATTACAGTTACTTTACGAGCATACTTGGTGATGAACATGCCTTCTTCAATAGCCTGGTCACCACTTCCAAGAACAACAACATCCTCCCCTTCAAAAAACTCTGCGTCACAGGTAGCGCAGTAAGCAACTCCACTCCCTCGCAGGGATTTTTCACCAGGGATATTTAACATTCTCGGCTCACTGCCACACCCAACGATAACAGCTTTGGCAGAGAGCTCTTTACCTTTTTTGGTTTTAATGATTTTATCTTCTCCGGAAAAATCTACGCTAGTGACTTCTTCTTTTAGGAATTCAACATTAAAATGCTCTGCATGTTTCTTGAAATCCTTCATGAGATCCGGTCCACTAACCTGGATATATCCGGGATAATTAACTATTTCTCTAGTTGTATCTACTAAACCACCGATTGTCCCTTTATACATAACTAGGGTCTTCAGCTTAGCCCTACCGCCATAAATGGCAGCAGAAAGTCCGGCGGGGCCTCCCCCTATAATGATCAAATCATAGCTATTATCCACGACTTCAACATCCCCTTATAATTTGATAACTAGGCTCCAAGGACTTCTGCGATTTTCTCTTCAATACCTTCTTCTTCAACCTTACCCGCCAGTTTACCTTGATATTCTCCGTCATTGAAAAAGAGAACTTGCGGAACACCTTTCAATGAAAACCGTTGAAATAAGTTTTTATCCTCTTCAACATCTACATAATAGAAGCCGAATTTCCCTTCATATTGAGGTTTCATTTCTTCCAACATTGGAGCAACTTGTTTGCATACATGACAATCTTTTCTTGAAAACATCACCAAGCAGGCCTCAGCATTGTCATAAATAATTTCTTCGAACTGATTTGAGTTTAATTGTTGCAAAGACATATTTCTCCACTCCTTATAACATCATTATAGTTAACCGCGTTAAATTGCATGTCAGGTTCAAGCTCTTTGGGCTCTAATTCTAATATTTAATATATCCCATTTTTCAGGGTTATCTTCATGCATGTCCGTAGATCTATTTAAAAGGCAGCTATCAGAAAGGCAGCTATCAGCTGCTCTCTGATAGCTGCACAGGTTCTATAGATTATTAAACTTCTTCGGAGAAGATTTGATAGATCGGTGCTCCCTCGCATTGTGCGGGGAAACGAAGACCAAGTAATACTGAAACTGAAGGAGCCACATCAACTTGTCGGATCGTACGCTCTGTTGTAAATCCAGACTTAATACCAGAACCAGCAGCTACGAAAATTGGGGAAACTGATGTTTCGAAATATCCTTCTGAAGTTGAGATGCTATCTCCGTGCAGCCTATTGTATCCTTCTTCAACTGAGAAGAATATATCACCGCATTCCGGTCCATTAGCACCAATAAGCACAGCGTCTTTATTTCTCAAGCAAATACCGATAACCCGTTTGCCGGTTTTGTCATCTCTGTAATTATACAGATCAGAAATAATTTGTTCTTCTAGATCATATTTGTCTTTAGGATCGACAATGCCATACTTATCACGGCCTTTAAGGTTGATATAAATATAGTTACTGCGGATTTGAACGGCTCTTGTCTTTTCCCAATCAACTTCTCTGATGGAATTGCCATTTTCATCTTTTTTCATGACTGTATAGCCAAGTTCTTCCATAACTTTTGTATTAAGACCACCGTATTCTCCGATAATCGGAGGTACGTTTTCCCCTACAATCAGACCGTGGTCACTGAGAAGGAATACAGTCCAACCTTCATCTAACAAATGCATGAATTCGCCAAGATAATCATCTGTTTGCACATAGAATTTCTCAATGAACCCTTGATAGGTTTTTTCATCTGTGTGATCCCAAGGAGCAAGTGTCTTACCCAGGTGCCATAATTGATGACCGGCACAGTCAATGTTGTGGAGATGAGAGAATACTACTTCATAGCCCTTCTCTTTGATGCAATAATTCATGCAGTCAGCTTGCCATTTATTGTATTTTACCCATGAAGGTTCAAAAATTTCGCCAACCAATTCAGCATCTTCACCACCGATTAAGCTAACAGGTGGAACTACGCCAACATTTTCAATGACTTCATTAAAGAGAGTTTTAGGATGCCATAATTGGTCATTGGCAATATCAAGTGCGTTGCTAATCCAAAGTCTAACTTTGTTACCAGCTGGATCAAGTTCTAAGATTTTCATAGAACGGCAAGCAGGCTTAGTGACTTCTTTCTTGGTAACGTCATCAATAATTCCTGTTTCCATTACATCCCGAACTAAAGTAACAATCGGCTCTTCAGCTTTCTTATTCTTATAAATGGCGACTCGATCATATTCGCCAGCTTCATTCTTCAGAATTAAGGCAGGTCGTCTCATAACTCCACCGGAAGTTAGGATAGTGAACTCTTTAGCACCTTCTGGAGCATTTGCCCAGCCTGTAGCATCTTTAAGAGGAGAGTTAACGATATCATAAGCAACTTTACTACCGATAACAACTTCTGTATCTTCATCGTCCATGACATAGGTGCGAATTTCGCCACCTTGGCGAGCTGTATCCCCCCACCAAAGTTCCATCATTTCATCGTCCACATCAGCATCTAAAGAATCTTCCAAATCGGTAATGATACAGCCAACTCCAGCCGGCTTATCTACTCTAGGTGCATAGCGTACCTCTGTGATGTCAGGTGTAGCAACGATAACTTTTTCCCAGTCTAGTTGAGCGACACCCATATTAACAGAACCTGGTTGAGTTCCATCTACAACACTTAAGTTTTCACTGTGAGAGGTCGGAGGCCAAGAACTCCCTGGCCAGTGCCAGACGAGGGTCTTCATTCCAGCTTCAGATGTAATATTCCAGATTTGTTCAGCAGTGCAATTACGGGAATCCATATTGTATACAACTGCGTCAAGGCTTTCTGGCGATTGTCTCCAATAGCAAGTGATGCCATGAGTTCCCGGGTAAGCGCCTGTGGCAAGAGTTGTCCAACATGGAGGTGTGATTGTCGGAATTGCTCCGAGAAGTCTAAGATCTTCACGAGCTGATCCACGTTCAATGAATTTCTTCAAATTAGGCATTTTTCCTTCTGCCAAGAATTTCTGAGTAATTCTAGGATCCATACCGTCAACACCTAGAACCAATAATTTGGGGGTAAGTGCAGTTCTTTTCATAATAATTGTCACTCCTTATGAATTAATGCTAACTTATTTGCAATTCTCCAACAAAGTGGGGAAAAGTTTGCTACCTAACGGCCAAACACGCAGTTGCTAATACTTGTAACTTCATTCACTTTCAACACGAATTATATTCAATTCGCGTTTATGTGTAAAATACCGACTAATTATGCCCCGTATAGTTAAGTTAACTAGGGCTTATTAGGATTTTTAATAGTTAATGTTTAGTGTTAATGTAAAAGCGAAACAGGTGACAACGATATGCCATCACTTGTTGTTACTAATGTTCGTTTTACAGAAAGATCCTAAAAACCCAACCTCATTGAGACATTTGACGGCAAAAGGCGGCTTCTGGCTGAAGCCGCCTTTTGCTATTTTCCGGGCTGGGCTTACCGCGACAGCCCTGTTATAATTAGTCTTCTTCCGGATAATCGACAACTTGCACTTTATCTTCTTGTCCAAAATCCTCCTTGAGCCACTTGAGCAGGGAGAGCGATAAGATGATGATAATTCCTATAATGGGTATACTGGTGGCAACGGATGAAAGCTGAACAACGGATAATCCGCCCACCATCATAATAGCCACCCCGATCACTGCCAGGAGTACACACCAGAAAAGTCTCGTCCAGCGAGGAGATTCCTGATCATTTCTAACCTCCTTGCAAGAAATCATGGAAATAATAAAGGCATTGGAGTCAATGGTAGTAGCTTGGAAAATAAGCATAACAAATAGGAAATAGGGAATTACAATTTTGGTTAAGGGTAAGGTATGCAAGACTGCGGAAATCATTCCCGCGGGACCAGCGTCCTTCATAATCTGATCAAGGGCCATCCCTTGATTAAGCTGAAGATCCACTGTATAGCCGCCGAACACTAAGAAGAACAGTGAACAGCCGATGGAGGTTACAACCATCATATTAATAACAACGTTTTTGATCGTTCTCCCCTTGGAGATCCTAGCAACAAATAAGCCGAAATACATAGCCCATGCTGCCCACCAGGCCCAGTAAAATACTGTCCAGTCTTGAGGAAAACCGGATTTGGTAATGGGATCTGTGTATAAACTCATCCGTAAAAAGTGAGTAGCCAAAACCCCTAGGTTGTCAACATAAAGTGATAACATAAATAAGGTTGGGCCAACAAGCATGACAAAAGCTAATAATCCCATACATAACCAACTATTTAATTCCGATAACTTTTTGATTCCGCTGTTTAAACCGGAGAAAGCACTATAGGTAAATACGGCTGCCACCACCAGGGTGACCACAACTTTTACCGTCATAGTATCTTCAATACCCAGATAACCAGCGCTTACAGCCGACATCATAGGTATAACCGTTCCTAAGGTTGTTCCTAATCCTCCGACCAGACCGAGTACAACAAAGATATCGATAGCTCTGCCAACCCATCCGTCTACCAAGTCTCCCAATAATCCCCGGCAAGCATAGCTTGGGTAGAAGTAGGGTTTTTTTCTAACGTAAATCATGTAGGCAAAGGCGATGGCTCCTGGGACAAAGATAGCCCAAGCCGAAAGACCCCAGTGAAATATTCCATAAGCAAGAGCGAATTGCCCAGCTTGTGCTGAAAATGGTTCAGCCCAGTAAGGAGGAAACTTAAGATAATAAAGAGGCTCAGCCATGGTCCAGTAAACTAAACCAGCTCCAACACCGCCAGTGAACATCATCGATATCCAGCTGAAGTCTGAGAATTCAGGTTTATCATCTTTTCCGCCTAATTTTACATTGCCATATTTGCCAAAAGCTAACCAAAGTGAAAACAGTACACAACCCAAAGCAAATAATAACCATAACCAGTCCATATTATAGGTTATAGCTTTTAATATGACTGCTACATGAGGTTGCAGCTCTGCACCATAAATAAGCATTGGGGCATATAACAGAACACATAAAATAGCACTGCCCCAGAAAACAACAGGATTAATTCGAGCATATAGACCTTTTGACTTCTCTTGTGACAAGTTATTCACCCTTTCTTGTGATTTAATCTGAGAACCGGGTTTTAGACTAGACGATAATCAACTTAATTAGTCCCTCCGAGGGCCTGGGGGCATATTATAGCACCCCACTTATAAAAATTCATAAATCGAAATGAGACCGTTAACTTTCCCCCTTCATAATTGTGTTTTTATTGTGTTTTAATTGTGATTTCCATCACTTATGTTGCAGATTATACGGTAAAATGCATTTCCATGTAAAATACTTAGTGATTATACCCCCTATAGTTAATATTGTGGCGAGCTATTAGGAATTTTAATAAGAAAAATACTTATATACTTAGTTTCTACCAATAAAAGGTTATTTATTGCACCTTTCTTTCTTTTGTTATATTGAACCACTCATAGTATAATGATATATAATGCTAAGTTTATAGATTCAAATTTTTCAATATAGCAAATACACTTTCAAGGATGGTTAGATAATATGCGCTTAGAACAATTATCCTATTTAATTGCTGTCCATGAATCCAAATCGATTTCTCTTGCTGCCGAACGTTCCCACATTTCACAACCTGCGCTTAGCTCTGCCATCAGTAAACTGGAGGACGAACTGGGTGTTGTTCTGCTAAAAAGGACTAATGCAGGAGCCCAACTTACTGAAATGGGTGAACAGATTATTGTCATAGCTAAGGACGTTCTCAATAAAGTGGATGAAATCAAATCCATTGCTCATGGGGATTCGATTGAGTTACATGGTAATATTTCAATGGCTGTTGACCCAAGCATAAACATAACTGTAATGCCTGAAATATTGACAACCTTTAAACATGACCATCCTAAAGTTGATACCATTTTGAAAGTCGGAGAATCAAACAATATACTACGGGATGTTCAATCTGGTAAAGCTGATTTTGGGATGATCTTAAAAACCGATGCTTTTTCCAAAGCAAAAGATATCAATTACAAAGAATTGTTTTCAGATGAGTTAGTCATCATTTCCGGAAATAACTGCGAGATGACTAAGGACTCCTCGACTATGACCCTCAAGAATGCTCTCTCTTTGCCTATTCTTTTATACAACACTGAATACATTACTGATTGTGGTGTATCGAGTGTATTGCAAAAATACGGCGATATTAATGTGTCTTACAGGGTTGATAACTTAGAGATGATGGAAAAGATTCTATCTCAAGGTAAAACAATTGCCTTCGTCCCTCAGTTCATGGCTGACGAATACGTCAAATCCAGTAAGATAAAAAAAATCGCCCTCAGTGATGCCCATTTAGAGGTTACAATCCTTTTGATATGGCTGAATCGCCATCATCTCTCCTTAGTCGAAAAAGAATTTATTAAAGTCATTAAAAACGTCTGCTCCAAAAGGTATAAGTAAAACTTGCGAGCTGCAGCCTCAGACCGTACTCTCTGACATTTATGTCCAGATAACTAAACAGCACATTTTAAGTCGAGATAAATTTTCGTTATCTCGACTTTTCTAGTTATTGTCATAAATGATATATATCGTCAGCTTTAATTGATTATAGGGGGCATATTCAGTATGTATTTTACTTTCGGTCAAATCTAATCTTATAATACGATCATTCAGTAATTTATACTTTAGTTCTATGTCAAGGCTTGTTAAATATTTCTCATAGTCGGTTACCCTTAGAAGAAAATATTATTTTAAGGAGTTATATAAACACTATGGATGCACAAACACAATCATTATTACTAGAAAAAGACCTCGCCTTTGCAAAAAAAGGTATCAGAAGCGGCTTATTGGCTGGCGCTTGTTGGGGTTTAAACGGTGTTTTAATGGGCATGGTACTCGCTTTAGGGCCATTCACAAACAATATGAGTATCTTTGCTGCACCTTTAGTGGGAGCCTGTATCCACGATGGATTCGCCGCACTATGGCTATTTATTCATAATGTGATTAAGGGGAAATGGCGTGAGTACGCACGAACTCTAAAAACCCGCCCGGCCAAGATGATCATGCTGGCCTCTATTCTAGGAGGGCCCATTGGGATGTCCGGCAATTTGCTGGGGATTTATTTTGCAGGTGCTTCCTACACGGCCGCCATCACCGCTGCTTACCCAGCCATAGGCGCAATTCTGGGGGCAATCTTTCTCAAAGAAAAACTTTCACCTCGTGTTTGGGGTGGGATAAGCTTAGCAATTGTTGGCTCATTCGTAGTTGGAATGGTTCCACCTGAAGGATCAAACTATCCTTACTTTTATCTGGGCATAGGACTAGCTGCGGTTGCTGCCATCGGCTGGGCAGTTGAAGGTGTTATCTCAACTTATGGAATGGATTTAGTCGATCCAGAAATAGCAATAGGTATACGGGAAGCCACATCATTCTTTGTCTATATCTTCGCCATCCTTCCTTTGATAGGAGGAGTTTCCTACCAAATTTTTTTCCATAGTTTCACCACATCCGCTGGATGGTATATTGCTGTTATAGCTATGATTGGAGCTACCTCCTTTTTGTCTTGGTATCGAGCAATGAATATGACAGGAGTAGGGCGCGCTATGGGCCTGAACGTTACCTTTGCTTTATGGTCAGTCTTCTTCGGATGGCTGTTAAATGATTTGCAATTAACCCCTAACCTGATTATCGGAGTCATAATAATTTGCCTTGGCACTATCCTTACCATTGGCAATCCTAAGGATCTCGTCAATCTAAGAAATCGATAAGGAGGCTTACCATGGGACAGCTACCTGTGAAATTTAGAGTAGTAGATATGATCTTCCATAACGAAGGTCTCTCAAATCGGGAAATTACCAAAATGTTAAAAAAAGAGTACCCCCTTGATAGAAATGTTAATGATAAAAGTATCGACGATTATCTGCTTTCCCTAAAAGCCGTTGGCCTTATCGCCCTGACAAACGTCACCTCAGATGGCGACGGCCAGCTAAATCAATGGTATAAAATTACTGATTACGGTTCAAGCCGCATGAAATATATCAGCAAATAACTGGTTCAGCAAAGCTTAACATCGAGACTTCGGCGACGAAAGCCTCCGGTGGATGGTTTCGCCGAGCCGCCTATAACCCTAAAGGACTACTTTGCAGCGAAGGAGGACTCTCCTCTCAACCGAAGCAGATAAGGAACACCCACTTCTATAGTGGGTGTTTGCAATTGATAAACGGGCCTTTCCAGGAAACGATTCTTATAGTACAAAAAGCGTACTAAAGGGATCGTTTTTATCTATTTACTTAAACCAAAGGCAACAGTACCCCAACCCGCGCTCCCCGTTCATTATGATTTGAAATAGTCACTTTTCCTCCATGTTGATCCATAATACGGTGTACAACAGATAACCCTAATCCCGTCCCTTTATCCTTTGTTGTAAAAAAGGGGTCATAGAGATAGGGCATGACCTCCTGGGTAATACCCGGTCCTTGATCAGTAACCGCAAAACCTACATATCCTTCTTCCTCCACGACCTGCAAATGAATCATCCCGCCTATTCCCTGGGCTTCAATAGCATTCAGTAAGATGTTTAAAATCACTTGCTTAATCTGATCCGGATCCACCTCAACCTCCTTCTGATCCAGCTCACTGCGTACCCGTTCCAACTCAATGTGGTTTTGCTGCAGCGCAGGTTGGATCAAGCATACCCCTTCATCTAAAAGTTCCCCTAAAGCAATCTTCTCTCTTAGCAGTTCTTTAGGGCGGGCAAAGGACAAGAACTCGCTTAATAAGCGATTTAACCTTTCACATTCTTCTAAGAGTATTCGACAATACTCCGAAACCACTCCATCGCCAAACTTTTCTTGGGCCAGCATTTGGATACTCACTTTCATTATCCCTAAAGGATTACGAATTTCATGAGCTAAGCCGGCACTCATATGTCCCAGTGCTGTTACTCGTTCAGTCTGCCGGATCTCACCTTCTAATCGTTCCCGTTCCTGTCCTTCTCGCTTTAACTTTTCCACCAATTCTTTTTGAACCATTAGGGCGAGCTGATATTTACGCTTGGCTATTCGTTCTTCTTCTGTTAGAAAGCCTGTTAACCAACCAATGACGTTAATTAAGCCGACTTCTACCCATTGGGTATATTTTGCCGCCGGTGTTAGACTACTCTGCATATGAGTCATCAGCGGTATGAAAAGCAAGGTTATAATGAAGCTGGAAATAATTCCTCCAGCCGGCCCAAAGCGCATAGCCGCGTAAATAACCGGAAGATAATAGGCAAATTGCAAGAGTATATGATAATCCACTTCATAATGATAGTTAGTATAATGAATAGTGGTTAAGATCACTATAACAAGCCCAATTATAATGAGATCAAAGAGAGCTCGAGAACGATTATGTTCTGGAGCTTCATGGTTTTGCATAAAATCCCCCCTAAATCCCCCAATGAGGATCTATTCCGTATTTTTCTAAGCGGTATAGAAAAGCGTGCCTAGAAAGGCCCAACCGCTTGGCAGCCTGACTTTGGTTCCCCCCCGTTTGTTCCATCGCCTGCTGGAGAAAAGACTTTTCTAATTCTTCTAGCGAAACCCCCTGGGGAGGCAAAACAAAGAGATCAGGTTCCTTTACTTTCCGAGCACTGTTAACAATGGGCAACCCTTCATCTCCGATTACCGACCCTTGGGAAATAATCACCATCCGCTCTACCACATTTTCTAATTCCCGCACATTTCCCGGCCAGTCGTACTCCATAAGCTGCTTTAGAGCTCCGGGGCTAAAGGCTTTTGCTTGCCCGTAAGTCCTTAGTTTCTTTAAAAAATGGTTCACTAACAAAGGAATGTCTTCCCGGCGTTCCTTTAAGGGCGGAATAAAAATCGGAAAGACACTGAGTCGATAGTAGAGGTCTTCCCGAAAACGTCCTTCTTGAGACTCTTTCAGTAAATCACGATTTGTGGCAGCAATAATCCGCACGTCAACCTTGATTGTCTTCTCTCCACCCACCCGCTCGAAGGTACGTTCTTGCAGAACCCTTAAGAGCTTTGCTTGAACATTAAAGGACAGTTCCCCGATCTCATCGAGAAAAAGTGTCCCTCCATCGGCTAATTCAAATCGTCCAGTCTTACGAGCATGGGCTCCTGTAAAAGCTCCTTTTTCATGTCCAAACAGCTCACTTTCCAGCAGAGTTTCAGTCAAAGCAGCGCAGTTCACTCGGATGAAAGGTCCATTAACACGAGGACTTAAGGTATGTATCGCATGGGCAACCAATTCCTTACCGGTTCCTGACTCTCCCTGAATAAGTACCGTAGCGGGTGTAAGGGCCACTCGCTCTACTAAATGTTTGACCCCATTCATTGTTTCACTATTCCCCACAAGCTGCCATCCCCCGCTGCGAACTTCTCCTTTTAAATAATCCATCTGTTCACGTAAACTTTCCACTTCAAAAGCTTTCGCAACGGTTATGAGCAGCTCATCAATATCAAAGGGTTTCATTAAATAGTCATGAGCCCCGGCCTTCATAGCTCCAACTGCTGTTGCAGTACTTCCATGGGCAGTCATCATGATAATCATTAAATCCGGATAATACTCTTTCAAGGTCTTTAGAACCGTTAACCCATCCATTTTTGGCATTTTTAAATCTAACAGAACTAGATTTGGCCGCTCTGCTATGGCCCTATCTACAGCCAGTTGCCCGTCCTCAACAACTTCCACCTCATAGCCTTCCCTACTTAAAGCCCTTTCCAACACCCAGCGCATATTCGCTTCATCATCTGCGATTAGAATCCTTCGCATAGTAATTCTCCTCAATTGTGGGATTTCCAACATCACAGTGTGGGAAATCCCACAGTTTTTTTATTAAACCTGTCTTCCACTGCCAACTCTTGTTTAACTTCAGAACTGTAGCCATTAAAGAATCTATCTTATATTCAATATTTGGCCACAAGCCACAAGTATTTATTCTCAAAAAACAAGCCCTTTTTACTCATTTGCCTTCGCTAAACGAGCTTTACGATTATACTTTGAACTTCATTTTAAAAATAAAATATCAAACCTGCCAACTTGGCACACTTTTTGCATATATCCTAAATCAAAATCTACTTTATAGGAGTGTGCTTCATGTCTAAGAACTTTAAATCATCACTTATATTATTGACTTTAGCTTCAAACTTACTATTTGCACTTCCAGTGATGGCCGATACCAAACCTGCTCCATCTAGCACCATGTCCGATCAAAATATGTCAGGCCATTCTTCTTCTGAAGCTGCCCACAATGAATCCCAAGCAACAGAAATCACAGTCGCTAAGGATGAAGAGTTCGAAGTGAGTGTACAGACTTCCCCTGAGAAACCTGTCCCGAACAAACCTGTCACTATTATGATTTCCATAAAAAATCAATCTACCCAAGAGCCTGTTCTGGATGCCTCCGTGAATGTTGGTATGATGCTCATGGACAGTAGTTCACACAGCAACATGACTGGAATGAGTATGGACTCAGACACTACTATCAAAGGACAAGCAACCCTTGACAACATGGAACCCGGAATGTATGCGGTTACTCTCACACCAACAAAACAAGGGGAATGGAGCCAGGACATTCAGATCAGCTCTCCTACTCAGGGGGAAACCACCCTCACGGTGCCACTTACTGTTTCCAAAACCGGTCCTAACTGGCTCCTCATCGGAAGTGTTGGAGGTATAGTAGTACTAGCAGGTATTATGGCCCAATTCCTCAAACAAAAGCAGTCCAGTGTCAAGGAGGTTCAGTAATAAATGAGTCAAAAAAACCAACCTAACTCCTCTCAAACTAAAAACTTTCTTAAGTTTAAACCTCTGAAAAGATTTATGCAAAGTTCACTGTATCCCGCTATTTTTCAATGGCCGGCTGTGATTATTTTCGCAGTCATTATGGTAGAAACCCTAGCAGGGCCTACAAATGCCCATGATAACTTCGGCACTGCCGCAACTTGGGTTCTCTGGTGGCCGCTCCTCCCTCTTTTCTTCTTTCTATTCGGCCGATTCTGGTGTGCCGTCTGTCCCTTTGCCTGGGTGAGTGATTTGACACAGCGGTTTTTTGGCGCTAATCGTAAAGCTCCAAACTTTTTAAGAAAATATGGTCTCTGGATTATTGATATCACCTTTATATTCATCACTTGGTCTGACCACATTTGGGGAGTTGTTGAATCTCCTCGAGGTTCAGGGACTCTCCTGCTGCTCATCCTTGGCGGTGTTATGGTCACAGCTATGCTCTTCGAACGACGTACCTGGTGCCGATATCTATGCTTTCTAGGCAGCTTATCAGGAAACTACTCTCGTACCGGCATGCTGGAATTACGAGCTGACAAAGAAGTCTGCAAAACTTGCACGACTAGAGATTGTTACAAAGGTAACTCTAAAGCATCCGGCTGTCCTATGTTCGAATTTCCCATGGCTATGGAAAACAACGCTAATTGTAATCTTTGCGGCAACTGTATTAAAAGCTGCCCTCATGATTCAATTCGCTTAACTCCCCGCAAGCCAACCAGCGAGTTTTGGGGGATGACCCGAGCACGTTTCGAAGAATCCTTCTTAGCAATTGTCATCGTCGGCATTGTCTTTGTCCAAAATATCACCATGCTGGAGTTTTACCCGACCTACTTGAAGTGGGCAGAACTTTCCCTAGGAATTGCCGACAGGGATATCGCCTTTACCATTCTCTTTGTCATTGCAATGACGACTCCGGTACTATTACTATTCGTAGCAACTGCAATATCTAAACGATTCACTGGCGAAACACTGCGGACTGCCTTCGCTCGTTTTGGTTACGCAGTTATTCCTCTTGATCTAGCCGCCCATATGGCCCACAACTTGTTTCATCTTCTGGCAGAAGGGAAATCCATTTACTACACCTTCATGGGCCTATTCGGTAAACACATTGAGGGACCAACTTCCTTCGTCTCTGACCCAACCATCCAAATTATGCAATACGCCCTAGTCATTTCCGGAACATTAGGATCACTTTATACAGCTTATAGAATCTCGAAGAAGAACTATGGAACTAAGAAAGCTCTATCTGTAGCGATGCCTTATTTAGTTGTCATCTTGATCTTCGGTGTACTGAACTTTCTAACCTTCGTGGTCAGAATGGATATGAGAATGTAATGCCCGTGTATAGTGTTTAGATTGCAGACTGATATCCATAAACCAAGATTTTCATCTTTATAAACTTTAAGGAGAACCTTATAATAGTTTAACGCGCTTCATTCAGCTAAATCAAAATGGTTACTCAGGTGGAGCCAACGCTCCACCTGACAGATTATTTTACATTCACAAAACTTTAAAATACTAAGGAGGACCAGAGATGAATAACAACCTTACGGAAAAAAAACAAAAATTCACCCAGCCTCAGAAGAACAATACCTTGCTTTACACTATTGCAGGTATCTTAACTGTTGTTATTATGATAGGAACCTATTTCTTTGTATCGAACAGCAACAAACCTAATCCTTCGGTTACTGCAGCTGCAGATATTGGACAAACAATGAGTTACAGCCCTAGCGAAAAACTTGAGCAGACGAAAGCAGAAAGCAAAATCGAAAACGGAAAGGCCATTGTTACCACCCTCAGTACAGTGAAGGAAAAGAAATTTATTTGGACAGAGTATAAAGAAAACGGAAAAAGGATTCCCTTAACAGCTTTTGTCCAACCCGACGGAAAAGTGATGGTAGCAGTCAGCTTTTGCGAACCCTGTAAAGGCGAAACTTTCCACATTACTGGAAATCAAATAGTTTGCAATGTCTGTGGGACTACCTGGGATCTTCAGACACTTAAGGGGTTAAGCGGTGGTTGTCAAGACTATCCCCCGGAAGCACTCACTTACTCTTTAAATGGCGACAATCTTGAAATCCCTCAAGCAGTACTTGATGCTTGGGAACCCAGGGTTTAAAAAGTCTTTCTTAACGCACTCGTTTTACGGGTGCGTTAACTCTAACCGGGGCGCTATATAACTTTACTTGCTGCAACTTAGGAGGAAACGCTAAATGTCTTTAATTAAAGTGTGTGAGGTTAGCAAATCCTATGGCGATGGAGACAAACTCGTCGAAGCCTTAAGCAATATCAATCTAGAGATTAACCAAGGGGAATTTTTAGCTTTGATGGGCCCTTCAGGTTCCGGCAAAAGCACGCTATTAAGTATTATAGGAGGATTGACCCCCCCGACCTCCGGCACACTCCTGATCGATGATATTGATGTCTATGCCTTAGACTCGGAACGATTAGCAGATTTCCGTCATGAATACGTGGGATTCGTTTTTCAGCAATATCAATTAATTCCTTACCTGACTGCCTTAGAGAATGTAATGCTCCCGCTGGCCATAACCTCCCGCCCCGGAAAAGAACAACGTGAGATGGCCTTAGAAGTTTTAGACAAAGTTGGTCTTCGCTCCAAATCCCTTCGTCTCCCCAGTCAATTATCCGGCGGGGAGCAAAACCGAGTGGCCATTGCTCGAGCCATTGTCAATCGTCCGGCAATTATTTTTGCAGATGAACCCACTGGAAGTTTGGACTCAAAAACAGCAAAAGAACTTTTAGAATTGTTCCAAGCCCTGAACAAGGATGGTCTAACTATTATTATGGTAACTCATAATGAAGAAAACCTAGCCTGGGTCTCCCGCGCTATTTATATCCGTGACGGATTTTTGGCTCAAATCCCATAAAGCATTCTGGAGGACTTGAAATGCGTCTTACAAACATAGCGTTGCAAAATATTCGCCGCCGCAAAACACGCTCAGTACTATTAATGCTTAGCGTCATTATTGGAGTGGCTTCAATAATTTTTCTCTATACAACGACCCAAGCCATGAAAGAAGATATCGCCAACAAGCTTGATCAATTTGGTTCCAATATCCTCATTCTCCCTGAAACAGGTCAATCCTTAACCTTTGGCGGCATTACTGTGGAAGCTCCCTCTCAAATCAAAGAGTTGGATATGTCCTATATTCCGCTTATGCAAACCATCAAGAATAAAGAGACCCTGGCTACCATTGCCCCAAAACTTTTGGTAACTACTAACCTTAATGATCGAGATATTTTGTTGTTAGGTGTAGATTTCCCTCAGGAATTGCGGCTGAAGAAATGGTGGAAAGTAGATGGCCTGGAGAAAAAGCAAATTCCAAACTCCGGTGAGGTGTTATTAGGGAGGGATCTGGCCCTTTCTCTCGGGCTTGCCTCCAATCAAACTATAACCATCCTAGGGCAGCCCTTTAAAATAGCCGGTGTTATCCAGCCCACAGGTTCTATCGAGAATGATCAAGCAGTATTTATGGATTTATCAGTACTACAAAAATTAGCTGACCGCCCTAATATGATAAGTCTCATTGAAGCAGCCGCCTTATGTTATACCTGTCCTATTGAAGAGGTTACTCAACAATTAAGGGATAAACTGCCCGGCACTAAGGTCACTGCTTTAATGTCCAGCTTAGAATCTCGAGAAGATACCTTTAACAAGTTTAACCTCTTTGCCCAGAGTGTCGCTGTGATTATTGTGGTTACCAGCAGTTTAGTAATTACAATGACCATGAAAGCTTCTGTCGAAGAACGAACCAGAGAAATCGGCATCTTTAGAGCAATTGGCTTTAGAAAACGTCATATCATAAAAATCATCCTCGCTGAGGCAGGCTCTTTGAGCTTTCTGGGCGGATTAATAGGTTATAGTCTTGGCATGAGCATGGCCGTAAATTTTGCTGCAAAGCTCATGAAATCTCAAGTCCCTATTTCCTGGCAATCAGATTTACTGCTCTATACCCTTTGTTCCTCACTGCTAATTGGCCTGCTCGCCGGCCTGCCCCCCGCTTGGAGAGCCGCCAAGCTTGACCCAACCGAATCATTGCGCTATCTGTAAGCGTGTAAACGTGTAAAGGGGACGGTCCTTTTAACACACTTCAGCATATTTCTCATGCAAACTTCAGTCTTAATGGAATAAACTTTCAATTTCGGAGGAAACCATGACTTTAACAGATATTGCGATCCAAAATTTACGCCGTCGGAAGGGAAAAACTCTTTTCTTACTGCTTACGTTTATTTTAGTAGTGGCCATTTCTGTTACATTGAATTCATTAGCTAAGAACATGCAAGTGGATCTACGAAAAAGCTTAACTCAATATGGAGCCAACGTCGTTATAACTCCCAAGTCCGAACAATTTACCCTTAGCTACGGAGGGCTCTCAGTTCCCGGAGTTAATTACGAAGTTAAGCATTTAAGCGCCGAAACCTTAACCCAATTAAAAAGTTATCCTGATCTGATGTTAAACAGCATTGCCCCCAAAATTATTGGCTCAGCCTCCAGCACTAACAATCGCTATCTAATTATTGGCGTTGATTTTCCCAGTGAAGTAAAAATGAAACCCTGGTGGCATATTGAGGGCCGATTTCCCCTTGAGCAAGAGGTTCTTATCGGCTCAGATCTGGCTAAGCAAGAAAACTTAGCAATTGGGGATACTCTGGAACTCAACCGTCAGATCTATTCCATTGTGGGGATCATGCAGTCAACAGGCGGCTCAGAAGACAATGGAGTATTTACTGATTTCAGTACCGCTCGATGGATTACCGGAATCGATTCTTGGTCTATGATCGAACTCAATACTGCTCAACCGGCTAATACTGCAGCTCTCCTAAGTAAAGTTCTACCGGACGCTAAGGTTGCAGAAATCTCTCAGTTAGTCCAGGGAACCCAAGAAAATATTGATCGGTTTACAAGCTTTTCCCTGCTTAGTTCTCTCATATTAGGGCTTATCGCTATTTTGATTATATTCGTTACTACTACAGGTAATATCAACGATCGTATTACCGAAATTGGTATCTTTCGAGCTATCGGTTTTCGGCGTCAACATATCTTGGCCATTTTTATGCGTGAAATACTTTTGGTAAGTCTTGCCGGAGGAATTATTGGATATTTTCTCGGAATCTTGACCTCGGCTTTGATTGCCCCCATGGTTTTACAAAAATCCATGAGTTTTGCCTTTCATCCTGTCATTGCTTTGACCGCAATCAGCGCTTCTGTCATAATAGGAATAGTCTCAATTCTTTTCCCAGCTTGGCTGGCCATTAATATAGACCCTGTAGAAGCGTTATCTTCGATTTAAAACAGCTTATTAAGATATATCTTTCTAACCCAATTTCGCATAAAGGAGTCAGTCAGCAATGAGGATTTTACTAGTTGATGATGAGAAAAAAATAACAACAGTGCTCAAAGCCTACCTCCAACAAGAAGGTTACCAAGTCAGCACTGCTATTAATGGCCTTGCCGCACTGACCATGTTTAAAGAAAATCCTTTTGACTTGCTCATTCTGGATTTAATGCTGCCTGGCATGTCGGGAACCGAAATTTGCCGGGAAATCCGAAAAATATCTTCCGTACCAATCATTATGCTCACAGCAAAAGTTGAAGAAGAAGACCGTATCCAAGGGCTAAGTATGGGGGCAGATGATTATATTACGAAGCCTTTTAGCCCTCGGGAAGTGGTGGCCCGTGTGCGAGCTGTATTACGCCGTTCCAGTAATGAAACTGCTCCTCTGGCAGACATAATTTCTTATGACAATGGTCTAACCATTAATAACCTACAGTATGAGGTCAGGTTGGATGATCAAGAAATCTCTTTAACTCCTACTGAATTTAAAATTCTGGGTGCCTTAGCCAAGCATCCCGGCCGGGTATTATCTCGAGGGCAGCTAGTCGAAATTGTTCAAGGGCATGACTTTGGGGGGGATGACCGGGTCATCGATGCCCATATTAAGAAAATTCGTCAAAAGATTGAAACCACTCCGAGTAACCCGCAAATAGTTCTCACAGTATATGGCATCGGCTATAAATTCAATCCGAATGCGAGGGAATAAAATGCGTACCAAATTGTTTCTTTCCACTCTCATCGTTGCGCTTATTACCTTAGCATTCAGCATTATTTCAGTAAATTATGTCTTTAAACAACAGTTTAGCGATTACTTAACACAGTTAAATGAAGCCACCTTAGAACAATTACCCACTCGCCTAAGCGAACTGTATCAAGCTAAAGGCTTATGGGACTCAACGGCTCTGGCGGAATTAAGTCATTCTCTCCCGACTGGTGCCGTTGTTACTCTGACTGATCCCAATGGCAAATTAATTGCCACCTTAAACAACCCCATGGGAACTATGATGCACAGCCAAAAGGGAATGGGCATGGGAATGAATATGTCCACCTCTTCCACTACGCAGTGGAAAACAAAGACCCTAACAGTGTCTGGACCTTTGGGGACATTAGCCACTGCAGAGGTACGCTACCCAGCAACAGCCCAAATTCTCAATCCTCAAGATGTCCAATTCCAATCCGCAGTCTTTCGTTCATTGCTTTTCGCTGGAGGATTAGCTCTGCTCTTTGGCATACTTCTTAGTTACTTTACAAGTCGTCAACTCGTCGCTCCCCTCAAACGATTAATTAAAGCCGCAGACCGCATTGGTCATGGTTACCTAAGTGAACGAGTTTCAGTCAGCTCCCGGGACGAGGTAGGACAACTGGCTAAAGCATTTAACTCCATGGCCGACAATTTAGACCGTCAAGAGACCCTGCGCAAGCAATTTACTGCAGATATTGCTCATGAATTGCGAACTCCCTTAACCTCAATTAAAAGTTATATTGAAGCCTTTCAAGATGGAGTCCTGCTCGCTGATCAGGAAAACTTATCTTCTATTCATGAGGAAATTAACCGGCTTGTTGACTTGTCAAGTGATCTTAAAGATTTAAATGTTGCTGAGATAGGTGGAATACAGCTCAATCTGAAATCTGTAGATCTAAATCACCTTATTCAGAAAATAATTCATGGCCTTTATCCCCTTTTCCGGGAAAAGAATTTAGCTCTGAATTGGCAGCCTCCAAATGAAAGCCTGGGGATATTAGGTGATGAGCGCCTTCTTACCAGGCTCTTCTACAATATAATTCACAATGCCTACAGATATTCAGACCCGGGTGGACAAATAGACCTTACTCTTACTCAGACTTTAGACTCTGTAGAAATCAAAATAAGCAATACAGGTATGGGCATCTCGGAAGAGGATCTTCCCTTAATCTTCGAACGCTTTTATCGTGGGGATAAATCCAGAACCCGGGAAACAGGAGGGACGGGTATCGGGCTAGCGTTGGTTCGGCAGATCACTCAACTTCATCAAGGAACCATCGCCGTTCAGAGTAAAATCGGCTGTTCAACGGAATTCATCATTAAACTTCCTAAAAAACTAACAGTGGCTGAGGAATAATTCCCAGCCACTGTTAGTCTTTGGACTCATTTCCTTGTCAAATTCATTTAGCCTCTAAATCACGTTTTCTACTTTGAAACTCTTCAGAATCAATCTCCCCACGGGCATATCGTTCACGCAGGATGTCTATTGCAGTAGGCTTCCCGATTGCAAGGTTATACCCCTGTAAGGCATTGCGACGACGAAACAGATAGATTCCTAGGATAATTATCCCAACCCAAAAGATAAAGTGCAATCCCATACCGGCCATTCCCATCATTCCGTAGCCCCCGCTTCCGTAACCACCATGTCCCCAGCCACCCATCATATTACCCCAACCGCCCATCATATTAATTCCTCCTTTAGACAATTTTAAAAACTAGTTTTAAATATTCCCTTTGAGCATAATTACAAACATTATTTATCCTTTTTAAGGGATATGGGCTGCTTTTGGATATAGAGCTCTTGTTTCCTTTCAAGGTAATCCTCTCGTTGGATTTCACCCCGGGCATATCGTTCATTTAAGATTTCCAGCGAAGTATTCGCACCAAATCGATAGTTAATGCAGCTTGAACCTCCGGAATTCGCTGAACTGTTCCAACAATACAAAACAACAACTAAGAGAATGAAACCGAGCATCATCATTTAAGTTCGCCCCCTTTAATTATTTGCTCTCCCATTCATCATCGAACCATAAGAGCCTCCCATTGCCCTTTGGCTATTCATCATGTTTGCTCCATAATTGTTCATAATCTCATTCATTCTATCTAGATTCTCCCCCATATGAGCTCTAACTGTTGGATCTGAATTCATAAGTTCTTGCATTTTCTCAATATCTCCAGTTTGCATTGCACTCTGCATGCCCTCTGAATTATGAAGATTTTGCATTTCCGGGGAATTCATAAGCGTTTGGTGTTGTTCAGGTGAAAAAGTTCTTTGCATATATCCATGCATTTTTCCAAACCATGAGTTTTCCGGTTGGTTAGCTGTTTCAGCTAAGGCAGGCAAGGTCAAGAGCCCTAGGGCTAAGGTTGTTGTTCCTAGGATTGCTGTAATTCTTGTACTGATTCTTTTCATGAAAATTCCTCCTCAATCAATTCTAATTTGTGTTTGCTCCCGATTGTTTTGCTGTTCTTCTATGTCCTTAGTCTAACTCTCTGATACGATTTACTCATGAAAAAGTTGTGAATTTCTGATGAATAAGGACAAGAAATAACTGTTATGTTGAATCGCAATTTTCATCAATAGCACCGTGCAGCGGGGTGGGGGTTTAAGTTACCAAAAAAACAAATCCTTGGAGATGCCGATTTTTTGGCCTCCAAGGATTCTTAAGTCATGCTAGCTATTTGTCATATTTGATGTCGTTCCGTTATGGGTTATTTATTGTGGGTTTTTACCAAAAATTTATCTACTTTTCCATTAATATCGATGCATGTCCACTCAATTTCCTTTTCCCTAACCTTAGGAATAAGCCTAGCCGGATAGTACCCTAATTGATAGGGGATCCGCGTTTCAAGTGCTTCGAATCGGCAGGCTTTTACACAGGCCATGCAATCCCAGCAATCCCTTTTTGCCCGACAAAAGGCCTTCTTTTTCTCATTTAGTTCCATTAAATCCCCCGGACAGATCTCTTCACATTTTCCGCACCCTTGACATTTATCTTGATAAACTACTGGCGGCATCTCTTCACCCTCCTATCTTAAGCTTTTAAACGATCACCCGAGATGATTTGTTCATAGGGGCGAGTAAACATTTCCACTTCTTTGGTTTCAGGATTATAACGAGAGTTCACAAAGCAATCATATTTTTGATCATTCTTTTCCGGAAAATCTGCACGGGACTGCCAACCTGGCCATCTGGTCTCTTCACGGAACATTAGGTGGTGTACCAAAACCTGGGCTACGTCTAATCTGTCAATAACTTCATGAGCATCCATCAGCTCATGAAGATCGGAAGCGATCAGATATTTGACCTGATCCTTCAAAATCTTGAGATTGCGCAGAGCATATTCCAAACCTTCCTTATTCATTCTAAAAAACTGATGCACGCCTCCAGCATATTCATCCATCAGGCGCTGTAGTCTCTCTTCCATTTCTCGAGGCTTAACTCCATCCCCCACGGAAATATGCCGGAAACCGGGAGCAAAAATCCTCTCCTTCTCTATGAGAATTTGTTCCTCGTTGATGATCCCCTGTTGGATATCGGCCACATATTCAACGGCAGCTCGGGCGGATAAAATTCCCTCAGCAGCACAACCACCCACAAATTTGTTGGGTGTTCCACCGGCCACATCACCACAGGCATACAATCCGGGCAAAGTTGTTGCTCTTTTTACATCGACCCAGTATCCGCTGGCTGTGTGTCCACCCACAATATAGGGGTCAGACCCATAAATTTCGATGGGTTCTTTATTTAAATCTTGAGCTCGGCTGGCCAGGAATAAGACATAACTGGGACGCTCGTTTAGGTAGTCGTATTTCATATCATGAATTTGGTCGGGAGTCATGTGGGTGGTATCTACATAGCAGGGACCGCGACCTTCACGCCACTCGTCCATAGGCAGGTTGGCCCGAATATAACGGGGAGCTGCATCTCCGCCCAGATGAGCGTACCGGGTTTTCAATATTTGCTCGCCCTTGCAATTAATCATAGGGGTTTTATATCCTACTGAGATAGTATCGATAGGGCCATTAAAATCTTTAGTACGGGTGGCACACCAACGCATTTCAAAGGTGGTCATTTCGGCACCCTGACGGATACCGATGGCAAAACCAGTACCTACGTTAAAGGGAGCATACCAGAGCTGATGGTGACTGTCGTTGCCGTCGTTTTGGTAAGGCTTATACAAACCCGCTGCCCCGCCTGTTGCTATAATGGTTGCCTTGGCTCGTATCACATATACTTTACCGTCCCTTACCCCAAAACCAATAGCACCGATTACTTTATTACCCTCCATTAGGTAATTGGTTGCTACCACTCTGTTAATAATTTCGCAACCCGTCTCACGGGTTTTTTCGGCTAGAATAACTTTCATCTCAGAACCACTGATGGTGATATCCCATTTACCTCGAGTTTTGTATTCATCCCCGTCTGCTTCATACTTAATGGGCATACCCCACTCTTCCCATTCTTCGATGGGCTTGTTTAAAACCTCTGCCATGGAAATTGTCAAATCTTCCCGGAGCAGACCCCCCGCCTGAGAACGGCTCCAGCGCACAAAATCTTCGATGGTACGATCCTTCTTAATGTAGGTATTAATCGCATCCATACCACCAGCTAGGCAACCACTGCGATCAATGTGGGCTTTCTCCATTAAAGTAACTTGCAAATCTGGGTTGAGACGCTTGGCCTCGATAGCAGCAAAACAACCGGCATTTCCAGCTCCGATAATCAGAATATCGGTATCAATGCGAACCTCTTCAATTTTCTCTAGGGAACTGGGCATTTTTGCTCTTGACATCATATTTTCCTCCTTTAAAAGTTATGGAGTGGGTACCCAGATAGGGTAGCCAGTGAAGGCATACCAGGGCACCATGATAAAGACCATATAGAGAATAACCATCAATGTTAATGGGGCACCAACTTTAACGAATTCACCAAAGGTAAACTCCTCAGTTCCATAGGCGATTAGACAGGCGGTTACCGAGATAGGCAATACAAACGCGTAACTATCTACATTCAATACCATCATGGTAAAGGCTACCGTGTTCAACTTAAGCATAGGCGCCATTGCTGCAACAATGGGCGCCAGCAGAGTTACAGCTGCAACATTGCTTACAATACCCAAGCGGCTGATTTGTACTACTACACAGATAAAGATGCTAACCCCAATCCAACCCCAGGCTGGTGCTAAACCAACCAGGTGAGAAGCAATCCATTTGTCCACACCTGTTTTTTCAAAGGCAGATACCAAGGACAGGGAACCGCAGAGCAACAACCATGTACCAAAGATCGTGTTAGATTGCACTTTTTTCCAGGAAAAGTCAGTAAGCCCCGGAATGAATAGTACCATCACGGCTATCAGAGCAACCAAGGCCATTTGGTATCCGTGTATTTGTTCAGTTGCCCATAAAGAGATTGCAATTCCAAAGGTAACCAAAACTATCCACTCTGTACTAGTCATTTTACCCATGGCTTCTTTTTGACGGCTGATTTCTGTGATACCCCCGGGGACTTCAATATTTTTAGTTTTCATAATCCAGTTGACCCAGTAATACATGATTACCAAAATTCCAAGTAATGGCCAATTCATCCAACCCCAGGTTCCCCAATTGATCACGTCTTTTTCAATTGCCTGATTAATAGTTTGAGCTACAATAACATTGGACATATGGCTATGCATCAGGATAGTACCGCTTGCCAATGAAGCAAAACCGATGCCCACCATCGTGAATACCTTTCTTGCTCTGGCGCCTTCGCCAGTTTTTTCAAACAAGCTGTTTAAACCTTGAATAATCGGCAGGAAAAGTGCTCCCCTGGCATTCGTGGCCGGAACCAGTACTGCCGTAACCAAATGAGCCCCAATTATACCTTTTAGAACACTCCCAACCGTGGGTTTGACCCTTGAGACAATACTCAGGGCAATTCTCTTGTCTAAGCCAGTGGTCTGCATAACAGCCGCTAAAATAAAACAACCAAGAATCAGGAACGTAACATTACTGGTAAAGCCACTAAAGGCATCCGGGAGTTTCTTAGCTGCGCCAGTCAGCGATAATAAGACCGGAATCATTAGCCCTGAAACTGCTAAAGGCAAGCCATCACTCAACCAGATGATTGTGGCCCAGCCCATCACAGCCAAGGCTGCCCGTCCGCCTACTGTAAGACTCTCAGAAGTAGGAATGAATAGTAGAATTGCGGCAAAAACTAACCAAGAAATAATGAAACCCAGTAAGGCATTCTTACTTTTGCCCGTTTTATTGGAAATCACCTTAGTACCTGAATTCTGTGTTTTGGGCTGTAAAACATGATCCGACATTGGTACCCCCCATTTCGTCATATAGTTAAATAAACAATCTCTCTTTGAACAGTTAAGTACAACCCTCCGTCCTATTCTTTTGTATGTGAAGATTTTAACAACACAAATTGATTGTTAAAACCAGACTGAAGACATTTTTATGTCATTTTAACGACAAAGAAATCCAGCCGACAAAATAAAGGTCGGGCAAACGACCTTTATTTTGTCGGCTGGATTACATTCTTTCTGATGAGCTATTTTACTATTCTTGAATCCAGGTTTTTAGCTTGTTGGGATTTACACCAACAATCTCTCTACCTTCATATTGGATGCTTCCATCTTCCTTAAACAAGTTGAGCAGCGACGAAATTGTTTGCCTTGCTGAACCTATCACACAGGCCAGTTCTTCCTGAGTAACCCGCAAGCGCACATGAATAATACCGTCTGCCCCTTTGTCCCCGGAACGTTCAGCCATAGCTAACAAAAAAATCGCCAGCCTCCCTTGGATGGGGTTCATGATAAAATCATAGATAGTATTTTGAGCTTCCCTCAACCTATCACTCATCAATCTGACTATTTTCTCAGAAAACATTGGCAGCTCGGCCATCATCTTTTTAAAACCATCTTTCCATATAATCAGAATAGAGACATTATCCATAGCTTCTGCACTATATTCTCTCTCATTGATATTGCTAAGCACTTCAGCCAGACCAATGAAGTCCCCGGGATAACGAAGTGCCACAGACACCTGACGACCGTCCGAGGTGGTGCGATATATTTTCACTAAACCAGATTTAATATAATAAACTTCGTTGGCTTTTTGGCTGGTGGAAAAAATTATCTGCCCTTTGGGATATTTAATTTCTGAAGCTATTTGATTTAAGTAGTTCAGTTCTTCTTCGGCTATCTCTAACATCATCTTCCCCCTCTTACAAGACAATTAATATTGAAAAAGCCGGTATATTACCGACTTTAAATCTCTTACCCATTATATCATTTTTAACCGCCAGCTAATAAAGTTCTATCATTTGTGGTTATTACTCTTTTGTCTTGTCGGAACCATTATTAGGGTTGATAGAGGGACTATCTCTATGTCCGAATTCTTCCACTGGGAGCTCAGACATTAAATTTGCCTTCTTAAGCAAAGTAAATGTCATTCTTTTTAGTTCATCTGTCCTAAGTTCGTACAGCTGTTCCCTGCATCTTACATAGATATTGAAAGCATTAAGAGCAAGCCTGTCAATTTCTGATTCAAACTTCATGAGCTCACCATATATTTGATGCTTTTTTATATCCTGTTCTAGTTCTTTACGAACCACTCCTTTAAGAGAAAAAACAAAGCTCAAGGCTTTGGCCGGGGTGAGATCTTGGATAGCCCTAACTCTTATTATATCATCAATGAAGGGCAGCTCCTCCTCAAGTCCCTCTCCGGCAATTAATGCTTCCAGAATTTTGTCCATTCCCTCAGTAAACGTATGACCAACCGGATTTCTAAACCTATCTTTCTGATCCTTCAAAAAGCCCGAGGTATCTGTGGGATATGTCGCCATGATTGCATCAAACCACTGCTGCAAGATAGCTGGTTTCTTTTCTTCAATGAGGTCTTTTATCATCATATCCATTTATTTACGCTCCTTATTTATAAACGCATGCCCTTAAACCTTTTTAATACCCGTTCTAATTATGGCCTTAACCTATTATTTGTGGATCCAATTTAATTATGTAATCATATTTGCAACACGGAGATTTGCCAAAATATAAGAACCCTTTGGAGTATAAAAAAATACTAGCAATAAGTACTCTCTTACTGGTAATAAAAAGGCGACCCCATTAATAGGGTCGCGACTAGTTACAAATTAATAGCTTTGATGAATCATTTTTAATTGTTGCCGACGAGCTAAAATTGAAAGTGAATAATTCAAAACGAAGTACGTTGAAGCAATCATTCCAAATACTGTAAAGACTTGACCGGTTGTTCCGTATTGGCCCAAAATAATCATGCCCTTGCCAGTAAGATCTTCAACCCCTACAACCCATACGAAAGATGTATCCTTAATAACTGTTATAAACTGAGATACTAAAGGCGGTATCATCTTGTGCATGGCTTGCGGTAGGATAATATGCATCAAGGTTTGGCGATAAGAAAAGCCCTGGGACTTGGCAGCTTCCCACTGCCCTTTGTCAATGGAGGTTAACCCCCCTCGAACTATCTCAGCAATGATCGCTGATGTGAAGACTGCAATTGCCACAATTCCCGAATTAATCGGCTTCATCGTAGTCATAAAGCGAAAAACCAAAATAAAAAGCAACATGGGAATGTTTCGAACACATTCAATATACAAGGCAGCAATTCTGCCCAGAATAGGCTGTTTAGAGTAACGAGCTATTCCCAGCAGGGTTCCAAAGACAAAACTGATCAGTATTGCCATGACAGCAATATACAAGGTCGTCATAAGTCCTTGACCAAGAAAGCGAATTAGTTCAGGTTTAAATACTTCTTGAATCATGCAGATACCCCCGTTTTACCTTCGAAGCGGCGTGTCAGCGTTGCTAAAGGTAAACAAAGCAGGAGATAGAGCAGCCCTACTGCAACATAGGCAGGCCCATAATATAGATTATCGCTTGACCAGGAGTCCGCACGATACATCAGATCTCCACCGGCTACCATAGCCATTACCGATGTGTTTTTGATCAAGTTAACTGCTTGATTAGTAAGGGGTGGCAAAACTACTCGAGAAGCTTGCGGCAAGATAACATGCCGCATTGCTCCCCAAAAACTAAATCCCTGCGATAAAGCTGCTTCCATCTGTCCTTTGTGAATCGAGTTGATTCCGGCCCTGACCACTTCGGCGATATAGGCCCCATGATAAACCCCGACACCTAGAACCCCCACGGTAAACACAGGCAGCATAACGCCCATATGCGGCAGCCCATGATAAAGAAAGAAAACCTGAATAACCAGAGGCGTGTTTTGAATAAATTCCACATAGACGCGACTTACTAGCTTTGCTAGTGTCCACTGAGAAGTGCCTAACACCCCAAACACTATCCCCAGGATCAAGGCTAATGCAAGTGAAAGGATGGCTACCATGATTGTAGTTTTAAACCCCTCAGCAAGTACCGTCCAATCACGGAAAAGCGCTTCCCATTTAAACCAAGCAAAAGGACCAACCACTATTTAAGCCCCCACTTTTGAATCATTTTATCGAGTTCACCGGATGCTTTCAGCTCGGCAATGGTATCATTAACGGTTTTTGCTAAGCCGTCATTTCCTTTCTTGGAAGCAACGCCATAGTCTTGAGGACTGAAACTATCGTCCAAGATAACCGTTGAGTCATCTAAATATCCAAATAGGATAGAACCATCTACGGAGAAACAGTCAACCCGGCCGGAATCCAAGGCAGTCTTAATTTCCGGATAGGTGCTGAACTCTAAGAAAGTGATTTTCGATCCAATTTTATCTGCAGCCTCTTGAATGGCTTTCTTACTGGTTGCACTTTGAGCAACACCAATCTTTTTGCCATTTAAATCTTTGAGACCCTTAATACCGGAATCCTTTTTAACCATCAATTTTACACCATCTGTAAAATACGAATCAGAGAAGTTATAGCTCTTTTTGCGCTCTTCGGTAACTGTGAAAGTTGCTATGACCAAGTCTACGTCCCCGCTATCCACTAATGGGCCACGTGTCTTTGCTGTTACTGCAGTGGTTTCGATTTTCTCAGTTCCCAATATTTTTTTAGAGATAGCTTTAGCTAAGTCAATCTCATAACCATCAACTACGTCAGACTTAGGATCCTTATAGCCAAATTTAGGAACATCAACTTTTACCCCTACTTTAAGAACTCCCCTGTCTTTAATAGCCTGAACATCTGCCGGCAGTCCGCCGCCGCTTTTCTCAGGAGCCGCTGGAGTTGATCCACATCCTGTTACCAGACCGGCAACTAACAATAGACTTGTCAAAACCATACCGAATTTTTTCATGTTTTATCCCCCTCTTTAAACTTTCTTCGGCTCAAGATACCTGTATCTTGGCACTAACTTCAGTACACCTATAGCACCGAATTTCAAACTAGCGCAAAATTCGGCTTAGGAACGATTTAGTTCGTTCGTGGGTAGGGTTTTCAAAAAAGCATTTAGGAGTATTTTCTTCTACAATCTGTCCGTCATCCATGAAAATAACGCGATCTGCGACGGTTTTAGCAAAACCCATTTCATGGGTAACTACGACCATCGTAATTCCCTCGTGGGCTAAATCAACCATAACGTCGAGAACTTCCTGAATCATCTCAGGATCTAAGGCTGATGTTGGCTCATCAAAGAGCATGATTTTTGGACGCATTGCCAAAGCTCTGGCAATCGCCACACGTTGCTGCTGTCCCCCAGAAAGTTGAGAGGGATAGACATTAGCCTTTTCTTTCAGCCCTACGCGTTCAAGATAGGCTAAACCAGCCTCGGCGGCCTCAGCCGGGGACACTTTTTTGATAAGTATTGGGGCAAGAGTTAAATTTTCTAATACCGTTTTGTGCGGATAGAGATTAAATTGTTGAAAGACCATCGCAACTGATTGACGAACCTTAGCCACTAATGCCTTGTGAGCAGTAATTTCAACACCATCCACTGTAACCTTACCAGAACTCGGCTTCTCTAAAAGGTTCATACATCGAATTAGTGTACTCTTGCCTGATCCGCTGGGGCCAATGACCACCAATTTTTCTCCCGTTTTAACTGTTAAATCGATATTTTTCAAGACGTGCAAATGACCAAAATGTTTGTTTACCCCTTCTAATTGAATCAAGCGGTTTCTCCTTCCAATTATTCTATTTTTTACCATATTTAGCACCCAAAATTTATTATTCCAGATTCATTATTCGTCGAAAAACACAAAAATTCCTCTTTTATGTAATAAAGAATAATGTATACACATTGCTAGGTTGACAAAAAGTTACCCTTGCTCTAAACTTAAGGCGAGCTGACATTGAGTTCGCGCTAATGAGCGCGACTAAATCGGAATACCATCTGCTATGGAACTTCACGTTACAAAGATACCTATCTTTGCTGGCATGTTGTGCAGGTGAGCCCGTACAGAGAAGGGACAACAATAGTTGTCTCTTTTTTGTTGCAAGTAATTTACAGGTACATACTTTTAAAGCATAAAAGTAATAAGACAACAAACAAAACAGCGTCGGTATTTTTCATCTCCCGATACGCTGCCTCTTCGTAAATTATATCAAATATCCGCTAGCCCCAGACTAATTTCAATGGCCTGATCTACCCTTAACATAACCTCTTCATCCAACACAGCCACTTTTTCCTTTAGTCGACTTTTATCAATGGTTCGAATTTGTTCTGTAAGAATGACTGAATCCCGCTCTAATCCACTTCGTTTAGCTCTTACTTCCACATGAGTAGGTAATTTGGCCTTGGCAATTTGGGAAGTGATCGCTGCAATAATTGTTGTAGGGCTAAATTGATTTCCTATGTCGTTTTGGATCACGAGGACGGGACGAGTTCCTCCCTGTTCTGAGCCAACAACGGGGTTAAGCTCAGCGTAATAGATTTCCCCGCGTTTTATCATCATCTCTGATATGCCACCATCGTTTCTTCATAATACTCTAAAACCTCTTGCTCTGTGGAAAACAATTCCCTAGCTATGGATAAATTCAGTTGCGCCATCTCTTGGTAGCCCTTACGCATTTGCTCATGGATACCCTTTTTCCGGCGCTCGTGAAGGATGCTATTCAATGCTTCTCGAATAAATTCGCTGCGATTACGCTTTTCAACTGTGACGATCCCATCAACCTCCGCAAGCAAACTTTCCGGCAAACTTATCATAATTCGCTTACTTTCTGCCACATTAGCACCCCCAAGTCATTTAGCTAAAGCTATACTCTATTATAGACAGTAACCTAAAAATGTGTCAACGAATTCGAATGGCAAATAAACCAAAACCCTGGTAAAACAAGGTCTTTTCGCCATGTAAATTATGGTAAGAGACCAGCATCTTAAAAGAACTAAATAGCGGAATTGTTTAATAATGATAGTATATCAGTATATCACTCATGATATACTGATTTTTGTTCATAAACAAACAGAGCTTTGAAACTAGGCTTGCTTCAACAATCTTTTGACCATAACCTTATGGGCCAGTTCTTCCAAGCGATCATCCAGATTCAGCAAAAGAGTATCTATTCCTCGTCTTTTAAGAGCTAATTCCAACAATAAATCAGCCAGATGAGGGTTCTTGGGCAGAAGCGGCCCATGCAGATAAGTACCAAAGACATTCAAGTACCGAACCCCTTCCTCACTGTCCTCTCCATTGTTTCCATTCCCAAATACGACTTTCCCTAAAGGGCTGACTCCTTCACCTAAATGAGTTTTGCCTGAGTGATTCTCAAACCCCACTAATGTTTTGAGCCTTTGTGAATCTCCCTCCAAAATTGTTTGATTAAGTTCTACAACCACATTCCCAATCAAACGCTTTGTGCCGGCAATTGTCCAAACATCAAGAATTCCCAGCCCATCAATTCTTTCTCCGTTAGCCATTTGATAGTATTTTCCCAGCATTTGATAACCGCCACAAATGGCAAGCACTACCAGACCATTCTCGATTGCTTTTCTGAGTTCATCTTCCCGCCGCATCAGATCCTGAACCAATAAACCTTGTTCCCGGTCGGAACCGCCGCCAATGAATAGAATATCCATACTCATGAAATCTAAGTCTTCGCCTAAGGAGGCTTGTTGAATATCCGGCTCAATTCCCCGCCAACGGCAGCGGGCAGCCAGAGTCAAAATGTTCCCCCGATCACCGTAAAGATCCAGCAAATCCGGATAAAGATGGCAAATTTTCAAGTTCATGCTCTGGCCTCCTTTCCACCCTTAGCTTCCGAGTTAGTTAATCCGGCGCTATTTTGGAGATTTTCTAAGATGCCTCGGAAGGGAAAGAGTAGTGTATAGGTCGGTAAGACAAACCAAGCCTCGTCCTCGGCCCGAGTTTTTTTCAGGTGATCCAAGGCTCCCTCTAAACTGTGTTCCAAAATGAGCTTCTCAACAGATACACCGGCATATTTAAGCCGTAAGGCAATGTCTTCTGCTCGCAGACCTGTACAAACAACATTCTTTATTCTTCTGTCCTGCTCACCTAATCGTTCAAAGTTTACATCCCAAAGCCAGGAAATATCTCTGCCATCTGCTGCCAGGTCATTAATTCCAATCAATATCCCCAGAGGTTTATTAACCCCGATCATTGTCTGAATGACTTGATCAAAACCGGTCGGATTTTTAACGAGAGTTAAGGTGACTTCCCCTTCAGACAAATAAAACCGTTCCATACGTCCCGCTTGAGGGATGAAGACTCGCAATCCTCTGGCAATTGTTTCATCTTCGAAGCCTAACTCACGAGCTGCTGTAAAAGCCGCTAGGGCATTGTATAGATTATAGTATCCTTGCAAGGCGATTCGATAAGTAACTTCAGCAACCTGAAATAGCAAAGCTCCTTCATTTTGATGAATATCTTGGGCAAGTATCTTCGGCTCTGGACGCTGAAACCCGCAGCCCGAACATTTAAAAACCCCTAATTGCCCATAGTGAAACAGGGAATATTCCAAGGCTGTTCCACATCTAGGGCAAAATCTGGCTTCCCGGGTCTCTTGACTCTCTTCACGACTATCCGGAGTACGTTCCACCCCATAATAGATAGCTTTAGTAAGATTCGTGCCAAACTGAGCGACTAAGGGATCGTCTGCATTTAAGATCAGAATGGTTTCCTTTGGCAACGATTCTTTAACCATGCGAACTGTTGTATCTAATTCTCCATAGCGATCAAGTTGATCGCGAAAAAAGTTTGTTACAATCGCTAAATTAGGAGTCACCTGCTTACAAAACTTTGGCACAGTTGCTTCATCAACTTCCAATAATGCCATCCTGGCTCTCGATGAGCCTCTCCAACT
The DNA here is from genome assembly GCF_000231385.2 of Desulfosporosinus meridiei DSM 13257. Taxonomy (NCBI): domain Bacteria; kingdom Bacillati; phylum Bacillota; class Clostridia; order Eubacteriales; family Desulfitobacteriaceae; genus Desulfosporosinus; species Desulfosporosinus meridiei. Next base: position 640,013 of record NC_018515.1, on the reverse strand, counting down.
CGTATTTTGGATTAATGCCCCTGTAATACCGGTAACTAGGTTGGCTCCTGCTTGATTAAAGGCGAAGTCTTTTCCGGCCTCTCGCAAAATACTTGCCAAAAGATTGGCAGTTGTTGTCTTTCCATTGGTTCCGGTAACCATTATAATCCCATCTGTATAAGACTCACTTAAATGTTTCATGATCTGGGGATCAAACCAATTTGAAATCTTTCCAGGGAGGGTTGTCCCCTTTTTCCCCGTTGCTAACAAACCCGTTGTAATTATTTTACCTGCCCATAGGGCCAGCCAAAAACGCCATGTTCGCTTCATGTCTACTCCTTCAAAACTTATCTAATCTATTTTAGCACTCATATGTATTATCAACCAAAATCGGCTCAAAACAAACCTATCTTTATACCTCTTCTAAAGAGTTAGATTCTCGGGACTTTATTATTTTTCATACACTTATCTTACCACGAGTAACTAAGATTTTTATACTGTCAATCTCGTAGTTATTGGTTCTTAATTAACAGATATCCTCAAAATTTATTTAATCCGTTTACAAAATGAAAAATAGTAGTATCTCATAAGTGTTAACCCAGACGAAACATATTACTCTATGGTTTTCTTCTTACCGTCCTAATTGAAGCTTTCCAGTAAAATTTGACAACCCCCTCCAGGAAAGCTGAAGGGGGCCTTGAATTCTTGGCACTATCGTATAACATCAAACTACCATTGTTGTATCAAGCGGTGAACATAATCCATTAGAAAGAAAAAATATCGGTCTTAGGAGTACTACTATAAAAGATCTTATCTTAAAAAGCTTTAAATCCGTTGATACTTTTATTGACAACTAAGTCAAGAATGGGCCCTACCGCAAAGCTTAAGAAAAGACGGAACCCTTCTGCTAAGACTAAAGCTACACCTATTCTAAGGAGAAGACTACCCCAACGGGATGTAGAACGACGCAATATGCCCTCATAATCCAAGGCCCCGGCAGCGCCCCAACCGAGCACCAGGCAAATTACAAAAAAGGCATAACTCAATCCCGTCGTTAAATCTAATATGGCCATAGCACTCCCCCCTTGCCACAATTTATGAGACGGCAAAGGGTTTTATTCTTTAAGCAGCATATTCTTTTGCAGAAACAAGGTTCATAACTGTAAAGAGTAGTCAACAAACCGCTTTAAATTACAGAAGATTGGAGAATACACCATCCCTAGGCCTCTTTATAAAGGCGCGGAACTCTTTTGGAAACTCCACAAACCACTTCATAGCTAATAGTACTCATCCAATCTGCCATTTCTGTCGCTGTTAAATGTTCATTACCATCTTTACCGAGAATAGTCACCACATCTCCCACCTGAACATTTGAGATTTTTGTCACATCTAACATAGTTTGATCCATACAGATCCGCCCTATTATCGTCGACCGTCTTCCCCGAATCAGCATTTCACCTTGATTAGACAGGGCTCTACGCAGCCCATCGGCATAACCCACCGGAACAGTAGCGACACGAGTAGGATAAGCCGCTTGAAAAGTGCGCCCATAGCTTACAGTTTCGCCAGTCTCAATGGTTTTTACATGGGATACTTTTGCTTTCCAGGACAAAACCGGCTGCAGACCGATGTTTTCACTGATCTGAGCAGATGGCTGAAGCCCATATAAACTAATCCCCAGACGGACTATCTCAAAATGGGAATCCGGAAATTGGATAATCCCAGCACTATTTGCGGTATGGCGAATTGGAATAGTAAGTCCGGCAACCTTAAGTTGATCATAAACTGTTTGAAAAGACTTTAGCTGTTTTTTAGCAAATGACAAATCCTTCTGATCTGCAGTGGCAAAATGGGTAAAAATTCCTTCTATAATAAGATTGGGCAATTCAGCGATCTTTAGGATCTCTGCAATCTCTGTCGCGCGAAATCCGATTCGTCCCATTCCTGTATCAACTTTTATGTGCAATCTAACACTCCGCTTGAGCCGTACAGCTGCCTCAGAGAGTGCTTGCGCCTGATTTAATTGAAAAATCGTAGGAATGATATCTTCTCTAACCAGAGTTTCCGAATCATTTTCCTCAGTTGCCCCAATGACCATAACCGTCACCTGAGGAAATACGGTTTTGATTTCCAGAGCCTCTTCTAAGAGGGCAACACCAAAGCGCTTAGCACCACAGGCAATAAGAGTCTTCACCACGGGAAGCGCGCCATGGCCGTAAGCATCTGCTTTTACAATCGGCATTATTTCACTCTTTGTATATGACTGAAGCTTAAAGAAATTGTCTTTAAGCGCTTGCAAGTCTACCTCAGCCCAAACCTGTCTCCCTCCCATAATCTCATCCTCTCTTTCCCTCTAAACCCTTAAGTTCTAAAGCACGTCGAACTTTGGGGAGTTGATTTGCTACTTCCGAAGCCGTAAATCCTGACCAGCCAAATTCCCCCGCTAAGGCATCCGCCGCCTTTCCGTGTAAATACACTCCCAGACAAGCTGCCTCAAGGGGCGGAACCCCTTGAGCTAACCAGCCAAGAATACTCCCGGTAAGGACATCCCCTGTCCCGCCGGTACCAAGTCCGGGATTCCCGGTTGGGTTAAAAAATGCACGCCCATCAGGGGAGGCTATAATGGTTACTGATCCCTTTAAAACCACTACAGCTTCCCACTCGACTGCTTTAGCGACAGCAATTTCCAGCCGGTTTCGCTCAATATCTTCGATGCTGCACTGACAAAGTCGGGCCATTTCACCCGGATGTGGGGTAAGTATTAAGTCTCCTCGACCACTTCGCAAAGCTAACAAGCTTGAATCCAATCCTATAAGATTGAGAGCATCGGCATCCAAGATAACAGGGCAGCTAATATTCTTTAGTATTTCTTCCAAAACAGAAACAAAGTCAATATTCTGAGACAGCCCCGGGCCTACAGCCAGGGCTTTAGCCTTCTCAGCTTGTTTTAAGATCACAGGCCAAGCTTCTTCATTAAGAGAATCTGCGCCGGGTGCTGACCAGACTGTTGCCTCAGTGATACCAGCATCTACTTCTCCGGCTATTCCTAGAGGAGTCACGATTTGCAACAGCCCTATGCCGCTCCGCAAGGCACCTTGTCCCGCCAGCACCGCCGCCCCGCTCATCCCTTTAGAACCTGCCACAAGAATACCCTTGCCATGGGTTCCCTTATGCCCTTTAAGCTGCCGAATAGGAATTATATCACGTACGTCTGCATCCATCAGCACAAATGTTGAAATCCCTTCCTCCATTAAGTAGGATTCCGGGATGGAAATAGGATCTACAACAACTCGACCACAATATTCAGGGCCTTCGCCGAGAAAAAGTCCCCATTTGGGGAGTCCAAAGGTAACTGTCGTCTGAGCTCGGACTGCAGTTCGATAAACTTTGCCGGTATTAGCCTCAACACCACTAGGAATATCAATGGATACCACCCATCCGGGAGCAACGTTTACTTCATCCACATATTCCTCAATCAAACTTGGCAAAGCTCCCCGCATTCCAATTCCAAACAAGGCATCAATAACAACATCGGCCTGGGCTAAAGCTAAGCGTATCAAACGCCGTTGCTTCTCCCCTTCAACGACAAATAGTTTCCCGGTGGTACCTTGAAAAAGACGCAAATTTAACGCTGCATCTCCTCTAAATTCCTTTTGAGCAGCAAATAATAAGACGGTAACATCCATCCCTTGAAAGACTAAGTGCCGGGCAACCGCTAAGCCATCCCCACCGTTATTTCCTTTTCCAACCAGGATAACCGCTTTTCGGCGGTTTAGACCTTCTTTGCCATTGGGGATATTGCGCCGAATTTCTTCGACCACTGCCCAGGCCGCATTTTCCATAAGGAGCAAACTTGGAATACCATAATGATAAATGGCTTTCTCTTCAATCTGCCGCATCTGTTCTGCATTGACCACACGCATTTTTTCCCACCCCAATTTCTCTAACTCAGCTCAAGATTGCGAAGGCCATGGCCTGAGTTCGGTTATGTGCTAGACTTACTCGCACTTGAGATCCTCCTCTAGTACTTACGTGATTCATGGCTCCCGGACTAAGATATACTATTGGCTCTCCTTCTGGATTACTTATAATTTCTACATCATGCCAGGACAATCCCTGCAAGCCCGTGCCTAAAGTCTTTAAAACTGCCTCTTTTCCTGCAAAACGGGCTGCATAGCTTTGAATCCCTTTGCCCTGCAAAGACTCTCTTTCCCGATTTGTGAAAAGACGCTCAAATAACCTTGGTTGACGTTTCAAAGCTTGGGCTACTCGTTCAATTTCAATAATATCAATTCCAGGATACATATACATTACTCCATCCAAATTATAGAATTGCCCTCAATTTCAGTTGTCCTTCAGCCGAGCCTGCAGCCAATAAGACATCCTCTCCTCGCAGGACAAAACTAGCGTCCGGAGAAAATTGTTCCACCCCGTCGCGAACCACCGCAACAATCGTGGCCCCTGTCCGCTCTCGAATTTTCAATTCCTGCAGAGTCTTGCCGATAGCAGGAGATTCCTTCCCGATTTCGATTTCTCCAACATCTAACCACCGTGACATTAGGCGATCGGTATAACCCAGGAATTTATTTAAATGGCTTTCAATCTTAATATCAATTTCACGCCTTTGATCCATAAGCTTCTTAAGATCTTCAACAAAGACTTGAATTTCTCCTTTTTGATCAAAGGACTTAACAAACTTTTCAGCCATAGCCTTTGAAGTAACAGTTATTCCCACACCCTGACTGACCACAACCACCCCAACATTTTGTAAAACTGCTATGGCCCGGCGTATGGTTTCTGGCGAAACATTATACCGCCCTGCTAATGTTGAACGGCCGTGAATTTTTACTCCCTCATGATATTCTCCCATCATGATTGCGTGAGCTATATCAATGGCAATTTCCTGATACCGAGCCTTTTCCAATCTATTCAACCCCTTACCCATTGGGCTATTAACCCTATAAATATCTTCCTATTATAACATAGCCAAATCTTGGTGACATCATGCTCTTGACAGGTAACAACCCTTGTGATAAGATAAGGTTGTCAGTAAAATAAATAATTAATCCATTTGCTGAATTTCCAAAAGGAAAACGGGGGAACCAATTCTTGGGGTGAATCGCCTAATGGCGTAGAGCAGTTTTTCAGCTCGAACCCGACAGCTAACCTCGTAAGCGTTGAAAGACACGATATTCGTGATATTTGCGTTTATTTCTTTTGGGAGCCGACAAAATTTGATTGGTTCTCTTTTTGTTTTCATCACACTTCTTAAAGACTCTCGCACTAATGAAAGCACAGATGGATACGCAGCATAATTTTGGAAAACAAATAGAGGAGGGATATCTCATGGCTGTCGAACTCCAAGAACGTTCCGGTACATTTCGACAATATGCACTTAAGCGTGCGGATGAGCTTAAACAAATGATACTTCCATTCATAAATAATTCCCCAAAAGTACCTACGGGATTTTTACTTTCAGACGCCTACGAATCCCGCCGTGGAAATATTTTAAGCTATTTCAACGCCACACTGGAAGACTGGGAAAATTGGCACTGGCAAATGGCTCACAGAATCACTGAGGCTCATGTCCTGAACGCTCTTCTTCCGGGATTAACTATGGATCAATGTGAGGAAATTGAGCGGGTGGGAAAAACTTACCGTTGGGCAGTATCTCCTTATTATCTTAGTTTAATGAGTGATACTGATCCCCTAGATCCAATCAGGCTGCAAGGATTGCCCACTCTGCCTGAACTTGCCGAAGACTTTGGAGAAGATGATCCTATGGGCGAAGGAATTACCTCCCCCGCTCCCTGTATCACCAGACGTTATCCGGATCGTTTAATTATAAACGTCACTAATATGTGTGCTATGTACTGCAGACACTGCCAGCGCAGACGTAATATTGGCGAAAACGATACACATTCTCCTCGAACCCAACTTAAAGCTGCCCTGGATTATATCCGTGCTAATCCCGAGATTCGAGATGTCCTAGTAACCGGCGGAGACGCCTTACTGCTTAACGACCTCACCCTGGACTGGCTGCTGGGAGAACTCCATGCTATTCCTCACGTAGAGATTAAGCGTCTAGGCACAAGAGCACCTGTGACTTTGCCAATGCGCATAACGGATGAACTATGTTCAATACTCGCTAAATACCCACCCCTTTATATTAACACTCAGTTTAATCACCCCAAGGAAGTTACGAAAGACGCTAAAAAAGCGGCTGATAAACTAATTTCAGCCGGGGTTGTCTTAGGTAACCAGGCAGTTTTACTCAAAGGGATTAATCACGAACCAGAGGTTATGAAAAAACTCAACCACGAATTACTCAAAATTAGGGTTCGCCCTTACTATATTTTCCACGCCAAAAATGTCAAGGGGACTCGTCACTTCGTTCCTCGAATTCAAGACGGGCTCAAGGTTATGGACCAGCTGCGAGGATACACCTCAGGACTTGCAGTCCCAACTTATATTATAAATGCCCCTAAGGGCGGTGGCAAGACACCCATATTACCACAATACCTGGTATCCCTTGATGAACAGCACGCCGTTTTACGAACTTGGGAAGGAAAACTCGTCCATTACGAGACACCATAATTAAAGTGAAAGGGGTGAGTGCAATATGGAACGTCTCAATAACGACCAAATAGCACAAAAGATTCTCGATGCAAATTCAGATATCAAACGCTACTTGAATTTAGCGCCTGGTGTTAAACTAACGCCGCCCCACCCGAAACCGGTAAACTCTTGCTATAATAACCCTATGTCTCAGGCCATGTTTCCACGGCCCAAACTTAATCCTTAATATTGTTTAATCTTTCTCCTTCTCCATTAGCGACCTTTATGGGTCGCTATTTTCTTTACCTCCCGCTCAGCTTTCTTCCCTTGCCAGGTATCCCGCCGCACTAACTCAGCATCAATGGCATTGAGAACTTCCCATTTTTTACGACTCCAGAGTGGTCCAATGAGATCCTCTGGAGGGCCATCTCCGGTCAAACGGTGAATTACCATCTCGGAAGGCAAGATTTCCAGAATATCAACAACCAAGGTAACGTAGTCCTCTTTAGTCATCAGTTCAAACGGCTCTCTTTGATAAATATCAGCCAAAGGAGTTCCTTTTAAAACATGTAAAAGATGAATTTTTATCCCTTGAATAGGCAAGCTGGCAACTGCTCGGGCAGTTTCCAGCATTTCAGTCCTTGATTCGCCAGGCAACCCTAAAATTATATGTGCGCAAACCTGTATCCTTCGTTGGCGTAATTCCTTAACTCCCAGTAGGAATTGCTCATAATTGTGTCCCCGACGGATCCATTCCATCGTGCGGTCATGACTACTTTGCAAGCCTAGTTCTATCCATAAATAAGTACGCTGATTTAATTCTGCCAGGTAATCCAGCACATCCTCCGGTAAACAATCCGGCCTGGTTGAAATTGAAAGCCCCAGAACATTCTCTTCTGCCAAGGCTTCCTCATAGACCTCCCGTAATCGTGCAAGAGAGGCATAGGTATTAGTATAGGCTTGAAAATAGGCTATGTATTTTGCATTAGGCCATTTCTTCCTCATCCGTTCTCGCACTTCAATAAATTGTTCATGCAACGTCAACCTCTGATCTCCGGCAAAATCTCCGGAGCCGCGCTCGCTGCAATAGACGCACCCATTCCGCCCTAGGGTTCCATCCCGGTTTGGGCAGGTAAATCCGGCGTCTAAGGAAACCTTAAAGATCTTCTCTTGGAAACGATTACGTAAGTGCTCATTAAAAGTGTGGTACCTTTTTCTCTGCATTGTCATCCAGCCTTCAAGACCTCTACTTCTATATAAAGGGTCAATTTTGTAAGTTTCTGTTGATATAACCTGTTTAAGTTACATTTCTCTGTTGAAAAATGCCTTTGCATCATAAATCAATTCTGTCGAATATAGGTTTTAGATTGATGAATAGATCAGGGAAAATCGATACTTTAACTTTATCGTCCTCTGTATATACATCTGGTCTTCGCCTCCCACTTTACCAGTCTTCTAGACTTCCACCCAATGTAAAGGTATTACTGCTACTTTGCTTCAGGTAGATGTTCATCAATTCCTCGTATCTCTAGGATAATATTACCACATGAATTGTTCTTTGCAAGATTGATTCCCTCTATAATAAGCAACTTAAAAGGGATTCCCTAACTTTTATAGAAGGATATAGCAATGATAGCCCTAGGAGGTGCCCTATGAATAAATTGCAATTAGCAAAATTGCCTCTTCCAGCTCGAATCTCTTTAATGAATTCTCCTACCCCCCTTCAAAAAAGTCGCCTTGCCTGGGGCAAGGATTCCTTACATTGGAAGCGGGATGACCTGACACCCTTTGGCCTTGGAGGAAACAAACTGCGCAAATTAGAATTTTTATTGGCCGATGCTTTAAATCACAAGGCAGATCTCATTATCACATCCGGAGCACCCCAGTCCAATCACGCCCGACTCACTGCTGTAATTTCAGCAATGCTAAACCTCTCGTCCATCATAGTTATCCCAGGAGAGATGCCCTCCGAATGGGGCGGCAACCTCCTCTTAGATCGCTTAGCCGGCGCCGAAATCATTGCCTGCGGTGAAGAACCTCTTGCTGAAGCAGTGGAACGTATTTCTTCTGAAAGGAGCTTCCAAGGCCGCCATCCTTATATAATTCCCCTCGGTGGCTCAAATGCCCTTGGGTCCATGGGGTATTTCCTTGCTTTTTTCGAGCTTATGGAGCAAGCAAAAGAACAAGGCTGGACTCCTAAGACTCTTGTCTGCTCCGTTGGCAGCGCAGGGACTCTGGCTGGGTTAGTTGCCGCCAATACCCTTTTGCCTCAACCTCTTCGTCTCATAGGAGTCAACGTCATATCGATTTCGGATCAATTATATTCTCGGGTACAACAGCTAGCCTCTGAAATCTTGGACTTGCTCCAAACCTCTTGTCCTCTACCCACTTTTGAGATTACCTCCGACTTTATTGGAGCAGGATATGGCTTACCCACGCCCCCCTCTTCTGAGGTCATAATTGAGTGTTTTCGAACTGACGGTATCCTCTTTGATCCCGTCTATACTGCCAAAGGAGTCGCAGCAGTCAAAAACCTCATGCAGCAGAAAAGCAGAGAACTTCCGGAGGAGATTGTTTTTTGGCATACTGGAGGCGGGCCAGCCATCTTTGATCAACATTATTACACTGATCTTCTTAACTATACCTGATACAGTTCTAATCTCTCTCCACTCGGCCCCCTGAAGAAGAAGTTATATCGCCCTTCCCCTATTGGCATGGGCTCAAAACTATCCATTTCTACCTGCTGATCTTTTAAGTGTTCAATTGCCTTGAATATGTCGGATACTTGAATAGCTAAGTGATTGACAACTCCATCTTCAAACCGATAGCTCTCAATGACCTCCACAAGCTCTATTACTGTGCCCCCTAATTCTAAGAAAACCAATTGAACCTGGCCCGGTTTAATCCGTCTTAAGTATTTAAAGCCAAGCACCTCTTGGTAAAAGCTAACGGCCTTCTCCAGGTCTAAGGCCTTAATTCCTATGTGTTCTATTCCGGTAAAAAGAGATTCTTTTTCCATACTGCTCACCCACCTTTTTAGATTAGGTTATCCAAATCTTCTGCTCTTCGGAAAATAATTGTTTAGAACTGACGGTATTCTTTGTCTATCCTCAGAGATTCGGACGATAATTTATTCGACCAAAATAGTTGTTCTGTTTAACTTAGAAGTGGGGGATGCTTAAAGCTAAGCGTCTGCCGCTTTTTCTTTAAGGCCTGGATCTGTTGGCACCTTCCAGTTCCAAAAGCTTTGCTTTGACATTTAAGCCCCCTGCATATCCAGTCAAACTTCCGTTCTTACCAATCACTCGATGACAGGGAACCACAATTCCAAGGGGATTTTGATTATTGGCCATGCCCACTGCTCTCGAACCTTTTGGGTTACCCACCTTTGCAGCTATATCCCCATAGCTGCGTGTCTCTCCATAGGGTATCCGCAGCAGCTCTTCCCATACCTGAAGTTGAAAAGGGGTCCCTATCTGATGAAGGGGGATTGTAAACTCCTGTCGCTTGCCGGCGAGATACTCTGTTAACTGACGAAAAACTACCACATTAGGTTCTCGTTTTTTGATGAGAAACCATTTTGGGAACCGGCGTGATGCCCAGGCCCGTAAAGACTCTTCCTCTGTAGCTATTGGTTCGATTCCTAACCAACATAGTCCTTTAGCACTGGAAGCAGCTGTTATTTCAACCTCCAGGTCATTGATTGTCACCTGTTCTGACCAATAGGCAAGGGTTGGAACCTGCCAAAGTTCCTGAACGGAATAACTGACAAATTTTCCGCCTTGATAGATTTCCAGCTTAGCTTGATCGTTTTTTAGACGTTGATCCAGCTCAGCAGAAACCCGCCATTTCGGGCCCTGCTCGCGATAAAGGGCAAAGTCATCATGAGGATTCCTCAGTAATGAATAAATCAGCGCAGCCAACCCCCTAACGAAGGGTTCCTCGTCCTCTAATAAGGGGCTTATGCGTTCCTCCAGAGGATCAACCAAGTGCGGCGCAGTTTGGGCTAATTGAGCCAATCCCCATAAAGCCCCATCCTTTAAACTCTCATCAACCAGCAAACCGGAAAGCATCCAATTAAAATGCCCGCAAGTCTTGGGATTATAGGCTAAGAGGCTCCCGATGGCCTCCGATGCATTCCAAGCTGTCCCTCCGGATTCATCATTAAGCATCCAAAAATATCTCCTAACAAGCTCCACAGCAAAGGCGGGTTTAAGCTTTTCGATTTCACGAACTAAAAATCCCAGCCCTTCTACAGCTCTCCAAAAGATAAGCCCATCTTTAACATAGATCCGGGTCATCAACTGACGATAGACATTTCTATGTTCGCTAGCCCAATGCTTGAGTGTATCCCAATCCCGGTTCTCTAAAACCTGTTCTACTTCTTTCTTCGTAGGCATTAGATACCCCTTCTCTCTTTATAGTATTTCCTCTTTTATATTCATTATTTTTAACAATTCTTTATTAATAATATTATCACAATTTCAGGAAAGTGTATATTAAAAAAAGCATTATTAAACTACTTATGAGGTAATAGTTATTTTCTAAAAAGAGTCTAGAAATCATATAAGCGGCCCCAAAAGGCCGCCTGCATAAAATAAACTATGATTAGTCTCTAATTTCTTTGTACTTATCCCAATAAGCGGTTTCGGTTAGCACTTCCCCACCAATACCCATATTACTGTATTCGTGTTCATCCAGAGTTACAGTAAAAGCTGCCATTGGAATTCCTAAAGCTTGAGAAGCAGCCTGACTCATTCCATGAATAAGACTTCGTTTCTGATCAATAGTAAGAACGGGTCCATCAAAATTAATCATTGGCATTTAACAAAGCACCTCCACAAATTCATTTTTGCTCTTGTTTAAAATTCCCGATTAAGCTTAAAAAAATGTAAACCAGGGTTTATTAGTAAAAGATTTATATTACCTTATTTGTTAGAAATATCCTTTTATTTTATAATAGCATCTGGGGAATTAGGCTCTCATCTATGGGCTTAATATTATCATTGGATGAGGGGTCTCAATCAAAGGAAAAAGGGACAGTCCTTTTAAAGCACATATAATGTGTTAAAAGGACCGTCCCCACAACACTTCCACAACACTTTCCACAACACTTTATTTCTTTGATCCGCAAACGGGACAGTTTTGCAGGGCCAAGGGTACCTCAAGTCCACAGGCATCCATCAATTCGGCATTCACCAGAACTTCAGAAGTAACTCCATCAGCGGCAATCGCCCCATTTTTGATGACAATGGTTCGGTCACACATCTCATAAATCATGTCCAGATCATGGCTGGTGACAATTTTTGTGTGCTTGAAGCTTCTCAGCAGCTCCATCACCCTTCGTCTGGATTTAGGATCCAGGGCCGCTGACGGTTCATCCATCACTAAAATATCAGGCTGCATGGAAAGTACTGAAGCTATAGCGGCAGCTCGCTTTTCTCCGCCGGATAATTTAAAAGGCGCTCGATCCTTCAAGTGAAGTATCCCAACTACCTCTAAAGCATTAAGGACACGCTTCTCAACTTCCTTTTCATTAAGCTTATAGTTCCGAGGCCCAAAAGCAACGTCATCGTAGACGGTGTTCATAAACAGCTGGTCATCCGGATCCTGAAAGACCATTCCCAGCCTTTGCCGAATCATTGGCAAGGTCTTTTTGGTAACCTGAACATCTCCCACACAAACCTCGCCCTGACTTGGAAAGAGAACCCCCATAAGCAACATTAAAAGTGTCGATTTTCCTGCCCCATTGGCTCCTATGATTCCCACAGACTCTCCGTGATGAATGCTGAAAGACATTCCCTTAACGGCATTATGTCCATCAGGATAATTGAAATGGAGATTTTTGACCTCAAGTTTATGATGACTCATCTAATCACTCCTGTTAGCAATGAACCTATTAACAGGGGGATATTATAAATTCTCGCCAGTACAAAGAACCCAACCCATCCCCCTAAATAAGCCCAATCCCAGCCACAAATTTTATTAATTTCCCCACTATGGTACTCCCCGGCAAACCCTCTTAAACACATGGCTTCGTAAATACGCTGTGCTCTGTCAAAGGTGCGCAAAAGCAGCTGACCGGCCAGGGAACCCCAAGCACTTCTATGTACACCTTTTTGTTTCGGTGCCCGCAGTGAGTAGGCTCTTAAGGTGCGAGCCACCTCCTCCATCAGCACGGAGATATAGCGATAGGTTAAAAGAAGTTGGAGTACAAATATACGAGGTACTTTCAGAATTCTTAAGGCCCCGGCAAGTCGATCCATTCCCGTAGTGGCAATGAGCAGCAAAGCAGCTGTTACGGTTAGACCACTTTTTAACAAAATAGAAAGAAAAGTAACCCATCCCCTGGAAAACTCTCTTCCAGCCAACTCAAAGGTCTGCTGGTCAAAGACGGGGTTAAGTATTCCTATACCTATAATAAAGGGAGAGACCAGCAAGATCCTTAACAAAATAGGCCTAACCGGTAGTTCAGCTAAAGCCAAAACCATCACCGGATAAAAGAACAAGGGCAGCAAGCCGGCAACCTCATATCGGCCAAAGGAGACAACCACAGTTAAATAACTAACTGTGGTTAATAATTTTATTAAAGGATGCAGCTTGTGGATCACGGTTTCCTGCCGAGCCAGATCATCAAGCAAGCGCATGTTGTAGATTGAATCTGCGATGTTTGCCATATCAACTATCCTATCCTAATCTTCAATTCCAAGACAACTACTTCTCTACGTAGGTGTGCCTTAACTTGCTTAAGTGTTGAGGAGACTTTTATGAGTTTATTCTATACCTTCTACGTTTCATTAAACTAATGCCTCCACCAATAAGAGCAGCTAAAATCAAGGTCAGACTTCCGCCTACTAAGCCGGAAGTGCTGGTTCCTCCGCTAACAGCAGGCCAAGCTTCTTCCCCTTCTCCCCCACTTGGTTCAGGCTCATCTTCACTAGCCTTAAAAGAATAATCCGGCAGAAATGCTGTTTTAGACTGTAAGTCCGACAATTGCTGATGAAGACCATCGGTTGCTTCCAGCTCGGCTGTTCCCGCTGTCTTAATCATAGCCCATTCTAGACCATCCGGGTTAGAAGAAGCGAACCAGGATAATCCTGCTCCTGTAACCACAGCAGCCGCTACCAAACCAGCAACAACCTTTTTAATAGAGATATTCCCGATAGCTTCTCCTGAGGAAGCCTTTTCAATAATTTCCGGCCGGGCGTTCCAAATATAGGTTACGATAGCCGCCGTGACAAGACCCTCTACCACACCAATTGCCAAATGAATTGGCTGCATTAATAAAACAAAGGTTCCAAAAGGCAGCTCAGTTTTTCCCGAAAAGAGGGTTTCTAAAACAACTCCGAAGGCCCCCAACTGCAGACCGATAACTGCCGTTAGAACCGAGGCCAAAAATATGCGCGTTGTGGAATACTCCTTTTTCATTAAGACTTTATAAATTAGAGGGTAAGCTATAAAACATGAGAAAAAGCCCATATTGAACACATTACACCCATAGGCCAGCAAGCCTCCATCGGCAAAAAACAAGGCTTGTATGGCCAGCACCGAGGCTATAGTCAGAAAACCGGCATAAGGTCCTAATAAGATTGCTAGAATAAGTCCTCCTCCAATATGACCGCTGGAGCCGGTTGCCGGGATGGTGAAATTAATCATCTGAGAAGCAAAAATAAAAGCTCCCATGACCCCCATTAAAGGAATCTTTTTTTCGTCCATCTCGGTTTGTACTTTCTTAATGGAATAGGCGGCAACTCCTGCAGTTGCTGCCCACATGGCTCCACCCACAACCGGTGAAATCAAAGCATCTGCCATATGCATAATATCCCCTCCAATTATTCTAAATCATATCATATTCTTTGTCCGTCGAGTAAATATTTTTAAATAGTTTAATATTTTGAGATAATTTTCGCTCTCACCCTCCCTCAAATAAACAAAAAAACCACAAAGTTGACCCTAATGAGTCAAACCTCCATGGTTTCTGCAAACACCTTCATGGTCTTGCTTAGCAATATAAGTTTTACTGACTATTCTACAATCCTGCTTAATTCTCCTGCCAAGATACTCGAGATTTTAGAAATTAAATTCTACGCTGATTTTCTGAACCAGAATAGGCCGACCTATTGGCCTAGGCTAAAGAATATCTCTCTTCGATTATTATTTATAGAAGTAAACTTCATTATAATACCGGAATCCTGCTTGTTGCTGACGTTTTTATGAGACTCAATAAACTGCTTAATCAATTTTTTCCAACTATCACCCCTCTGTCAGAATCCCAGTTAGGCTTTCTGTTAAACAAAAAAACCACAGAGTCGACTTTCTCAAGTCAAACCTCCATGGTTTCCAGACCTTCATGGATTTGGCAGGATCTTTATGATCCGTCATATTATCTATATTTTGGATGGTTTTGTTTATAATGTATAATTGTCAATATAATTTTTTTCTTTACAATTTGCTGCTTATTATAAAATTCAAAAATTTCTTTTCTTTCTAGAAGGAATAATCCTATTTATGTAGAATATAATGACTATAGTTATAAATCCTAAATGTAATGACCATGGAGGTCTTGACTAGACGCTAAGTCTGGTTATATCTTCCAGGGTTTTTTTCATTTACAAGGAGGTGTCTAATAGATACTAACTAATTTAAGATGACCTTAAGTCTACCTTCCATAATTTTTCTGCCTGCATCTTACGTGCATATATATCCACCTGCAAAGCTTAAAAAGTTCCTCTTCATCGGGAATATCGCTATTCAGACTTAAGAATATTTTGATCTGACCGTCACAATGTTACTGGGTCTGACGGAACTGAAACCCTCCTTTTTAATATAAAAGTTGACTCCTTATTTTTGAGGAGTCAACCTTTTTATCTTTGCAGCTCGAAATTTTTCTTTATAACTTCAGAAGACGATCTGATATGTACCTTAAGTTGGAATCACGACCATCTGATTCTGTACCCGCTCCACACTTACCGGAACTCCATAAGCCTGAGAGATATTTGCTGCCGTCATCACTTCCGGGCCTCCGGCGGCAAAGACCTGGGTGTTCTGCAATAACAGAAACTTATCTGAGAAGCGTAAAGCCAGATTTAAATCGTGCATTACAGCAACTACCGCAATATTTTTTTCCTTAGCGGCAGTTTGAATGGTTCTCAACACTTCGATTTGATTCCTTAAATCCAAGTTGCTGGTAGGCTCATCTAATAACAGTACCTCAGGTTCTTGAGCCAAGGCCCTGGCAATAATCACCTTCTGCAGTTCCCCTCCGCTCAGTTCATCTAAGTAGCGAAGAGCATACTCTTCCAGTCCGGTTTTGGCCAATACCCCTTGGACCAAAGCCAAATCTGAGGCTGCGGCCTCCCACTTTATATGAGGCTTGCGGCCTAATAAGACTGCATCAAAGACAGTTTGCCGATTGCTCTCGTAGTGCTGGGAGACGTAGGCCATCTTTAGCGCTATAGCCAAGCGACTCAGCTTAGACACCTCTTGGTTGTCCAATAAGATACTGCCTTTTTGGGGCAGTAAAATTCTGTTCAAAGTCTTGAGCAGGGTGGATTTGCCTGCACCATTGTTCCCTAAAATGGAGAGAAACTCCCCTTTTTGCACAGAAAAGCCCACCTTATCCAGGATTATGCGGGAGCTGTAGCTAAATTCTACCCCGTTAACAGCTAAGATCATCGCAGTTTAGCCCCCCTCACCAGCAGATAAAGGAAAAGGGGTGCGCCGAGAAAAGAAGTTACTGCCCCTACAGGCAAAACCACAGGGGCGATGATCCTTCTGGCCAAAGTATCTGCTGCCAGCAGCAACAAGGCCCCCATAATTCCAGAGGCCGGTATCAGAAAGCGATTATCTCCGCCAATCAAGCGCTTCACCAGGTGGGGAGCCACGAGACCTATGAAGGCGATAATTCCTAAAAAGGACACGACGGTAGCTGTAATCAAAGAGGCAAAGAACATCCCCCACTGTCTCGTTTTCTCTACGTTGACGCCTAGACCCTTGGCAGTCTCTGCCCCACTGTCCAAGGCATTGTAATTCCAGCGGTTAAAGAGGAAAAAGATTAAGGATCCGCAGACCACACAGGTCATAATCCCTAACTCTCCCCAGGCGGCCCGCCCGATATCCCCGAAGGTCCAAAAAACCACCGCGGCCACATTGACATCATTAGTAAAATACTGCAGGAGCATGGTGGCCGCCGAAAAAAGAGATCCCAGGGCAACTCCGGCCAAGACCATTGATTCTGGTGACACTCCCTTATATTGAGCCAAAAACAGAATAATCAATGTCGTGAGCATTGCTGCTATAAAGGCAGAAATCGTGACAATATAGGGGTTATTTATGAGCAGGGCTCCACCGCCGGTACTTGGAGTACTGCCTGCTCCCAGACCTATGATGGCCAGAGCCGCCCCAAAGGCTGCGCCTTGTGCAATGCCCAGAGTACTGGGAGATGCTAAGGGATTTCTGAGGATTGTTTGCATCACAGAACCAGCAGTTGCCAAACCTATGCCGGCGACCATGGCTGACAGCACACGAGGCAGGCGGATTGACCAGATAATAATTTGAGACTGCCCCTCTGTTTGACCGAGTAAGGTTAATAAGACTTGCCAGGGGGAGAGCTCTGCTGAGCCGGCGCTGATGGCATAGAGAGCGAGGACTCCTGTCATAGCCGCCAGACTCAAGAAGATTAATTTTTTCTTCCAAGTATAGTTCAAATAATGGTTTGTAGTCCCGCTATCCAGTACACTTTCATTATGAACCAACTCTAATCACCTCTAAGTTACTCTAATCACTTTCCCAGTTCCAGCTTTTTAAATCCGCCTAAATCTTTGGCCATTTCTGCATACAGGGGCTTGCCCAGCAGGAACTGATAAATTTCATCACTTTTCTTAATCGGATCGATGTCTTTAAACTGTTCCGGAAAGATTACTTTTCCTGCGTAATAGGCGTCGGCAAATGCCGTGTCGATATTAGGGTTATAGTTGTTAAAGGGAATCAAATTATATACCCGGTCATTTTTCATGGCCTGCAAGGACTGGTAGAAAGCAGGGTTTTTCTGATAGTCTTCTGTAACCAGGGCATACCCCCCGGCATCAAGAAACAGAAAATCCGGATTCCAGCTGATGAGTTTTTCCTTATCGATCATAACGGTTCCGTTTTTGCCTGTTTCATCAGCAACATTTTTTGCCCCAATGTACTTAAATGGCGGGTATTGTGCTTGAGTGCTTTCAATCCCACGTGCTCCTTTCATGCTCACAGCACCTACATAAACTTTTGCTCTGTCCCCTTCGGCAAGACCTTTCGTCCGTTCTCCCAAATCATTTTCATTTTGTTTAAGATAAGCAACCACCTCTTGGGCCCGCTTCTCCCGGCCTATGATCGAACCGATTAAATTAAGAGAACGATATAGATTATCACCAAAGGTCGCTAAGTCCCCATAGCTTAAAGCGACTACGGGAATACCTGTTTTGGCTTGCAATTGATCAGCCTTTTCTTTATCGACAAGAGTACAGACAAAAATCACGTCCGGCTTGACACTAACCAAACTTTCCTCGTTGGGTGCAGTATCCGGTCCTCCCTGACCAATACTGGGCAGCTTCTTTAAGTCAGGATAAGCCATCATGTAGGATCTTCCCGGGTTTGATTTCTTCTCAACCTCTTCGATCCCAACCATCATGGCTGCTCCTTCGATATAAGTCACTAACCGTAATGCCCCCGGCCCGATGGCCACGACCCTTTGCGCCGGAACCGAAAACTCAACTTCCCTGCCGACTAGATCCGTAATCTTTTGTTTTTGAACCTGGGCTGTTGTGGGAACTGTGCCCCCTTCCTGCTTACTTTCAGTTCCTCCACATCCCGTTAAAAGTAATAAGGACATCATTAGAAGCAAGAATTGTACCGTCAGTTTTCTCATTAAATGCATCCTCTCCTTTAGTTTCATAAAAAATAAGACCACGAAGCTGACTTCCTAGGGAAGCCAGACCTCCATGGTCTTATTTTAAAAATATTTTGTTTATTGTTTCTACATTAAGCCAAAAATTCCTTTTCATTTTTTGACAAATAAATAATTTTCTTATGAAAATGTCTAAGAACATCTCAGGTAAGTGCTTTGCTTTGTCTGGATAATTCTTCGAGCTCGTCATCAATATCTATAAGCTTAATAAGCCACTGAGAGCGCTGTTCCCTTTCTGATATAAGTTTCCCTAAGATTTCCTCTCGGGCATTCTGTAGTACTTTCCGCCGCTTTTCTATCTCCAGAAGCTTATCTAAGTGACTCATTTATCGCCCTCCTAATGTAATAAAATACTCTTACTGCAAAAAAATAAGACCATAAAGGTGACTTCCTTTGAAGTCAGACCTCCATGGTCATATATTCACAATATTATTAGTTCTATAGAAATCAAGAAATTCCTGCCTTCTCAACAAAGTTGCAAGGATTCCTTAACCTGTTTAGAGAATATTGAAATCTATAACCTATGAAGCACAAGTGGAGATTATTTTCTATACGGGGTCTGGTGACTTGAGTAGTTGAGAGTTACTTTTTTAAAGGGGGGCACTTAGATGACAACTTCCTATCCTCTGGGTATTTTTTCCTGGTTCGGTTACGTACTTCCTTTTCCGGAACGACTTAGATTAATTAAGGAAGCCGGATTTGAGGCTACCTCTATCTGGTGGGAGGATGAGGACATCCCCTGGCCGATGAAGAAGGAGAGCATGCCTGAGTTGGTCAAAGATATGGGGCTTATCTTAGAAAACCTGCATGTACCTTATAATGAATCCAGCGAAATGTGGTCAGAGAACAAATCCCTGCGCTCGGGATTTATCCAAAGACATATCCGCTGGCTGGAGGATTGCGCAGACTACGAAATTCCCATGCTGGTAATGCATTTGACGGAGGGCCAGATCACGCCAAAGCCCAACGATTTTGGTGCCGAAAGCATGTTTGAACTCGTAAGGGTTGCTGAGAACCTGGGGGTGACCATCGCTATCGAAAACACCCGCCGCAATGATAATGTCCCCTATTTGCTTTCTAAAATTCCATCCGGCTCTTTGGGCTTTTGTTTTGATAGCTCTCATTACTTTCTAACGGATAAACCGGACTTCCATCTTCTTAAGAATTTTGGCCGACGACTTGTCACAACTCATCTGTCGGATAATGACGGTCTGGAGGATCGGCATTGGCTGCCTGAAGAGGGTATTATTGATTGGGCCCAAGTAGCCCGGCACTTTCCAACCGCTTATCGGGGATGCTTAACTTTGGAGGCCTATCCGACGGCGGAGGAGCGGGAAAGCCCACCCCAGTTATTTCTTAAAAAAGCTCTGCAAAGATTAAAAACTCTCCACAGTTTATTAGAGCGGGAAAGCTTGCCTAAATAGAGTTGCAGCTACTGATGATTTGATCAGGAAGTAATTGCTTGGCTCCTAAGGTCGCAGCTTTTTCCGGAAATGAACTTTTTCGTGCTTTTGTCTGAGTTGTCTGACCCAATTCCCTTTGTCTTCGTACATTTCTCCCCCCAAAGTCTTAATCATGCGTGTCCCATTCACCGTCTGGGCTTCCGGCACCCCGTAGAAAGAATTGGTTAACTGAGTAAGTATCGTAACCACTCGATTCTTCCTCACGATAAGCACGACTTGGTAACCTTCTCTGGTAGGGTCTGGCGCCAGATAATATTTGATGGATCTTTTCATTTTATTTAATATACAAGCTACCTCATTAGCTTCCTCAAAGGAGACCTCTCGCGCAGTTTGTAGCCACTCCTCCATAAAGCGATTCACCATGAGGGGGTCTAATCCCAGTCTAGAGACAGCTCCTTCTAAGCTATGCACTGTGGCCGTAATCATAGATAATCCTCCTCCCATCGGTATGAATGTCCCCTACTAGAGGTCAAGAAATTTGCGCTTAGAGTAACTTGAAAACCATAAAAAAGCAAAATCCCTCTACAGCTACCTGTAAAGGGATATGGTTACTCCACTAGCCGGATAATGTCACTGATTTTCCGGCGTAAACGGCACCTCCCCTATCTTCCGTAGGTTCCTGTGTAATCTGTAACGAGCAGGTCTCCTGGCTTAAGTTCATTGCAGCCCTATGTCTTCCCGGTTGCCCAGTGACATTGTATAAGGCCGCTCACTACTACAGTGGCGGGACCGCGTCAGCTTAACTGACTTCCCTGTCAATACTTTCTTTATAAAAGTACACTCGTTACATATTTAGTTTTTCGAGAGTATTTGACGAATAGACAAATTTAAGTTTCTAATCCAGAAGTCATCATCGTGTTCTGGGAATGTTTTGGAAATACTGTCCGAATCACGGATTAAATTTTTTCAATATTCCTACATTTCTACGTAGATTCTAAAATTCCTGCTCCCGAAAAAAATCTTGCAAATTTTTTTGTCAGTGGATTGAGTAAGTTCGTTGTTGATTCTTGATTATTCATTGTTCATTATTCATCAAGCCAAACTTGATCTTAATTCGTTCCAGCTTTTTGATCCAAGGCTTCGCCAAGATCACCAGAAAGATCAGGGTCGAAAGAGCGTGGGTAAAGTCAAACCAAAAGCTGGAGATATAGGCTGCTATGATAGCCTGATAGGTAATGGGCTTGATAAAACCGACGATATACCATATATTCATGACCCAGCCAAAGCCAAAGCCAGTGGCAAAACCAAAGACTGCTAAACTCAACCTGCTTTTCAGCCAGCCGGCATTTCTCAGCATACCGGCCACTAAGCCGATCATACCCCAGCAAAACATCTGCCAGGGCGTCCAGGGCCCTTGCCCGAAAAACAAATTGGAGGTAATAGCTGCTACGGCACCGGTTAAAAACCCGGCTTCCGGACCAAAGGTCAGGGCGGTAATGATCACAACAGCTGAGGTAGGTTTAAAATGAGGAATGGGAGCGAAAGCTACCCGGCCCAAAGCCGCAATCCCTGCCATCACAGCAATAACCACCAACTCCCTGGCTTCCGGTCTGCGTCTCTCAAAGCTTAGAAAAAAGGGAGCCATAGCCAAGATGATCAGGATCACGCTTAATAAGCCATAGTTCTTATCCCCCTGCAACGTCGAAAGAATTAAGGCGCAGGGTACTGTAAACATTATGGCCCAGCGGAGTATGTGGATGATTCGACTGCCCTTGTTCTTAGGCTCGACCTGGTTTAACATTGTTTCACATCCTGTCTTTTGCCAGCACCAGACTCTTCCTTCTCCAAGGGAGAGTCTGGTTCCGTTGCTCCGTTTTACTCTCCCAGCCAAGTTTGGCCTAAGTCTTTGCCTAAATCACAGGTATAGTTCCACTCAATTATATCCCCCGGTTTGAGCTTATATTCTCCGCAGCCATAATTAGGATATACTTTGTTGACACAATACATCCAGCCGCTCAGGGGCCCTCCGTCAAACTCATACAAATTATTGATTCCTTGGATATAGGGGGTTCCTTTCGACCCTTCATACTCCATGTGAATCTTATGTTGGCGTACTACCTGCTTCAAAACATCAAATACTACTTCCCCTTCTTTGAACTCCACCACAGTGGGGGCCAGAATAATCCCATCAGCAGGCACAACCTCCTGATATTTTTTATCCTGATGAAGTCCCTTATCAACGGCAGTTTGGCAATTAATTGAGAAGGTTACTATGTTTTTGGGGTTGGGATTGAGGTTAGGATCGGGACTAGGAGGGATAGGATTCACGTTTAAATCAGGGGCCGCCGGAGCAGGAGCCGGAACAGCAGCTAATCCATTTGTACCTGAACTTGAGCCGTTGGGGCTGGTTGAGCTGATAGCTATTGTTGGCTTACTTTCCTGATTAGTTGTGTCGGGCTGCGGTGGCTGACTCTGGGAAGGGCTGGCCCCCTGTGAATTCTGAGCATTCTCAGGAACTTGGCTGCTAGGTTCTTGTTGATCTGCGTTTTCCTCGCTAGGTTTAAGTTCACCTGTCTCTCGGCCTGAATCTGCAACCCCTGCAGTGTTCGCCCCTGCCGGCAGATCCCCAGTGGGTGTCTTAGCTCCACATCCGGTTAATAAAAGAGACATGAGTATAACCAGGATAAGTACAACTGACTTAGGTTTTCTCACATTTACTCCCTCCTTTTGTACGATAAAGCTAATTCCTGCGAAGGACATTGTCTTCGGGCTCGCTTACCAAATTTGCTAAAGCTATCATGGTGTGCCGCTTGGCAGTATCTGTTTCAAAGTCTGCAGGGTATTATCTGATACAACGGCTGCACCGCCTAAAACATAGGTCTCCTTGATGAGATTGTCAGCACTTCGAAGAAGCTGTTCCTGCCCATCTGTCAGACCATCCTCGCCGGAGGATGCACCTGCAGTCAGCAGAATCCAGGCATTAGACTGACCGGCTACAGCTGCCCCGGCCAAGGCATCGGCAAAACCCCCTCCGGTAGCCACAAAGAGTTTTGTGGGGTTAGGCTGAAGCTGACTGAGCACGGCTGCATTTGTATCGTAAAGAGTCTGACCGCTGTAGCGCTTGGGAGCAGGCAGGATCTGCTCTAATTCCTGAGGGAGTACAGCCCTGCCGCCAATCAGCAGGGTTTGCTTAATTCCCAATTCTGCAATAGCTTGCTCAGTGGGTTTGGGGAGTTGGGCTGAGTTATCGGCATAAAGAATGGGTACGCCGTTATAAGCAGCCCAGGCGGAGATGGAGAGGGCATCGGGGAAGCTGTGGACATAATCCCCGCTGACAATCACAGCCTGACCTGAACTTCCCAGGAGTTTGGCAATTTCATAGGCAGTAGCGTAGTGATCTTGGCCGGACACTCTCTGAACTTCGATTCCTGCTTGACTTAAAGCCCCGGACACTTGTTGACTGATGGCCCCCTCTCCCCCCATGATCAGGACTTTCTTGGCTCCCAAGGCTTGGATTTGATTAAAGACTAGCTTAGGCAGTTGATCCGAAGGAGTTAACATGAGGGGGGCCTGGTACTTCTTAGCTAAAGGCACTGCGGGCAGAGCATCCGCCGAGACGTCCCCCCGGGCCAGGATAACGGTTTCTGCTCCTTGGGGAAAGTTCTGTTTAGCAATTTCCACAGCTGTAGCGTAGCAGTCTGCTCCGGCAATGCGCAGGATTCCTGAAACTGAGGGCGAAGAGTCCGACTCTTCGGCAGGCAGGGTCAAGGAAGGGGTTTGCTTTTCAGGATGATAGTTATAGAGGCTGGATTTATTGTCTTGAAATCTTACATAGGCTGCTAAAGCAATCAAGGCTTGTTCGGAAGCCATATTGTTGGTGCTGCCCTCGAGAATATGCTTAAAGCCTCCATCCTCTGCCCGAAATTTCAGCAAATCCTTTAACAGGGTGTTGGAATTCTTAATAAAGCGAGAGTCTGTATTGATGTCGATCCCCATGGCACAAAGAGCGATAATCGTCTGGCAGACACTTTCACTGTTCTTAGCGCCCCAGGATTTAAAGCCTCCGTCTGCTTCCTGAACTTGAGCCAAATAAGCGACGGCCCTGTCCACCACAGCTTTCACTTCAGGCTGCCCTGCCCGATAATAGGGGGCCAGGGCCTGGATGACCATGGCGGTTATATCTACATCCCCCTTGCCCGTTCCATCCAAAGAATATCCGCCATCGGCCAATTGCTTGCTCAAAATAATGCTTAAGAGTTTTTCCCTCGTCCACTTGGCGTTCTCAGGCAGATCATACCCACCGCTGTCCAGGGCGATTAAGGCAAAGATCGGCCCGTTGATACCCTGAGCTTCAATATCAGTAAAGTTGTAGATTTCAGCGATCAAGTCCTGACCGCCATAGTCCCGCGGATTCCCCTGAGCTGCCCCGACGGCCAAGCTGATTCTGGCCAAATCTGTCACCTTGCGCAGAGTAGAACTCCAGTTTTGCTGCAGGTATTTTTCGTTTTCGGCCAGATAAAGATCAAGACCATCTAACCGTTCCAGTCTGGCCAAACCGATTGTCGGCCAATTATAGACAGTGGGTTCGACAATTTCCTGCTCAGCTGCTTTTTCAAAAGTAGCTTTCAGAAAACTTCTTTCCCATTTTTCCAAATCCTTAATTACCGAATCTACGTGGGAACGATTCGCTATTCCTTGATTGCCCGAAGTCTGAGCTTGGGCTTCTGCGATGAGGCCGTTAAGCAACACACTCCAGAGGAGCAGGCAAACCAAAAAAGCTCCCAGTCCTTGTTTTATTGTCTTGTTCATTTTTATATCTCCTTTACCTAGTTATGGACCCGGAGCCAGCCCTGCTAAAAAGACTGACTCCAAGGCTTGATTGAACTATTTTAGGGCGAGGGAGTGAGAGCAGAGCGCAGGCTGCTCTCCTGATCCCCTCTGATAATTCCTTCTCCGCCAAAAATAATTATTTCCGGCTGCTCAGCTTGATGCTTCAGCAGGAAGTCCGAGGTGACGCCGGGTATTCCCGTGTCTACTAAGAGAATAGGAGAAAGGGTTCGGGCAGCCAGATTGCCTGCTGCCAGGGCATCCGCAAAGTTTAACCCGGTAGCTACATAGACTTTGCTGGAATTAAGCTCTAATCCTTCAGCAATCTTAGTGGCTGTCTCATAGATATCCCTTCCGCCATAGCGCACAGCCTCTGGCAATTGCTGAACAATTTCTTCCGGTACAACAAAGCTGCCTCCCACAACCAGAGTCCTGGTTACTTTCTGTTCCGTCAGTGCCTGCTGAGTAGCAGCCGGCAGAGCGGTTCGTTCGGTAAAGAGAATGGGGATACCATGATAACCGGCATAACTGGAAACCGCCAGGGCATCGGCATAGCTGGCGGGCCCGCCGTTAGCGATCACAGCCTGGCCTGTGGTTCCCAGAGCTTGGGCAATCAGAGCGGCTGTCTCGTAGAGATCCTTCCCGCCATAGCGAGCTACGTTTTCTGCTCCATAAAGCTGATTAAGCCGGTCTTGGATTCCTTGAGAAATTACGCTGGTGCCTCCAATTAAGATCACTTTTTTCGGCTTTAGCTTCTGGAGCTGTTCAAAGGTGGCAGGAGTTAGCTCCGTAGCCTCGGTGAGTAAAATCGGGGCCTGGTTTTTATAGGCTAAAGGTACCGCTGCCAGGACATCCGAATAGGCGAAAGCATTGGCCAGCAGCACCTGATCCGCTCCGGCTTTCCAACCGTAAGCAGCTGCCAGATTGGCGGTATCAAAGCGCTCTTGTCCGGCAATCCGCCGCGGAGCAGGAGCCGTGTCCGCCATGACTGCATAGGTGGAAAAATGATAGATGGTCAAGGAAAGGGTCTTAGCAAGGGGATCGTATACACCGCCCTGTTTGGCCCAATCCCCCTTAGCTGAATTCCACCAGTAAATGGCCAGCTGACGGGTGGATACTCCTTCAGGCAAATCTTCAGAGCTGATGGGGAAGGTTAAGGTCACCGGTGCAGCAAACTCAACGCCTTCCTGACCCTGACCCACCAGACCAAATTGACGCTGGTATTTGATAGGATCAAGCACCAGCGCTCCCAGCTCAGCCCGGGGAGGAACTGTCACCTGTCCTACCTCCACGGAAAACTGAACGGGACTACTTTGCTGCCGGAGAGCACCCGGGGGTATGGTCAGCTGCACCCCATCCTTAGCTTTTAAAATTGTCGGCTCAGTATTCTCCGGATTGACTGCCGGTGTGTCTTCAGGCAGCCTGGCCCCTGCCAGTTGTTCGGGAGTAACCTTTTCCAGAGCAGCCAGAGCCTTTTGGTTATAGTCCGTATAGTCTGTAACCGGGATAACTTCTTCAATAGGAACCGCAACCTCCGGCCCCTTCACCGTCACCGAGGCTTTTTCTGTGCGGGCCACAAGGGGAAAGTTATACCCCTTATAAGAAGAACCGGGATCGACTTTGTCGGCATAAACTGTGAAGCTGCCTGCTTTATTCATCGTAATCTCTGCCTTGCCGTTGCCATCCGTAGTATAGGTCTGAGATCCCACGTGAACCGTTGCTCCGCTTACGGCCTTCCGGGTGCTGGAATTCCCCCCGTCAACGCCCTCGTTGCTTTTGGCGGTAACTTCCACCTCCAGGGTGTCTCCGGTGTTTAAGGAGGTCGAGCTTAGATCGAGATAGCCGAAGGAACTCTTAGTATCCCCATAGAACCATTCCACCGTATCCCCATCGTCAATCTCCCAGACTCCGACCCCTTGATTAATCAAACGATCATTGACCCGAACCAGCCAGCCGCAGGTAGGGTGCTGGCCTCGAAAATCGAATTCCTCTTCTCCTGCCATGCGGGCTACATAATTGTCGTTGGAAGTAACCTTATTGTCTCGGATATTTTTCTTATTCCAAGCTACTATGGTAGCCATTAAGACCGTGGGATAGCTAAACGAGTATTTTTTTCCATCGGGATCAGTGATTTCGTACTTCCCGCTTGTCTTATTCTTGTAATCTTCGGGCTTAAAGCTGATACTACTGTCAAACACGGTTCCCCGGTAGCCTTCAATCCGCATCCTAACCTGACAGGTGTCCACATCTTCTACCGGCGGCGTCACTGGCCCATCTTTGGAAACCACGACCACCAGCGGAACCGGGCGAATCAGATTGCCGTCCGTCTGCGCCGTAATTTCATAGGTGCCTTCTTTATCGGCCCGGAAGCTGACCTGCCCATTCCCATCCGTATATTGAGAGCCTTGGGTGCTGCCGGCAAAGCTGATCTTCTGATCCTCAGCGGTCAGATACCGACCGTTTGTGTATTTCTCCAAAGTCACACTGATCTCTGTGCCTACTTTTACCGAATCCTCTCCCTCCAGGCTGAGCCGGGTAAGGGTTGGGTCCCAAAGCTGGCCGCTGACCATGACAATTTGATCATTTTGCTTCAGGGGAGTGGTGGGAAGAGCCATCCCGCCTGTTCCGTTAACCAGCCACTGCCAGTCTTTCTCCTGATCCTTGCCGATCCAATTGATCATACCGTTAACCACTTCATAAGGAACGGAATTGTCATCCAGGGCCTTTCTGACTGCTGTCAGAAGGGTTGTTTCCCTATCGTAAATTTCCACGTTTTTGGGGGCTAAAAGAGTCTCCTTCAAGCCTTCCACCCGGACGCTTACCGCAGCCTGACGGGCATCATTGACCTTCAGACTTTCTTGGCGGTAAATGCCGTTGCTGGTGACGTTGACTTGATAATCACCGGAGTCCATGTCCACAAGAAACTGGTACAGTCCGTTGGCATCGGAGAGGGTTTGATCTAAATAACACCTATCTCCGTCCAAGCTGCGGGTAATCACCAGACTTACCTGAGTCTCAGGGGTGGTTTTACCGTTGACCGTAACCTGCCTGCCCTCGGCATAGACCGACAAGGTTAAGTTCTCCTGATAGGCGACCAGCCGGTTAAACCCTTCCGGCACGGAACCGCCGCTCTGAGCTAAAGCCCCTGCCGGGCAAAGCATGACAAAGGTCATCAGCAGAACCAGAATTCTAAGAAATCCCTTTGATAATCGCACTGCTTTTCCTCCTTGCACTACTTGCTGCCCGGATTTACCGGGAAATAATGATAGGTTCACAGAGAGGTTTCCCCTCCCAGCCGCTCCAAATCATTACTTTGCCCTCATACTCCTTGTCATCCCCGGGCCAGACAAATCCGCCGCTGAGACTGTAAACTTCACCGGGAGCGAGAGTTTTCTCCAGATAGGACTGCCGGACTATGCTCTTGACCTGGGAACCGGCGGCAGCGTCCTCAGCCTGGTCCTTCTGATAGAGAACAATATGCACTAAAACACTGAGGGTCTTTCCGGAAAGATTGCTGACCTGAGTGGCCAGTTCCTTGCCGCTGACTCCGATGAGCGGCTCCTCGGGAGCCGTGGGCGAAGTATACTCAATACGCCGGCCGACAACATTAACCTGAGCCTGAGCCTTGATATTGGGATTGCTCTTCAGCTGTCCCAGGATATCCACGGTTCCGGGCTGCAAACCTGTGAGCAGACCTTCCTCCGTAATCCCAACCAAGCCTGAGTCGCCTAAAACACTCCAGGTTACCAGGGATGCTCCCGCCTCGTCCTGACCCACTGTCTGTCCGGCCTGGTTCGTGGCCTTTAACTGGATGGTTCTGCCCACGGGGATCTCCGCCCCGGCGGGAGTGATTTCCAAAGAGGTGATTTCCTCGGGAGCCGGAGGGACTGCCGTGATTTTGTAATAAATATCCGAACGGCCGTTATCCATAAAGTCGGCAATGGCGGCCAAGGCTTCCACCGCCTGAGGGGTAGCCATATAAGCGTCAATAGTATCCACATGCTTAAAGACCCCGGAGGCCATCTGATAACTTAATAAGGCGGTTACCGCGTTGCCCTTGCTCTTGGTAAAAGCCGGGCCCTGAGGGTCAATTCCCCAGGCCGTGATTCCCATAATAGCCTGAGCCGCGGATTCACAGTTAACGGAACCCCAGGAGCCGAATTTGCCGTCGCTGAGCTGGTTCTCACTCAGCCAGCCGATAGCCTCTTCCCCCGCCGCCTTCACCGCCGGCATATCCCGGTAAGGGGCCAAAGCGTAAAGAGCCATGCCCGTCATATCCACCTCGGGCAGCCCGCCGCTGTAAGACCAGCCTTCCTGTACCCGGTGATCGAGAATATGCTGAATTAAAGCTTCCCGGTTGTTTTTGGCCTGGGAGGGCACAATCGCTCCCGCCCCGTCCAGGGCAATCAGGGCCCAGATGCCCGCATTAATCCCCTGGCTGAGGCTGGGATAGTCCATGATTTTCTGAAGAAGGTTTTCCCCCACAAAATCATAGGGATCGCCGCCGGCTGAGAGGACCCCCAGGGAAACCCGGGCGTAATCCGTCAGCTGGCTGCCGACGCCGCTTTCATTGACCTTTACTGTCAGCTGAGACAAATATCCATCCCGGTCAGCGGCGGACAGCCACTCCGGCCCGCAGGCGTTAAGCCCGAAGACATCCCAGTCCGACAAGGCTTCTCCTCTCCGGGAATTGGCATTGACATAGCCGGCGGTCAGGGCGATCGCCCTTTCAATTCCGCTTCTGTCCACAGGGGTTACCTGGTAAGCCTTGACCTCTAGATTGAGCGTCGCCTGCAATTGGGGATGGGCTGCCACCCGGGCATTGATTAAGACCGTCCCTTCCTGCTGACCGGCGGTAACCAAGCCCTGGCTGTCAATCGCCGCCAAGGGGGAACTGCTTTTCCACTCGATGCTTTCCCCCTGCACTACTTCACCCTCAGAGCTCAGGATCTGAGCCTGGAGAGGCAGACTCTGGCCGGTTAAGACAACGGGCTGGGCAGGGGTCAGACTAAGGCTGAAGCCCGACTCCGCCGGCACCACCCGGACCTGGATTTCCGCCTGCAGGCGGTTATTCTCCGGGTCATTGTCCTGATGCCGGACAGTGACGGTGGCCTCCCCCGCTCCTTTTGCCTTTAACAGCCCTTCCTCCGCCCCGACGACGGCAGGATCACTGCTGGTCCAGCTGAGACTGCTTAAGGACAGCCGCCGGTCATAGGTGTCCAGGAGATAGACGGGGATCTGATAGCTGCCCCCGGGAAACAAGAGGCACTGGGGGGCTTCTGTTTCCAGCCGCCAGGGGACGGGGGTAAACTCAGGGTCCGTGAAGCGGGCCAGAAAGCTCCCGCCCCCTACCAGAGCATAGAGCTCCCCCTGAGGTCCGGGGCCGGCCACTGCGCTGAGGTAGATATCCCCTTGGGCAGGCTGGGATTTCCACTTCAGCCGGGCACTCCCGCCCTCATCCGCAAAAGCGTAGATCTTGTCGTAAACCGGCACATAGAGGGTGCCGTCCGGCCCAATGGCCGGAGCGGACCTGAAGTCTACATGAGTGGCAACCGGCATGGTTTCCGGGGCCTGATAGCTCCATTTGAGATCGCCCCTTGCCGACCCGAGGGCATAGACCTCGTTGCGGGCGGTCCGGTAATACACCGTCCCCTGGTAATAAGCCGGGGAACTGACCACCGTGTCGATATCCCGGTACCACTTAACAGCGCCCTCCGAACTAAAGGCCCAGAGTCTGTTCTGAGTCAGAACCTTTCCCAAAGCGCTTTTAGTGTTATTTAAGGATATAAAGTAGACGCTTCCCTCTTCATCCACGGCCATCCGCTTTTCAGGAGAGTTCCGCTCGTTGGTTTTTCCCACATAGATGGGGTAATCCCCCCGGCCTTCGATATCCGGCAGGTCATTGAGAACCTTCACCCACAGCCGGGTGCCGTCGGGTTTTACGGCATTGA
The DNA here is from genome assembly GCF_000231385.2 of Desulfosporosinus meridiei DSM 13257. Taxonomy (NCBI): domain Bacteria; kingdom Bacillati; phylum Bacillota; class Clostridia; order Eubacteriales; family Desulfitobacteriaceae; genus Desulfosporosinus; species Desulfosporosinus meridiei. Next base: position 609,351 of record NC_018515.1, on the reverse strand, counting down.
GAGCCGAGGTGCCGGCTACATAGATCACCCCATCTTTAGGGGAAACCACCGGCGTATTCAGTCCCCGGGAGATGGAAGCCATCCAGGCCCGGCTGCCGTCGGCCGTGTTCAGGGCATAGAGACTCCTGTCAGAGACCACATAGAGGGTGTCGCCGGCGGCGGATAAGGCGGGAGACGTTCCCGGGGCCACTGTCTCCTGTCCCTCCATGGCCGCAGTCCAGAGGACCTGGCCTGCCGAGTTAATGGCATAGACCCGGCCGTCCCCCGAAGCCATATAGCAGATCCCCTGCCCGTCAATGACCGGACCGACCCCGCCCAGGGCATAATAGGCCCCGGCCTGTCCCAGGTCCGCCTTCCACTTCAGGGTTCGCTCCGGGGTGATGCAATAGATGTAACCCTGGGAATCCACGGTATAGACCTGACCCTGACGGTCCACTGTGGGCAGATCATCATTTCTGTAAGTATCCGCCACATTCTTATAGTAGGAGCGGAGCCAGTCGGGGCTTATATCCCCCTCTGCCGCCAGGGCAGAGGCGGGCAGGACGCTCCACAGGAGGGTAAGAACCATAAACCAGGCCAGAACCGCCCGAATTTTTTTCATTTGTATCACCATGCTTCTCCTCCTCACTGAGCCTGAACCGGCAGCAGGATCGTTTGCCGGGCTTCCGGCTGATCCGGCACCGCTGCCTGAATTTTAATCCGGAAGCTCCCGCTCCCCGGAATCCTCACGCTGCCCGGGTATTCCTTAACCGCCCCTGAGTCCAGGCTATCCGTAAGGGAGGAATAGCTGAGCACCTGCTCCCCTTCCGCCCCTTCCAGGAGGGTAACGGTCAGGCGCAGGGAGCAGGCCTCCCCTTCGTGATTAATCAGTTTAATCTTCAGCTCCTGCAGCCTGCCCGGTTTCAGGGCCTCATGGCTGACCTTCAGCTCCAGGCCCTCGCCGCCGGCAAGGTCCGTACCCCGGAGGGCCAGCAAACCCATTTCGCCCATGGAAAGATAGACCACGCCCTCGCCGCTGACAGCCATGGAACGGGGAATACACTCAGAAAACTCATCCTTGATCTCCGCCTTCCAGAGAGGAGTCAGGATATCCCCTTTTTCACAGCTCAGATCCTGGTTAAAGACATAGAGGCCGACCAGGGGAATGTACAGCCGGCCATCGCCGCCGGCAACAGGGGTGTAGAGCCCCTGATCCCCGTCCCCCCAGTCCTCAGCCTGAAACACCCCGTCGGCCTGAGGGGTCCCGTCGGACCGGAGGAAGTAGAGGTGCTTCTCTTCCCTGTCGGCAGGAGCGGACACGGCGTAGATCATCCCATCTTCAGCGATGGTGACCGTCACCGCTTCAGCCAGGGGATAAGTCCATTCCAGAGGGTCTTCCTGAGCGGGGTCCAGAGAAAGCAGACTGACCTGGCTGCCTTTCTGCTCCTGCAGGATTAAAGCTCCCTGAGGTGAGCTGCCTTCCAGCTTCAGAACCGACCCGCTCTGACTGTAGAGCGTACGCCCTTCCCCATTGTCACCGATCTCGTAAACCTCCGCTCCCAGGCTGTAGAAGACCTTATCTCCGACAGCAGCCAGGCCGCTGACCTCCCCGCCGGCGGCAAAGGGCTGACTCCGGAGCAGGCTGCCTTTCCCTTTGTCCAGCTCATAGATCCGTCCGCTTTGGGCGAGGGCCAGAACCCTGTCTTCGGTCAAAACCAGCCGGGTCACCGGGTCGCTGCCCGGGGCCGTGAAGCCCCACAGAGTCTGGCCGCTCGTTCCCTCCACAGCCACAACCGCCGTGGTATTGGAGGCATAAAGAAAGACGTTGCCCTCTTCGTCCACTTGAGGAGCACTGAGGGTGATTCCATAATAACTGCCGGGATCGGCCGTCCATAAAAGCGCTCCGTCACTCTGACGCACGGCCTGGAGCTGGTTCTGGCTGACGGAAAAGATCTCCCCGTTACGACCCGCCGCCAACTGAGCCACTTTTTTGCCGTAGGAGCCGCCGATGGGAATCTGCCAGAGAATCTCATAGGGGGCGGGCAGAACCTCCAGCTTCACCCTACAGTAAATCTCCGGATTGCTGATCAGACTGGCTTTCAGGGTAAGGGTGCCCAGGGCCGTGCCCGTCAGGTTGGCGTTGTAGCGGATATTCATATCGCCGCTGCCACCCTGGTAATTGAGCATGGCCACGTTTCCCGTTTCATCCCCGTCCTTGATCAGCTCCCAATTAATTAATTCCTTGGGCACAAAGAAGCCGCTTTGGTCCGCCACAAAGACCCGGATGGGCCGGAAGGCCTCCCCCTGGACTTCGGACAAGGTTTCCCCCACCGGCTCATAATCGCTCACTGTCCGGCCGGTGTAGACATTTTCGTCAAAGACAAAAACCATACTTGCGGGAACAGCTTGGGGGAGCACCGTGACCTCAATGGTCTGGCTGAGGGCAGGGTCCGTGCTGTCCTTGACCTTAACCGTTATAGCGGTAGTGACTGGCTCCTGATCCGCTCCCCGCTGGGCGGCGGTGATCAACCCGTCGCTGCTCACCGAGGCTACCTGGGAATCGGCACTGGACCACTCCAGAGTCACACCGGGGAGACTGACCCCTTCCCCGTCCAGGACCTGGGTCTGTATCCGCCCGGTCTCCCCGGAATAGAGGGTCAGCTGGGACTGACCGCTCACCAGCCGAACAGGAACGGCTCCCGTTACATCGTAAAGCCGTGCCCTCTCCAGAGCATAGTAAGTCGACGCGTCCGCGACGGCTCTGTACAAGGTACCGTCTTCCGACAACTTAAACATACTGTAACCATAGGTAGGAAAGGCCGGGTTAGCCTCGGCATAATAGGCTACCACTGTTCCGTCGGAATCATAGATTCCTTTAGTAGTGTAGATCAGCCCATCCGCTCCCAGCTGAGGATCAGGTCCAGTCTGGGGATAAAGAACATAGAGGGAATAATCAATGGCGTAGCTTTTGGCTTTAAGCTCTCCCGTGTCCAGCTCCAGCTCCGCCAGTCTGCCGTCACTGGAGACCAGCAGGCCATCGGGGAGGATCAGGGGAGGGAAGACCATTACATCATGGCAGGAGCTGTTCCGCCAGACTAAACCGACAGGCCAGTCCCCGTCCGGGGGACTGAGGCAGTAGATCTGATCGGCACTGTCCGTCAGGTAGACCCGACCCCCTTCGTCTACGGAAACCTGAGTCTTGAAAGAAGCGGCCGCAGGGGCTTTGTATTCCCAAAGGAGCTCGCCGCTCAAGCCCTTTAGCACGGAAAGGGTATCGCCATGGACCAGATAAACCTGATTGTCCAAATCTATCGTAGGAGCGGAATAAGAATAGAGCATGCCATTGGTCGTATTGACAATGGGCTCTACCACGGGAAAGCTCCAGGTCCACTGGCCGCCGGACAAATCCAGGCTGTAGAGGGCATTGTTCCGGCAGCTTAGATAGACCTGCCCCTGGGGCCCCAGGCCCGGCATACCCATAATCGGGGAGGGCAGGTCCACCTGGCGGACTACGGAGCCGGTGTCCGGGTCGAGAGCCAGGAGGCTTTTCTCCCGGACAGCCAGCACATACTCCTGCCCCTCCTGTTCGGCTATCACAGCCGGGAACATTTGGGTGAGAGTAGGGGAGGTGAAGCCCTCTTTAGGCTTTCCCTCGGGGTCAAGGGCCAGAAGGTATTGAGTGGTCTTACCATCACCATCCTGACTAACGTCATAGATGTTAGTTAAAACAGTATAGCTGGAACCGTCCGCTGTCACTGCCGGCTTGCCATAACCCTGATAAGGCGTTGGCACAGAATAGGTCCAAAGAGGGGCCAGCTTTTGATCATACTTGGCCTGGACTTCCACATACCAGTCCTTGGAGACAGCAGGCATTCCCCGGAGGGCGGCCGTCAGCTTTACCTTGCCCAGGTCCTGACCCGTCAGCTCTTTGGTGACGGTTATTTTGCTGACCAGACCTTGGGCGTTGGTTGACGGAGTATACTGCTCAGTCCCGTCCGCAGGAACAGCCTGAGGATTCTCCGACTGCCAGTCCAGGCGGAATTCCGTTTCCGGGGGCACAGGGTTGGGAATGCTGATGGTTGCCGTCAGCGTGAGTTTCTGACCGACTTTCAGAGAAGCCGGCCTGGCATTGGACCCGCTGGGTGAAAGAGCAAGGCTGATGGGGTTGCCTGTTTTAAAAAACCAGGCGTTGGGATTAGAAGAAACCGTTCCCGTAATAGCCGGGGACTGCTTGCCGCTTCCGGCGATAGGAACCGCTCCCGCCCCAGCCTCAAACCGGTAGGTTTTGTTGAAGGCCAGGGTGACAGAGCCGGGCTCGGCCTCACTCCAAAGAGTTTTACTTAAATTGACGGACAGTTTGTTGGGATTATCCCGGTCCCAGGCGACAGGGAGGGAGCTGCTAATCAGGGAACCGGTGCTCAGATAAAGGGCAAAGGCTCCGACCGTTTCCTCGCCGTCAATGGGCCGATTATAGGTAAGGCTTACTTCCCGGGGATTGTAGCCCGGGTAAACGTTGTTCTGGTTGTTGGCGGGCATCCGGGCGACAATCACCGGCTCAGGGTCGAGGCTGTCTCCCACTGTAACCGCCAGACTGCCTCTGACTTCCGGATTCTCTTGCAAAGCGGCGGTGATATAGACAATGCCGGCCAGCTTGCCGGTGACTGCCCCGCTGCTGCCCACGGCAGCAATCTCCGGCACCTGACTGGTCCAGACCAGAGCCGAGGAGGTGGTTACTTCATGGCCTGCCTGATCGTGAACTATCAAGGGCAAGGTGCCGCCCAACTGCACCTGATTGTGCTCGTCCGGCGAAGAGAGGATAAGCTCTTGTCCGCCAAGACTCTCCAAAGTCACTTGAGCCTGGGGAGTCTCTTGCGTTAAGGGCTCCCGAAAGGCGGGGTTTTCTTCATTTCCTTGGTTCTCGGTATTCTCCTGAATAAGTTCGGGGGCCTCCGACTTTAACCCAGGGATTTCTTCCTCCGGCAACACTCGCAGAACAGCCTGCTGGGTCTCCCCTTCCCAGAGGGCGGAAACGGTGATCTCCAGTTCACTCTCTCCGGGATTTTCCGGGACGACAAAACTGAGCTGGGCACTGTCCTCCTCTAAGGACTGCTCCTCTCCGGATTCTAAAGCATAGTACCATTGAATCCCCCCGTTGGCCGGGTTTTCCGCTGTACCAAAATAGGCCTTCAGGACAAGGGTTTCCCCGCTTTGATAAGCTTCCCGGCTGGGCTCTACTGTTAAGACTCGGCCGGCATTCTGACTTGTCAGAGAAGCCTCCGCCTCCCCTGCTTCCGAACCGGAAGGGGCCGCGGCTGCCGGCAGGCAGACGGAGCCGATTATTAAAAGAAGGACTAAGAACAAATTCAGCCCTTTGTGGGCAAACTTCATGTTATCTCCCCCAGTTAATTGGTAATTTTAACCAAAATTACTTTTTATAGATAATTTTTTAAACGCCTAAATCAGGAAGGGGTATTCCCTTCCTGACTTGAGCGGCAGAATTATATTAAAATTTCAGAGGGCAAAAGAGCTTAACTTACCAGCCTTTGTATTCCCAAACTACGGTATCACCGGATGTCAGCTCATAAACAGAGGCGGCATAGGCGGGAACGTCCGTTGTGCTGTTGGAGTGTACCACATGGTACTGCCAGCCGTCCGTGCCGGAGGCAAAGTCGCTGCCGATGCCGTAGACATAGCTGCCGCCGCTGAAGACGGTGAGGTTATTTTCCGCCCAGTCAGGGTCGGAATAGTTAGTGTTTCCAGCCATGGCTAAAGCGTGGAGAGCAGAGGAATTCTTCTGCAGGGTTTTGCTGTCATCCGTGAGCCAGCTCAGGTCGGCAAGGTACACGGTTTGATTGGTAGCCGTAAAGTCATTTGCCGTACCCGGGGCATCTACGACAACAGAAATGCCGGATATGCTGGGCGTCGCAGAACCGTCTGTTTCCACTACCACGTAGGCGCTGATTTCCATGCTGTCATAGTGAGCCGTGACATAGGCCCGGCCTTCGTCCAGCAGTTTGATTTTAACGGTATCCGTGTCGTCAATAGTGGCGACCTCCGTTGTCCCGTCGAGGAACTTAACCACGGAAGAGTCTGAGGTGGTCCACTCGATGTTTTCCGGATCGGCGATTTCTTCCGTCATCCAGGTGGTGCCGTCTAAACCGACAACCTGGATATTGGATACTTCGTCGTCCACTTCGCCTAAAATGGTAAAGTGATCGGAATTGGCCAAGGTCAGCATATCCGTAGCCGCCGCAGCCGGCGCCGGAGCGACAAAGAAGGTCAGCCCCAGGGCCATACTCATTACTAAACCGAGAATTTTTTGTTTGGTTTTAAACACACTTTTTCCCCCTTTAAATTAATTTGTTTTCTGCCCTCTGAAATTTCCGCCTCAGTGAATTAATGCAGCCATTTATACTCCCAGACTACGGTATCGCCGGATTGCAGCTCATAACGGGAGGCCGGATAATCGGGAACATCCATTGAACTGTTGGAGTGTACCACATAGTACTGCCAGCCTTCCACACCGGAATCGAAGTCGGAGCCGATGCCGTAGACATAGCCGCCGCCGTTAAAAAGGGTGAGGTTATTTTCCGCCCAGTCGGGGTCGGAATAATGAGTGTTTCCAGCCATGGCTAAAGCGTGCAGGGCCGAGCAATTTTTCTGCAGGGTATTGTATTGATCGGCCAGCCAAGCCAGGTCCGTAAGGTACACGGTTTGGTTGGTGACAGAAAGGTCATTTGCCGTGCCGGGGGCATCCACTTGAACGGAAATACCGGATATGCTGGGCGTCGCGGCACTGTCCGACTCCACTACCACGTAGGCGCTGATTTCCATGGCGTCGTAGTGAACCGTGATATAGGCCCGGCCTTCGTCCAGCAATTTGATTTTGACGGTATCTGTGTCGTCGATGGTGGCGACTTCCGTTGTCCCGTCCAGGAACTTAACCACGGAAGAGTCTGAGGTGGTCCACTGAATGTTTTCCGGATCGGCGATTTCTTCCGTCATCCCGGTAGTGCCGTCTAAGCCGACGACCTGGATGTTCGTGACTTCGTCATCGATCTCACCTAAGATGTTAAAATGCTCGGAATCGGCAAAGGTTAGAGTATCCATAGCTGCCTCAGCCGGTGCCGGAGCGACAAAGAAGGTCAGGCCCAAGGTTAAAGTCATTGCTAAACCAAGAAACTTTTGTTTGATTTTTAACATGGCTATCCCCCTTCGAATTAATTTGTTTTCTTCCCTCTGAAATTTCCGCCTCAATAAAAAAGAACCGATGTTTTCGGTTCTGGGATAATGTGACCACACTGTAAAGATGACGATAAAAATAGGTAGCCTAAAGCCTGCTCCTAGTTCTTGTCATCCACAGCTAAGTTGATCCACTTGCTTCCCCCCGAAAGACTTATGATCCTGATCAGGGCAGGTCTCCTGACTCGAAGTCATCCTCCTCCCTTGCCTTCCCGGGCTTACCCAGTGGATTCTTATAAGGGATTCGTCCTTCATACAGTAGCGGGGCTGTTCCGGCTTCGCACCGGATTCCTTATTAATGCTTTTCAGCAACCCTAATCAGCTATTCAGTTTTTAGAGCTTGTCCCTTGCTTAATTTGTTATTCGCCTCACCTCAATCTTATAGCGCCAGAAGACACTGCAAACCGTACTTTCTGAGCACAAAAAAAGAGCCGATTCTTTCGGCCCTTCGCAAACATGACACGCTAAAGTAAGATGTCCGCATCTATTACTCTAATTTACCACACTTACCTTCCCCCGAAAGAGTTGTGACTTTTGAACATGGCAGGTCTCCTGACTCGAAATCATCCTCCTCCCTTGCCTTCCCGGGCTTACCCAGTGGATTCTTATAAGGGATTCGTCATTCATACAGTAGCGGGGCTGTCCTGGATTTTCACCAGTGTTCCCATTTTGATGCTTTAAGCAACCATATTCAACATATTAAGTTGAGTTAAATTTTCGACTCTTGATTATCACCTACATTATACCAATTAACAGCTTGAGTCAACAGAATATTTTGACTAAATAGAGAGAATCCCGTCGTTATAAAACTGTCGATTCCTGACGCAGCTGCACCCGCTTCTGCCCGCGGCAAACAAACTTGCCCAGGAATCCGAAGCCATTGATAGTAAAACCGAAATAAAAAAGCTTTTTACCACATTGAAGCGTAAAAAGCTTAACCATTTTTAGGTACTACAGTAATCCCAAAAACAAAGGTCAAAACACCTCCTATCATCCCTAGGTTATCGGATCGTTGGCTTAAGTAGGTCTCCTAGCTCAAGATCATCATCTGCTTACGTCTTCCAGAAAATAAAACCAGTGCCATAAGTGACGCTGGTTTGGATTGCAAGCGGCAGGTCAGCTAGAAACAGCTTCATTATTATATAGAAGGAAACTATGTAATTATACGATTAGTACCTCTGACCGTTTTAAAAAAGCCGCCACACCCAGTGACGGCTTTTTAGATTACATAGTACGAAGCTTCAGCCCTTGTTGCTGCAACTGATGTCTGTATACTCTACCCCTCTTACTTCCAAACTTCCTCGGCAATTTCCTTAACCAAGATAAGTTTCGCCCATTGCTCCTCTTCGCTCAGAATATTACCTTCCTCAGTGGAGGCAAAGCCGCACTGGGGACTTAAGCACAGACGGTCGGCGGGAATATACCGGGCCGCTTCCTGAATGCGGGCAATGATCTGCTCCTTATCCTCCAGTTGTCCGGTTTTTGAGGAGACCAGCCCCAGAACCACCTGCTTATCACCGGAAACTTCTTTTAGCGGGGCAAAATCGCCGGCCCGCTCCGTATCATATTCCAGATAATAAGCGGAGACCTGTTCCAGGCCAAGCAGGGTTGGAGCTACGGGATCATAGCCGCCGGAAGTCGCCCAGGTGGAATGGTAGTTGCCGCGGCAGACATGGGTGGTTACTGTCAGATCCGCCGGCAGATCCCTAAGGGCCTCATTATTCAGCCGGAGGTAAAGATTTTGAAGTTCCTGAACATCATACCCTTCCCCCACCATGGTTGACCAGAAGGTTTTATCACAGAGCATGCCCCAGGTGCAGTCATCCAGTTGGATATTCCGGCAGCCCAGTTCATAAAAGGCCAGAATGGCCTGGCGATAGGCGGTGGAAATATCCTTATAGAGTTCATTCCGGTCCGGATAACATTTCCCTATTTCCTGTTCATTTTCTCCCCGCACAAGTTCCGCAAAAAACTGGGCGGGAGCGGGGATGGTTTGGCGGGCAATGACTTCATCCCCGGCGAGCTGCTTTAAAAAGCTGTAATGAGCCAAAAAAGGATGGTTGGAAAAACGAATCTTCCCGGATATCCGTGCCGAATCTGCTCGGGTTTCTTCTCCGTGAAAGAAATAACCATGCTGCATCATCACATGCTCCACACCGTCAAAGCCCCAAAAGAAATCCAGATGCCAATAGCTGCGGCGGAATTCTCCGTCTGTCACAGCCTTTAAGCCTATTTCTTTTTGCTTAGCCACAAGCTTGCGGATTTCCTCATCTTCCACTCGGGTGAGCTCCTCAGCGGTAATGGCTCCAGCTGCTAATTGTTCTCTCGCCTCTTTGATGGCCTGGGGGCGCAGAAAACTTCCCACCATATCAAAACGGAAAGGCGCCCTTGTCTTCTTAGTGGTGTTTGCAAAGGTACTACTCATGTTTCATTCTCCTTACTATTCTAAAAGTTGTTTTCAGTTTAGCATGGAGAAAGACCTATAGGGTAACACTTAAAACTTATAGTGATCTATAGTTTGAATCTATAGTTATTCCTGCAACTGAAGCCCGTATTCCTCAAGCACAGACCTTAACTCCTGCAAATAGGCACTGGCCTGATTGCTGAGCCGGATCTGATGGTTAGCAATCCAGCCCACTTGAATAGATTCATCAACCTGGAGCGGCACCGCTGTAATATTGTCGCCATTTAAATCTGCGCTGACAATTCCGGTAGATATGGTATAGCCATTCAGGCCAATTAAAAGATTGAACAAGGTTGCCCGGTCGCTGACATGAATACTTTTTTTATGAAAGACTGTACTTAAAATCTCTTCCGAATAATAAAAGGAGTTAAATTCCCCTTGTTCAAAAGACAAGCAGGGGTAGTCTTCCAGATCAGCCAAGGTTACGGCTTTTCTCCCGGCAAGGGGATTTTGGGTGCTGATAAAAATATGGGGTTGGGCTGTGAAAAGGGGATGAAAATCCAGGCGGTTTTCCCGCAGCAGCTTGTCAAGAACCTTGCGGTTAAAGGAGTTTCGATATAAGATTCCAATTTCGCTGCGCAGATTTTTGACATCCTCAATTATTTCATGGGTTCGGGTTTCCCGCAGAGTAAATTCATATTCATCCGCACCGCTGTTCTTGATGAGATTGACAAAGGCATTGACGGCAAAGGCATAATGCTGGGTAGAGATGGAGCAAAGCTGACGGGAAGGTTTTTTATTCAAGTAACGCTGTTCCAGCAGTCCCGCCTGCTCCACCACCTGCCGGGCATAGCCAAGAAACTCGGCACCATCCACGGATAAAGTAATTCCTTTGGAAGTACGGATAAAAAGCTCAACACCGATTTCTGCTTCCAGTTCTTTGACGGCACTGGACAAACTCGGCTGGGTAATATACAGCCTTTTTGCCGCCTCGTTAATAGAGCCGCAGTTAACAACTTCAATCATATACTTTAATTGCTGGAGAGTCATTTTTGTATCCTGCCTTTGTTATGAAAAATTTCTGCATTTCTCCTTCACGTAGCAGGTCAAATTCGCCGACGTCGGCGAATTTGACCTAGTTCCTTCAAGGGCCTGCCGATTTCCATGGCAGAGGTATGCATGAATTCAGAAAGTCTCTTATTTAACTTTATTAGTCTCAGCCAAGATGTCAAGGGGGGTAGGTTCCATGCTGAAGTCGTAGATTTTGATTCCCACCTTTTTAATTCCTTTACTTACAGCATACGCCAGCGGGTTTCGGATGGTGAAGGCTTGGCTGGCAACCAATCCTTTGCCAACACGAATCTGTGCCTCGAAGCAACTAATTTATTTTTTCTTGATGGGGATATAAATATCGGCTACAGCCTGATTGGAATCCATGCCCCCGTTTCTATTTGTATAGAACTCAAAGGCATACTTTGTTTGATCAAAACTATAGTCACTTTTTTCAAACCACTCTTCGAAAACATATCTCAATGTCCTTTGGATTACCTCGGCAAAAGCTTGCTTATCGTTGGCCAAATCAGCAGGATCAGTGGTAAATACGGCATACTCCGCACTCGGAACTTCCACAGTCACCATACCCTGGGGGACAAAATCAAAATTATCCACCACCGGCCCGAAGAAGTAGGAAAGATCACCGTCTTTCTCTTCAGGATGAAACCACATGCCGATCTGATCGGCTCCACCTCCAGCCAGTTTGTCGTAATCCTCATAACTTACTGAGGAAAAATCGGAACCTAACCAATAAGCTCCCAATTTAATGAGCTCTGCCTTATTCCCTTCTCTCGGTGCTATGGAATAGCCTACTGCCTTAAACCCGTCTTTTTGGGCTATGGTTACCTGCATGTCTTTTTCCCCTTTCTTGTTACCTTTTATCCTCTGGCCCTTGGACCTGCGGTATGTGCTTGCGCTCATGCCAAATTCCCGGCGAAAGGCTTTGGAAAATCCGGAGGGCGTCTCAAAGCCTAAGGCCAAAGCAATATTGGTGATCTGTTCCCCATTGTCAAGCGCTTCCAGCGCTTTTTGCAAACGCCTTTTGCGTAAGTATTCACCTACAGGCATATCATTGCAAACTCGGAAAACGTGGCAAAAGTGGTAAAATGAATACCCCAGCAACTCAGCCAGCCGGCGTGGCGAGATGTCCTCACAGATATGAGCCTCGATGTAGTTGAGGCATCGTTCCATATCCGTTTTGTAGTTCATGCTTTTACCACCTCACAGCTACATTATAGCAAAGCAACCTTTGATTGACTTTTCCATCCTTGCGGAGTTTTGCTGATATACAAAACTTGGCTTGCGCCCAAAGACACTGTCTTTGCACGAATTAACCTCCTTGCAGTCCTCGGACACAGGCGGAAGCCTTAGTTGCAGTTATGCTGCTGAAAGTATGCAACGCAAGTTATACTTTCTGATCAGTATTTAAAAAGACCCACAGTAAAAACCATGGGTCTTTTCTTTTCCAGGAACTATTTCTTTGGATTTGCAGGCTGCAAGGATTATTGCGAAGAGGGTTTATTTTTCTCCACCGACTAAAAACAGAGGGGTAGACCTATACACAACCTTGTCGTCCTCATTCCAAACCTTGTCGGAAATGTTTGTGTTAATAAAAATTTCTTTGAATCCCACTTCAAGCAAAGCACCTACATCCCAGTGAGGACGCAGGCGGGAACTTAGGAAGAGATCTTTGGCTATCCGCTCCCCTTCTTGCGGGTCAACATGTCCTGGGCGATGAATCCCTCTCCGTTCAGCCTCAGCCATGTCTTCCAGGTAGCTAGCCTGTCGTTCGGGGTCGTGCAAGCGCAAGCTCCAATTGGCATCGAAAACCAGCAACCTCCCTCTACGCTTGAGAACCCTATACCATTCTCTGTAGGCAGTCTGAGGATCATAAAGAGTCCACGTCAGATTTCGGCAAAGAATCAGATCAAAGGTATTATCGGCAAACGGAAGCGTATGAGAATCCATGACCAGGAATTCTGCATGCAAACCCAACTGTTCCAGATTCTTCTGCGCTTCCAGCAGCATGTTTTGGGAACAGTCTACAGCCGTTACATTAAACCCCATTTCCGCCGTCAGGAGAGTAAAAAAACCTGGTCCGGTGCCGATATCCAGCACTCTTAGGGGATTACCCGCCGGTCTATAGTGCTCAAGCAAATCTGACCAGGCTAGTTTCTTAAAGCTGTTCACCTCTTGCCATATTCCTTCACTGTAGCGGGAGGCTTCCCCCTCCCAATATTTTTCAATCCTATTTTGCATGTCCATTGCTTTCACTCCGTTTCTTCAAATCATAGGTCTGCTTGAGATCCTCCCCGCCTCAGAGGAGAGTCATCAATTAAATTAAAAATGACAAGTCGCGAAGTTTAGTTTGAAGAACAATAAAAAAAGCTCTCTACCTCCCTGAAAGGGTAAAAAGCTTAACCTGCATCAGGTACTTACAGTAACCCGAAAACAAAGTCCACCCCCCTAACACCCCGTAAGGTAGTTTTAACCCTGGCTTAAGCAGGTCTCCTGGCTCAAGATCATCGTCTGCTCACGTCTTCCCGGAAACATTTCCGGTGACACAGGTGAGAAAACTCCCTCATACAGTGGCGGGCACCGCGTCAGCTTCTACTGACTTCCCTTTTCAATTCCTTCCTTCAGGAAAGAATCACTTATTCCAGTATTATTTTGTCTATATTACCACAAAACAGAAGATTCTGTATAGACTGAAGCCTCTATACTCCTTTACTATTTGGTACTCATTCGTTCCTCCACCTCGTTCACCAAAGCTTCTATCTGGTGAGGGAGAGGGCTGCGGGGTATGCCCACCAGCTGAATGCTTCCGCGTTGGATGGGCAGCAGTAACTTTTCTGCTTGGCTGGCAGAAAGAGCCGCAGCTATGCCGGAGGTTATTTCTCCCAACATTCCGTAGACCAACATGATTCCTATAGATCCAACAATAATGTCTACCCGATCTGCATTGTAGCAAATGGCCGACTCCCCGGAAGCCCCTTCTGTAGCTCCTGCCCGCACCATTGCACCCGTAGCAAGAGCATTTGTTCCCAGGGCCAGAATATTAAGTTCAGGGAATCGCTTGCGCAGCTGCTCCACAATATGTTTGCCAATACCTCCGCCCTGTCCGTCAATAACTGCTATCCGCATCATACTCTCCTCATTTTTTGCTCCAAATTTTTGGGGAGGTGTACGCCTTCAGGCATCTGCCCTTAGGGTTTTGCTGCCCTTTAACACAATAAAAGACCACCAAGCAGACTCTACTGAGCCAAACCTCCATGGTCTTGCATCCCCTTCATGAGTTTGCATTACGGTATTAATCCTTTCCGCGTCAGCTTCCAGTAATTTCATCTTACCATGAAATAGCAAAAAATGTATAGCCCAAAATATCTTCTCAGAAAAACATTTTTATGTAATACTGCCTTTCCTCTATTGATCGTTTTAATTATTTTGAAAATTTCCGGCAGGAATTCAAAGGATCTTGTAGAATACTAATTTTTATCATAAGTACACCCATTCATGAAGGTGTTGGTGAAGACCATGGAGGTCTGACTTGGATAGGTCAGTTTTCCCTTGGTCTTTTTTATTATGAAATTTAATATGAAAAAGGGGGATTAAATTTATGTGCAGAGTCCAAACACAGTGGGAAAGAGCAGTAGAATTTCACGGGCATGAGTGCCCAGGGCTGGCAATCGGCTACAAAGCTTGCGAAGCCGCCATTAAGAAGCTGGGGATTCGGTTTTCTGCGGATGAAGAAATTGTCTGCGTCACTGAAAACGATGCTTGCGGAGTTGATGCTGTACAGGTGATCACCGGCTGTACTTTTGGTAAAGGGAATCTTTTGTACAAAGGCACAGGCAAAATGGCCTTCAGCTTTTTTAACCGCTCCAATGGCGAAAGCCTGAGAATGATAGTAAAGCCTTTAAATGAAGAAATGGATCGCCAGCAACGTCAAGAATATCTTCTAAACTCACCTGCTGAAGAACTTTTTAACTTCTCCAAGCCGTCCTTTGAGTTACCCGAAAAGGCCAGACTCTTTACTACCGTAATTTGTGAGAATTGCGGAGAAGGGGTTCCCGAGCACAAGCTGCGCATGAATGACAGCAAAAAAGTGTGCCTGGACTGCTTCAAGGACTATTCTAGAGGGTGGTAGAGAGATGGATATACAGCATTACACCGATCTGTGGAGCGAAGGAAAGGTTGCCAGGGCCTCTGCTACGGCCTTTTGGGACAATCGGGCGGATGAGTTCAATAAATTAGTTTCTCCAAAAACTCCCGATCAACGAATTGGAAAAATCATTAAATTCATGTCTGATCATAATCTTCTTGCTAAAGACCGCAGTGTTCTGGATATCGGTTGCGGTCCGGGAGGATTTGCTGTTGAATTTGCCAAGACATCCCGTGTCGTTACCGGCCTGGACATATCCTCTAAGATGCTGGATCATGCCCATAAAAACGCTGCAGCCGCCAACCTGACCAATATCTCTTTTAAAAACTTAAATTGGGATGAGGTAAACCTTGAGGAATACGGTTGGAAAAAGCGATTTGACATGGTTACAGCCATCAACAGCCCAGGAATTCATGATCAAGTCACTCTGGAGAAGATGATCGCCGCCAGCAAAGGATACTGCTTTTTGTCTAATTTTGTAAGTCGTTCCGACTCTGTTCAGGACGTTATTCGCACGGAAATCCTGCAACTTAAAGATCCAAAGTTTTATGTTAACACAGTCTACTGTATTTTTAATATTCTTTGGCTAATGGGCTATTATCCCCACATTACCTATGTGGATACTGATCGAGAGCATGTCCGCTCAATCGAAGAAGCTAGTAGGTATTATGGCACACTTTTTGAACTTAGAAATGACCCCGCTGATGATCAAAACAAGCTAATTAAGAATTATCTCGAACATATGTCTTCTGATGGGTTTGTGCGAGAGAGGGTTCAGACAAAAACTGCTTGGATCTATTGGAAGGTCTGATTTATGACTGCCTCCTCCAAACTCAGAGGGACGGTAGAACAGTACCCAAATAGATTTATTTAAACACTACTAAATCTCCAACCTTAATCCTTTTCTCTTTTTGCTGTCCATCTTCTGCTAACATCCAGCAGCACTAAATCATATTCCTGCACAAGGCATTTCTGCCGGCCTTCTTCCCCGCTCCGGGCCGAATCCAGCCTGAAGGTCCCGCTGCTTTTCTCTGTAAAATAATCGGTGATGATTTCCCGTATCTCTTGATCATCTTCAACTAACAGCAACTTAATCGTCATGTTCTCACCTCTAAGAATAGGTTACCATACCCATCTATCTTTCTTGTATCCCTGTTAAACTTTTTTTGAGTGAGGACAATCATTCCAATTAGAAAACCCAGCTGGCACCCACACACGAATACATTGTATTCGCACGTATCAACCCTTCTTTCAGACACTGTCTTCGCACGTATTAGCCCTTCCTGCAGACACTGTTTCGCAGGGATTACTCTTCATGCAGACATGGTCTTCCTACTGATTTAGTACAAAAAAGTTCCCCCGAAAATTAGTCGGGGGAAGAAAAAATAAAAGAATCGGCAGTGTTCTATTAATCCTTTCTGTCCGAGATTTTCTCACTTCTCTAAAATGATTCAAGTCTTATTTGTGGAATTAGCTGTCAATATCTTATTTAGCTTTTTCCTATTGGGTATTAATGGTATAATATGATTAGGTATAGGAAGGAAGTGATCTTTTTTGGCAAAAACGATAAGCAAAACTGGTATAGTTTTTAGATACAAGCACTACCTAACTTGGCCAGAAGATCAGCGGTGGGAGATTATTGATGGTGTAGCCTTCAGTATGACTCCTGCTCCTTCACGCATCCACCAAAAGATTCTAGTAGAACTACTAACTATCTTTCACAATCACCTACGGGGCAAGACCTGTGAAGTATATGCTGCTCCTTTTGATGTGAGGTTACCTCTTGCCAATGAAAGAGATGAAGAAACTTCGAATGTAGTCCAACCAGATATCATTGTTGTTTGCGACCCTTCCAAACTTGATGAAAAGGGATGCAATGGAAGCCCAGACCTCGTGATAGAAATCATCTCCCCTTCTACTTTGAGAAGAGACCTTAAGGAGAAATTCTACTTATATGAAAAAGCAGGTGTCTTAGAATACTGGATCGTCTATCCAGAAAACGAAACTATTGTGATACACAAACTGGTTGACCACAAGTATGGACGCCCAGAAGTCTATTCCACAGAGGATCGAATAACGTCTAGCATCTTTGACGCTCTAACAATTAATTTAAGTGAGATATTTGTGCGCCACCTCCCCTTTCAAGAATAACAGTAACTTAACCGAAACTTCCCGATTGAGTGTTCACTGCTTCAAATCAGGCAGCAAAGCCGCGGATCTTAATCCCGCGGCTTTGCTACTTATTCAATGACTTCTCTATTCTTCTTGAATCAGCGTCTTATGAGTTCCTACCTGCATAACCCAGAAGTCATGGGCAACAGCAGCTTTTGCCCCACGTAAACTAGGCCACAATTCCGTCTCTCTGAGAGCCGAGAAGCCTATAATAAGTTCCTCCTTTTTTGGCAAGTTCATCGTGTCTTCCTACTTCGGCCACCTCACCCTTATCCAGAACAATAATCCGGTCTGCTGATAAAATTGTCGACAAACGGTGGGATATTATCAGGGTTGTTTTATCCTTACGCAATTTCAAGAGTATTTCCTGTAATTCCCGTTCATTTTGAGTATCCAGATTGGAAACCGCTTCATCCATCAATAAGATGGGAGCATTTTTCAAGAGCGCCCTGGCAATGGCAATTCTCTGTCTCTGTCCTCCCGATAGTTGGGAACCTCTCTCCCCGAGATTAGTATCGTAGCCCTCAGGAAGTTTTTCAATAAATTCATGGGCCAAGGCTTCTTTAGCCGCTCTTTTTATTTCCTCCTCTGAAGCATCCGGTTTACCGAGTTTGATGTTTTCAGCCACCGACATGTTAAATAAATAAACATCCTGGGGAACATAGGAGATCATCTCTCTGAGGGTTTGCTGCGTAAAATCCCGAATATTATAGCCGCCAATTTCCACCACCCCCCCTGAAGCATCCCAGAATCTCAACAACAGGTTGGCACAGGTGGACTTCCCGACACCTGAATGGCCGACTAATGCAACGGTTTCTCCTTTATTAATCCTAAAGGAGACCTTTTTCGATACTTGGGGAAGATTTTCTCCATACTGAAAATCCACATTCTTAAAATTAATCCAGGCTTCAAGCTTATCAGGCACAAAATCACTATGGTCTACTACCATGTGGGCTTCATTTCCAGGAAACTGAATACTCTGGCGCTGGCTGCTTTAATCAAGCCAAAGTTGCGGGCCATTTTTGCAATTCCCGTCACCGGAGCAAAGACATAAATCGACATAATAACAACCACTGGAAACCACCCGGGTTCCAGTTTTTCCGAACCGATCAGGCTGGCGGAAGTCACCAGCATGCAGAGCATTCCCAGGGAGACAAAGGCATCCACTATGTCTCCTTCAGTCCCCAGTCTCTTGCCATAATCAAGCTGACTTTTGCTTAAGACTTTAGTACTCTGATCCAGCTTCTTTAAATAATCCCCTTCAAAACCAAAAGAAAGAATTTCCCGCAGGCCCTGAATTCCATCTACAATTTCAGCATTTACTCCAGCCAAATAAGTACGGACTAAGCTTCCCTGTTGGTCGGCTTTTTTTCTTAGCCAAAAAGGTGCCGTGCAGACCAGCAGAATCCAGGGTATAAGGATCAGGGGCAGGACCCAATGGACAAATCCCATGGCCAAAAGAACAATGAGGGGTACAATCACTGCCACCAGGAAAGCCCCAAAGGTATGGGCATAAAACCATTCCAGAATTTCCACATCAGCCATCAAAGCTGAAGCCACTTCTCCGGAGCGCCTGTTGATCAGGTGTCCCGGGGCGATTCTTTCCAAGGCTCTATAAAGCAGAACCCGGAAATCCGCCAGTACGCCATAGGCCACATAATGGGCAAACCACATCTCTAAAATAATACATCACTGCTCTGGCAAGGATTAGGGAGGCCAATACCGCCAGCAAGACTAGTATTTTGTCCTGACCCCGACCTAAGACAGCCATACCTGTCAAATATGCTCCTAAGGCAGAAGCAGCTATGGCTGCAATTTGGTTGAGAATCCCGCTCCCCACAGCGAGGCCCATCCGCCCCCAATACTTTTTAATGAAAGAAAATAATTTCCACAGGCCGAAAATGCATTTCTTCTTTATAATCCTGATATCAACAGTTATCATCTTTCTTTTCGCTAAAAATTCAAAACGCCGACAGAATTCCCTGCGGCGTAACTAAATCTATTTAACTTTGAGTCCAACGGGAGCCTCAAACAACTCGGGTTGTTCACTATATCTTTCATGGCAGATGCTTGTAATTAATCTATAAATGCAGTCCGGCACAACATTAAAGATATTCCACTTAAAATAGAGAATGTTCTTCATCAAGTCTGTACTATCTTTGGGGAAAGTCTCCGGCAAATTTGCCTCTGTAGTATAGGCATCCAGCAATTCATCAAATAAATCGGACAAATTGGTATCTGTGCCGATTTGATATGTAGGGGCATTCCTTTGTCCGCAAAAGCTGCAATTGCCGCTAACATTGTAACCCTGAATAATCCCTTTGATTTCAGGGTCCCTAAAGCAGTTGGTACAGCAATACATATTAACCAACCTCGCTCAAGTATTTTCCCATTAACTCTAAGTGATGCATCAAGGACAGCTTTTTCACGCTTCCAGGTCCTGGATATGTTTGATTATCATAGTGATCCAACAATGTTTTTAGCCCCAATGTCAATTCAACCGGCTTAGGTTTTGTCTTATACCATGTCGCCAATTTGGAAACCGCTTCATAGAATTTTTTGGCGGGGTTGGCTATATCCTCATTTGAATCAGAAACAAAGTGCCTTACTCTCTGTTCTCCATTTTTTGCAAAGTACACGATATGGATAGCAACTGCATACGGGGCAAAGCCGCCTTCAAGATATTCGTCTCCAATGACCGAATAGTCCGCAAACCCTGGATTACCATCATCTTTAAAATACAAATGACTATCAGAAAAGAATTCATCAGGTTCTTTGAGATAATCGACATTCCGGCTTTGTTTCTCAAATTTATCATTGAAGAGAATCCTATTCCGTTTTACTCTGCGCTACTACAAGAATAGTCGAACTATCGTTGAGCACAATCGGGTCATAACGCCACAAGACACGGCACGTTCTTTACCGATTTGTTGGAAAAACTCCATAAAGGTATCCTCAATAGTTAGTTAGCTTATCACGCAGGTTTTGCTCTATAGTGCGGTCATAAGGTGACAGCGTAAATTGAAAATAGTATTCGTTTCACCTCGTAAAAAAATCGTCGTAAGTTATCTCTAATACTGCCTTTATCCCTTGTAACTCATTAGAAGAAATATGCCTGATACCAGCCTCAATTTTCGCCAGTGTTCCCCGCGAAATATCGCAGCCATGTATCTGCAATTTGGCCGAAAGCTCCGCTTGGGTCAGGCCCCTGGTGCCTCTCCATTTACGAATGTTATCGCCGATACTTTTATTCGCTTTGATATTTTGTCCCATAACATTATTTCCTTTCTTAGTTCTGATATCGGAGCACATTTACCTTGATTATAGGGGGCAATCATGCTATAATTGCTCCGATAACGGAGCAAGAGGTGGTAACTATGGCTGATTATAAAAAAATGTATTACGCACTTTTTAACGCAGTCACAACTGCGATCAATGACCTGCAGGATGCGCAACGTGACGGAGAATGTGAGTATATTGAGATGCAGGATGTTTCTTTAACTATTTTACCCACTTCTACTGATGAAAAGCCGAAAACCACCGGATAAACGGTGGCTTCTTGTCAAGAGATATGTTATTGCGAACCCGTATTCTCTTTTTAGCTCTTATGCGAAAAACAAAACATAATCAACCGATCTCAAGACAACTCAAGACAACCAGGATTGATGACATACTGGCAAAGAAAATCATTAAGCGACGGGGTTTAATATAAACCTCGTCGCCAACCAAAAAAGAGTGAATAAAATGATTATGGCATGCCCTATTGTTCTCACCCCTACACAGACAAGTTATGTCGTATCTGTCCCTGATTTAAATATTAACACTCAAGGAACAGATATCGCAGAGGCTATCTATATTGGGCTTTGGAACCCTCTAGGATTGAGCCGGAGCGAATCCAACGAATTGGTGACATGGGTAAGATATCGATTTCGATAAATACCGCAAGGCAAATGATATGACAACCATGCGCATCAACGTTTTCGTGCCGAAATACCTCAAGGTCTAGGCGATGACTCTCAGGAATTGCAGAAACGTTTAAAAGAAATGCTTATTCACTTTGGAATCCTGTCCTAAAAGAATTATAGCCTTGAACCAAAGTATTACAAAGCTTTCTTCGATGAGAAAATAGGTGAGCCAGGTTTGATCTCTGAAAGTCCAATGAGATCAACTTCTTTTAATAAGATCGTTATTTTCATAATTCTGCTCCTTACCTATTTATTCAGGGTTTTTACAGTTCACCTGCCAATACATAGCCACAATAGTGGTCTTGGTGATCTCATGGACGATCCCGTCGACGGCAATACTTTCGAGATACTTTCTGATTCTTTCCCTGTCACTGTCCGAAAGCTCATGGGTAGAAGAAATGCGGAGGGTATATTCTTTGATTGCCTCTTCCAGGGGTTGGTCTTCTTGCCAGATCTGCTCCTCATATTCGAACTTCGGGCAGCCTCCGCTGTGCCACACCAAATCAAATGCGTAAACTATCGTTTCATCAAGGGCTTTTGTGTCTTGTTCAGCATTTAGTTTATTGAGTTCGTCCAGAACCGAGTTCGAACGTCGCGTGGGTTTTACCATGATCACCCAGCCGCGACTCGATTCTCTGAGCTTCAGAAATGTGTCTGCGGAAACAACCGCAGGGGTCATGTAGAATACTAAAGGCATTTAAGCACCCAAGACATCAGGTGCATCATTTTGGCTATAGTATAACAAAATTTTTCATAAATAAGGACCATGGAAGTCTTAGCCTGACATTATGCCGGGTCATGCTTCCTGGTCTTTTTGAAGAGTATTTGATGTCTGATGTCCCTTTTATGATCTCTGCAACCAAAAGTTATTAGAATGCAAGACAAAGCTGCCCCTGCTTGAGTATATCTCCCTCGAGAGAAGAGTGGCCTGCAACCGGGCGGTATTACAACCCTTCTTGCAGGCTGAGGGATTAATATAAGCTTTAGGTTTAAAGGCAAGACGGTTAGGGCTTGCGATATATCCATTCCAACTCGCCAATATTTCTGGAAGCTAAGTCTTCTATGCCTAATTGCCTAAGGATTTTCAGCACAGAATTCACTTCGGCATCCTTAACCTTCAGGGACAGAGAATGAACTTTCCCCAGTAGAACCACCTCAAAAACACTCAACACCGGCTTACCGCACCCTTCTTGGGAGAGGTAGCTGATCTGATTAGCTATGTCCTGTGCTTTCAGGGTTTTTAGATTTTTTCCATCCAGAAGAATATCCCCTTGCCCTTGAAAAATGCCGCTGATACATTTGAGCAAACACCCATAGCGATATTGGTAGCAAAAAGTAGAAGAAGAAATGAAAAGTATGCCGAACTCTGACTAGGAAATTCAACATACGGAATCTACTGAAATCAGATTTGAAATATCCCTGGGGAAATAAAAACAAAAAAACCAAAAAAAGTGCTGTAAACAGCTGCTTTTTTTGGTCCATCCCAAAATTAATCTATAGCTTGGGAACCTGCCCTTTGTTTCGGGGTTTTCCTTACAAGTAGGTATATCCTATAGTTTCTTACTTAGTCAATAGATTTGGAGATATTATCTTTTTTAATCTGCAGCCAAATTCCCAGTTACGATCGTTCATTAGCTTTTCCGCCCGAATCATAAACATAGGCGATATACTATATCAAATTTTACTACATCATACCAGAGGCTAATGGCTTAGAACTACAGGAAAGCGCTACTGTTTCATACTTACCCTGTACAATTTCAATATTTGGAAACCTACCTTCAATTAGAACTTGATAGTTGTATCTGAAAGCGCAATATAAACTCATGCAATTAGTGAAATGAATCTTGTTTACTTTAAACTTTGAAAGATATTGAATTTGATTAATTATCCTTTGAGAATCAATTTCGGCAGGACATCCCGGACAATTGATCATTCCTATCAACTCAAGGTTTTCCGAGCTATCGTATGTCGTATATGATCCTTGTCTATTTCTAAGTTCATCTAGGCAATCAGAACTGGAGCATCCCATTTTATTGGTTACTTTTGGGCAACTAAAAATTGCAACCCTAATCATTAATTTACACTTCCTTACCCTTTTATCCTATAGGTAAAAAGACTTAGAAAAACATGACTAAAAAAGTCAAACCTCCATAGTCTTCGCAAATACTTCATTGCCTTGTTAATCAGTGTTCTTTTGCTTTCGGAGATCTGTATGAAATTTCAGTTCATGCAGGTTCATTTTGTGAATAGCTTTTAAAATGCTGGTTCTTTGATTGTTAGGCAGCGTCAACTTTACTAAAACTATTTTGGCTTTGCTGCCGCCAAAATTTCCCCTTACCCACTGCTCAAGGTCTACCCCTATCGGAGACTTTGTAAACAAACTGCTCCGGTTAGCCAACCTGGAGTTATTTTCCCTCAAAGGTTTTAGGTATTTAACGCATAAATCATCTTCATTGGCGTTAGGATTCTTCATCTTTAACTCTTTGTTTTTAATAATGACTGCTCTTTGAGCAAAGGAATAGATAGCCCTTCGATCTTGTCCATCACCCTTCTCACGAAAAGCAAAATAGGCAGCGATAAAGGGCGAGGTTGTCCATTCTAAAAGAGGTGTGACAAGGCTGTAATGCAGACCTGAGGCCCACCAGTCATCATCCGCTTGGGTTTTTTCCGCATTCAATTCCCGCCTGCCCTTGATCCCATACCTGAAGCTTTTAAGCTGCCTTAAGCTATCCATTTTATCGTACTTTTTCAGCAATCTATCCAAAGTTGATTCCAGCAACCATTCAGGAGATCTCTGGCCCCGCCAGATATAGTTAGCTGTGTTCAATAGTCTCCCTGTTACCAAATCAGCATACTCTTCCCAAGAGGAAAGATCAGCTGTAATAACCCCTTCACTGAGATTACCGGTTATGTAATCACGTGTTAATATCACTGTTTTTCCTCCTCGGATTTAGGACCCTTCATATTTAAAAACAGGCTCAATCTAAATAACAAAACCACCGTTTGGACTAATGATTTGACCGGTAATAAAATCCGCTTGATGAGATGCTAAGAAAATAGTACACATAGCGATATCCCAGGGACTTCCTAATCTCATTAAGGGAGTATTTTCGCTAAACATATTTATCTGTTCCTGGTTATATGAAGAAAGCATATCTGTTTGAATGATACCCGGAGCAATACAATTGACCTGAATATTCGAAGGCCCCAGTTCTTTAGCCAATGCCTTTGTTAACCCAATGACACCTGCTTTGGCTGTAGAATAATGGACTTCACAAGAAGCTCCAACCATTCCCCATATGGAAGAGATATTAATAATTTTCCCTTTCTTTTGAGAGATCATATATCTTAAAACTTCTTGCGAACAGAGAAAAACACTTTTCAAATCAATCGTTATCATTTGATCCCAGTCTTCATCTGTTATATCAACGAATAATTTTTCCTGACTTATACCGGCATTATTGACAAGGACATCTATCCTTCCGAATTCATTGACACAAAAGTTTATCATTGCTTCAACTTCATTTCTTTTTGAGACATCTGCCTTAAATAGCTTAACAGAGCATTCTTTTTTCTTGAAGCTGTCATATAAAGCAACCGCCTCCTGCTCTGACTTGTTGAAGTTGATCAGCACCTGATATCCTTGTTGGGCGAACGCTTCCGCAGTAGCCTTGCCAATTCCTCTGGAAGCACCCGTGATCAGAACCGTATTTGCTTTCATCTTGTTTCCAACCTCACTTCTTCGGACATACCATCGAATCACAGCCCGCTACCCATTTCTTTTTACAAAGAATTGCCTGAGGATTTTCAGCACAGAATTCACTTCACCATCCTTAACCTTTCGAATCTTGCTTTCAAAAAGGTGCCACCAACACCCATAGCGATATTGGTAGCAAAAAGTAGAAGGAGAAGTGCCAAAAAGTATGCCGAACTCTGCCTAGGAAATTCAACATACGAAATCTGCTGAAAACGGCTCTGAAATCTCTCGGAAAGAAAACAAAAAACCCAAAAAAGCGCTTGAAACAGCTGCTTTTTTGGGTCCATCCCAAAATTAATCTATAGCTAGGAAACCTGCCCTTTGTTTCAGGGCTTTCCTTACAAGTAGGTATATCATATAGTTTCAATCTTAGTCAATAGGCTTTTGGATATTATCTTCATTTCCCAAATTGAGCAGCCACAAGATTTTTATAGAAGCCCTCTTCTTTGATTAAAGCCGCATGAGTTCCCACCTGCATTACCCGGCCTTTATTAATAACCACGAGTTTGTCCGCTGCCATAATGGTGGACAAGCGGTGGGCCACCACCAACGTCGTCCGGTTTTTCGACTGTTCCTTCAGGGCTTTTTGAATATACTGTTCGTTTTCCGTATCCAAGCTGGAAACAGCTTCGTCCAGAATCAAGATGGGTGAGTTCTTCAGAATTGCCCGAGAGATGGCTATGCGCTGCCGCTGTCCGCCGGAAAGCTGAAAGCCCCGCTCGCCGGTTACCGTATCATAGCCCTGTGGCAGCCCCATGATAAAGTCATGGGCATAAGCTGCTTTGGCCGCTTCTTTCACTTGATCATCACTGGCGCCCGGCATCCCCAGCCGGATATTCTCCCGGATCGAGACATTGAACAAATAGACGTCCTGCAAAACTGCGGAAGTAAGATCACGGAGATTATCCAAGGACATTTCCCGGATATCTCGACCGCCGATTTTTATTGCTCCATCAAGCACATCCCAATAGCGCAGCAACAAATTGACACAGGTGGTTTTTCCCGCTCCCGAGGGACCCACCAAGACAACGGTTTCGCCTTGCTCTACTTCAAAGCTTACGCTGTGCAGTACTTCCTCTAAATCCTCACGATAACGGAAGGAGACGTTTTCAAAGCTGACATTATAGGGAAGCTTATCAATATCAATGGCTTGACCATGGTCTTGGACGCCGGGTTCAGTATTCAGCACCCTTTGGATACGATTAGCGGCGGCAAACACCAAACCTAGATTACGGGCCGCACCGCACACTTCGATAATGGGGCTGAACAGCAAGGCAGACAAGATGAGCACCATGGGATAAATCGTAAATTCTATAGTCCCCTGGGCCACAAAGCTGGCGGTCACTCCCATGACTATGACGGTAAACACGCCGATAAAGATCTGCATCAACATGCTTTCTGTACCTAGGCGCTTGCCATACTGTAATTGAGCATCATAGAGCCTTTGCATATAGGCTTTGTTTTTTAATTTGTAGCGTTCCAAATAATTCAGAGACAAAAGTTCTCTCAAACCCTGAACCCCTTCAATCGTCACCGCATTAGCTTCCGCCAACCTTTCCCGCACCTCCGAGCCCTGATTATCCGCGCGTTTTTGCAGTATAAACGGGGTCCAGCTGGTCAAGACAGCGAATAGGAGCATCAATACAGCTAAGATGATGTGGATCTGGGCCAGAAAAAAGAGGATCAGCACTGTGACACCCGAGGCCACTAGGAAGGTGCCAAAGGTATGGGCCAGGAACCACTCCAGTAACTCCACATCACTCATTAGGGTTGAGCCAATTTGGCCGGAGTGTTTATTTAATTGAAAAGAGGGTGATATTTTATCGATTTTTGCGTAGAGTTTAATTCGGAAATCCTTTAAGACACGGTAGGCCACATCATGGCCAAACCACATTTCTCCGTAAAACATCAGGGCCCGCAAAAGGATGCACAGGCATAAATATGCAAAAAGTGTTCCGAACTCTGCTTTCAACTGCCCCATCATGGCCACGCCCACCATGTAGGAGGCAAGGGCTGCGGCACCAATGGTGGAAATATGTTTAAGAAAGGCGGTGAGGATGGTGAGGACCATCTCTAAGGAGTAAGGCTTCATAGAGACTATAAGCAAAAAGGTGTTTTTTACACGGTCCCCTTGACTCTGTATTGAATTATTCATGGCCATCCCCTCTTCTCTGCGCATCTACCAAATCAGCATAGACACCCTTCAATTGCAGTAATTCGTGGTGGGTTCCTGTTTCTGCCAGATTGCTTTCATCCAGAACATAAATCTTATCGGCATGTTGAATGGTGGAGAGCCGGTGGGCAATGATGATGGTCGTACGGTTCCGAGTGAGGGATTCCAGGGTTTTTTGGATCAAGGCTTCGCTTTTGGCATCCACGTTAGAAGTAGCTTCATCCAGAATCAGCAGCGGGGCATCTTTCAGAATAGCACGGGCAATGGCCAGACGCTGCTTCTCCCCTCCGGAGAGAGTTGCACCCCGCTCTCCGATGATAGTCTGATACCCATCGGACAGAGCCATGATAAAGTCATGGGCCCCGGCAGATTTTGCGGCAGCCATCACTGTGTTGTCATCGGCGTCGGGCCGGGCCATGCGTAAATTTTCAGCAATAGTACCCTGAAAAAGATAGGTATCCTGAAAGACCACGGCAATTTTGCTTTGCAAATACTCGATGGAGTAGTCTTTAATATCCACACCGTTGATCAGAATTTTCCCTTGGGAGGGGTCATAAAAGCGGAGCAAAAGGTTGACGATGGTCGATTTGCCCGAACCGGATCTTCCGACGAGTGCTACGGTCTCACCGGCTTTGATGTCCAGGGTCACATTGTTGATGGCAGGTTTTCCTCCCCCATGATAGGCAAAGATCACCTCGCTGAAGTGTACAGAAGGAAGCCCTAGATCCAAAGAAGTTCGATCGGGTTCTTCCTTTTCAATAATCTCCAAGTTTTTATCGACAATCTCAAAAAGTTCCTTGGCCACGGATAAGCCCAAAAAACTGTTATGCCAATAATTATTCAGATCCGCCATGGGCCGGGCGCATTCCACGGCAAGAAACAAGAAAGCGGAGACCGCTATGATTGGAATAATTCCTATATCCGTTCGGAAAGCGGCAATGGCTACGGTGATACTAGCTGCTATAGAAGTCAGAATCATCATCAGACCGGAATCGATGAGGGAAAAGGTCGTATTGCGAATGGCCTGCCGGTAAAAGGCCAAGGCATTGTCTGCCAGCTCCACCCCTTTGACTCGGCTGGCTTTGAAGGCTTGCAAGGTGGTCATCCCCTGCATGGCATCCACATACTGGGCGTTGAGCATAGCGTAAGAACTCCAATAAGTAACAATGCTTCGGCTAACCAGAGGTACGGTCAAGTAGGGGACAATCACACACAGCAGCATAGCAACGATTATGATGGCTCCCGTCACCCAATCCAGCAGCGTCAGATAAATTCCGATAGCTAGACCGGTTATGGAAATGGTGATAATCTGAGGAACATAATAGACCAGAAAAGGCTCCAGAGATTCAATACCGTCTAAAACCAGGGACTGAACCCGTCCGCTTCTCTTATTGTTAAGATAGCTGGGTCCCAGGCGCAGGATCTTGTCAAAAATCGTCAGGCGAATTTTGTTTTTTACCTTGGCCGCCATAACTTTACTGTAGCTCTCCATCACCCTGGTCAAGTATCCCCTCAAAAAAACGGCCATCAGGGCAATGACCAGATACCTGGAGATGTCGGCGACACTTCCTCCGACGAATACCACAGAAACAGCTTTGGCCATGACCAGGGCTTGTCCGATATAGGTTGCGCTGATTGCCACACCGATCAGAACTTTTAACGCGACTTCACTTCTAATAGCTGCCACATAACGCAGCAATCGTCCATAGGCTCCCATACATTCCTACCTTTCTTCTCACCATTATGGGTATTTACCTTTAGGCGGCTCTCCTTACTGATGACGGTACAGTTCCATTTAACTTTCTGCCCCTTAATGTTCTCATCAAGGTAATTCCTTTTCTTACTGCCTGTACTCAGCCACAAGTGTTAGGAAACCCCATGACAAGCAACCCAGTGTTTGGGAGATATCTCCCTGACCGCCGGTTCCTCTTGCCGGCACTTATCCATAGCCTGGGGGCAACGGGGGTGAAAGGAGCAGCCGGAGGGCGGATTTATCAGATTAGGTGGCTCTCCTTGAAGTAGGAGCGGCACAACACTCTTTTGGGCAGGATCGGGGAGAGGAACAGCAGCAAACAGAGCCTGAGTATAAGGGTGTCTGGCCTCTTCGACCAGAGTACCTGACTCCAGGATCTCCACAATTTTGCCCAAATACATTACCGCTACCCTATCACTGATATAGTTAATAACCGCCAGATCGTGGGATATAAACAGCAGGGAAAGCCCTAACTTTTCTTTCAAGGACTGGATAAGCTGCAGAATCTGGGCCTGAATAGAAACATCCAGACTGGCCACACACTCGTCACATACTAAAAGCCGGGGCCCTAGGGCCAAGGCTCTGGCAATGGCGATCCTCTGGCGCTGCCCCCCGCTGAATTCAAGGGGATAGCGAAAGCGAGCACTCGGCTCCAGTCCCACCATTTCCAGTAATTCCTCTACCCTGCCAACCATCTCTCTGGCTCCCAGCCCCTCATAATTTCTCAGGGGATCCCGGATAATCTCCTCTACGGATAAACGGGGATTAAGAGAGGCGAAGGCATCTTGGAAAATCATCTGCACATTCCGCCGCCATTGGCGCAGCTTCTCTCCCTGCCAGGCTGTGACGTCTGTCCCCTCATAAAGGATCTGCCCCTGATCAGATTTTTCCAAGCGCACCAGCAGACGGCCCAAGGTACTTTTTCCACAGCCGCTTTCCCCCACCAAGCCCAGAGTTTCCCCCTGCTTCAGGTCAAAGGAAACCCCGTCCAGGGCTCGGAGTTTTTTCCGCCTCTGCTTAAACCCGCCGCCTTCTTCCTCATAATATTTAGCTAAATTTAAGACCTCCAGCAAAGGCAGGGCTTGCTTCACGAAGACACCACCTTCCTGCTTAGGCTTTGGGCTGTATGTTGCTTGGCTGTCCAGGTCAAGGGGAAATGGCAGGCCCTTTGATGCCCCGGATCATCACCTGTCTGCTGCAAGGTTGGGCGGCTCCGGCGACAAATCTCCAGGGCTGCGCCGCAGCGGGGAGCAAAGGGACAGCCCTGGGGAATCCGGCCGGCTTCAGGAGGCTGGCCTTTAATGATACTGAGGGTTTGACCCCTGCTTTTATATAAATGGGGAATTGCGTAGAGCAGGCCCTGGGTATATGGGTGAGCTGTCTGGGTAAAAAGCGCTTCCACTGTGCCGGTCTCTACAATAGTCCCTCCGTACATGACGGCTACCTCATCGCAAAGCTGAGCAATTACCCCCAGATTATGGGATACGAGCAGAATTGCCGTTTTGAACTGATCCTGCAGTTTTTTCATTTCGGCCAGAATTTGAGCCTGTACGGTGACATCCAGGGCTGTGGTGGGCTCGTCAGCCAGCAAAACATCCGGTTGTAAAGACAGAGCTAAAGCGATCATCACCCGCTGCCGCATCCCTCCGCTTAATTGAAAGGGATAGCATCTCATTAACCGCTCCGGACCTGACAGTCCTAAAGTGCTTAACATACTTTCCGCCATCATTTTGGCCTTTGGCCGCTCCAGGCTCAAGTGGGTTTGCAAGGTCTCTATAAACTGGCTGCCAACCCTTCGCACCGGGTTAAGGGCCGAATTGGGATCTTGAAAAATCATCCCAATTCTTTTCCCCCGAATTCGGCGCATCTCTCCCTTAGAAAGTTCCAAGAGATTCTCATTATCTAACAAGATTTCCCCGCCTGTAATTCTCCCTCCCGAGGGTAACAGGCGCAGAACGGAAAGGGCGGTCATGCTCTTGCCGCAGCCGCTCTCTCCCACCAGCCCTAAAACTTTGCCCCGCAACAACTCCAGATTCAGCCCTTCAATTACAGGCAGACTCCTCTTTCCCCTTTCAAAGGCCACCTGGAGGTCACTTATTTTAAGAATAGTCTCTGTCCTCTTCATCCAGTCACCTGCTTCTCCTGCTTTTGTACTTCTCGCGGATCAAAAAGATCTCTCAATCCGTCTCCCAATAAGTTAAAGGCCAAGACGGTGATTAAAATAGCCAGACCGGGGAAAATCATGGTCGCGGGGGCCGTATACATATAGGGACGACCGTCATTAAGCATAGCTCCCCATTCCGGGTCAGGCGGCTGAGCACCCAGCCCTAAATAAGACATGCCGGAAATAGCCAGAATGGTTGAGCCCATATCCAAGGTTGCCAAGACGATAACCGGAGACAATACATTCGGCAAAATATGCCGCAGAACCAGGGATAAATGGGTGCCTCCTCCCGCGCGGGCAGCCTGAACGTACTCTTTTTCTTTCATTGAAGCTACCAGGGCCCGGATAATCCGAGCATAACCAACCCACTGGACAGCAGCTAGGGCAATCATGACATTGGTGATGCTGGGGCCCAGCATCCCGGCAATGACTAAGGCCAGAATCAAACCCGGGAAGGCCAACAGAACATCAATAATACTGATAATCAGATCATCCAGTTTGCCTCCTACATACCCTGCCAGAGTACCAACCAACGTTCCTACGGATAAAGTCAGGCCTAAGACCAGAAAGGCTATGCTTAGTGAGCTCCCCGCCCCAAACAAGATCCGTGACAGAATACACCTGCCTAGATGATCCGTTCCCAAAGGATAACTGGCTGAAGGCCCTTCCAGCCTGTGGGCTGTATTAAACTGCAGAGGATCGTGAGGAGCCAGCCAAGGGGCCATTATGGCTACTGCCAGAATAACTACAATTAAGATTAATCCCAGCAAGGCGAGGGGATCACGCAGTAAGTTTTTCAGTTTCATTGATCCTCCCCCTTCTTCGCCACACGCATCCGGGGATCAATAAAGGCATAAGAAATATCCACCAGGAGATTTAGGATGACGAAAATAAAGGCCATCAAGAGAACATAGCTCTGCACAACAGCATAATCTCGGCCAAAAATAGAATCCACCAGAAAGTGACCCATCCCCGGCCAGGCAAAAATTGTCTCGACGATGACTGTTCCGCCCAGCAAATGACCCAAACTCATTCCAAAAGCGGTAACCAGCGGCAGGAGGGCATTTTTAAAGGCGTGTCCCAACAAAACCGCGTTTTCTGTGAGCCCGCGAGCCCGGGCTGCCTGAATAAAGTCCAGCCCTAAAATTTCCAGCATGCTGGCCCGCAGCAAACGCGCATACGTAGCGGACATTCCCAGCCCCAGAGTCAAGGCCGGCAAAACCAGATGGGCTGGGCTGCCTCTCCCCATGACCGGCAACAGTTGATATTTCACTGCCAAAAAATAAATTAAAATCAGCCCTAGCCAGAAGGAAGGCACTGAGGCGCCCACCAAAGCAAAAAAGCGGCCTATGTGATCTACCAAGGTGTTTTTATAAACCGCCGACAATAAGCCAAGAGGTAAGGAAACCAGGAGTACCACCATAGTCCCGGCGACAGTCAGTTCCACTGTGGCAGGTAACCGCTGCCCCAATTCCTCCAGGACCGGTCGGCCGGTTTCAAAAGAAACTCCCAGATCCCCCCCCAGAACCTTGCTGATCCAGTGGCCGTATTGAACGGGCAGCGGATTGTTTAAACCCAATTTCTCCCGTAAGGCTTCCACTGCCTCCGGTGTGGCATTAATTCCTTCCATTCGCAAAAGGATTTCCGCCGGATCTCCCGGGGTGAGATGCACCATCCCGAAGGTTAGCAACGACACCCCGAACATCACAAAGAACAGAAAGACTACTCTCTTACAAACATATTTAAACACGCTTATCTTACCTCAATACCTCATCTATTCGACAATTTCCACCTTAGACAAGCCAATACTTAACTCCCAGGCATTGGCCGAGAAGTCGAAGCCCTGAACTTTCTTATTGTATACCGCCACATTGGGGGTAACTGTGGTAGGTATGACAATGTATTCCTCGTTCATGAAAATATCGGCGATGCGGTCGAACTTAATTCTCCGCTCAGCCGGTTCCATGGTCGTGAGAGCCTGTTTGAATAAGGAACCAGCTTCGCCCTGGAATATTTCTCCTAAAAAGGGCCTGACATCTCGAAAGGACTTATAGATACTCTGGGGATCATATTGAACACCCCAGGAAAAATCCGGCATAATGCCAAACTCGCCGGATTCTTTGCGCTCATAATAGACCGCAGACTCCACAGAGCTGATCTTGACTTTAATTCCAATTTGTGAGAGTTGGGCCTGGACCACTTCTGCTAAGGTTTTGGTGGGCAGTGCGTCGGAGGGTATGTTGCACATGATCTCTAAGGTCTTACCGTTTTTGTCCAGAAATTTGTCTCCATTCGAATCGATCCAACCGGCAGAGGCCAAAAGTTGCTTGGCCTTTTCCAGATCCCTTCCCGGTCCCTTGACTTTCCCCAGAATCTCCGGAACCTTGGTAGAAAACATGGTGTCGGACACACTTTCCATATTCTCATAAACAATTTGATTAATTTCTTGTTTGTCAATAGCCAGACATATAGCTTCTCTGACTGCTTTGTCGGTGAGAAACTCAGCACTGGGATTCAGCAGTAGAAACTGAGCGATATCTCCCACTTCAACTTTAGTTTGCAGATTGGCATTACCCTTCAGGTTTTTTAGATCCAGATAAGAGACGGCTTTCAGACCGCTGCCCACGATTAAGTCCACCTCTCCGGCCATGAGGGCATTTAAACGCACATTGGAGTCCGGAACCGGTCGGATAGTTATCTTTTCTAACTTAGGCTTTTCCCCCCAGTAATTTTCATTGCGGACAAAAACCGCTCTTTGATCCTTCACATACTCTGTTAAGATATAAGGGCCTGTCCCTACAGGCTTTTCAAAAGCAACACCATCCGCTCCGAACCCTCCCGGGCTTAGAAAGCGAGCTGGACGCACCATGGTCAGTTCCAGCAGGGTAAAGGGATAAGGATTCTTAAAGTGCATAACCACGGTATAGGGAGCCGTGACTTCGACGGATTTCAGATTATCGATCATAGGCAGCCAGCTATGCCGTTTGGCATTGGCCAGGACGGCCTCAAAATTTTGTTTAACCGCTTGAGCATTAAATTCCTGGCCATCGGAAAATTTCACATCTTCCCGCAGGTGAAAGGCCAGACTCAGTCCCTCGTCCTTAAACTCCCAGGAAGCTGCCAAGCAGGGAATAATATTTCCTGCCTTATCCAGGTTCACCAAAGGGTCATAAACCAGGGTCTGGGCTCCCATATCACTGTCATAGAGATGAGGGTTCATGGTTCCCACATCCCCTACTCTGGCAATAGTTAGTTCCTGAGGAATGTTCTTCTGCGCTCCGGTTTGTTCCGTTTTGCCTCCCATACAGCCGCTAAGGGTGAAGACACTGCTGATCAGCAACAGATAGAGAATCACTCTGCTTTTAATCGTTTTTGTTTTCATTTTCACTTTCTAAGTCCCTCCTTCTCAATTAGAACCCTCTGGAAGACTTATCTTTAAGACCGGGAATCCTGTCTATCCAGGCCATAAAGGTATCTGACATCAGTTTTTTCAGCCCTGATCATAAATGGAGGAATAGTACGGTAGCGTACCTTGCTGATTTCGTCGCTGATCTTCTCACTGAGATCCCCCTCCACGTAGATTTTACCGAAGCCCAGACTGAGCAAAACCGGGATATCCCACTGGGGCCGGCGGATCTTGCTAAAAAACAGATCCTCTGCAATCTTGTTGCTCTCTTCCACGCTGGTTTTATCAAACTTTTTGAAGCCCAGCTTA
This sequence comes from Desulfosporosinus meridiei DSM 13257, assembly GCF_000231385.2. Lineage (NCBI taxonomy): Bacteria > Bacillati > Bacillota > Clostridia > Eubacteriales > Desulfitobacteriaceae > Desulfosporosinus > Desulfosporosinus meridiei. The sequence continues at coordinate 574,812 of NC_018515.1, read as the reverse complement.
ACCGCCTCGTCATGGTCCCGTTCAAACTCTTCCTGCCACTGACTGTCCTGCTGCCATAAATAATAATTGGCGTCAAAGATCAGCAGTCGGCCACCGGGCTTTAAGACTCTGTGCCATTCCCGGTAAGCGGCAGAGGGGTCATACATCAGCCAAGTGACATTGCGGGTGAGAATGAAATCGAAGGAGTTGTCCTCGAAGGCCAGCTTATGGGCATCCATTAAATGAAAAGAAACCTCAAAGCCTGCCGCCTTAACATTCTCCCGGGCTGTAGCCAGCATGCTCTCTGTGCAGTCGATGGCCGTAACCCGATGCCCCAGCTCGGAAAGGAGCAAGGGAAAGAAACCTGGGCCCGTGCCGATATCCAGGACCTCCAGTTTTTCTCCCGGAGGTCGATTCTCATTCAGAAGTTGAACCCAAACTTCCTTTTTAACACCCTTTAATTCCTTTTGAATGGTCTCGTTGTACCGCTCATTAGCTGTCTGCCAGTAGTTTTCAATCTGTTTTTGGATATGCATTATTCTCACCCTTCCTCGCATTGTTCTCAAGCATCTTAACAGCACCCGGAAAAGGTTATCCTCATTCAACTCACTTTGTTTTTTCCGCCCGAATCATGAACATAGGAGATGTGCGATAGCGAATTTTTTCAATCTCATCGAAAGCACTCTCCGTGATATCATCATTAATAAATATTTTGCCAAAGCCCAGATCAAGCAAGGTCGGAACATCCCACTGAGGTCGGCGGCGACTGCTGAAGAACAGCTCTTTCCCGATATTAACTCCCTCATCTTTCACATCCTGGTTATAAGAAGAACGATATCCTGCCTGAACCGCTTCCTCCTGGTCCCGTTCATATTCTTCTCGCAGCTTCTTGTCATTCAACCACAGATACCAGTTGGCATCAAAGATTAACAGTCGGCCACCGGGCTTTAAAACCCTATGCCAACCACGGTAGGCTGCAGGCGGATCATACAACAGCCAACTGGCATTCCGGCAGAGAATCATATCAAACTTATTGTCGTCAAAATCCAGTTGGTGGGAATCCTGCAGATGAAATGACACCTCAAATCCACCTATTTGAGCATTTTCCCGTGCCTTATCCAGCATGCTTTCGGTGCAGTCGATGGCCGTTACCTGATGTCCCATTTCCGACAGGAGAATAGGGAAAAAACCGGGACCGGTGCCGACATCCAATACTACAAGCCTTTGGCCCGGAGGACGGTTTTCCTCAATCAGCCGGATCCAAGCATCTTTTTTAAAGCTGTTTAATTCTCCATGAATATAGTCATTGTACCGATGATCCGCACCTTGCCAGTGGTTTTCAATGCGTTTCTGAATATCCATAAATTCACCCTTTTATTATTATTGTTGTCTCATTTCCAGACAAATCTGAAATATGCTGTCCTCTATAAATTAAAAGACCACGAAGTTGACTCTAATGAGTCAAACCTCCATGGTCTCCGCAACCCCTTCATGAGTTTGCTTTACAATATTTTATTCCAGCTTATATTTATCCTGTTTCACTTCTTAATCGTCGCAATCATAAATGTGGGAATTTCTATGAAGTGCCCCGCTTATTTCAACAAAGTCGGATGGAACCCTTTGGCCAACAGCTCAACGGAATAGGCCATTCTGTCCCCGGGGAAAACACTTTCCAAGGCAATTGGTATAAATCTCTCATTCTTTACACAGTCCAGTTTGGAAAGTCCCGGATCAGCTTTAATGGACTTGATTTTTTCCTCCAACGAAGGCACATCATAATCATGGATCACGATCACGTCGGGATTCCTTTTGATAATCTCTTCGTAACTTGCCGTGAACCATTGCTTCTCTGTTTGATCGTCGAAGATGTTTTTCCCCCCGGCTTTTTCGATCAGCAATGTTTCAAAATTTGTGCCGCTGCAGGTAAACACCCCCTCACCCCCGAAGTCATATACCAATACTTTGAGTGGTTCCTGACCGGCAAGCTTTTTTTCCACCGCTGCGATTCTTGCTTTCTGGTCGGCGATAAAGGCTGCAGCTTTGTCCTCCACGTGAAAGATCTTCCCTAGATCGGATATTTCCTGGTAGATTTCCTCAAATGTCGCGGCTTTTTCCATGTAGACGTTGATCCCATTTTCTTTAAGTTCTGCAAGGTCAAGTCCTTCTTTGCCGAATGGCCAATCATTGCCATAAATAAAGTCTGCACCACTGGAAATGACAGCCTCCCGGGTCGGGTCAGCGTAGGTTAATTCGGGAATTTTGGCATAATCTTCAACAAATTCCGGCAGAGGCCCCCTGCTATGATTATCGTAGCTGTTACCGATGATTTTGTCGCTTAATCCCAAGGCCACAAACAGTTCGCTGTTATTGGGCCCAAAGACCAGTACCTTCTGAGGCATAGCCTCGATCACAACTTCTCTGTCGTAGTTGTTGAAGGTCAGTTTTTCATAGGTGGCCAGGCTTTTGGCGTCGGCATTATTCTCCGCCACCTTGCTGCTGCATCCGTTTAACACTGTCATCAGAACAATAATCAAACCTAGGAAGCACCTCAACAGTTTTTTCTTCTTCACATTTCTCTCTCCTTCAATGCTCTTTTAGAGTTGTTTAGGCTTTGCGGCAAAAAGGTAATGCTGATTTTTTGGGTAAAAGGATGGATTATTACATCGGCTTTTATGCCGTAAACCTCAAAAATGATTTCCGGAGTCAGGACTTCCTCCGCGGTACCCCTAGTATAGATTTTTCCTTCTTTTAAAACATAGATCCTGTCACAATACAAGGCCGCAATATTCAGATCATGGATGGCCGTCAAAACAGTTGCCTGTAACCGTTTAACAAAATCAAGTATTTGAAGCTGGTAGCCGATATCCAGGTGATTGGTCGGTTCATCCAAAATCAGAAAGTCCGTTTTTTGGGCGATAGCCCTGGCAATAAGCACCCTTTGTTTTTCCCCGCCGGATAACTTAAGGTAATTCTTTTTGGCCATATCTTCCATCCTCAAGTAAGCCAAAGCCTGCCGGACAATTTCTTTGTCTTCCGGAGAGTCCCCGGCAAAGAGTTTTTTATGAGGACTCCGGCCCATGGCTACAATTTCTTCCACTTTGAAATCAAAGGGCAGAGCATTCTCCTGGCCGACAACACCAATTTTGGTCGCAGCTTGTTTGTGAGTTAGTTTAAATAAGTTTTCCCCATCCAGCTTAACTTCTCCCCTATCCGGCTGCAGTGCCCGGTAGAGGTTTTTTAGAATCGTTGATTTGCCGCTGCCATTAGGCCCGATAAGTCCGACAAACTCGCCTTTTTTGACATTGAGACAGATGTCTTCAATAATCGCTTTGTGGTCATAAGAGAAGGATAAGCTTTCTACCTGTAATGTCATTTTTTCACCTCAAGCTTTCCCGGTATTATGTTTCAGCAGCCAAATAAAGAAAGGTCCGCCAAAGACTGCTGTTAAGATACCTAAAGGCAATTCTTCCGGGGCGATGAGCATTCTGGCTGCCACATCCACCCAGACCACCAGGATGCCGCCAAGCAGGGCACAAACCGGAAGCACCCGTTTGTGATCCGCTCCAACGAGAAGTCTTGTCATATGGGGTACCATTAGTCCAACAAACCCGATGGTGCCGCTGACAGCAAGGGTTGTACCTGCCATCAGAGAAGCCACCAGTACAAGAATTTTTTGAAGACGCGCCACGTTGAAGCCCAAAGTACCGGCAGTCTCATCACCCATCAAGAGGGCGTTTAAGGCTCTGTAATTAATTAATAAAATAATCAGGCAAATAATAATCGTGGCCAGGGGCAGGGTTAAGTAGCCCCACTTTGCCCCCGCCAAACTCCCCGACAGCCAGAAGGTAACATTATGGAGCCCTAAGGCATTGGGGGCACTCAAGGTGATGATCCGTGTAACCGCATCCATGATCATAGAAAGCGCCACTCCGGATAACAGCAGCTGAGTGATATTAATCCTTCCCCTGACTCTGGAAATGGTGTAGACCAGGATAATGGTAATCGCAGCGCCGAGAAACGCGCTTATGGATAAAGAGTAAGTGCCCAAAAAGGCAAAGGCGCCAAAAAGCATGCCTAAAGTTGCGGTTGCTGCAGCCCCGGAGGATACCCCTAGAATAAAGGGATCCGCCAAGTGGTTCCTTACCAGAGCTTGCATTGCCACTCCAGTCATAGACAAAGATGAGCCGACAATCAGACCCAGTAAAACCCGGGGGAAACGCAGCCCCCAAACAATGTTTTCCTCAACCTGAGTCCAGGTGTGGGGGATATGACTTTCCAAAAAAGGGATTTTGCTGCCTAAAATTCTGGCAACGTTGCCGGGGGCTACGCTGACCGGACCCAGCCCGATGGCAAAAATAACCGATATGAGTGCTGCAATGGCCAACAAAATAATAATGACCGGCATATTAGGATCGTCCCGGTTGAATATTTTCCTGAATTTCTGCGTATTTGCTGTATTGTTCTTCATCTTACCCTCTTGTTTCATTTGATTAATCATCTTTTTGGGATTGTCTATTCGACATTTCTTTGGCAGGATCAGGCAGAGAAGCCGCCGAGAACAAAGTCTGAGTATAAGATGCCGGGCCTCCTCCAGGAGAGTGCCTGCCTCCACGTATTTCTACAATTTTACCGGTAGTTTTTAATCAGTTCTTAAATATGCATATCCTCACCCTTCCTTAAATTCTTATAAAAAAGACCATGAAGCTGACTCTAATGAGTCAAACCTCCATGGTCTTGGCAACACCTTCATGGTTTTGCTGAAGTTTAGATTTTATATCCAATTTCTACAAACAAGTTATAAATCCTGCTTAATCTTTTAATATTTTTTTATTTAACAAAATATTTAGTTATTTAAAGAAGGAAAATGGCAGGGCATCAGAGAATAGTATTTCCCAGACAATTGACGAGGCACGTCAAAAACTTACTTGAGTAAATACTGCAACCAAGGCCATGGAGGTCTGACCCGTAACAGGGTCTATCTCTGTGGTCTTTTTTGTGTGAAAGGAGGTAAAACAGTCACCAAGGTACTCTTCAACTCAAGAACTTATCAATTATTAGGGGGAAGTTACAAATGTTTAAGCGATTATCTCATACTTTCTTAGCTGTCCTGATTATTCTTGCGCTTGCTGTTACTTCAGGGTGTTCAAGTAAAGCCGACTCTACCTCAACAAAGCCAACGGATGAACTCACTGTGGCCATAGGAGGAGAACCGGATGGCGGCTTCGATCCCACCACCGGCTGGGGAAATTATGGCTCACCGGTTTTTCAAAGTACTATTTTGCAATGGGACAAAGATTTAAAGGTTATTAATGACTTAGCCACGGATTATACCGTCAGTGAAAACGGCTTAACTTATCAGGTAAATCTGCGCAAAGACGTTAAGTTTACCGATGGGCAGGCCTTAACCGCCAAGGACGTTGTCTTCACTTATCAAACAGCGACCACGAACAGCTCTGTTTTTGATTTAACTAATTTACAAAGGGTCACGGCTACAGGCGACTACAGTGTCGAATTCACGTTAAAAGAAGCGCAATCCACCTTTACCAGCACCCTGGCCAAACTGGGAATTGTTCCCGAGCATGCTTACAGTAAGGATTACTCGCAAAAACCCATCGGCTCCGGGCCTTATAAATTTGTGCAATGGGATAAAGGCCAACAGCTTATCGTAGAAGCTAACCCGGATTACTATGGGCCCAAACCAAGTTTCAAGAAAATTACCTTCCTTTATTTAACTGAAGAAGCTGCTTATGCTGCCGCGAAAGCCGGACAGGTTGATGTTGCTGCTGTTGTGCCATCCTTAGCCCTACAGGATATACCGGGCAAAAAATTGGTCGCCTACAAAAGCGTGGACAACCGCGGGATCATGTTTCCTTATGTAAAGGCAGGCAATAAAACTACCAAAGGGGATCCTATCGGCAATGATGTTACTTCGGATTTAGCCATCCGTAAGGCAATTAACCTAGCCCTCGACAGGAAGGCTTTAGTGGATGGGGTATTAAATGGCCACGGGGCTCCTGCCTATTCCGTATGTGACAACTTACCTTGGTGGAATTCTGAAACGGTTCTTAAAGACGCGGATAAAGATGGGGCTAAGAAGATCTTAGCGGAGGGCGGCTGGAAGGATTCTGATAACGACGGCATTCTGGAAAAGAACGGGCTCAAAGCTAAATTCACCTTGGTTTATCCATCCGGGGATTCAGTGCGTCAATCCCTGGCCATCGCTGTGTCCGACGAAATCAAACCTCTGGGAATCAATATTGAAGTTTCCGGCAAAAGCTGGGATGACATTGAAAAATTGATGCACAGCGATGCCATACTTTTTGGCTGGGGGGCTCATGATCCTTTGGAAATGTATAATTTATTTAACAGTAAATACATGGGCGTCGATTATTTTAATGCCGGTTATTACTCCAATCCACAAGTCGACGAATACATGAATAAAGCAATGTTATCCAATAATCCCACCGCAGCCGACACCTACTGGAAAAAGGCCCAGTGGGACGGGACAACCGGATTTAGTGCTCTGGGTGATGCCCCCTGGGCCTGGCTGGTTAATCTTGATCATTTGTATTATGTAAGCGACAACCTGGATCTCGGAGCCCAGAAAGTTCACGCCCACGGTCATGGCTGGCCCATTACAGATACGATTGCTCAGTGGCACTTTACTAAATAATGGAAGGGAATACTTATAACTATGGCTGCAAAAAGTGTTTTCAAGTTCATTATTAATAAATTTCTACGGATGATCCTCCTCCTCGTCACCTTGTGTACCTTAACCTTTATCCTGGTCAGTCATTCCCCCATCGACCCGGTTCAGGCTTATATCGGGGCAGATATGATGAAGGTAAGTCATGCCCAACGGGAAAAAATCGAAGCCTATTGGGGGCTCAACCAGCCACCCATTGAACGCTTCGAACGTTGGGGGAGCAATGTGCTCCATGGTGATCTGGGGAATTCCATGATTTTTCGCCGCCCGGTGATTCAAGTGATCGGCGAAAAATTTTGGGCATCCCTTGTCCTGATGGGATTGGCCTGGGTCATATCCGGTCTTCTGGGCTTTATCATGGGCATTGTTTCGGGGATGCAACGCGGGAAGTGGCTGGATCGCTTGCTAAAATGGTATTGTTTAACCCTGGCCTCTACTCCAACCTTCTGGCTGGGATTAGTTCTCTTAATCGTGTTTTCAGTTTGGCTCAAATGGCTGCCCGTTGGACTGGGCGTCCCAGCCGGTGTGCTGAGCACCGAGGTAACCCTTGGAGATCGGATCATCCATCTGATCTTACCGGCCTTGACTCTAAGCATTGTCGGCGTGGCCAATATCGCTCTGCACACCAGACAGAAGATGATTGATGTCATGGAAAGCGATTACATTCTGTTTGCCAGAGCGCGGGGAGAAAGCGGCCTCCAGCTCTTATTCCGGCATGGTCTGAGGAACGTGGCTTTGCCTGCCATTACTCTGCAATTTGCTTCTTTCAGTGAACTATTTGGCGGGGCGGTTCTGGCTGAACAGGTATTTTCTTACCCTGGTCTGGGTCAAGCCACTGTGCAGGCAGGTCTGCGGGGCGACCTGCCCCTCCTCCTGGGGATAGTGCTGTTCAGCGCAATATTTGTCTATTTCGGCAATCTGGCAGCCGACATAATCTATCGGCTGGTCGATCCCCAGATCAAGGAAGCAGGTGAACCGGTATGAATCCGCTTAATCAGGCACTTTCAATGGAAGGACGACCGGGCAGAATCCTTCGCTTAAACCGTCGCCAGCGCACGCTGATCACTATTCTCGGCGGTTTGACCTTATTGGCCGCCGTAATCGCTGCCAGTTTCCTGATGAGCAATGAAGCTATCAAAACTCACTTTGAGGCACGCAACTTGTCTCCTTCCTGGCAGCACCCTTTTGGCACGGACTGGTTAGGACGGGATATGTTTACCAGAACTGTCAAGGGGCTTGCTTTAAGTATTGGGATCGGCTTGTTGGCCTCTACGGTAAGCGTTCTGGTGGCCTTAATTCTGGGGATGGCCGCGGCTACCTTAGGCAAAACAGTCGATACCCTGATAGCCTGGTTGGTTGATGTTTTTATGGGCTTGCCCCATTTAGTGGCCTTGATTTTAATTGCTTTCGCTTTAGGGGGGGGCGCTAAGGGGGTTATTATCGGTGTAGCCTGCTCCCATTGGCCTAACCTGACCAGGATAATTCGGGCCGAAGTCCTGCAACTCCGAACATCTCAGTTTGTGCAGGTTTCCCGTCATATGGGTAGGAAAAGGGTATGGATCGCAGTTAAACACATGCTGCCTCACTTATTACCTCAGTTTTTTGTCGGTTTGGTGCTTTTATTTCCCCATGCGATCCTCCATGAAGCCTCGATTACTTTCTTAGGCTTTGGCTTATCCCCCCATCAACCGGCCATTGGGGTAATTCTCTCCGAATCAATGAAGTATCTTTCCGTGGGAATGTGGTGGCTGGCTTTTTTCCCCGGTCTTTCCTTGCTGGTTGTTGTCAGAGTTTTTGACATGGTTGGCGATAATTTACGTTTGTTGTTTGACCCGCATAGTGGCCACGAATGATGATTGAGGTGCAGAGATGAAAAGTACTAAAGCTAGCCTGGGATTTGAATCATTATTAAAAGTGATTGATTTATCCGTCTCCTTTGTTCAGTATCAAAAGGGCTTAAGACAAAGCGTCCTCAAGGTGATCAGCAACCTTGACATTTCCCTTGGCTCCGGCGAAATCTTAGCTGTTGTCGGCTCAAGTGGTTCCGGAAAGAGTTTGCTGGCCCATGCTATTCTCGGCATACTGCCCAATAACGCCTTCTGCAGCGGTAAGATTTTATACAAGGATGAATTGTTAACCCCGGAACGGCAAAAGAAAATACGGGGCAGTGAAATTACGCTGGTGCCCCAATCGGTAAATTTTCTTGATCCCTTAATGCGGGTTTCTGCTCAAGTACGGACTGCTGTACGTCAGGGAAATGCTGAAGAAGCCCAAAAGAAAATATTTTCTCGCTATGATCTTAGCGAAGGGGATGGAAATCTATTTCCCTTTCAACTTTCCGGCGGCATGGCCAGAAGGGTGTTGATTTCTGCAGCAGTAGTTAATGGCTCCAAACTAATCATTGCCGATGAGCCAACACCTGGGTTGCATCCGGAAATTGTAGCGGAAACTCTTAAACACTTGCGCGAGTTAGCCGATGAAGGGTGCGGAGTTATGTTGATAACCCACGATATCAGCACGGCTTTGCAAGTCGCTGACAAAATCGCAGTTTTTTATGCCGGGACAACCGTCGAAACAGCTTTTGCAGCGGATTTTCATGGTCAGGGCCAGACCTTAAGGCATCCCTATACCAAGGCCTTATGGCAATCCCTGCCCCAAAATGATTTCAGACCTCTTCCCGGTTTCCAACCTTTGCCTGCCAACTTGTCAGAGGGTTGTTCCTTTGCGCCGCGCTGTGGAAAGATGACGCCTAAGTGCACCGGGTCATTGCCCGTAATGCGGGATTTGAGGAACGGAAGGGTCAGGTGTTATCATGCAACTTGAGGCCAAAAACATTGGTTTTCGTTACCGGAAGAAGCCGTGGTTATTCCGAAATTTCAACCTCACCCTAAATTCCGGCGAAATTCTCGGCCTGAAAGGTCAAAGCGGCTGCGGAAAAACAACCTTGGCCAGAGTTCTGGCCGGGTATGAAAAAGCCTTGGAAGGCAGCATTGAGTTAGGCGGTGCACCACTGCCTAAGGGCAGGTACAGCGGAGTGCAGTTGGTCTTTCAGCATCCTGAAAAGTCAGTTAATCCCCGCTGGCATATGCGCGATATTCTTCAGGAAGGCTGGCGGCCGGATGAAGAAGTTCTGGCCAGGTTTGGTATCCAGCCGGAATGGTTATCCCGCTGGCCTAATGAATTATCCGGCGGGGAGTTGCAAAGGTTTTGTGTCGTCCGGGCTTTAAGTCCGGAAACAAAATTCCTGATTGCTGATGAGATGACGGCCATGTTAGATGCCATTACTCAAGCTCAAATCTGGCAGGTAATGCTGGCTCTTGCCAAAGAAAGGAACTTAGGAATATTGGTGGTGAGCCATGAAGCTGAGCTTGTAAATCGTGTTTGCGACCGGGTGATAGAGCTTGATTCGGTGCACTTTGAAAGGAATTCCTCTGTTTCATAAAAAAACACGAATTATGGTGAACCATTGCTCCCTTTATGTTTGCCTCCGCCACATCCCATACCTATTAAGGATGTGGCGGAGTTTCGCCTGCTGTCCGAGTATAGCAGGATCATATGGCAGCACAGTGTGGGACTCGGCCTCTATATAACACGTAATAACCACGAGGGAATTTGGGATTTGCGAGTTTTTTTCTCCTATATTATTGGTTTTCGAATGAAATATTGCTATAATGGCCATAGTATCATTATAATTATGAGAAATTTTCTCTAGATTGGAGCGATAACTATGATGTGTCAGTTTTCATTTGAAAACTTTAAATCATTTAAGAGTGAAGCTACTCTGGACTTATGGGCTGAAAAAATCAACGAGCATGACGACAGTCTCATTGTTGATCCCTACGATAGCGAGAAGTTTTTGCCGGTTATTTCGATCTACGGACCAAATGGCGGAGGAAAGTCCAGTGTTCTAGAGGCGTTTTTGTACCTTTCCCATAAGGTGCTTTTGCCGATCATTGCGTTAAAGGCTGTAGCGTCTTCAAAGGATGAAAACCTTGAGGATGGGAAAATGAAAGAATTTGAGAGTTTTCCTATCGATAAAAAAGAAAAATATTATTTGTTTGACAAGAACTGTAGAGAATCGCCCATTAAATTTGATGTTCTCTTTCGCATCCAGGAAACCGAGTATCGGTATCAATTAAATATTCTGCACTCTGATATCGTAGAGGAAAACTTATATGCGAGAAACCTTCAAACAAACGACTTGGAAATCGTATTTGAGCGGGATACCTCGGATTTTTATATCGGCGATGTTTTGGAGGACGTCAAGGTAGGGAACATTAAGTCCTCTATTCCACTGCTGTCCCATTTGTCCATTAACTACGATATCAAAACCATTGACGATATCATTAAATGGTTTCTGGAATGCAGGGTATTGGATTATGATAATCCCTACCAGGATAAAAGAATTGTTTTTCTGAAGGACAAGAACAAGGAAGACATTTTTTTGAAAATGCTCGCTGAGATGGATATCAATATAACCAGCATAAGGACAGAAGAAGATACCAACGGAAAAATAAATGCTATTTACACAATACACTGTCTGGAAGATGGTTCGTGTGAGGAATTGCCCTTTGAGGAAGAATCAAGTGGAACACGCAAGCTTTTTGGCTTGCTGCCGTTTCTGTTAGGGTGCTTGCATAAGGGCAGTCTGGTTATCGCTGACGAAATGGATGCCAAACTGCATCCTAAACTGCTCCGGTATATCATCGGACTGTTCACAAATCCATCAATTAACACCAAGGGCGCTCAGCTTATTTTTACCTCTCATGATATGAGTACCATGAAGCCCACTGTATTTAGAAGAGATGAAATCTGGTTCTCCGCGCTTAATAAGCAAAACACATCAAAATTATATTCGTTAGTGGAGTTCAGAAAAGACAACGGCGCAAAGGTGCGCCCTGATGAAACCTATGACAAGCAATATATTGAAGGAAGGTATGGAGCGGACCCTTATCTCAAGAATATTCTTGATTGGGGGGCGATTCAATGAGCTTAAAACCGCTAAAGGCAAGCACCCAAAAGAAATTAAAAGCTGCCATGCAGAAGAAACGAAAGAAAATAGAAAAGCTTCATAAATTACCCCCGTATACTGTTATTTTCAGTGAGGGTATTAAGACTGAACCGTTTTATATTCAGGGACTGACCAGGCAAGTCAATCAAAAATATTCTCCGTTTACATCGGGTGACCGCATCACAGTTATCGGAACAGGACGCAATACCCTAAGCCTGCTAAAGTATGCAAGAGAAACTGTAGAGTCCAAATTTCCCGAGTGCGAGGATGTCTGGCTAATGTATGATCAGGACGATTTCCCCTATGACGATTTTGACAACACGCAATTCAGCGCCGAGGGTAGAACCTGCCGGCAGAAATACCATGTGGCCTGGTCGAATGAGTGTATAGAGCTTTGGTTTTTGCTGCATTTCCAATCATTGTTTGCTCATGTGGGGAGAGAGCAGTACCACGTTATATTGAGAGGATATTTTCCATACGAAAAAACCTTGGAAAATATCTATGATCTTCTCAAGGACAAAACCCCCACTGCCATTGCACGTGCAATAGCCTTGTATGCTAGCTATGAAGAAGGCACACCGCCTTCACAAAGAACGCCTGCAACGAGAGTGCATGAGTTGGTAGGCTTTTTACATGGCTACCTTTAATGGGGATTTGGGAAGTGCTACAATGGGTGCAAGCATGAAGTTCACTAAGAGCACCTCTCCTAGCGAGAGGTGCTCTTAGACACGTTAACGCTGTCAACCTGAAATCTCAGCGGGAGGTTTTGTTTTACAGGTGATCTTCACGATACTAATAATTACTTTTCCACAACCAGCATAAACATAGGGGTTGAGCGGTGAATAATCTTCTGGCGCTCATCATAGACCCGCCTGCCGATATCCATTTCATAGTAAATCTTTTTAAACCCCAGTTCCACCAGAGCATTGAAGTCCCACTGGGGCCTGATTCTCTGGCACATGGGCATACTTTTTCGGTAATCAATCATCTCGTCAGTGTATGGAGGCGGCTCCTCGCCAAATACTCTGCGATAGTCCTCTTGATCCTCCTCAAATTTCCTCAGGTAGTCTTCATTGAAAAACCGGATATTCCAGTTGGCATCAAAAATAAGAATTTTGCCCTGGGGCCTTAAAACCCGTTTCCATTCCCTATAAGCCTTTTGGGCATCTAATAAAGTCCAGGTTACATTGCGGCTGATAATCAGGTCAAAGCTTTCGTCTTCAAACTCCAGATTCTGGCCGTCGGACACTCTGAAGTCCGCTCTAACCCCCTCATTTTCCGCATTGGCTTTGGCTTCCTGAATCATTGCCTCAGTACAATCAATGGCCGTCACTCGGTTCCCGGCCTGGGACATGATGATGGCAAAAAAGCCCGGTCCAGTACCCACATCGAGAATATCCATGGCCGAGGTCTTTCCGGCCTTTTTCAGGATGATATCCCTCCAGACCTGCTTTTTAAAGCTGTTTAGCTCTGCTTTCACGATATTGCTGTAATTGTTGGAACTGTCGGTCCAATTCTTAATCAGTTTTTCTTCACTGTTCATCTCTGCTCACCTCTGACTATTTATTGGCAGATATGCCCCTTAAAAACCGGCGTATCTGCTTTTATATTGGTCTTACCAAGCTTACATGAGCCTCGTTTCTAAAATAGGGAAGCCCAGCATTCCGCTTGGACTGAACAAGTTCACTTTACGTCGAGTTTCTGCCATTCAATGGGCGCATAGTTATTTACGCCAATCTCAAAACCATCAATTCTCTCTGGATTCACTGCGAAAGAAGTAATCGGATAGTAGATGGGAATCGTCAGGGCTTCCTCGCTGATGAATTTAAAGACTCCATCGTAGTTCTTCTGTCTTTCTGTTTCATCCAAAGTATTAAGTGTTTTAATAATATTATTGTAAAACCCTTGGTCATACCAAGCCTTGGCGGCGTTACTGGTGGGAAGAATGGAGAAAAGCTCAAGCAGAGAACCATGAGGCATCCAAGAATCTGAGGCTGTTCTCATGAGAGCCAGGTCAAAGGCCTTGGTGTTCATGGTGGCATCTTCATAGCCGTTTTTGTCCAAAGTGTTGAGATTTACTTTGATCCCCACGGCTGTGAATTCAGATTGAACAAACTCGGCCAGGGGTTTCCATTCAGGGAATTCTGCCGTTGACAAGACAAAGTTGAACTCCAGATTTTTCCCGTCTTTGTCTCGAATTCCATCGCCATTGGTATCTTTATAGCCGGCAGCGTCAAGGAGTTCCTTGGCTTTTTCCTTATCGTTGGAAAACCCGTAATTATTTTCACCCGTGGTATATGGCACCCCTTCTTGATATAATCCCTTTGCTTCCAAACCAATCCCGTCAAAAAGATCAGCGGCAATACTTTGCTTGTTGATGGCGTAGTTCATAGCCAAGCGCACATTTTTATCCTGAAGTGCCTCTATCTTCTGATTGAAGGCTATGAAGTGAGAGCACATAGTCCCTTGGGTGTAGGTGGCAAATTTTCCGGAGTTTTTAAGTTCTAAGAGGCTCTCCATGGGAATCTTGCCAATCAGGTCCCCGCCGAGAATGTCCACCTCGCCGCTTTGCAAAGCCAAAACTCTGGCTTGCCCGTCGGTAATTACCTTAAAGGTGATTTTATTCACCTTAGGTTTTTCACCCCAGTAATAGGGGTTGGGAACCAAGGTGAACTCCTGATCTTTAGCATAGGATTCCAGCATCCAGGGGCCCGTGCCCACAGGCTTGTTGAATTTGCCCATTACCTCTCCGGGAACTTCCGTGATGGAAGACGGACTTAAGAAACGTACCGGCCGGGGATAGGTTAACTCAGTCAAAATAGGATAAGCCCCGTCCTTAAACACAATCTTTACCGTCTTAGGATCAACGGCTTCCATACTCTCGACATTAAAGGATCTCAAGGTGGAATGACGTTTGTTGTTGACCCAGCGTTTCAGGTTGAAAATAACAGCCTCCGCATTAAAATCCGTGCCGTCAGAAAACTTTACCCCCTCCCGGAGTTTAAAGGTATAGGTTTTTCCATCTGGGGAAATGTCCCAGCCGGTTGCCAGTTGGGGGAGAATTTGGCCTTCACCGCCATCTTCAACAAAACCTTCGTAAATCATTTTGTATAAAAAGTGGGGTCCGTTATAGGTTGCGGCATCCAGATCCTCCATGGCACCGTCACGATAAATGGCCACGACAACATCCTTTGCTTTCGTGCCCTCCTGATCATTTGTTGCAGCGTTTTTGCTGCAGCCGGAAAGGATTAGGGGCAAACAAAGGCAAAAGGTCATAACCAATGCAAAAAATTTCCTTCTCATTTTCTTTCCTCCACACATTAATAATTATGGCAAAGATGACAAGCAATATAATGTTCGCCACTCTTAGACATCAAGGCTGGCTGTTCAGTCTGGCAAATACTTTGGGTATAGAGACAACGATTTTGGAAAACACAGCCGCTTTTGGGTATCTTTAAATCTTCCCCTTCTCTAAACAACACCCTCTTCCTTTCCCTTTGATGAGGGTCTGGAATAAGAGTCGCAGCCAGCAGTGCTTTCGTGTAGGGATGCTGTACCTGGTAATTAATGTGGGGGATTATTTCCACGATATTTCCCAGATACATGACAACCACCCTGTCGCAGATCTTATTGACCGAGGCCAGATCGTGAGAAATAAATAAATAGGTAAATCCGAACTGCTGCTTTAAGTCCGTCAAAAGCTGTAAAATCTGGTTCTTTAAAGCATAGTCAATGCTGGACACGGCTTCGTCGCAGACCACAAATTCAGGATTCAGAATTAAGGCCCTAGCAATGCCAACCCGCTGCCTTTGCCCTCCGGACATCTCCTGGCCATAGCGGGTCAGATAGGTTTTGTTAAGCCCCACTCTTTCCAGCATCTCCACAATTTTTTTCTCTTTCAGCTCTTTAGCTTCCCTGCTGTAATTGTTAAGGGGTTCACTGATGATTTGCTCAACCGTAAAATAGGGGTTAAAGGCATTAGCGGTTCCTTGAAAGATCATCTGCATGCCGCTTCTGATTTTTCGCATTTGCTTAAAGGAATAATCTGTTATATCCTGCTGATTAAAAATAATCCTGCCCTGGGTTGGCTGCTCCAGCTTTAAAAGCATTTTACCCAAGGTGCTTTTGCCGCAGCCCGACTCCCCAACTATACCCAAAACCTCTCCCTTTTTTATGGTCAAGTCAATGTTATACACGGCGTATACACGAGACTTTGCTTTATTGTTGTAAGATTTATAAACTCCTTTGATTTCATATAGATTCACATTTCCACCCTTTTCAGCTTAGAAAATCGACTCCAGGAGAGATTTGGTATAGTCATGCCTGGGCCGGTCAAAGACCTCATACACAGTCCCGCTGTCGACTATTTTTCCGTCTTTCATCACATAAACATCATCGGCCATTTGGGCCACAACCCCTAAATCATGGGTAATTAACACGACAGCCATACCTTCATCTTTTAAACGAACCAGCTCTTCAAGGATGGCTGCCTGGGTTGTTAAATCCAGGGATGAGGTGGGTTCATCGGCAATCAGTACTTTAGCACGAGCCAGTAAGCCCATGGCTACCATGACTCTTTGGCACATTCCGCCGCTTAATTCAAAAGGATAACTATCCAGAATTTGATCTGCATTTTGTAAGCCCACACGGGAAAGCACCTCTCTAAACATACTTAGAGCCTCTTTTTTGCTAATCCCTCGATTGTGGGTGTGGGTTACCTCGAAAAGATGGGTCTTGATCTTTTCTACAGGGTTCAAGGAACTCGTCGGCTCTTGAAAAATCATGGCTATTTCTTTCCCTCTTATTTGTAGAAGTTGTTTTTCCGACAAATCTCTCAGGTTGACCCCCTCAAGCCATATTTCCCCCTCGATAATTTTGCCCGGCTTGTCGATTAAGTTAAAAATCGATAAAGACATTACCGACTTTCCGCTGCCTGAACCCCCTACGATGGCGGTTATTCTGCCCTGGTACACATCCAGGCTGACCCCATCCACAGCTTTGACGACTCCTTCTTCTAAATAATAGTGAGTTTTAAGGTTAACGATGGATAGAATCGGTTGTTCAGCCATTTCAGTCCTTATCCTCCTTTGTGACTGCCATGTTCCCCGAAGAAGGGAGGAGAATGTCGTTCAGTCCCTCCCCAAGACTATTGAAGGCAAAGACGGCCAGCATAATTGCCAGCCCGGGCCAAAGCAGCATTAAAGGGTAAGAGGTCAAATACTGTCTGCTGTCGCTGAGCATCACGCCCCAATCCGCCGTGGGCGGCTGGGAGCCTAAGCCGATAAAGGAAAAACCGGCGACATGCATGATAACTGCTGCAATTCTAAGGGTAGCCAAGACGATGATGGGAGAAATGGCATTTAGGGTGATATGTTTGAGAATGATAGTTGTCCTGCTGCTGCCGGCAGCAATAGCCGCCATGACAAACTCCTTTTCTTTAAGCTTTATCACTATACTGCGCACAATTCTGGCGAAGGGTGCCCACCACAGCAAAACAAAAACAATCATAATATTAGCAATGCTGGGGCCCAAGACTCCTACAATCGCTAAAGCTAAAAGGCTGGAGGGAAAGGTTGAGGCAATATCCGCCAGACGCATTACAATATTATCCAGCCACCCTCCCACATAACCTGCCAGGATACCGAGAGGAACTCCGATGGCCAGCATCAAAGCAGTGGCGAAAATTGCTGTAGTGAGACTTGTCCTGATGCCATAAATCAATCTGGACAAGATACATCTGCCCAGCTGATCTGTTCCTAGGGGGAATTCCAGACAAGGTTTGAGTAATTTTTCAGTTACATCTACCTCATAGGGATCATGAGGGGAGACCAGCGGGGCGAAAATACCGGCTAAAATAAAGATACCTATAATAGCTAAGCCCAACATTCCTAGTTTTTGTTTTTTGAATTTAAGCAAACTATTTCTGATTAAAATAAAACCATCCCTCTCTCAGGCAACGAAAAGGTATATTCCTGGTACTTCCTCTTACTTAAGTTGTATCTTAGGATCTATATAAAGGTATAAAATATCCAGGAAGAGATTTACGACAATGAAGGTAACAGCAACGATCATGATATAGCCTTGGATAACCGGCAAGTCTTTGAGTTTAATACTGTCGATGGCAAATTTCCCGATTCCATTCCAGGAAAAGATGGTCTCACAGGCAAACTGACCTGCTAATAGATGTCCGAAATCCACTCCTATCAGGGTTATGCAGGGAAGCACCGCGTTTTTTAAGCCATGCCTCAGCAAGGCAGCGTTTTGGCTGAGCCCTCTGGCTCTTGCCGCTCTCATATAATCAAGGTTATTAATTTCCAGGAGATTATTTCTTAAAATCCTGGTATAGACAGCTATATGACTGACACTAAGGGTAAACGCCGGCAGGAAAATATTCTGCCATTTACTTCCGGAAATAACCGGAACCATCTTCAACTGAACTGCGAAAATATATAAAAGCATCAGACCCAGCCAGAAATCCGGCATTGTAACCCCTACAGTAGATAGGATTCTAAAAAAATGATCGATAATGGAGTCCTTGTATCTGGCTGAAATAAGGGCGATTGGTATAGCCAAGAGAACGGAAATAGACATTGCTGTGATAGCCAGCTTCAGAGTTGCGGGAAATCTAGAGATTATTTCCTCTGAAACAGATTTTTTGGTTTGAAAGGATACCCCAAAATCAAATCTAGCGGCTTTAGTCAGCCAGTTAAGATATTGAACCGGCAGCGCTGCATTCAGCCCCAGTTCTTCCCTTACTGCGGCAAGGTTTTGTTCCGTAACCTCTAAGCCTTCGCTGCGTATGGTTATTTCCGCAACATCACCAGAGGAGAGATTACTTAAGGCAAAGGCCAATATGCTGACGATCAGCAGCATGGGAATGACTTGAAGCACCCGTTTAATGATGAGTTCAAATTTTTTCATAGTCTGCTCACTTTTCTCCCCCTACCAGGAACATAGGAGTCGACTTGTAAAGAATCTTATCTTCTTCATCCCAGGTACGGTTTGTAATATCGGTATTGATAAATACTTCCTTAAACCCAAGATCGATCAAGGCACCGGCATCCCAATGGGGGCGCAGGCGGGTACTCAAAAACAGATCTTTGGCTATGCGGTCTCCTTCCTCCGGATCGACATGCCCCCGACGATGAATCCCTCTTCTTTCGGCTTCAGCCATGTCCGCCAAGTATTGGGCCTGTCTTTCAGGGTCGTTCAAACGCAAGTTCCAGTTAGCATCAAAAATCAACAATCGTCCTCTCCGCTTTAGAACCCGCTGCCATTCCTTATAGGCTGCCAGTGGGTTGTACAGAGTCCAAGTCAGATTTCGGCAAAGAATCAGATCAAAGGAATTATCGGCAAAAGAAAGCTCATGAGAATCCATCAGCAAAAACTCCGCTTGCAAACCTATTTGACGGATGTTGTTTTGCGCTTCTAGGAGCATATTTTGGGTGCAATCCGTGGCTGTCACAATATGTCCCATTTCAGCAGCCAGCATAGCAAAAAAGCCTGGTCCAGTGCCGATATCCAGAACCTTTAACGGATTACCCCTCGGCCTGTAATGCTCAATTAATTCTGCCCAGGCTTGTTTCTTGAAGCTGTTCATCTCTTTCCAAATTCCTTCACTGTAGCGAGAGGCTTCCCCCTCCCAGTAATTTTTAATCCTAGTATACATTTCCATCTCTTTCACTCCATTCTTCAATCATTTAGTCATCTTCTGGTGCCGCGGCAGCGGCATGGGGTTAGCCTCTGAAAAATCACCAGACCCGAAAGCAACAATAAAAAAGACCATGAAGCTGACCCCTACCGGGCCAAACCTCCATGGTCTTTGCAATACCTTCGTGGTTTTGCTTGTGATTTCATATTCTGTCTATATTAACTTTTGATTTCTACACACTCGCGGTAAATTCCTGCTCAATACTAATATTTTAAAAATTAAAGCTGGTTGTCCTTTCATAGACGCTGTACTTACCTCCAAACATTCGAGATGAAGGATTACGGCTTAGTTGGCCGTACTGTGAAATGCCTGATCTATGCTAAAGGGGAGGAGGTCGCCGCAGATGTCTGTTCTTGAAGTAAAGAACATCTCTAAGGAGTACACCTGCCGCAATCCTTTTTGGCATAAAAAAGATCACCCAGGTCCTTATAAACGTCTCTATGTCTATAAAACCCGGATCTTGTCTGGGTTTAGTGGGCGAAAGCGGCTGCGGTAAAACGCTTTCGCCTAAACCACCATTGATAATCATTTTCGTAGAACCGGAAGTAAATTGCCCGTAATCAAACTCAGGAAAAATCCTTGCCCCGGTGCTATCACTGCACCAACCAATGGTAATCTGACTTGTCCACCATGCGTATGTCCTACTAAAACTAAATCAATATTGTCTTTGATAGCCTTAGAAAATATGTTAGGAGCATGTGCTAATAAAACCTTAGGTACAGAATCCGAGACGCCTGCCAGTGCTATATCTAATTGATCTCTTCCTAGACAGGGATCGTCGACACCCATTATCCAGATATAAGAATTGCCTATGTTATATTTGAAATGTCCGTTGTCCAGTATATGTACCCCTTGGGCTTCCAATGGAGACTTGATTTGGTAATCTGTCCACCACTCATGATTTCCAGGAACAAAAAAACAGGTTTAGAATGCAAGCCTTTCACTAAAGATATTGCTGGTTCCATATTAGGGTTACTCTTATCAACTAAATCACCTGTAATTGCAACTGCATCAAATTGTTGTCGGTTAATCAACTCAATTAAATTCCTTTGACCATCTCCGTATTCCTTGCTATGTAAATCAGTCAAATGGAGAATAGTGAATCCCTGAAACTCAACTGGCAAACTAGAAATCGCAAGGGTATATCGTTTTATCGGATGGAATGGAGTCAATTTGTTTCGTATCAAATGTTGAGTCCGGCGTTGCTACTAGGCAATGGCCAGCCCCAGGCCCGTGCCCTTAGCCCTTCCCCGCGACTCATCCCCTTTTTTAGGACAATCATTCCAATTAGAAAACCTAGCTGGCACCCATACGAAGGCACTGTCTTCGCACGCATTAGCCCTATTTCATGACGCTGTTTCGACGGATTACTCTTCTTGCAGACATCATCTTCCTACTGATTTAGTACAAAAAAGTTCCCCCGAAAATTAGTCGGGGGAAGATAACTTTCCAAAACCAGTCAGCGAAAAGATAATCTATTATTCTGACCGCCTATTGTACTGGCAAGAAAATAGAGATAAACTTGGATTTGATTGGGCTGACTTCTTAATGGATGACACCAGACCTAATAAGGAAAGATTATTAAGCGAAAAAAGAAAGTAATAATAATGAGCTTAATCTTTATTTGTATGTTACCACTAACCTCAAATATAAGGAGATAAGATGTCAAATATCATTGAGATACGCGATTTTTCATCATCCAATTTGGATGTCTTTGCTCGCCTGACGGAAACACAGCTGCGCAACCGGTTGGAACCGGAGATGGGCATCTTTATCGCGGAGAGTACCAAGGTAATTGGACTTGCCCTCGACGCTGGGTGCGAGCCTATTTCACTTTTGATGGAGCGCAAATACATTGCAGGGCAGGCGCACGGTATAATCACCCGCTGCGGAGATGTCCCCGTCTATACTGCCGATAGCAACCTGCTAGCAGGGCTGACTGGCTTTCAGCTGACCCGCGGTGTGCTGTGTGCCATGCGGCGTCCTCATCTACCTAGCGTTGAGGAGGCGTGTGCCGGTGCAAGTCGAGTGGCTGTGCTGGAAGGTATTGCGGACTCTACCAACGTCGGTGCCATTTTTCGCTCGGCCGCGGCGCTAGGCATCGATACCGTGTTGCTTACCCCCTCATGCTGTGACCCACTGTGCCGGCGTGCGGTGAGGGTGAGCATGGGTACCATCTTCCAAGTACCATGGGCCCGTATTGGCAGCGAGCCCTCGCAGTGGCCGCAGCAGGGCATGAAGAGTCTGCGCAAGCTGGGCTTTAAGACCGTTGCCATGGCTTTAAATGATAACGCTGTCAGCATAGACGATCCGCAGCTCATGGCAGAGGAAAAGCTTGCTATCGTATTGGGCTCAGAAGGTAATGGACTGGCACCCTGCACGATTGCTGACTGCGATTACACCGCGTGCATCCCCATGTCCCATAACGTGGACTCTCTGAACGTTGCTGCAGCCAGCGCCGTGGCCTTTTGGCAACTCAGGGTTCGGTAGGCTTTTATATTCACATAATACGTCGTAAGATAAGAATAATCCTGCTAATAAAAATCAGGCATTATTTTAAAATTCATTCGTGCCTTCCGCAGCCTGTTGCACCTCATATTCGAGGAGAAGCATCCCACTGGGATAGGCGCGGTGCCGGACGAGCGCCAAACGCCGATGTACCCCGTGCCATAATAATTTCATTATGGTCTTCATATCTGACATATCCGAAGTAATTTGTTTCCTTAGAACCATCCTACGATTTCAGTACTAAAGTATTAATGTTACGTACTTTAGAAGTTTATACTTTCCTTTTGATGCTTATTACGCTGCTTATTAAGGCTACCCCACTACAGATAAATGGCAAAATAAAAAATCCCCATTTTGTAATAATAAAACCTCCCAGCACGGAGCCAAGCGTAATCCCAATATATAGTGCTGTGTTGTTTAGTGCAAGTGCTATACCACGAGTTTCTGAGAATTCCTCTGCTAAACGGGCCTGATATGAAGAAAAAGAGGTATATCCAATAAATGCCCACAAAAATAACAAAAGATAAACCCAAATTCCCGATGAAAAGCAAAAACCTAATAAGTTAAGTATACCAATAAGCATGGCTGTACTGAATATTGATACCATTCTTGCACCAATTTTATCTGTAACTCTTCCACTGGATAAACTACCAGTTACGGCTCCTATACCGTAGGCAGTAATGGAGGTTGCTAATTCACTTGAAGAAAAATGGTTATATAAAACCAATCCTGTTCCAAGAAATACATAAAGAGCATACATGGCAATTGCCCAAAAAGTTGTTACACTCACTGCAGAAATAATTTTTAAAGCATTTCCTTTTCTCTGTGCCTCAGCTGAAGGTACTCTATTTATTGACGCCCATACTCTAAAGTTTAAGATTGACAGTAAAGCAGCAAATGTAGCTAAACTAATAAAAACAGAACGCCATCCTAGAAATTGTTCTAATAGAATTCCGATAGGTGCTCCTGCCCATAAAGCCATAAGATGTCCTGATACTACAGTAGAAAGCCATACTCCCCTGCGTTCAGGCAATGCTGTATCGCCAATAATTGCATAGACTAAAGGGGTTATTGACGCAACAGATAAACCAGCAAAAATACGACTGGCTATTAACATTGCAAATGAAGAAGATATGGCTGTCAAAAAATTGGCTAATGAAAATAATAATAAACCGAAAACAATAAAAAATCGGCGACCTTTGCGATCTGAAAACCATCCAAAAAGTGGGGCACTAATCGCATACATTAGTGAAAAAACACTAACTAGCCACCCTGCAACAGCAGGGGTAATTTCATATTCTATAGCAATAAACGGTAACAAAGGAGATATGACAAACAAATCAGTACCTATAATAAATAAGGTAACCCACCCTGTAAGAAGATAGATGGCTTCATTTAAGTTAATACGAATATCAATCACCCATAAACAATATATCAGCACATTAGTTTGTTTATGAACAATATTTGGATTCGCTTACTTCATGAATCTCTTAGACATTTTATAAATAAACCATAAGGTCTGAAAGATGAAATCACCTAGTTATCAAAGAAATTTCGACGTGCCTCCACCTGTATATCATACTTAATCTCTAATTCTTTTAGTTTTGCTTTTAAGACATTTTGCTCACTCACGTTTTTGGAATCCTCAAGTTTCTGTTCAATATCATCGATTTCTTTTCGTATTAATATTTCAATTGGTAATAGCCCAGAGTCTTTAAGCATCTTATTCATTATTACTTGTTCTTTAGATAAATAGGAGTTAATGGGGTCAAGCTTTAAAGGTTTTCCCTCTCCAGGTAAATTTTCGAACTCTCCTCTGTCAACAGCTTGTTGAATTATCCATTCAATTACTCTTGAGGAAATCATAAAAAAACACCTCCAAATCTCCATATACCTACAGGATTAATCGGATTACCACATAAAATAGGCAAGCTTAGAAAGATCATAAATAGGAAATTTGTTAAAACGATTCTATCTACTTGCCTTTTTACGTTTAAACAGTAAGACTACGCCTCAGCCAGGCTGGAGTTAATCGAAGGCCGATAAAGCGGAGTTAGATACTATTTATTATATCCTGCAGTCCTTCAACAAACTAGACAAATTCTCTGCACAACATATCTAGGGCTACACCGGCACCACTAGGCTCACGTTCATTTTCTATATAAATTTTCAATTGCCCCCTTAAGGGAATCGGAGAGCCTGTTTTTCCCTATGATCAGAGTGCCAAGTAATGATCTCCCAACTCTGTTAAGCGATTGGGGGATATGGCCAGGCGATTCTTGCTCCGTAATATTTGAATACAGTGAGACCAAATATAAAGTTGCCAAAGGGTTATTCCTCGTTTTTCGCTGTAGTAAGCTGCTTCCTCTGTAAGATAGGGCTTCAAGTTACAGAAGTCCAAGTAATAAACTCGATTATCTTCTAGGCGAAAGGCAAGAATCGAATGGTCAGCATTGTTCAATATTGACACTTGAAACGTCGTTAGTTCAATACGCCCACACCCTCTGGGAATTAACTTACTCTGTGGCGTACAAACAGTCACAGTACTTCCATCGTTTAATATGCCGTTAAACAGTATCAGTCTCCTTGGAACTTGGTAAAGGTCAGTTTTCAGATACCCTTCTAATTCTTTTACGACCTTTTCTTTTAGTGGAATACTCATATAACCCCCCCCATATCCTATCTATTATTGCCCCTACCCTCGCTGACTCACATCCTCTCCCTATCTTCCCATGCAGCCTTAGTCAAAAATGCAGATCTAGTTGAACAACCTTACTCAAAGCATATGTGTTCAAACCCTCATCTGTGACAAACCAAAAAAGAGCCTCTTTACGGCTCTTTTCCACTATCACGAGACCAGCCTACATGATGATTGTCATGCCTCAGATTTCTTAAGTTCTCTGGCCCATCTTCAGAAGAATAAGAGATGAAGATAGACATCATCATCGCCGGATCAAGTCTGCCCAGTTAGCCGAGGGCCTCCGGCAGAGAAGTGTCCCCTTCAAAATGTCCGGCTTATTTATATAAATCCGGATGGAACCCTTTAGCCAATAGCAACCTAGATAATTTACCACCTTTCATGGGTAGCGTAGGTCTCAACCGTCGTCATATTCGTCCTGGGAACAGGCGGCCACTCTTTAAGCCTTTTCACCATATTTTCAGCAAGCTCCCTCGCGTCTGCGCTGCATTTCTCCTGCACCGCAGGATCAAGTCTGGCCAATTGGCAAAGGGTTTCCAGCAACTCCTGGAATGCATCGGCGATAGTTTGGCGGCAAGCGGTGCATTTTTCTTCATACTTCGTGGTAAAGGCTTGGGAGGCCGCAGTTTTTGGCCTGCTTATTGGTTTGGCGGTTTTTTTGACGGTTTGATATTCTATCTTGATTTCCCCGGGATTATTGGGCAGAGGGGTGACTTGAGCCGGCTCTTTCTCCGGGGTAGCTTGCTTCTGTTCTTTAAGAGCCCGATTCAGCTCACGGATAGTTAGATGATTAACATCCTGCTCCAGGATAAATCCCTCCCGCTCATCTTCCGGAATTCCCAGCAGGAGAAGAGCCTGGTTGTAGGTCAAATTCGCCCACGTCGGCGAATTTGACCTGCCTTCCCCCGCGCCGTCCGCGAATAGTTTATCTCCGTATTCTTTATAAAGCTGCATCAGCTTGTTGGCTGTACGCTGAGAATAGCTCACCGATTCCACCAGCCATTTTCCCCATTCTCCATAGGGGAGCAGATCCTTGGCCTCCTTTAGGCGCTTGCCGATCTCCAGGGCATTGGTAAGCATGGTTTTGCCAGTCTCTTGTTTGATCCTATTAATCTCAGTCGCGATGGCCAGAGGAGTACGTTCAGTGCTGAGTTCATCCATTTTGATTCCCGCCTTTTAATAGCTTTTAGGACAGCATACGCAGGCGGGTTTCAAATGGTGAAAGCTTGGCTATGACCCGGCAAATCACCTTCCAAAGTTGGAAATCTGGTGACAACTCCTGCTAAGATCATGCCCGAAGCAGGCAACGTCAGCTGGTTGGAACATTCTTTATATTTCAGGGGTAACCTCCAGTGATACAAGTTCATAGTATATAGGGACATGCCGGACAGCCGGTTTGTCAAAAACCTTAGAAAGGAGCAAACAAATGTCAATCATCGCTGAAGCTTTAAATTCTGCACTGATAGCCATTTACCAAAGCGGATCTACTCCTGCCGGAAGCCCGGTGACCAGGCAAAAAAGCCTGAGCTATGTGCGGGCGGATGCCTCCGAAGAAGCCCTTTACGATGTGGCTCAGGCCTTATTCAGTCTGTCACAGCACCCATTGCAGGACGTGCAATTAAAAAGAAATTTCAGGCTGATAGAGGAGTAAACCTTTATGAAAATCCAAAGAAAAGGAGGTGAGTCTATGGCTACTACTAATACCAAAGTGGTCAGGTTAAGTTTTGCCACCGAGGGGGGAAAGACGTTTTCAATCACGATTCCCACTCCCCGGGAAGACCTGAATCAAGCTGAGGTCCTGGCCGTCATGAATACGATTGTCTCAAGCAATGTTTTCCTGACGACCAGCGGTGCCCTTACAGGCATACGGGACATCAAGGTCATCGGTACTGTTACCGATGATTTATTTGACCCGCCTCAGGCTTAAACACCAGCCTTGATTCCCATTCTGGCGCAACCCCAGTAAGTAATAGGCGAAACATGTCGTTTCGCGGAGGATCTTTGACCCTTCGCGGAACGACAAAAATGCCGACCTAAAAAATGTTCCGCCGAGTACTCATCTTCCGGAACTTCCAGAAGGAGAAGCGCCTGTCAGAATATGATAGTGCCTATGTCTTTTTGTAATCTTCATAGCTTTGCAGAATGCAGCTATTACTTTGAAAAAAAGCCAGCAAAGCATTCAACAGGGAAAGGGTTGACGGACTTACAGAATGCTCGATCAGCTCTGTCTCTTCCAAGGGTTCTTGACATCCAATTAATTGCAGAAACTTAGCAACCGTATTATGTCTATCTAATAGATAAGCCCCCCTTTCCCGGCCTTTTTTTGTCAATAAAATGCTTTCATA
This sequence comes from Desulfosporosinus meridiei DSM 13257, assembly GCF_000231385.2. Classification (NCBI taxonomy): domain Bacteria; kingdom Bacillati; phylum Bacillota; class Clostridia; order Eubacteriales; family Desulfitobacteriaceae; genus Desulfosporosinus; species Desulfosporosinus meridiei. Next base: position 547,854 of record NC_018515.1, on the reverse strand, counting down.
GCGATCGTATTCCAAATACCCCAGGTCGACCAAACGGGAAACCATTTTAGAAGCGGAAGAAGGCTTGACATGCAGTTCTTCAGAGATAGTGCCCACCCGAGTATAACCATGCTGAAGGCAAAGCCTGTAGGCCATTTCCAAATAATCTTCCATTGCAGGAGTAAGATGGCCTTCCTGTTGGTTAATGAGTTGATATCCCCTTACCGTGCGAAATTCTAAGTCGGTTTTGTTGCTCATACCACCAGCTCCTTTTGATTGGAATTATTACAGTATATTCGTCACACTTTTAATTTAGGCTCCATATATTAGGCATGGGAAAGCGATTTTCCCGCCCCTATCAAAAGGAACTATCCCGAGTGTCAAACAACTTTTTTCGGAGTAAAAAGGAGGTATGTAGCATCTCTAATTATAAAAACGGCTTATGTTTACGCACTCTTGAGAATAAGAGTACATAATGTCCGAGGTAATCACTTTTTAAAGACTCAATCCAACTCTTGAAATAGTCCTTTCGCTGTTTGCAAGAGACAGTTAAAAAATCCAACCTTTCTGCCGTCTAACCAAGGGATGGCTGACAATGAATGTTTAAATCCAAATATGCGAGGAGAGATTCTAAATGTTTGCCAAGAATAAATCAATCATTGGTTTCTTAATTATGGCTGTCTTTCTATTCACCGGGTGTACTCAGACTAAGAAGCAGACAGGGACAGAGAATAACCCTGCTCCTGAAGCAGCCGACTCAAGACTGAACATCGTCACTACCACAACCATGCTGGCCGATCTGACCAAAGTCATCGGCGGTGAACAGGTCACCGTCAACGGTTTAATGGGACCGGGAATCGATCCTCACCTCTATCAGGCCAGTGCCGGAGATGTCGGTTTAATGCAAAATGCTGACGTTGTAGTCTATAACGGATTACACTTAGAAGGGAAAATGGGGGAGATCTTTGAATCTCTCAGCACACAGGGCAGCCAGATCATCTGCATTGAAGACGGCCTCCCGGAAAGCAGCCTGCTGCACCCGGAAGATAATCCCCAAGTTCACGATCCTCATGTCTGGTTTGATGTAAAACTCTGGCAGGATGCCGCGAAAGCTCTGACTAAAGGCTTAACAGAAATCGATCCAGTCCATGCAGCCCACTACCGGTCCAACCTGGAAGAATACTTAATTCAGTTAAACGAATTAGATACCTACATTAAACAGAGAGCAGCAGAAGTGCCAGAGGGACAGAGGGTGCTGATCACCGCTCACGATGCTTTTAATTACTTTGGCAAAGCCTACGGTTTCCAAGTTCGGGGTCTGCAAGGCATCAGCACGGATTCCGAGGCCGGAACTGCCGATGTCAGCAGTCTGGCCGAATATATCAGTCAACGACAAATCAAAGCTATTTTTGTGGAATCTTCTGTCCCCCCCAAAACCATTGAAGCCCTACAAGCGGCAGTAAAAGCCAAAGGCTTTAATGTAGCTATCGGCGGCGAATTATATTCCGACTCATTGGGCGGAGAAAATTCAGGAGCAGAGACCTATATCCTCACCTGCAAAGCCAATATTGATACCATCGTTGATGCCTTAAAGTAAGGAGCGAACTAAAATGGAGAACAAAACAACCCTGGACTATGTGGTTGAAGTAGAAGATTTGACCGTTGCCTACGACGCCAAACCCGTTTTGTGGGATGTTGACTTAAAAATCCCCAGGGGCCGGCTGATGGCCATCGTTGGTCCTAACGGAGCAGGGAAAACCACTTTACTTAAAGCTATGCTTAACCTGCTTACTTCAGTATCCGGCGTCATCCGTTTCCTGCCGGGGGAAACGGGTGACTCACCCAAAAATAAAATCAGAATCGGTTATGTTCCGCAAAGCGGCAGTGTCGACTGGGATTTTCCCGCTACTGTGCTGGATGTAGTTCTTATGGGCCGTTATGGTCTGCTGGGCTGGGTGAAACGTCCCGGCAAAAACGATGTGGCCATCGCTAAACAAACCCTGGAGAAAGTCGGCATGGAAAAGTTCTCCTCCCGCCAGATCAGCCAGCTCTCCGGCGGCCAGCAGCAACGGGTTTTTCTGGCCCGAGCCCTTGTCCAGGAAGCGGAAATCTATTTCATGGATGAACCCTTTAAAGGGGTGGATGCCCAAACGGAAAAGGCCATTGTTCAGCTGCTTAAAGAATTGAAAGCTCAAGGTAAAACCGTCGTCGTAGTTCATCATGACCTGCAGACCGTAGCTGATTATTTTGACTGGGTTACCCTGATCAATCTGCGGGTAGTTGCCTGCGGACCGGTTAAGGAAGTCTTCCACGAAGAAAATTTAAAGACCGTGTACCGCAGCAGCGGGGCATTGTTGAAAAGCAGGGTGTAGACAATGGAAGCATTGGTGATGTTGTTAAACGACTATACGTTTCAAACCGTCGCTTTGGGGTCAGCTATTTTAGGAATCATCAGCGGTTTTTTGGGGAGTTTCGCCGTCCTCAGAAAGCAAAGCCTTTTGGGCGACGGGGTTTCCCACGCCGCGCTGCCTGGAGTTGTTATGGCCTTTCTGCTCACCGGCAGCAAAAACACCGAATTTCTTTTGCTGGGAGCTCTCTTGTCCGGGCTTCTGGCCACTCTGTTTATTGTCCAAATCGTTAAACACACCCGGATAAAATTTGACAGTGCTCTGGCCTTAATCTTGTCCGTCTTTTTCGGGCTGGGTATGGTACTCCTGACCTATGTGCAAAAAATCCCCAATTCCAATCAAGCCGGGCTGAAACGTTTCATCTTCGGGCAGGCGGCAACCCTTTTGCAGCGGGATGTGGTTCTGATGCTGGTCTGTGGTACCTTTCTTCTCGCTTTGCTGGTGGTTTTTTGGAAAGAGTTCAAACTTTTTACCTTTGACAGTGATTTCGCCCAAAGTATCGGCTTCTCCCCCCGCAAACTCAATTTACTCCTTTCCTTTATGATTGTTCTGGCAATTATTGTTGGTCTGCAGACCGTCGGAGTTATTCTAATGAGTGCTATGCTCATTGCTCCGGCAGTAGCCGCTCGCCAGTGGACTAATAAACTATTTGTGATGGTGATGCTGGCAGCGGTTTTCGGCGCGCTATCCGGTATTGCCGGCACAACGGTCAGCTCTCTGATTCCCAAGTTGCCTACAGGCCCCTGTATTGTGCTCTTTATCAGCTTAATTGTTCTGTTTAGCCTTTTGTTTGCTCCTGAGCGGGGGATAATCAGCCGCATCTACAGGCACCGGCAAACCAAACTGGCCCTGCAAGTCGAAAGGAGGTAACCACTGATGTCTCCCCAATTTGAAATTCAATTGATTGCTGTGATTGTGGCCGTGTCCTGTGCCCTGCCCGGAGTCTTCTTGGTCCTGCGCAAAATGTCTATGATGTCGGATTCCATTACCCATACCATATTGCTGGGGATCGTCCTGGCTTTCTTCCTGACCCATGACCTCTCTTCCCCTTTCTTAATCCTGGGGGCTACCCTTATAGGAGTCGTCACGGTCTGGCTGACGGAAACCTTAAACCGTACCCGACTTCTCTCCGAGGATTCCGCCATTGGGATTGTCTTCCCCCTCTTATTCAGCATTGCTATCATCCTGATTACCCGTTACGCCGGATCCGTCCATCTGGATACCGATGCCGTCCTTTTAGGGGAGCTGGCCTTCGCTCCCTTTGAACGCCTGGTTATCTCAGGTCTGGATCTGGGAGCCAAATCCATTTACATCAGCGGTATCATCCTCTTGCTCAACCTGCTGGTAATCCTTATTTTCTTCAAGGAATTGAAGTTGGTTACCTTTGATCCCATGCTGGCCGCAGCCCTGGGCTTCTCCCCTGTCCTGGTACATTACAGCCTGATGACCCTGGTTTCCCTGACAGCTGTCAGTGCTTTTGAAGCCGTTGGCTCAGTCTTGGTAGTTGCTTTTATGATCGGCCCGCCGGTTACAGCTTATCTCTTGACAGATGATTTAAAGAGCATGCTGATCTTAAGCGGAGCCATTGGAGCCATCAACGGCATCTTAGGATACCAGGCAGCTGCTTTCTTTGATGTCTCTATCGCCGGCAGCATGGCGGTAGTAACGGGAATGATATTCTGTCTGGTCTTTATCTTTGCTCCACGCCGGGGGCTGGTCAGTGCTCTGCGCCGGCGCAAGCTGCAGAAGACTCAATTTGCCCAAAAAACCCTGCTCTTTCATCTTTACAATCGGGAATCCGGAGACCACGGCTCGCCGGAAAATGGTATCCGGCCGGAACAGCTTCATCTGAACTGGAGCCAGGGTTTTACGCAACAGATTGTCAAAAGCCTGGAAAAAAACGGCTGTCTTCACTTTGACGGACACTCCCTAGAATTAACTGAGGAAGGCCGACAGACCAGTATCTGCAATTATGAGGAACTATTTCAATGACATTTTTGCTATTCTAGCAAAAGCTCCTTCATTAGGCATTACTCAACGAGGATGAACCATAAGTATCTGCATCAACAAAGATTGCCAATAGTAAAATTCAATAGGGAGTGACATACCCTTTCACTTCTGCTGCGGGTGTAATTTTCGTCACAGAAATCTGCGGGTCGTCGTATGCCACATTGTTGTAAATGTGCTTTCCAATAAATAGGGTACCTTCAACCGTAACCCATGAATCCGTTTTCAGCTCGGCAGCCTTATCATAGCTGCAGAGCAGTCCGACAGGCGCTAAATCTGCAGTGCAGCAGGTCATCATTAGACGGGCGGACACGAATTCATCTGCTTGGAGCATTTCAGAGCCTTTGAAAACAAACCCCGTGATTAGAACCGTGTACCCTTTATATCGTTCCATATTTCCATATAGTTCGGAAATCCACACGCCAAAATCCTCATTGGCTATGGTGATTTTCTTCTTCTTGACATCCAGGCCGGGCAGGTCCGTTGAATATTCCTCTCTAGAATCCGATGGGTTATCCGGCAGCGGCGTAACGACTGGCGGGAAATCATCGGCGACAATCGATTTATCCACGGCGAGGGCAGGGCTGTTCCTCGGGGGATCCGCGGTTAGAAGACCGGTTGCGGCCTTAAAGCCGGAAAAAGCATTTCCACCGGTATATTTGCCGGACAGATCGGCAGCGCTGAGAGGGGTATGGGGGAGCAATAGCAATAAAATAGGAATTACCAAGACCAGGCAATGAGCAAAACGTACTTTGTACTGCGGGCGGAAAAGCCTACCCAGCCCAGCACATGCCCAGATTCCCATGACAATTGCCGTGAAATAGAGATAGGGCTCCATTCTGGGCGTGACGTAAGAAAGGTATTTCCCGCTGCGCACCAAAAAGAACATCAATCCCCCAAAAGCGGAATAGCAGAGGAACTCTAAGAAAATTTGCGGATTGAAGGCCCTGGCCGGCATATTACATCCCTCCCAAGCTGGAGAATAAAAAAACTATGGCAAAACATACGCTAAACGCCGTCAATAATAATTTGATGATAAAACCCTTGGTAAACCCGGAGGAAAGCATCATCACATTTTTAATGTCCATCATCGGCCCGAACACCAGGAAGCCCATGATCCCACCCATGGGGAATTGGTTGGCAAAGCTACGCGCCACAATTGCGTCGGAGGACGAACATAGGGAGAGGACAAAGGCTATAGCCATCATAATTACCATGGAAATTGCCAAGCCTGCGCCACTCTGGGCAGTGGTGAATATCCCTGTTCCCAGGGTTTGAAATAACGAGGAGATAAAGATTCCAATCACCAAATATTTGCCGACGCTGAAAAATTCAGCTTGGGAATGTCGTATAAACAGACCGACCTTGCCTTTAATCGTAGTGATGGATTCGGCGTCCTCGTAGCAGCCGCAGCTGCACATTAGCTGGTCAAGAGCCCCCCCGGATAAGACACGGCCTTTGGCTGCCCAGCCGCCAACGATAAGTCCAATGCTCACAGCGGCTGCAATCCCCAGGCACACACGACTGATCACAATCGTTATATCCCCACTGAAAGCATAATAGGTCGATAAAATGACCACCGGATTGATCACCGGCGTCGCTGTCATAAAGGTAACGGCCACGGGAAGGGGAATACCCTTGCGAACCAAACTTCGAAAAATGGGGATGGAAGCACAGTCGCAAACCGGGAGGCAGAAGCCGCCCAAGATCGCAGCCACCATGCCCAGGCCGATAGATTTAGGAAACCTGCGTTCAATGGCGTTCTGAGGGACAAAAACTTGAATCCCGGAGGATAGCAGTACTCCGATCAACAAGAAGGGAACAGCCTGCAACATTATCCCCAAAAACACGTTGATGATTGTATTGACCGGAATTTGCGCCGTCTCCAGCAAGGGCTTGAGGGCAAAGTGCAGGGCGACAATCAAGAGGAACATCTGGAAGGCTATATCGACAAGGCGCCCTTTTTTCACGAAGAGCTGTTTGTATAAATCATTATAGGACTTCATTTCGATGACCTTAACACCGGGATTTATTCCCTTCAACAGGCGTCGAATTCCCTTAAACAGCTGTGCTGAACGCACATTACGTACAACGGCGAAATCACAAGTTGAAATCTGCTCGGGCAGGGCTCCTCCCGTCCTGCCCAGCAAATTTTCGATCTCCCCCCCGTCTGCTACGTGTATGACTTTTTGAATCTTGCACAGGTTGCGCAGTGAGGCGTGCAAAAGCAAAGCCTGCAACTGGGAAAATGGAACGACCCCGTTCCATTCGATCCATAGTTCGTCAAGCTCGCGGCTTTGCAACAGGCCGCGAATTTGCTCCACGATTTGCGCCGGTTGCTGTTCCAGCATTTTTTTCGGAAAGGAGACGCTGGGGCAGTTGCCATACCGGCTTTGAAAATCCTCTTCGCCGGTTTCAAACTGAATGACTATTATCCTGACATCCCGCCAGTCCCGCCTGTTCAGCAGATGATTTAGAAACGTCGTTTTACCGGAGTCCAGAAAGCCGGTCACAACATAAACGGGTATCGCCATAACCTTACTCTCCGCCAAAGAGACTGACCAACTCTTGTTGGTTTAAATTCCGGCCAATAAAGCACAGCATATCACCACTAGCGGCAGATTTTGTGATCTTTAACTCTCCGGGGAGATATTGCAGATTCACACATCCCCTTGTACTGCGCAGGATGCCTTTAGCACGAAGGATGGTCCCTTTTGCCCCCTGCTCCATCTTCGCAATCCGGGCCTGCAGATCCTCTATACTGAAGATCCCCTTGGTTCGTATGGTAACCGTGTCAAAGATATCTTCCGCCCCATGATTATGCTTACCATCACAATGGCCCTCGTGGTGGTGATGACCGGAAGGGCAATGCTCCTCGTGAACCTGTGCGCCGTGATGCCTGCAGCTGCACCCCTGCCCGTAGCGGGAGTGCTCCCCCTGCCCATGATGCTCCTGCTCCGGATGCAAGATCTCAGCGGCAGGGATACGACTCCAGGCTTTGGCAATGATAGCCGCGTGTGGATTCAGCTCTCTCACCAGCTTAGAGGCGGAATCCACCTTGTCAGGAAACCTCTCGGTTCGACTTAACAGCACTACATCCGCATGTTTGATTTGATCTTCAAAAAACTCACCGAAGTTATCCAGATACATTTGGCAGCGCTTCACATCGGCCACTGTAATTTTGCCCTTAACCGTTGCCAAGGGCTTTATGCGGGGATCCGAGCATGCCTTTATAATGTCCGACAGTTTACCGACGCCGGATGGTTCAATCATGATTTTGTCAGGGCGGAAGCGATCCAAAAGCTCTTTAAGGGCTTTTACAAAATCCCCTGAAAGGCTGCAGCAAATGCACCCGGCATTGATTTCTTTTACTTCAACCCCACTGGATTTGAGCAGTGCGGCATCAACACTGATCTCACCGAAATCATTTTCGATGAGGACGACCTTCTCATTTCGGAAAGCCTCTTTGAGCAGTTTCTGGATCAGGGTGGTTTTTCCCGCTCCTAAGAAACCTGAGATGACGTATATTTCTGCAGCCATTGGCATCCCCCTTTAATAAGCAAATAGGTTTGTACACTAAGTATGTTTATGCACACCCAACAAGCATATGATAGGGGAGCGCCATTTTTTTCATATAAAGTGCCTAGAAAAGTATATACATTAAAACCTGAGGTAAATTCCTCTTATCCGGAATCTTTAGGATAAGAACAGGGCAGTGCAATTCTGGCCCCTTATAGTTTAGCTTTAAATCGATCATAGCGAAAGTCACTGACATCCAGAACGGGCGCTTCTCCCACAGCCATCTGAGCCAGCAGAGTCCCGACGGTAGGGAGCGATCCCAAAGCCATGCCCACTAAAAGTACAGGCCAAAATAAGCCCGGGCACCGGATATGAACCTGACACCCAATTCCCTGGCTTTGCGATAATAAACCAGGGTTGCCAGCATGGGATTGGCGGTTTCTGCCCCCATTGCCCTCTTCTGCTCTCTGGGATTCATTTCCACACTGATAAGCTTCGGTGCGCTGGTTGGCTTCATTCTGCTTAATGCGGCTTAACCTCAGGCGGCAACCTGAAATTAGCGGATTTGAGTGCTTTCACCGGATATTCGGAGAGATACCTGAATCAGAAAACCCACGAAGGATTTGGGATGAACCCAAAAAACCTTATTTGCTTAATCCGCCAGAAATCAGTCAGCAATCTGATTAATTCCATCCACATCATTAATTGCACGGATACAGCCTTGGACGCCGGATATTATAATCAGTCCCATTTTATCAAAGAATTTATGAACCTTTCGGGTTTAACGCCTACAGGTTATATCAAAAATTTGCTGGATAATAATTGACAAGAAATTGCATGTTATTGCCTGAGATACTCTTCCAGCTCCTTTCTCGAAAATCACTCCCACCCGCTCAACGGGTGGTTTGCTCTAGCCCTATAATTATACTCAGACATTGTTGCGCCACCAACGATACCGACAGTAAGATCGCTACAAAGTTGATTGCCATGGACAGGACGATGTTGAATTTGTTCGCTTCCCATACCGCACATTGCCACGCCTACATTGGCAATTTTAAGCGCAGGCGCGTCGTTGACACCGGACTGCGGGTTCTTGTGGACCCGCGGTTTTTTAAATAAATAGGGGCTGATGCTTACGAACTCTGTTCGTTTTGCAACAGCCCCATTATTAGAGTTTTAAAACCTGCTGTGATTAGCTAATCGCATATCGGTGTAGGAATTGCTGCTGGGAAGGTTAACAGCACTTGAACCAAAATAGTCATTTTTTCTTGAATTTTTGTGAATTGCCCTTCTTCAAAGGGTCCTCCCTGTAATGCCACCCGGTCGAGTGCTTCATCCATTTCATTGATTTGACTGAATAAAAGTGAAACTGTCGGTAATGTGTTCAGGAACTCAGTGCTGATTTGGTTAAACTCAGTTAAATCACCACAGATTAGCTTATCTTTGGGGGCAAACCCTGTAGGAAGCGTTGTGGTGCTTAAAAACTCATATTCTAGCTGTTGCCCAAAATGAGTCGGCGGTACTATAATTGTAGGACCGAGGTTAAGAACACACGACCAGGGCACATCAACGACAAAATCATTAATGGTACCTTGAACCGTTGTTGCAGTTTGAGCGGTTGCTTGGCAAAATTGAATGTCTTTGCGCACAAAGCCGGCTAAAAACAATTTGGGAGTATCTCGTGGCACACCAGCTACTGGAGGTGGAGAATTGAAGAAACGGCTTTGAGTTATTTTAAGGCGCTTTTTAATATTTTTTATTTCTAGTGCTCTTACCGGTAAGGTAATAATTGCTTCGGAAGCGATTGATGCAGTTACTAAGACCGTAGTAGGCGTTGGTTGAACCACTTGCAGAGGGGTGCACGTCGGAAGGCTTGAAGTGCTTGGGATAACCGGATTGGGGGTAACCGGCACGGGTGGTTGAGGACATACCGGAGTTGGAGTTTGAATCGCCCAACCGGGGACAAATGTTGATGTTGGACAGCACTGTGAACATTGATAAACATTACTCAATTTTACATCTTCCTTTCATATTTGCATATATTTTCCATGTGATCACATAACATTCTATGTACAACTAGCAATTTTGGTGAGGACATACAAATTTGGAACTACATAAATTAGGAAGTAGGTTTGAAGCAAAGGTCATTTAAAATATAAACCATAAAAAAGAGCCTGATGAGGCTCTTTTTTATATATTTCATATAAGATTGTGACAAAATTCTATTTTCAATGGAGGCAACCTCCTCGCTCGCTGCCATAAGCTTTTATCGCTCTCCCGACCAGTTCCGTGCCCCGCACCTCACCCAGTTCACGAAGGACCTCTTTCGTCATATGGCAAAATAACGAAGCCATCATTTTTCCCATTTGCCGGACTTGTACAGCAGCCTCTGCCCTCTTTATGACATCCTCTTCCGCCACAAATCTCTCCTCCTCTACCCTGCTTTTTATCTGCGAATGTGTCCCAGCCTCATTCCAAGAACTTTTCCTCATCAATATCCCTTTGTGGGTTTAATACTTCAGCGTCCATATCAAAATTCCACATCCAGTCTGTATATACCTTCCAATTTATAAAAACCAATATAGCTCGCCTTTAAACAAATATTATTTAACAAAGACACGAGGGACGGTTCTCCGTGTCTTTCCCAATGGTTTGTGGCTTTTTCTCTATCTAGAAACCTCACGAATCTCTAGAAGTTACCCGAAGTACTTTATTCAAAAATGGGAGTCACGAGTGGGCTCCCTTTATCCTTCGTTAAGACCTTCGATTTGGGGGGTCTTTTCTTATTCCAGCGTTCGCTCCTTTTCGAAATGTTAGTGCTACGAGTACCATCTATAGTCGCGGATCAACTGGTTCGTTTTCTATTATCTGATAAAATGGCCGGCCATAATGATTTTATGTTAAGCGCCACCGGACTGGATAGCACTGTTAGCCATTTCGCCATCTCTCATATTTTCTATGTCAAGGCACCGAGTTGCAATACGATCCATCAAGGCATTGCTATGAGTGACCACTATCAGACCAATACCCCTTTGCTGAACCTCCTCCAACAAAAAAGTCCAGATTTGACTTTGTGTAATAAGATCGAGCATAGTGCTAATTTCATCTGCAACAATAAACTCGGTCTTCTTCCCCAACGCTCTGGCGATGCAAAAACGCTGCATCTCACCGCCCGACAACTCCGCAGGATAGCGGTTGTACCAATCCCGTTCTATACCCAAACCGTCAAGCACTCTGTCTTCTACCTTGTCCCCGGCTTCAATAACGCTCTTCATACGCAATCGTGGGTTAACTGATTTCTCCGGATGCTGCCAAATCATTTGTATAGGGTTGTAACCCTTTATTTGGTGGACATCCTTGCCGTCCAACAGCACTTTACCGCTATGGGGCTTGATATATCCAGCAATGATCTTGCATAATGTAGTTTTACCAAAACCACTGGGCGCAGTAATCCCCACTCGTTCATCAATGCCAATCTTCATGTTCAAATTGTTGATTATTGTTACATCCTGTTTATAGCCAAAACTTATATTTTTTATTTCTAAAGCCATATCAATTATCTCCTTTATGTTGCCTTAATGCAACGCACCCTGCCATTTCTTACCATCTTCATTGGCATGTCGCTGTCGCACTCCTTGGAAAATTCACCGCATCTAGGGCTATAAGGACAGCCCTTGATCCTTTCTTTTGCATAAGGCTGCGTACCAGGTGATGGCTTGAAACCGTTCTGAGGAAGGGCGCGCCACAAGGCCTGCGTATATGGATGACGCAGCTTTTCCATACTTGTAAAGTCGCTTACCAGCGCCTCCTCCAGGGTTGTCCCCGCATAGAATACGGCAATCCTGTCAGCTACCTCCAAGGATAGCTCTATATCATGGGTTATCAGTAATACGCCATGTCCTTCGTTGGCAAAATTACGAAAATGCTGCATCGCTTTCTTGGCAGCGTCCAAATGCAGGCCCGGAGTAGGCTCATCTGCTATTATCAGCGTCGGGCTATCTATCAGCGATGCCGCTAATAATACACGCCTAGCCATGCCGCCGGAAAGTTCAAAAGGATATAGTTGTTCTGTCTTTTCCTCTAAACCATAATATTTAAATAGTTCTTTCTGCCGACTGAAAACGCTCTTTTCCTCACGCTCTCTGCGCACCTGTCTTCCTACCTTTTCCAAAGGATCCAAATAGGTTACACTTTGCGGCACAAGCACGATATCTTTCCCTCTTACCTCTTCTAGGCGCTTCCCATCCATAAGCTCCCCTTTAAAATATATAAACCCGAATGCGTTGCAGTTAGACGGCAGCAGTCCCAAAACAGCATGAGCAAGCAGGCTTTTGCCTGACCCGCTTGATCCGACAACTGCCACCACTTCTCCGGGATCTATCCTAACGTTAAGGTTATGTATAACTTCAAGCTCGCTTCTTTGAAAAGCCTTTTCATACTGCATGAAAGAAATTGTTAAATCCTTGATATCTAAAATGGGCTGAACATTTTTTTGCATAATCACTACCCCTATTCTTGTGCACTGTGTGGATCTATCATTTTCTTAACACAATCACCCATCAGATCAAAAAGAATGACCGTAAACAGGAGTGCAATACCGGGAAACACAGCCAGCCACCACATACCCATCGTGACATATTTCATGCTTTCCGATAATATGACTCCGATGCCAGGCTGCTCCGGCGTCAGACCAAAGCCCAGAAAAGTAACGCTTGCCTCATGCAGGATAGCATGTGGAAACAGCAAGACCAGCCCCACCAGAACCTGAGGAAGGATGTGCGGCAGCATTTCCTTCACCGCCACTTTTACTTTGCTATGCCCTAGCTTTTCGCTGATTTTAATATAGTTTTCTTCTTTTAGCTGCATTACTTCCCCTCTGATTACTCGTGTGAGGGATGGCCAGTGTGTTACTATTACGGCAAACATTACTCCGGCCGCACCTTTCCCCACAGCAACACAGATCAGTATGAGCAATAGAATATGCGGCAGCCCCATGGATGTATTTACCAGAAAATTTATTAACGAATCCATACGTTTACCAAATGTAGCCGTCATAAAACCCAGCATCAGTGCAATAATTGCACTCAGCGTGGAAGCCACCAAGCCTATTATGATACTAATAGACAGCCCTTTCAATGTTCTGGCAAGCATATCTCTGCCTAGCCAATCCGTACCGAAAGGGTGTTCGATGCACGGCGTAATATTACTCTCCATAAAAGAGCCATTTACTGCTTTATCAGTGCATAGATAACCGGCTACGAGGATAGCAACAAAAATCCCTATGGATAATACCAACAAGATAATAGTCTTCTGTCGTTGGTTGATACGACTTTTCTTAGCGCTAGACAAAACCGGCTTAACCATTATTGGGTTATCCATGCACACCCCTCCTGATTCTCGGATCCACAATTCCGTATAATACGTTGGCTGTCATGTTTCCGGCAAACACCATAATCGCCGTAACCATTACTATACCTAACAACAGTGGGGCGTCGCCGCGCAGTCCGGCTGATACTGCCGACTGTCCCAGGCCCGGATATGAAAACACTTGTTCTACAAGCACCGAACCGCCGATAATCTCACTGAAAGAAGCAAATTGCAGTGTAATCGCGGGCAGAAGGACATTACGCAAGCCGTGGTTCTTTACAATCGCTGGAAGATTCTCTCCGCGGGATCTTGCATATAAAATATAGTCCTGTCCCATTATTTCAATCATTTTTTCTCTTGTATGCAAAGTAATGTTCGCTATGCCAATGACGCTCAGGGTTACTGCAGGTAAAATCAAGTGTCGGATTGAATCAGCAAAGGTAACATTCTCAGCTAATACCCCGATAGGAACACTCAGTCCAATGGGAAATATCTTTAACCAAACTGAAAAAATGATCAACATCAGCATGGCCAGCCAAAAGGTTGGCGCACTGGCAAGCAAAAGCGAATATCCTTTGATCAATTTGTCCAAAACCCTGTCTCGAAACACGCCTGCTAAGACTCCGAGAAAAAAACCCAGTACGCCGGATAAAGCCCATGCTGTCAACATCAGCATAAGAGAACTGGCTATCTTAGCACCAATAACTTGTTCAACTGGTTGATGGTATATTAAGGATACACCCAAATCGCCGTGCAATAATCCTCCCACCCAATTTAAATAACGTGGGAAGAATGGTTCGTTCATGCCAAAATAATCCTGAAGGCGTTGCAATTCGACCAGATCCAGATTGTCTTTGCCTTGATGTCCCACATAAGCTGCCACGGGATCAATCGGGGATGCATCAATTAAGGCAAAGGAAATGAAGCTTACGGCTAAAAGCACCAGCACCAGTTTCCAGAGAGTATTGAGACTCCTGACAATGGGATTGCCCAATGTACCGCTCATAAAATCACCTCTTTTTCATGATACAAGCCCGACCTATCGGGCGGGCTTGCTCATATTGTTCCGTTAAATTAATCCCAGGACCATCTGTTAACGTTGTCGCAAATAAACCAGCCGGTATCATGAGGGATAATTTGTTCTTTTACGACATTTAATCCTTCTTTAGCAAAATAGATTGCATCTACTGTAACTATAAAGACGAAGGGGCAATCGCCGATAGTAGCATAGCCAGTGGTGCCATCCCAGGCTGCAAGCTTAAAATTCTTATAAGTTTCTTCAACGGTTTTAGCCGCCAGACCGTCGTTCATGTGCTTATCTACAGCTTTGTTTGAATAGACAGCACGGTTCTTGCCGGTATAAAATCTGCCGATGTCGCTTATAGGTGAATATGCTCCTCCGCCAATCAAATTAGGGGCGGAATAGGTCAATGGATCGATTTCTTCCCATGGCATGCCACCTTTAATATTAATTCTGATTCCAAACTTATCCAACATTTCTTTAACAGCCATTAGAATACTTTGGCGAGTGGCTTCAGCCATGCAGGTTACTGTGACTTCGGCAACAAGACCATTCTTTTCATATATGCCGTCCTTATTCTTGACCCAGCCATCGGCCTCCATGATAGATTTTGCCTTTTCAGGATTATACTCTACTTTAACAGCCTCATTCTCCCAGGGCAGGCCCGGGCTGGCGCTGTACGCCGGAGTTGCGTAGCCATTAAAAACAATATCTGCTATTTTTTGTCTGTCTATGGCATAGGACATAGCTTGGCGCACCGCCAGATTGCTGGTAACATCGTTACCCCCTTTAACTTCTTTGTCACCGTTTATTGTTTTAACCATATTTCCCGCAGGTATCACCGGCAAATTCAACTCTCTGTGATCAGTGGTTGTGAAATCTACGATTTCATATCCCGGAATCGGAGTTTTCGTGAAAGAAGCACTGGAATAAGCAATGTCTACCTGTCCAGCCTTAGCTGCTGCGTACGCCGCTTCCTCGGTCATAAACACAACTGTCAACTGCTTCATTTTTGATACTTTGCCATAATAGTCAGGGTTAGCTTCAAAAATTACCTGCTCGCCTTTATCCCACTGTTTGAGCATAAAAGGTCCGGAGCCGATAGGATTTGTTCCGTAGGCAGAATTGTATGCGTGTTCAGGCACAATACCCAGACACGCCACAATATATATGAATGGTGAATAGGGTTTATTTAGGGTTAATTTCACCGTAGTGTCATCAATAGCCTCAGCCTTTTCAAACATAGAAAGGTCTCGCGAGGATACGGTTTTCTTAGCGGTATTAAAAGTAAAGGCAACGTCCTTTGCTGTGAGTGCGACGCCGTCAGTGAATTTCACATCGGGACGTATCTTAAATGTCCAGACCAATCCATCATCAGAGACGGAATATTCTGTAGCAAGGTCGCACGCAATAGAAACGTCATCTTGGACATTTACCAGGATACTTTGAATTAATGGATCGTTCTGACTTGATCCCCAACCTGTGATCGGGTCAAAACCTGCTGCAGGTTCGGCATCTTGCTGAATTGCGATGATGACGCTGCTTGGTTTATTTGCTGGAACCGTTGCGGTTGGGCTGGCTGCACAACCGACTAACATTGTGGTCATGGTGACCACGGTAATGAAAAATCGAAATATTTTTCTTTTCATTCATTTACCCCCAAATTTTTATTTGAATGCACAAGATGGCTACTCCCCTCGTATAGTAGATCCATCTATGTGATATCCTTAAAACTGCGACCAGCAAAGTGCAACTAGAGCTATCTTGGCTAATGATAAAAAACAAAAACCCTTTACCCCATCTAAGGTAAAAGGTTTAGCTGGTATCTGACAATAAAAGTACTCCCAAATACACTCAAACACCCCCTAACATTCCCGTAGGCAGTTCTGACCTGGAAATAAGCAGGTTTCCTGGCTTAAGTTCATCATCAGCTTACGTCTTCCCAAGAGATAGTTCCCCAGTGACATTATGTAAGTTGACTCCCTCTTACAGTGGCGGGCACCGCGTCAGCTTCCACTGACTTCCCTTTTCAATTTCTTCCCCTCAGAGAAAAAATCACTTATTCCTAATTATTCAATTACTTTGATATATAGAAAATTACTTGTACTTGCGTTTTTTACAGGTTAGCATAACCTTTTTTCTTTTTCAATAGCCTTTTCGGAATTTTAGCATTATTTTCTTTTTTGATCAATGCACACCAAACAAGCATATGATAGAGGAGCACACTTTTTTATATCGAAGATGATTACCTGTAGCGTAAAGGTCTGTATCAAACTATAAACTAAATTTTGATACAGACCTTCTCTTCCTTATTCTTTATTTTATCTCAAAATAGTACCTAACATCTTCTCGATCTCTTTAAGACCTTTCTGATTACGCCTTGCATAATCATCCAATTGCTCCTTATCGACCCTGTTGATATCAAAATAGTCGGCCTCCTCAGAAGCGAAATACAACCCACACACACTAGCAACCGGGTCCATCATATAATGTTCTGTTAACGTGACACCCGTATGCCGTTCTCCCTCTAAAAGTTGGAAAAGCTTTGTTTTCTCAGCATGATCCCTGAGACAAGGATATCCAAAGGCCGGCCTGATCCCCCTAAATGATTCTGTTAACGCTGCTATAGATTTTGTACTTTCATCAGGAGAGTATCCCCAATAATCCTTTCGCACTTGAAGATGTAATAACTCTGCGAAAGCTTCTGCTAACCGATCGGCCAGAAGTTTGACCATGATGGCTCCGTAGTCGTCCCCTTGTTCTTTGAGTTTCTCTGCATACTGCTTAGCGCCTATTCCTGTCGTCACAATAAATCCACCTAAATAATCCGTTATCCCGCTCTCCTTAGGAGCTATATAATCGGCAAGGGATCGATAGACATTCTCCTTGGAAACCGCTTGTTGCCTTAACATATTGAAGGTTGTGACCCTGCCATTATGGTAAAGTTCAAGGTCATCACCTAGAGAGTTTGCTGGAAAAATACCCAAAACGGCATTGGCTGTCAGTATGCCTTCCTGCTCTACTAAATCTAACATTTGATTAGCATCCTCAAAAAGTTTTTTAGCTTCCTCGCCGTATTTAGGATCCTTCATAATTTTCGGATACGCCATTCCCATATTCCAGGCAACAAAGAAATACGACCAATCAATATAGTTTCTTAGCTCCCTGATCGGGAAATTCTCTAAATGTTTGATTCCAATCAAGTTAGGAATCGTTATATGCTCCTTAGTCCAATCCAGTTTAAATTTCTTTGCTCGAGCTTCTTCCAGGGGTACCATCTTGCGTTCAATTTTCCCATAGTTTTCTCGTATAGCTTGGTATTCTTCCCCTAATTGGGTCAAATAGCCATCTCGCTGATTCCTATCCACCAGCTTTTTGGCAACTTCTACAGCCTTTGAAGCGTCGACGCTATACACGACTCCCTTTGAATACTTGGGTGCAATCTTTAAGGCTGTGTGAGTCTTAGAAGTTGTTGCTCCGCCAATCATCAGGGGAATATTAAACCCTTGCCGCTCCATTTCCTCTGCCACATTCGACATCTCATCTAGTGACGGCGTAATCAGCCCACTCAGAGCTATGATATCAGCCTTTTCTCTTTTAGCTGCCTGAAGTATTACTTCGCAAGAGGCCATGACTCCTAGATCAATCACTTCGAAATTATTGCAAGACAGAATGACTGAAACAATGTTTTTGCCGATATCATGGACATCCCCCTTTACAGTTGCGGCGACCACTTTTCCTGCACTGCTGCTTTCACTTCCCTTCTTCTCTGCTTCAATGTACGGTAATAATAAGCTTACCGCCTTTTTCATAACTCTGGCGCTTTTTACAACTTGAGGGAGAAACATCTTGCCATCTCCGAATAATTCTCCCACCACCTTCATTCCATCCATTAGCGGGCCCTCGATCACCATTTCTGCCCTGGCATATTGCCCTCTGACCTCTTCAACGTCTTCTTCGATAAATTCAGCGATCCCTTTGACTAACGCCTGAATTAACCGCTCCTTGGGCCCTTTTTCTCTCCAAGCCAGTTTATTCTCAACTTGATCTCCACCCGACGCTTGGTAGTTTTCTGCAAACTCTAAGAGTTTTTCGGCAGAATCCGACGTCTTATTCAGCACGACAGCTTCGACCTTTTCCAGGAGGTCCTTATCGATCTCATCATAAATCTGAATCATACTGGGGTTGACTATGGCCATATCCATCCCTGCTGCAATAGCGTGATACAAAAACACAGAGTGCATCGCTTCCCTGATGGCATTGTTCCCTCTAAAGGAGAAAGATAAATTGCTTACTCCACCACTAACCTTGGCATAAGGGAGATTTGCCTTGATCCATTTTACCGTGTTGATAAAATCCACCGCGTAATTATTATGCTCTTCAATCCCTGTGGCAATCGCCAAAATATTAGGGTCGAAAATGATATCCGTTGGGGGAAACTTCACCTTAGTGACTAATAACTCATACGCTCTTTGGCAAACTGCGATTCTCCTCTCAAACGTATCGGCCTGACCTTGCTCATCAAAAGCCATCACCACAACGCCTGCACCATAGCGTTTAATTAACGTTGCTTGCCGAAGGAATTCCGCTTCCCCAACTTTTAGGCTGATAGAATTGACGACGGCTTTTCCTTGGATGGCCTTTAACCCTACTTCTAAAACCTCAAATTTTGACGAATCAATCATCACCGGAACTCTGGCAATATCTGGCTCGCCAGCAAGAAGTTTCAGAAATATGTCCATTTCATTTACGGCATCAAGCAGACCATCGTCAAAGTTTATATCAATAATTTGCGCTCCATTTTCCACCTGTTCTTTGGCCACAAATAAGGCTGCTTCATAGTTTTTCTCTCGAATCAGTCTGGCAAACTTAGCCGATCCGGAAACATTCGTTCGTTCCCCAATATTGACAAAGTTATTTTCGTTCTTAATAACAATGGCTTCGAGACCACAGTAAACCGTCTCTTTCTCCAGTTGAGGAATTTTTCTTGGTTTAATACCCTCGACGGCTTCAGCAATCGCTTTAATGTGGGCTGGTGTTGAACCACAGCAGGCTCCGACAATATTTAAATGTCCTTGCTCTGCTAATTCCTTGACCAGCGCTGCCGTTTCTTCCGGTCGTTCCTCATACTCCCCTAGGGAGTTTGGCAGACCCGCATTGGGGTGAAAGGTTACATAACGATCTTGTGTTTTGGAAAGATATTTAATGAAGGGAATTAAATCCCGGGCTCCAAAGGAACAGTTTAATCCGATCCCAAGGATTTCTTCTCCCTTCATAGTATAGACAAACGCTTCAAGGGTTTGCCCGGATAAGATTCGACCACTCTTATCCGCTACAGTCCCGGAGATAATGATGGGCAGGGTCAAGCCTTTTTCCTTAAAGACATCTTCCGCTGCAAATATCGCTGCCCTAGCATTTAAGGAATCAAAGATGGTTTCAATCATTATCAGATCGACTCCTCCCTCGACCAGCCCCTGAATCTGTTCACCATAGGCAAGTACGAGTTCGTCAAAACTAATATTTCTGATACCTGGATTTTCGACATCCGGTGAAAGCGAGGCCGTTCGATTGGTAGGCCCCACTGAACCGGCTACAAAACGCGGTTTACTGGGCTCGGCCTTCGTAAAAAGATCTGCCGCTTCTCTTGCGAGCTTTGCCCCCTGGAGATTAAGTTCGTAGACCTTATCCTCCATACCATAATCCTTTTGAGAGATTCTAGTGGCATTAAAGGTATTAGTCTCAATAATATCCGCTCCAGCTTCCAGATAACGTTTATGGATTGCTTCAATAATCTCTGGATGAGAAATATTCAAAAGGTCATTATTCCCCTTTTGACCTTTATGACAATGACAACTTCCTATGAACTCTTGTTCATTTAAGTCATAGCCCTGAATACAGGTTCCCATTGCACCATCTAAAACAAGAATTCGTTCCTTTAAATAAGCTTCAATATTGTATCTCATGAGCTAACCCCCTAAACTAATATCTTGACTATAGCATGATAAACTTGATATAGGATAAGTCAAAAAAAACTATGGTTAGTTATAGTATCAAGCTATAACCAACCATAGTTGGTGCATCATCACAATACTTGGACATCCATTTATAAATGTTAAATAGGTTAACCAGTCTATGGGTCCTTCTTTCTGACATTTTTGCCATCATGGTCATTGCCATGCATAAAGAATCAGCTTCAATTCCCACAAATGAGCCATCAGCATTACAGCCCATCAATACCTGTCCGTCATCCTCGTCAGAAAATATTAACGGATTATCGCAACAGGAGTTCATTTCCGTAAGAACCGTTATAGGCATCTTTGATTGTCTTCTTAACTGCCCCGTGTACTTGAGGAACATTTCTTAATGACGTAGCATCCTGTACTCTGTAGGATTTGTATTGGGCAATTATCTCACTATCTTTTAAGATATTTCTAATGTTTTCAGCAGTATTTATTTGGTCTTCATGTGGTCTTACAGCTTGAATCCTTGGGTCATAAGCTTCCAGGGTTCCTTTTAATACTTCTAAAGACATGGCTGCAGAGATGTCTGCTGTTTTGGAATAATTAATTGCATCATATAACGTTAAAGCAGTTAGTGCTGTAATTGATGTCGTTCCGGAAACGAGGGATAAGCCCTCTTTGCTTGCTAAAACGATTGGTTTCATATCCGCCTTTGCAAGAGCCTTATCTCCGGGCAGTAAATTATCGTTAAACCAAGCCTTACCTAGCCCAATTAGAACGAGGCCAACGTGAGCTTCCGGCCCCAGATAGCCTACGGAACCATCTTTTGGAGCAAATGGGATAATGCCATGATTGAGAAGTCCTGCTATTTGCTCCAGAGTTTCCATCCGAACTCCGGCATAAGCTTGTCCCAGGTTTAAAAGCATCATCAAAAGTATTCCCCGCACTACTTCTTTGTCCAAAGGTTCTCCTACCGAGGCGGCATGGGACAGGAGCGTGTTTCTTTGTAAAAGCGCTGAATCTGCAGGACATACTGCTTTATTCCAATTTTCTCCCAATCCGGTTGTGACACCATAAATAATTCTGTTTTCATTTGTAAAGTTACGATTATATTCGTAAGCTGTTGAACGGACGTAGGCTTTGGTTTACAATGAACTGGAGTATATGCGCAGCACCTAACTGAGCCCCGTGGCAGTTTGCGGCAGTTGCAATGAAACAAAGCCACCTTAAAAATATTCGTTGAGAGGAAAGTCACCTTTGAAGAATAAAAGGAATCAAGGTCATCTGATTAAAGAGGTGTATCCGGATTCTATTGGCGAAGAAATGAAAATTGAAGCAGGTGATATTCTGCTGACGATTAACAATGAAGAAATAGAAGACGTATTTGATTACAGGTATTTAATCAAGGATGAATTTATTGAAGTGGTCATAAGAAAGCAAAACGGCGAAGAATGGCTGCTGGAGATTGAAAAGGATTATGATGACGACTTAGGCATCGAGTTCGATAACAGCTTGATGAGCAATTATCGTTCCTGCTGCAATAAATGTATATTTTGCTTTATTGACCAGATGCCCCCCGGCATGAGGGAAACCCTTTACTTCAAGGATGACGATTCCAGACTGTCTTTTTTGCAAGGAAACTACATCACGTTGACTAATATGCAGCAAAAGGATATAGACAGAATCATCCGGCTGCATCTTGCTCCGATCAACGTATCGGTGCAGACGACCAATCCGGAACTTCGTTGTAAAATGCTCCATAACCGCTTTGCCGGGGATAAGCTTAAATATCTGGATCTGCTGTATGCAGGCCGCATTGAAATGAATGGGCAGATCGTCCTTTGCAAAGATGTAAATGATGGCCGTGAGCTGGAGCGATCCATCGCAGATCTGTCCAAATATCTTCCTTTTATGCGGAGCGTTTCAGTGGTTCCGGCGGGAATCACCAAGTACCGAAAAGGTTTGTATCCCCTTGACGTATTTAATAAACAGGACTGCGAAGCCGTTATTGATTTGATCGAGAGCAGGCAGAGTGAATTTTATGAAAAGTACGGGCTTCACTTTATCCATGCCAGTGATGAATGGTATATCACTGCCGAAAGAGAGTTTCCGGAAGAAGAACGCTACGATGGTTATATCCAGCTGGAAAATGGCGTCGGTATGATGAGACTGCTGATAGACGAGTTTAATGAGGCTCTGGTGCAGGTTAAGAAAAAAATCAAACGCAGGAAATTTAATCATAATCTGTCAAGGACACTCACCATGGTAACCGGGAAGCTAACCTATCCAACCATCAAAGGTTTTGCAGCGCAAATTATGGACGTGTTTCCGCTGATCAAAATTAATGTCTGCTGCATCCGCAATGATTTCTTCGGAGAGACCATAACCGTCTCCGGGCTGATTACCGGCCAGGATCTCATCAAGCAGCTGCAGGAAAGAAAAGATCAGGGTGAATACCTGGGAGATGTTCTGCAGATACCCTCTAATATACTGAGGTCGAGAGAACAGCTGTTTTTGGATGATATTACCGTAAGTGATGTAGAGCAAAAGCTGGGCATGAACGTGGTTGTCGTAGAATCCGGGGGCAAAGAATTTCTCGATGCTGTCCTAGCCGATGATTATCTGATGGAGCGGAACAATGAGAATTTCAGCTACATCCAAGCATATCAGCGAACAGGTAAAAGCTAAAAAGCCATTAAAATTTTATGCTCTGGAGGAACCTCAATGAAAATCTTGCTGCATACCTGCTGCGCTCCTTGTTCCCTAAAATGCGTGGATCAGCTCAGGGCCGAAGGCATAGAGCCTGTCGGATATTGGAACAATCCCAATATTCACCCGTTTACCGAATACAGAAGCCGGAGAGATGCTTTACTCCAATATGCCAAGGCTGTCGACCTGCAGCTTGTGATGAAGGATGAATACGGTCTTCGGGAATTTATCAAGGGTATTAGGCCGGATTTTGATTACCGCTGCGCCTTTTGCTATGACATCCGGCTGAACGCCACGGCAAAATACGCTGCCGAAAATGGATTCGACAGCTTTACCACATCCCTGCTTATCAGCCCCTATCAGAATCATGAGTTGATTAGCCAGGCCGCTGAGAAAGCAGCCCAAACCTATGGGATAGAATTTTTATACCGGGATTTCCGGCCCTTTTTCCGCGAAGGCCAGCAAAGGGCCCGTGAACTTTCGCTGTATATGCAGAAATACTGCGGCTGCGTTTTCAGCGAAGAGGAACGCTATCAGAAACGTAAAGCGGCAGACCGGGGTTGATCGTGACGGGCCCTACCCCCCTGCCGCAATATTCATCCATTATATACTGAAGCCCCCTAGCGTAGTCGGTTTCCTAAGCTAGGGGGCTTCAGTATATAATGGCAATGCTCTTTTGGCATTTAGAGAATGGCCTCTTGGATTTCTCCGGACTCCAGACTTTTCTTCACATCGATGAGCCGCTGATTCTCTGATCCTCTGAACTTTAAGAGCAGATTGCGCTGTGCCAGCTCGAAACGCCCGTCTACCAGAATGTCGGTATGCTTAAGCAGGCGGGACCAACCTGGCTGCTCAGAGGCATTAGCGAGAATCTCTTCATAAATATAACCGGTATAGGTTACCACATTCAGCCCTTTTTTCTGCACCTGAGCCGCCAGCTCCGCCAAAACCTCCGCTTGTTCAAAAGGTTCTCCACCGCTTATGCTTACCCCGTCCAGCAGCGGGTTCTTCGACATCTGCCTGAGCAGAGTTTCAATCTGAACCACAGTTCCACGGTCAAAGGGCTGAGTTTCAGGATTATGGCAACCCGGACAATGGTGATTGCACCCCTGGGCAAAAACCACAAAGCGGATACCCGGACCATCAACAATCGATTCTTCTATAATTCCGGCAATCCTCAGATCAGGACTCATAGTTATGCCTCCGTAGATTCTGATTTAAGGACAAACTCTGCTTCAATGCCTACTCAGCAGGGATATCCGTTTTTAAATGCTTAACCCGGTCCCGCACTTCCGCCTTCTTGGCATCATTGAAGCGGTCCAGGGTACCCACCAAATAGCCGGTGATACGGCGGATTCGCTCGAACTTCACTTTGTCCTCATAGCGTCCGCATCTCGGGCATTCGTTGCCAATGATGCCAGTATAGCCGCAAAGGGGATCCCGGTCCACAGGATGGTTGACTGCCCCGAAGCCGATGCCGGCCTCTTTCATGCAGCGAACCACTTTTTCAAAGGCCTGGAGATTCTGAGTCGGGTCCCCGTCCAGCTCCACATAAGTAATATGGCCGGCGTTGGTCAGCGCATGGTAAGGAGCTTCGATGCGTACTTTTTCATAAGCACTGATCGGGAAACTGACCGGGATATGAAAGCTGTTCGTATAGTATTCCTTATTGGTGATCTCATCAATAGTGCCAAATATTTTCTTGTCCAGTTTGATGAAACGGCCAGAAAGTCCTTCCGCTGGCGTCGCCAGCAGGGAGAAGTTCAGTTTGTACTTTTCGCTCGCTTCATCCATGCGCTTTCTCATCTGGGTGACGATCTTCAGTCCCAATTGACGGGATTCCTCGGATTCCCCGTGATGCTGTCCGGTCAGGACTTTCAGGGATTCCGCCAGGCCGATAAAGCCCATGGACAGAGTCCCATGCTTGAGTACCTCACGGATTTCGTCATCCCAGCCCAGTTGGTCGGAATCCATCCAAATCCCCTGGCCCATCAGGAAAGGGAAATTCTTCACCTTTTTGCGGGCTTGAATCTCAAAGCGCTCCAGGAGCTGATTGATGACCATGTCGATTTTCTCGTTCAGCTCAGCGAAGAAAGCGGGGATATCGCGGTTGTTTTTCAGGGCAAGCCGGGGCAGGTTGATCGTGGTAAAACTGAGATTGCCGCGCCCGAAAAGGGTTTCACGAGAAGGGTCGTGTACATTGCCCACCACCCGGGTGCGGCAGCCCATGTAAGCAATCTCGGTTTCCGGACGGCCCGGAACATAGTATTGGAGATTGAAGGGGGCATCTATAAACGAGAAATTGGGAAAAAGGCGCTTGGCACTGACCCGGCAGGCCAGCTGGAAGAGATCATAGTTGGGCTCTCCGGGATTATAGTTAACGCCTTCCTTGACTTTGAAAATATGGATTGGGAAGATGGGGGTTTCCCCATTGCCCAAGCCGGCTTCTGTGGCCAGCAAGAGGTTTTTGACCACCATGCGGCCTTCGGGGGTAGTATCCATACCGTAGTTAATCGAGCTAAAGGGGATTTGCGCTCCGGCCCGGCTATGCATGGTATTCAGATTATGAACCAGGGCTTCCATGGCCTGATAGGTGCGGCGGTCGGTTTCGGCAACGGCTTTTTTGACGGCAAATTCCTGAGCCTTGAGGATTGTGACAGAGTCCATCCGATAATAATCCCAAAGAAAATGGGCTTCCAGCTCAAGATATTCATTGTCCGAGTTCAGAACCGGCACGATACCCCGTTCCTTCTCGAGCATTTGAAAGACCACATTCAGCCGGGTTTCCAGGTCTGTGTCTGAACCGGCAATTCCGTTTCCACCCAGCAGCTCCATTGCTTTCAGGAAATTTTGCCGGTAGAGGCGGGTGTAGGTCTTGGCGACTCCGGGCGCCATGCCATAATCAAAGTTAGGGATACTCTGGCCGCCGTGCTGATCATTCTGGTTGGATTGAATGGCAATGCAGGCCAATGCGCTGTAACTGTTAATATCGTTTGGTTCCCGAAGGAAACCGTGGCCGGTGCTAAATCCGTCCTTGAACAGCTTTTCGATATCGATCTGGCAGCAAGTGGTGGTCAGCATGAGAAAATCCATGTCGTGAATATGGATATCTCCGTCCCGATGAGCTTTGGAATGCTCAGGCTTCAAGACAAACATCTCATTGAACTGCTTGGCCCCTTCCGAACCGTAACGAAGCATGTTGCCCATAGCGGTGTCCCCATCGATATTGGCATTTTCCCGCTTCATATCATTATCTTTGGCTTCCTGGAAGGTCAGATCTTCATAAACTTTCATCAGGCGGGTATTCATTTCCCTGATCCGGGTCCGTTCCGCCCGGTAGAGGATGAATTCCTTGGAAGTACGGGCATGGCCGGTCTCGATCAGGACTTTTTCCACGGCGTCCTGAATTTCTTCCACCTCAGGAACTTTTTTCCTGAGGCTTTGCTCTATATATTCCACTACCTTTTCTGCAAGCAGCATGGCCGAATCATAATCTTTGCCTCCTGTGGCACTGGCTGCTTTGAAAATAGCATTGGCGATCTTTTCGATGTTAAATGGAGCTTCTCTGCCATCTCTTTTTTTGATCTTTGTAATCATCGTCAGTGATTCCCCTTCCTCTGAGTTTTTAAACATCTCTCAAGCTAAAGAAACAAAAAACTTCTTGACAGAAATATCAAGAAGCTAAACTAAACACTCATTTTTTATTCAGCATCCGGCATACCTCTATCACTCGTAGAGTCAGCACATCTGACCCAGGCAGGTCTTCTGACTTGGGCTTCATTCATATTTCCCTGCCTTCCCGAAACAAACCAGTGGCAAAAATTAAGGAAACATATCTTCCCATACAGCGGCGGGACCGTGCAGGATTTACACCTGCTTCCCTTTTAAACTGCATTTGAGCACAAACTGCAGTCACCTGAGCAGAATAAATATGCAATTATACTAAAATGATAGCGCATCCCCGATAGCGTGTCAATCGAACAAATTGTGTCGATTGACAGACAGGCTTACTCCCGCTTGCGACTTGAGTAGCTGCCATTCATATAACGACATAGACGGCTTCTGGCATCTGCCAGTCGCCGTCTTCTGTTATTTTACTACAGCAGTCATATCAAGGGTTAGAGACATTCCTTCCTCCTTACACGCCCAGAAATATGAACATTGGTAAGTGCATCAATTTGGCGGGACAGAAAAATACAAGGGAAAGGGAAAGTGTTTATTACCTAATGTCAGGAATATTATTATCTACCCAATTCTGTAATTCGACAACGGTACTTACGGTCAAGTCGGTGCTAATTTTTTTCTTTTTAACAAGCACAATTTCCATACCAAGTTCTAAGGCCGCTGATATTTTCGTATCCGTTCCCCCGGCGAGACCACTGTCCAAAGTCAAAAGAATATCTGCTCGATAGAACTTAAATAATGTTTTATTGATATCTTTGGAAAAAGGACCTTGTATCGCGACAATATCCCTGGGACTAATTCCCATATCCCGACATTTTTGTACTAAATGCCCTTGGGGAAGAATTCTTATAACCACACGAGTTAGATTGGCAAAAGTACTGAACACGACACTTTCCAACTGATGGCTGCCGGTTGTAACAAAAATTGTTACCTTTCTTCCTTTTTTTTCAGACAAATTTTCGACACATTGTTTTAGTTGGAGCAATGCTTTTTCCCAACCATAGACCGGAAATATTAAAGGGCTGGCAGGGATCTTCGTTTCAGGTCTTTCAAGCCTAAGATAGGAAATTCCCCTCTGTTCACACCATTGGCATAAGGTCGCGAACTTGCTGCTTGATGGATGGCTGGCGTCAAGAATGACGGAAGGCGTCTGAGGGCATCCCTTTTCCGTCCAGCTTCGTATGCGTTCAAACTCAAGCCCCCTGGTTTTAAGATATACAGCAATTTCACCTGCCTCAGCCGTTTCTCCCAAAAGTATGATCATTTTTGCGAGTACCTCCCTGACCGTGACGAAAAATTATTTTGTTTAAAGCTTCTTGACCTTTCCAATAGTCAATGATCTTTCTTTTACTTTTTTTGATTCTCCAGCTTAGTCCTCTCTACGAATCTTCCCAAGAAAAAGAAAAGAACACCGACTCCAATACCGGTCTGAACACAGAAGAGTAAACTCTCAATTTCTCCCGGTATTTCTCCACCAATCCAGGTTTCCATAACAGGTGTAAACCAAGGCTGATAATCGGTACCAGTTATTTCGGAAACCACCTGACTTCCTGCATCGTCGGAGCCACCGAATTCGGCACCCTTTAAGGCAAAAAATGGCACAAGGGCAATCAATACAGCTAAAACTAATAAAATGACAACTTTATTTTTAGTCTTTTCCATCACTTACTACCTCCGATTAAAAACCCAATCTTTCTTAATTCCGGTTTTGCATAGGTTTCAAGACCCATAATAATAACAACACTTAAAATACCCTCGATAATGGCCAGTGGCAGTTGTGTCGGGGCAAACACTGCAAGGAATTTGAGTGCGGATGCCAGGACACCACCCGTCGCCGAGGGATAGGCAAGTGCAAGCTGAGCACTGGTTACGCAATAGGTAAATAAGTCGCCGATTGATGCCGCCAGAAAAATGCCAACATATTTGTTGATTTTCAGCGCCTGACATAATTTGTAGATTCCATAAGTAACGAAGGGACCGGCAATCCCCATAGAAAACGTATTAGCACCCAGAGTGGTCAGTCCGCCATGCGCCAGCATAATCGCCTGAAAAAGTAGTACAATGATACCTAGGATGCTGACTGCGGCAGGACCGAATAAAATTGCCCCAAGGCCGGTACCGGTCATATGTGAACAACTTCCTGTTACTGACGGAATCTTTAAAGATGAAAGTACGAAAATGAACGCACCTGCCATGGCCAGCAAAGTAATCGATCTGCGATCCTCAGCGATTGTTTTCTTGATTGACAGATAACCTATCACCAAAAATGGGATGCAGATTGCGCCCCACGCAATACTAAATCCCACCGGAAGATAACCTTCCATGATGTGCATAGCGTTTGCTGTGGGAAGTGTTCCGAAAAGTAAAGAAATAGCTATTAAACCAATAAAAAATCCCTTTTCTTTGATGTTCATTTTGCTTCCTCCGTTTTTCTTCGTGTTTTTTTTAAATAATTTGATTACAATAAAAGAGTTAATTCGCCTCCTTTGTAATTGTAATAGGAAATGCTCTTGCTGACAGCATCCCACCTTCGTTGGCAACTGTATATGCTTAGGTATTACATGTTTCTAAGCATTTCCTTGAATGCCTGAGTACTTACGGGATAGGCTTTTGTATCTTCAAGCAGATGTTTTTCAACAAGCAGCTCATAGACTTCCATTAGCGTCGGCCGTTTAAGATTTGCCTGTTTTAAAATCTCTTCGTTTTGGAAAATTTTCAAGGGTGGCCCGTCTGCGATAATTTTCCCTTGAGAGAAGACAATGGCTCTTTCAGCCCATCTGTAGACAAAATCTACATCATGGGTGGAAACAAGTATTGTCTTGCCCTCTGAACCAATCTTGTCCAAAACCGCTTCCAATATTTGAGTATTTAAGGGATCCAGTCCCGCCGTAGGTTCATCAAAAATAATAATCTCTGATTTCATGGCGATGATATCGGCTATGCTGACACGCTTCTTTTCTCCGCCGCTCAAATAGTGAGGCGGGCGATCCCTAAAATCCTGAATGTTCATATAGGTCAGTGCTTCCTCAACCCGCCTCAGGACTTCCTCTTTGGGAAGCTTTAAGTTCATCGGTCCAAATCCCACTTCTGCCATCACTGTGGAGGCGATGATCTGATTGTCGGCATCCTGAAATACGATGCCAATATTTTTACGGAGCTCTTTCAAGTTTTTTTTATTAATGATAACCCCTCGGTAGCTAATTTCTCCCCGATCCGGAGTAAGGACTCCGTTGGCATTAAGAAAAAATGTGGATTTACCGGCACCATTGGAGCCAATGACTGCGATTTTCTCACCTTCATAGATATCCGCATTAATACGATTCAATGCGGGAGTCCCATTTCCGTATGTATAATGCAGGTCCTTGATTTTTAAGATTGGTTCTCCCATTATCTTTCCTTCCTATCGTGTAAAGTTCCAGAGCAGAATTAGAAAAATGATGAATACTGCTGCCTTGGCCATTTGTGATACTTTTACTTTTTTAACCTCTTCCAAAAATATAAGATCTCCATCATAGCATCTGGCTTCCATGGCGTCATAATAAGCATCAGCCTTTTTAAATGAAACAATCAGCATATTACTGGCAATTTTGCCAAAGGTATACCAGGAAGTTTTAATATCACAGAAGCCAAGACGAGAATGCGCAGAATTTCTCATTTTGATATTGACATCGATGAGAATGAAAATGTAACGGTAAATAAGACTCATCAGTTCTACAATAAGCTTCGGCGCACGTGCCCTTTGCAGGACACTGATAATCTCGGAGGATGGAGTCGATAAGGTCATCATTTCCATAGCACTAATCGCCGCAAAAACCTTCAGCATCAAAAACAGCATGATCTTAAGACTCGCCTGGGAAGTAAAGACATAGAAGAAACCAAGATACAGATTATACTGTCCAAGCGGTTGTGTCGAAAAGTCAAGGCCAATGGTAATAGTGCCAAGCAGAATAAAGGAGATTGGAATCATCAAGATAGACAAATAGGCCTGTAGCGAAAGCCCCCCTTCTATGATGGTCAAATAGGACATTGCCAAAATAACCGCAAGAGAAACATAGGGATTGTTCAATACAATAGCAAGAACCAGGGTCAGCAAGGAAAGAGATACTTTAAAAGCAGCATTCCAATGTCTGATTTTGGATGCATGAGCATAAAAATCGATGGAAGATCCTTCGCCGTGCTTATGCCTGATTTTATGGTGACGATGCTTTATTTCATCCTCATGGGTATGTCCATTACAATGTTCACTTTTGAGAACGATTGTGTTCATCCATATCCCCCTTCGTTTTTTATTACCAGTGGTCTTAACAAAACTGTCATGAGTGGCAAAACAAATTAGTATTCAATAACAAGCGGCACCAAACTAAGAGAAAAAATGTCCTTACAAAAACAAAAGCCCTTTACCACATAAAAGGGTAAAAGGTTCAGCCCGTATTAATTACGAACGCAAATTCAACCCCTAACACTCCCGTAGGTAGTTTTTACTTCAGAACAAGCAGGTCTCCTGACTTAAGATCCTCATCAACTCACGTCTTCCCAGGATTAAATACCCAGTGACAATTTGTAAGTAGACTCCCTTTCACAGTGGCGGGCGCCGCGTCAGCATAACTGACTTCCCTTTTCAATTCTTTCCCCTCAGGAAAGAATCACTCATTCCTACATATTTAATTGTGCATATTCTAACACGAACCACTAGGTTTGTATAGTACCATTGGGTAAGTCTTCAAGGCCTCCGTCCTCTGGCTTTCCACTCTGGCGCAACCCCAATAACAATCAAACTGCCAGCCAAGCCGGTTTGACCCTCTCCAAGCCCTCATACCTGGAGAGTAAAACCGCACTTGCTGGCAGTGTTGACCAGAAGCAGTACTTTTCCTTTAAAGGCTATTGTCTTCATGGGCAACGGTCTGTTCCGGCAGCAAGCTAAGGCCGCCTAAGAAGGCAAGATTAGAGAAAAGAAGCGGTCCCAGTAAAGGGTTGCGATACATCATTCTTGCCCAGACAATACCCTGAGTTCCCGCCAAATCACCTAAAAGGTGAAATCCCAAGCCCAATATCCCTACGAACAGATTAAGAAGCATAATCCAGAAAAATATATATATTTCTGTAGTGTTAGCCTGGTAATAGGCTAAATAGAAACAAGCAATGGCAGCCAGGGAACCCGTTACTAATGGAATCAAGGTGTAACCAGGTATAAAAGCTAAACGAGCATGGTCTAAAAATGCTGCTGCTACGGAACCCCAAAAGCCAAGGCCCACCAAAATCAGTAGTTTTGAACGTCGAGAGGTTCCTCGATATCCCTCGCTCACCAACGCATAACAGGAAATTCCGGCAAAGGCAATTGGAGCAGCCACAGGTGAGCCTTCAACCAAAAGACGATGCAGAGTTTCCCGACTAAAGGTGGCATTTCCAAATAGGTGAAAGACGGTCCCTATCACGCCGACAAAGACACCCAACCACATGACAAGTTGAAAGACTCGCTTAACCCGGATATTGGATTTAAAAATAAGCAGAACCAAAATAGCCAGAACTGCCAGTGGGGTGTAAATTAAGGGAATGAGTTCCCAACGAAAAAAATTGTTCTGTGAGTGGGCAATCAAGACATCCACACCCGTCAGCAGAAAGTTAATCCCCATCATCCCAAGCAAAAGAGGAGTTTTATTAAGAGAAGCTATTCGGATCAACCGATCAAACATATTCAAATCCTCCTAGGGCTTTGCTTTCGCTTTTAAGTCATCGGCAGCAGATTGGAGTTCTACGAGGGCTTTTTCCTGTTCATAAATACCGTGCCAGTTTACGTAGTCTGCTCCGCCCATAACTGCTCCAAACCGCGCTCTACGGCCTTCGTGATGCCATAACTCAAAATATACAAAATCCATGGGATCAGCAAAGGATTTTGTACCCAGCAAACCGGCATCCCGCAGATCTTGGACAATGGACTTTCCTTTCTTGACATTTTGATTGGTTAGAGCAATCGTTTTTTCTGCTTTACTGGTTACGTCATCAATAAACGGCTGAGCATGGCAATTCAGACAGATCCCATTCATGGTCTGCTGTTGAACCTCTCCGTCTTTACGAACGGAAGCAATCTCAGGTGCCAGGGACCATTTGAGACGTTTGCCTACATCGTGGGTTCCTTCAACACTCCCGAAAGCCGACATATGACAGGTGGCACAGGTCGGGGCTGGAAAATCAGCGACAGTTAAGGTTCCTGACGGAGCATCCATGTTGTATTTGGACTGGTTTGTTTGGTAGTAAGTTCCATGAGCCGACTCATTATAGATTTCAATCTGAGGATGATCCGGACCCAAGTGACATTGACCACAGGTTTCCGGCTTACGCGCTTGTGCTTCATCAAAAGTATGTCTTAAGTGACATTTTGTGCAATCTCCAAAACTGCCATCACTGTTCTTTTCACCAATACCATGGCAAACCTCACAGGACTGTGCACTAGCATCCTGTCCAATCAGATTGAATACCGGGTTAGTTTTGCCCCCATTGAGGGGGTTGCCATTGGCATCCAGCAAATGATAGTTAGCCAGTTCCTCTGGAGTGAAATTTTCTGACCCTTGAACAGCATACCATGATTTTGCCGAATGATTACTGTCCTCAAACTCCTTGACCTCTGTCTCATGACATTGAGCACAATTATTAGGCGTTGGTTTGACGATAAGGGCTACATCGTAATGCTCCTCTGTCAAAGATTCTTGACCTTTCACCGCTTTATGGCAGTCCAGACATTGAACTCCCCGGCCGGAGTGTTCGCTATCATGATATTGCTGGATAATTCCGGGATTGTCTTTTTGATGGCACTCAACACAGGCTTTGTTCTCGCCGGCGGATACTACGCTCAAAGCCGGCATACTCATACTTAGTCCTTGTGGTCCAACAACATATTGATAAGTCATAAATAATAGGACACCTGCCAGGACCGCACCCATTCCCAAAAGAGCAATCATTTTTGTTGTTGACTTCATCTTTTGATTTAATCTCCTCCTTGTTTTTGATTTCTGGGCAGTAACCCATAAGTTTCCCGATGTCGTCCAATTATGTAAGTAAGTCTTTAGAAAACTCAAAATTTTTTACTGCCTTAACCAATCGAATACCTTCCTTAAAATTTTTTTAGCTTATCATTTCTAGTTTAGTATTACTTGAAAAACTTTACTGTGATTGAAATCACTATTGATTCCGTATATCTAAAATATTTAACAATAAATGCAGACTACTTTCCTTTAGGAAGGTAGCTGCATTTTTTCTACCAGCTTAGCCCTCTCTTGCGCACTTGCACTGATACCTAAGACTTTCACTCATAAATGCTATTATTTAACACTTTCGATTCAGCTCATTCCGGATTTGCTTGGCAGAGGCAATGATCTCGTAATTGTTTTTACCACAAAACATCTTGACAAACATTACCAATATTATATTCTATAGTAGACTATATCTACTATAGGAGAATGTCTTATGCTTGATTTTAACAAATGCCCCTGTTCGGGTAGTAACCTTGACAAATTAGTTCAGCCAACGATTTTAACGATTCTTGCTCAGGAAGACCTTTACGGCTATAAAATTGTCCAACGAATTGCGGAATCCCCAATGTTTAAAGGGCATAAACCAGATGGAACAGGTGTTTATCGCACACTTAAAGCCATGGAGCAGCGGGGTTTAGTAATCTCATCCTGGTCTTTGACGGATACAGGACCAGCAAAAATTTTTTACCATATTACGAAGGAGGGAGAAGAGTGCCTTTCTCACTGGATTAATACCTTGGAAGAATACCGTCAAATCATTGGCATGATGTTAGAGGAAGTACACAATGTATGCGCTAAAATTAAGGCAGCAAAAACAACGTAAATTTAACAAAAGATTACCTATTAAAACATCAATGATGTAGAAAGGTAATTCTAAAGTAAAAAATAGGAGGGATTAATGTGTCCATTTCCAATCTATTATTATCTGCTCAAGAGGGAAAGCTTTTAGACCAAAAAGATGCTATTACACTATTGAATGTTGATTACCATTCTGAAGATTTTTACAAGCTGCTATCTACTGCAAATTACTTGTCTCGTACTGAATACGATAATAAAGGTTTGATTTTTGCTCAAATAGGCATAAATGCAGAGCCTTGTTCAGTAAACTGTAAATTTTGTTCAATGGGACAAAACCACTATTCCCTACCAGTTACACAAAGGAAAAACATAGCGGAAATATTATCAGAGCTGGATTTATTGCTTACCAGTGGTATAGATGATTTTTTCTTAATGACAACGGCTGATTATCCAATCAACGATTTTATGGATATTGCGAAAATCGCAAGAAAAAACTTGCCTGACAATATTAGATTTGTTGCCAATATCGGAGATTTTGTTCATGAAACAGCAAAAAGGCTTAAAGATATTGGTTTCACAGGAGTTTATCACATCAACCGCTTAAGAGAAGGTATTGATACTACCTTAAAACCTGAGACTAGGATAAATACTCTTAATGCAGTTCGCGATGCCGGTTTAGAATTGTACTATTGTGTCGAGCCTATCGGACCTGAGCACTCCTATGATGAATTAGCCGCTGAAATGATTAGAGCAAGGGATTATGATGTTAAAGTTATGGCAGTTATGCGCCGAACCCCAGTCAAAGGAACCCCTTTATATGAAAAAGGGCAAATTTCTGCCATAGAGCTGACCAAAATTGCCGCAGTCGCCCGATTAGTTACTCGTCCGAAGAGAGCTATGAATGCTCATGAGGTTACTCAAATGTCACTGTTAGCTGGCGTTAATCAGCTTTATGCAGAATATGGAGCCAATCCAAGAGATACTGAATCTCAAACTGAAAAGAATAGAGGTTTCTCGGTTACGCAAGCTCGGAACATGTTGTGGGAAGCCGGTTATAAGTAATTTTCATCCCACTATTCTCCATGCCCCTAACCTCAAGCAGCAAATTCGCCGACGTCGGCGAATTTGACCTGCCTTCCCCCGGGCCGTCAGCGAAGCCTACACAAGACCTACACAAGGGGACGGTTCGAACCCCTCTATTTTCTTATGCAGCCTCAGTCAAAAATGCAGATGTAGTTGAACAACCTTACTCAAAGCATATGTGTTCAAACCCTCATCTGTGACAAACTAAAAAAGAGCCTTTTTACGGCTCTTTTCCACTATCACGAGACCAGCCTACATGATGATTGTCATGCCTCAAATTTCTTAAGTTCTCTCGCCCATCTTCATAAGAATAAAAGATTGAGATAGACTTGATCACCGCCGGATCAAGTCTGCTCAGCATTTCTGACCTGTGGCCTTCCTCAAACCGTTCAAATATATTCAGCACAATAAAAGCAAAGCATGTTCCTCCTTAACTCTAATGGGAATGAACATGATGCATATCTGGTGTGTGCGCGTGTACATGCACTATTTTTTCATGGGTATGAACATGGCTGTGTTCGCCTTCACCTATGCAGTCATGGAGGTGAGTATGGTGATAATCCTCGTGATTATGCCTATGTTCGTGAGTGCCTTCTTCATGAGTATGGGGATGTTTATGGTGTTCCACTCCTCCAAAATAAGCACCGATTATCATAATAATTAAGGCGACAATAAAGGATAGGGTAATGTGCTGACCGAAAAGTACTATCGAGAATAACACCCCAGTAAAAGGAGCGACTGCGTAATAAGCGCTTGTTCTTGCTGCGCCGAGTTCTCTTTGCGCGATAATATAAAAGTAGATACTAAGACCATAGGACACAAATCCTAGCACTAAGGCCACTAATAGGTATAACACCTTGGTGCTGTACTGCTTTAGGGCAAGTGCGATTATGAGTGACCCTACTCCAGAGCCGAAACCCTTGACAACAACAATTTGCAGAGGGTCTTTCAGGGACAATATACGAGTACAGTTATTTTCCAAACCCCAGCAAATGCAAGCGAGGATAACAAATATTGAGCCGTTTGAGAAGGAAAAGCCCGTTAAATCCTCAACGGATAAAATAATGCTTGCTAAGGTTATCAGTGAAATAGCGATCCACATTCTCTTGCCAATTGCCTCTTTAAATATCAATAAAGCAATAAGTGATGTCGCCACAATTTCAAAGTTGCTGAGTAGGGAGACGTTTGCAGATGTTGTCATCGTAAGTCCAATCATCAAGCAAACAGGTGCAGCCACATCAAGGATAATCATACCCAAAATATACGGCATTTCTTTTTTTGTCATCTTAGCTTCAATTTGTTCGCTTTTGCTAAGTGCTTTTACTATATTAATGGTTAACATTCCGAAGCCCGCCCCGAGATAAAGGAGTGCAGCCATTAACGTAGGAGGTATTTCCTCAAGCAATAGCTTAGATACTGGTGAGCTTATCCCAAAAAGTGCCGCCGCCAATATTGCTATAGATATTGCTGTTTTATTTTTCATAATAGTTCTTTCAATTGCCAACACAAAAATCTTTGCACAGCATCAATGTCTTCCGAAGTAATCGTCCGAATTACTAGATCTTCCTTAGTCAACGCCATCAATTCTCCTTTTCTAATGCAGAGTCATGGCCTCCCTCTGGAAACCTTTATGTACACTCAATAATAAAAGCCTTTCAAACTAATGAAGGGCTGAATAGACAAAGTCCCTTCACCCATCCGTCGTGAGTAAAGCTTATTAGGCATCAGGTTCCTGACTTAGGTTCATGTTACTGCCTCCCGACCAAGTTTCCTCAGTGGATGACGCAAACTCCCCCTTACAGTGGCGGGACCGCGCCGGATTTGCACCGACTTCCCTGTGATGATTCTCCCCTAAGAGAGATCTCAAGCCCATATTGAATTATCAAATCAAATGTATCACATACCCAATATTTGGTCAAGGGTCAACAAAGAGCCCTCAATGGAGACTAAGCCATAATCATCTGGATCAATAGCCACAACTTTGCCTGAACGGTTATTTAAAGCCAAGATTTCTTCGTTAGTATTGGCTATGGTATAGCCGGCTTTCTCGACTATTTCATAGATAGATTGATCGGTGCCCTTAGGACCTTTTTTTGATCAAAATCGCCGCCGCCAAAATAATCAAAGCCACTGGCTGCCAGTTGTTTGCCAATTTCATAGGCATCATTTCGATTGCTGACCTTAGCATAGTAAGCCGCGGGAGTAGCGTGGGTGATGGGAACACTGGTTACAATCCCAATCTTATAGCCTTTAGCCTTTAAATCTTCCGTGATGGGTGTGTAAGTCTTGGTTTTACTCTCATCCATATTTATGACGCCGGACAAAGTTTTCTGACCTGAAGCGAGAGAAGTAGCCGTTGAAGCAGAATCGGGAATAAAGGAAGAAGAATCCTGAGTCATAAGGGCCCCGTGAACAGGATACTTAGTAAAGCTCAATTGCTCAGGAGAAAGCTTTCCGGGCAGAGATTTTTCCCCCAGATACATTTCCGCGCTGCTGACTTGGGCATAGCTCATGCCATCTCCGATAAACATAAAAACATATTTTGGGGTTTTTCCTTGATAGACCTCCTCCTTGGCTGACTTGGCTATCCCCAGATTCGGCTGAGCAGCTAAAAGGGATATAAGTAATGTGCCGATAACAACGATAAACGCGAGACCTTTGGAATGGCTTCTTTTGAACATTCCTATTTACACCTCCGAAAATTTTTCTTAATTGTATAACACTAGTATTAAGCGCTGATTACGTTTTTGTAAGCTTGCTGTTATTTTTTTCTATTTTTGCCAAAGAGAAAATGCGCCAGTCAAGAGAATCTCCATTCTCTCACCAACGCATTAATCCCATCTACATTCAATTCCCTCCGGAAGTAAATCCCTTGTTTGCCGTCCCTAAACCTTCGCAAACCCTTTCATTGATTTTGTCCCAGTCTTTTCCCTTAACCAGCTCATGCTTTCCTTCCCGATAAGCAATAACCCTGAGGAGCATCCTCCAAGGTGATCTCTGCAAACCCCGCCTCAGCAAAGATGGACTTCATCTCCTTCTCCTCCGGCAGCAGACAGTTTTGGACTGCACCACCCAGCGACACATGGAGATTATTAATATACTCTCTGCTGTGGGGATGCATGACAGTAACTCGCCCTCCGGGTCTCAGAACGCGAGCCATTTCCTGAGCAGAGCGCCTCAGATCATCAAAGTGGGGAAAAGCTGAGTTGCACACCACTTCGTCGACTGCCTGATCTGTCAAGGGAATCTCCTCCGCAGCTCCCTCTATGAACTCTAAGTTAGGGTACTGATATTTTTTTCTAGCTTCTGCCAGCATCTGGGGAGCAAAATCTAGCCCCACCACATTTCCGGCTGAACCCACGGCTTCGATCAGCAGAGGAACCAGTACTCCCGTGCCTGTCCCCAGATCCAGCACCTTACAGCCCGGGGGCAAGGCCAGCTCTTCTACCATATTTTTTAACCTGAGTATTACCTCATCTTCAATTAGAGTATCCCACTTGGCTGCCTTCTCATCAAAATAGGCTTTTTTATGACTCATCCTGCTCTCTCCTTTTGTCCTTTTAGTCCACTAATAGTTAAAACTCAATCTCTTGTCTAACATCATTTTTTGACCTGAGCAGATTTAACTTCTCTTAGGGTTGAGTTAAATCGAGTTTCTTAAAGCCGCCATAATCTTTGGCCATCTCTTCATAAACAGGTTTACCTAAGAGAAAGGTGTAGATTTCCTCACTCTTTTTAACCGGGTCAATGTCCTGAAACTTCTCCGGAAAAATCACCTTCCCGGCATAATAGGCATCTGCCAGGGCTGTATCAATATTAGTAGTATAAAAATTATAGGGGATCTGACCGTAGACCTGCCCGTTCTTGACAGCCCTTAGAGATTGATAAAATGTCGGGTTTTTCTGAGCGTCGGCAAGCACTTTACTGTACCCGCCTTCATCAATAAAGAGAATGTCAGGATCCCAGCTCACCAGCTTTTCCCGTTCAATCATCAAACTGCCGCTTTTTCCCGTTTCATCGACGACGCTCCGAGCTCCAATGTTCATAAACGGAGGATACTTGGCTTGAGTACTTTCAATGCCCTGGGTTCCTTTCACTCCTAACCCACCTACATAGACCTTGGGTTTATCAGCGTCTGCTATACCCTTAGTGCGCTCTGCCAGATCCAGCTGACTCTTCTTAACATAATTAATGACTTCTGCAGTCCGTTGTTGTGTTCCGATAATCTGGCCGACCAGATCCAAGGACTGGTAGATTTCTTTCTCATTGAAGGTTGCCAAGGGCCCATAACTCAAAACCACGACAGGAATCCCAGTCTTTTTCTGCAGATTATCTGCCTTAGCTTTGTCCACCAGATAGGCGATAAATATGACATCCGGCTTAACGCTCAGCAACGCTTCTTCATCCGGCACCGTATCTATCCCGCCCTGCCCAATGGTAGGCAAGGACTTTAGTTCCGGATAAGCAAACATATAAGGCCTGCCCGTGGGGACTTTCTTTTCCATATCCTCGATCCCAACCACCCCCTTGGTTCCCTCCGCATAAGCAACCAGCCTTAAGGACCCCGGCCCAACTGCCACAATCCTTTGAGCCGGAATTTTTACATGGACCTCACGCCCCACTAGATCTGTCACAGTTTGCATTTCCGAATTGACTGTTCCCTGTGCGCTTACTGCGGGCTGATCTGTCTCCGCCTTATTGCTGCCCGGCCCTGCTGAGCAACCCAACAAAGCCATCCCGACCAACAGTAAACATAGCAACCGAGCGCAATCTTTTATGATTTTTTTACTCATTTTATAATCCCCTTCCTGATTTGCCAGCACCTACATTCTGCACATGCCTTTATGTCTCCTCTGCTAAGATATCGGCATCACCTCTATTTCTTAAATACCTAAAAAGACCATAGAAATCATAGGCGCCTTATGCCGCCTAATGACCTCCATGGTCTTAAATACACTAGTTAATTTCCTTATAATTTCCTTAGTAGTATTCGTCATTAGCTTTGAAACCCCTGCTTGTTTTGGAAAATTTTCCTTAAAAGATACTTGAATAGCCAAATAACACTTCTTCAAAAATCCAACAATTGCGAGAAGGAATTATCCACTTTTTGTGGAATAGAATAATCACAAATATACAATAAAAAAGAACCATGGAGGTCTTGACTTGACATTAAGTCGAGTCAAGACCTCCATGGTCTTTTTATAGCTTGAAGGAGGATGATTGTAATGTGTGAATCTAACGTTTATCTCCAAGATGGGGAAAAGGAAGTCCTGATCATGGAGTCGGTAGATAGCATTCAACCCTGTGAGAACGGCGTGAATCTAATGGACATCCTTGGCAGACAGATGTTTGTTCCTGCCAGAATCAAAGCTATGACTTTGCTCAACCACCGAATTATCATTGAAAAAATATCTTAAAAGTCTCTTTTTCTTGACGATGGGGATAATTCCTCCAGCTCATCTTCAATATCCATAAGCTGGACTAGCCAGCGAGAGCGTCTTTCTCTATCCGACATATATTTCCCTAAAATCTCTGATTTTTTAGCGTACAACGATTGTTTGCGATCTTCTGTCTCCTGTGTTCGTGTTCTTTGTCCCATAGCCTAACCTCTTTTCATATAATTTTAGGTTAAAAGAACCATGGAGCTGACTATATCCCAGTGCCAGACCTCCATGGTCCCAATATTTTCATTACTTTCTTAATACTCTATTTCTATATTCTATAATCTATAATTCTATATTCTACAAAAACTTTAAAATACCTTTCTGATTTTACAAAATTTTTTAATTTTTATTATAATTTTTAAAATATTGTATGCAAAGCTACATTTACGCATCAGAATGATTCGGTTGTTGCCCGCCCTATGCGCTGCCAAGAGTATTTCCAGCCTCTATCTCACATAGTCATATTAAGGTGGGGGTGGGCAAGTGCAGGGCAACCTATATCAATTGTATTTCTTAACCTTAATAATTCACATCATCGATACATTTGCTTACTCTGTGCGGCTTAATTTTATCAAAAGCGGACAATTCTCCCTCTCTACCTCACTCTTTAACTTATTTTATTTAATATCTCTCGTTGCTCATACCCTGCAAGTTCCTTTAATCGGAGCTTTGATGGATAGCTCAATAAGTCACAGTATCGATCCTCTTCCAATTATCCGCAGGGTCATTTTTCTAGCAACTGCCGGCACCCTTTTCGGTATAATTCTTACTCCTACTTTTCTGAAAAACTTCTCTCAAGCTGTAGCCAAGCTTGAACACTTAGCCTCTGTGCCATCAATAGTTATCGATGCTTTAAGATGGGGCAGTATGCGGAGATTTATTAACAGTATTACCCTGCCTTCCAGAGCAATGGTCAATCATCTGCCTTATCGTAAAATACCGATTAACTTGATAGTCCTCAATATCCTGGTAACAGGGATTTATACTATTGGAGTAATGTCGGCTTATTATGCCACATTACTTGTCGACCCTCAGCACCGCCTGGCTGCTTCAGCCTCAGCAGGAGTACTTAACACAGCCGCAAATATTATTTTCATGCTTTTTATTGACCCTAAATCAGCAATTATTACCGATCAGGCTTTGAAGGGAAATCGTCCCTATGCGGATGTCAAGGCCCTCGTCGTTATTTTAATGAGCTCAAAACTACTGGGGACTCTTATGGGACAATTGCTCCTAATCCCTGTGGCTAAGGCCATTGCCGGCCTATACATGTAAGAACCGGAGTTGAGCTGAGACTCGCTTCTAGGCCTGAACTCCTGCATCCGGGCTGAAGGCTGAGTATGCCCTGCATAATTCAACCACATCCTCACAGGTCACCGCCGTTGGGCAAATTCCTCTGGCCATTCGGTTTGCCGCTGTCGTATAAAAATTGTTTCCTGCAAAAAATTCCTTGGGGTATCCTTCAGATACAATATCCCCGTCGAACATCATAGCGCATTTGTCAGCATACTCAGCCGCAAATTCGATGTCATGAGTCACTAAAACTATGGCAACATCGTTATGACAAAGCCTTTGTAAGATTCCCCCTAATTCTTCCTTGGATTCGGGATCAAGGCCTTTAGTCGGCTCATCTAATAACACTATTTTGGGATTCAATAATAAAAGTTTGGCCAGAGCCACCTTCTGTTGCTCTCCACCACTTAGATCATAGGGATGACGCTCAAATAAAGCTGTGATCCTCAACTCTTGGCCAATTTTCTCAATTTCACTCCTGAGGGCAGCCACATCCAACCTCAGAACAGCACCCGCCTCTTGAAGATCCTCTAAAACCGTATCACAAACAAATAAGGCTTTGGGGTTTTGCGGCAGAAGCACCAGATTGTTTTGATAAAGCTCTTTTGTTTTATAGGTCTCTATTTTCTGATCATTAATGATGATCTTCCCGCGATTGGGCTTTAGTAATCCGGAAATCACTCTCAGCATTGTCGTTTTACCGCTTCCGTTGCCCCCCAACACACTGAGGATTTCTCCGGAGTAGGCCCTAAGGGAAAACCCACGCAAAATATCGTCACCCTCTCTGGTATACTTAAACCAGATTTCTTCCGCTTTAATCACAGGTTTACGGAACTGAACTTCCTCTGCCAAGAGGTGCAAGGTAAGGTTCGCTAATCCTCCCTTTTCCGGAAGCATGAAGCTTGCCAACCATTTCCTCCCATCTCTCACACTCAAAGGGCAATATTCACCCACCCTTAACTCCCTATAAATTCGAATCGCGGAAGGCAGCCCCTTAAAAATCCCAGATATATCCTCCCTCTTCGCTAAGAGTTTAGCTGTTTGCTCCGGTGTCTCCAAGCAGATAACTTCTCCTTTGTTCATAACTGCAATCCTATCCGCCATCAGGAATACTTCCTCGAGTCTATGTTCTGTTATGATTACGGTCACTTCTAACTCTCGATTGATCTTAGCAATGGTTGCCAGAAAATCTTGGGCTGCAATGGGATCTAACTGAGCCGTTGGTTCATCCAGGATCAGTATCTTAGGCTGCATGACCATCACTGATGCTAAATTCAGGAGTTGCTTTTGGCCGCCCGACAATTCATCCACGGATTTTCTAAACCAGCCATTGATGCCGAAAAAGCTGGCCATTTCTGCAACCTTGCGGCGAATTTCAGGTGTACTCAGTCCCAGATTTTCCAAG
The DNA here is from genome assembly GCF_000231385.2 of Desulfosporosinus meridiei DSM 13257. Lineage (NCBI taxonomy): Bacteria > Bacillati > Bacillota > Clostridia > Eubacteriales > Desulfitobacteriaceae > Desulfosporosinus > Desulfosporosinus meridiei. The sequence goes on along the minus strand of NC_018515.1, from coordinate 504,152 downwards.
CCAAAGGCCAACTCATGCCATACAGTATCGGTTACTAGTTGAGTCTCAGGGTTTTGCATGACAAAGCCAATTTCAGCAGCTGAGATTTTCTGATCTAATTGCTCAACATCTTTGCCCTGATAATACACCTTCCCTGTCCGCGTGCCATGGGGAGCGATTTCACGTTTTATCTGCCTTAAAAGTGTACTCTTTCCGCAGCCGGACACACCGCAGACCAGAATAAACTCTCCTTGGTTAATACTTAAGTTCACATTGGAGAGGGCCTTTTCCAGGGTCTTGGGATAGGAAAAACTCAAGTCTTTTATTTGTAAGAACGCCATTTGTAACTCTCCTTTACCTCAATAATAATCGGCAATAATGCCAATGCGGCAAAGACAAAATACAGCACAATAGCCTGAATTGATAGATTTACAGGCTTAATTGAGGGATAAAACTGCAAGGTACCGTACCCTAAAAAATACCCTGCCAAGCATATTGCCCCTAAGACACTGATCACAGCCAAAACCAAACCATCCCGCTTATCAAACTTAAAAAGTGAAAAGGTCGTTCTGTTTTTTAACCCATACCCTCTGGCCTTCATAGAATCAGCGGTTTCAATGGCATCCTCCATGGACCAGCTCAACAGTATGGAAATGACTCTCATACCTTTCTTGACTCTCTCCCTAACATTTCCAGTACTCTGATCCAAGCCTATGGTATGTTGAGCATTACTAATAGTCTTGAGTTGATATTTTAGTTTAGAAGTCATTCTCATACTCATAGTAATCAGCAGGGCAACTGCCGGAGAAATCTTAGCAAATAGATATAAAAATTTATCCGCTGTAATTACTTTATTGTAACAAGAGAACCAGGCCAAAATTGCAATCAAGGATACCGCTGAACATATCCCATAAAGCACCGCTTCTAAAGTAATAGGATTGTCCATCAAGTAAAATAATACGGTTCTTCCGCGATGATTTAATAAGGGGTTAGCGATACTGATGAACAAAAACATTGGCAGGTAAAATAAAAGACTAAACTTGACACCCTTACGCCCATTAAGAATTATTGATAAAATCAGGGCGGGAATTAAGGTTAACCCCAGAAAAACCGGATGCAAAAAAAGCATGGTGAAAATTAGCATGACTGCAAAAAATATAAAGCTTACTGCTGGATGAAATGTAGTGAATGCTCTGTTCAATCATCTCTCCCCCTTCCCCAAAGTCACTTTATCTTCCTGTTTGTGGTTCGCTTTTATAGTGTCCTGAACTGCCATTCCTCAAACTTGATCACCTGAAGAAGCACCCCCGGAACCCCCAAATCGTCCTGTCCTGTTAAATTCTTTGCGAAATTTTCACCCTTGGCTAGCATTCCTAAAGTATTCACCTATAGACTACTTTCACTTACATCCCAGTTTGTCTAATCCACATCTCTTTACTTCACCTAAATCCGTTTGCTTAAATCTGATCACTAAAAAAGCTCCTCAACGTTGTTGAGAAGCAAAAAACACTAATAAATATTGACACTGTGCGGTCAGCATTTTTAACACCTCCCCTATCTTCCGTAGGTTCTGCGTGGTTGCAATGAGCAGGTCTCCTGGCTTAAGTTCATCGCTGCCTTACGTCTTCCCGGTGGCCCAGTGACATCTTTGTAAGACCGCTCACTATCACAGTGGCGGGACCGCGTCAGATTAACTGACTTTCCTTTTCAATACTTTCTCTCAAGAAAGTATACTCATTGCTCATTATTAAGTTTTCCCGGATTTCAGCAATTTTATAATATTCTAGCTTTTCATTCTACAAGTTTTTATTCAACAAAAATTGTGGAATCCCTGCTGTTTTCTTTCTCTTACAATTAGTTATTATTTACTAAGACAGGAACAAAGAGAATTTAAGCAGATTGTGCCGTTATGGCTTAGCTCTTCCAAAAATGAAAAGCCCCAATTCTGATGCAAATCTTCAGATTTGGGACTTTTACTTAAATTAGCTTCCGGACATTATTTTGTCGCACAAATAGCGAACATTGGAGTTGGATAGTACAAGATCTGTTCGAGTTCACTAAAAACCCAGGGGCTAATATTTTCCTCAACTTCAATTTGTTGAAAGCCGCAGCGCCGAAATGCACCATGATCCCAAAGTGGCCGTCTTTCATAGGATAAGGGCATTCCCCGAGCAATTGCCTCGCTTACTTGCTGCTCGAAGATGCTGTTGTCTTGATAACCTTTCTTGATAGCCAGGTGCCGATACTTATTACATTGTCGTTGCAAGTCCGGATTGTTAAGGCGTAAATACCAATTAGCGTCAAACACCAATACCTTACCGTACGGTTTTAAAAGTCTAAACCATTCCTGATACACTTCCTGCGGGTGAAGGGAAAGTCCCAGGGCATTTCTTGCAACAATCAAATCAACACTTTCATTGGGCAGGTCAATAGCATGAGCCTCGGCTTTCAAAAAGCGTATGTTCTTTCCTGAGGCCTGAGCGTTTTTCTGAGCTTGTTCCAATCTATCTGAATGCCCATATATTGCTGTAACTGAATAATCCAGCCCGGCTAATAATATTGCCAAAAAGCCATCTCCGGTTCCTACATCTAACACCTGCTGGTTTTCTCCGCGCCCGACATATTTAATCAACAATGACTTCCAAGCTTCTTTTTTAGGGCAGGCTCGATCATCTTGAACGGATTTGCTCTTGCCGGTTTCCTGCCTATCCCAATAGCCTTCAATGCCATGTTCTAACATACGTTTCTCTCCCCATCCCTGTAATTTAATAGTTCGACTTCTTCAGACAAGAACAAGATAGCACCTCAGAGAGCTAAAAAAACCCTTTACAGATACCTGTAAAGGGTTATGACTGACTCTATTAATCGGATTAAGTTGCTGACAACCCGACATAAAGAACACCTCCCCTATCTTCCGTAGGTTCTGATTAATCTAAACGAGCAGGTCTCCTGGCTTAAGTTCATCGCTGCCTTACGTCTTCCCAGTATCCCAGTGACATCATGTAAGGCCGCTCACTATCACAGTGGCGGGACCGCGTCAGATTGACTGACTTCCCTATTAATACTTTCACTTAAAAAAGTATACTCGTTTATTGGTATGAAGTTTTTTTCAGCCTAGCACTAGATGTTAGATTTGTCAATCTTTAATACCAAAAATTCGTCCTGCTTATTATAATTCTAAAAATATTTAGTCTTTGTAAGATTCATTGACAGCAAAATTAACCTGTGCTACCCTTTTATATAGCTTAATATTATGTTCAACAAGTACACTTCTCGAAATATGCCTAGAGAAAGTGTTTAATAGGGAAGTCAGTTTGATTCTGACGCGGTCCCGCCACTGTAGTAGGAAAATGCCTTGCACTGTGCGCAACACAGCCGCCTAGGATACTCCTAAAGCCAGGAACCTGCTTGTTTCGAACCTTTAACCCCCACGAAGGATGGGCAGGTTAGATATTGTAATATATTTATAACCTCCTGCCTTTGGCTGTTCGGAGGTTATTTTATTCTTTTGCGAGCTTTCCACGAAGCTTTCAAAACCTTCCTGCATCTTACGTGCGACAATGATAACTCATACTCGCCAAGGAAAGTTAGATCCTTCTGGAATATATATCTACTTCAGCCTCAATGATTTTGTGATCTGACCGTCACAATTTTGTTGGGGCTGATATTCTTTTCCATAGCCTGCAGAAAAGGAGATAAGGCAACTCAAAACTATGGCCTGTTATAGCATAAGACTATACAGGCCATTTCTATTTCCTTCATTAAATTGAACACTCGAAAAAATGGAAAGAACTATATTCTCCATGTTCAAAGGATAGGCAGGGATAAACAGGAAAATCCTTTAAGCTAACCTTCTTTCATAGCAAGGGGATTATCGACGCAGATGAAACATACGGTATAGCTTTGAACAGTCCTTCAACTTTCAGCTAACTCCAAAACCTCGCAGGGCTAAGGCAAAGCTCTTGTTATTGTACATAATCAAATTTCTTAAATCTTGTTTTTTCTTAGTTGCTTTTTGAAAACCAGTGTCCTTACAGTTCTGAACTATATAATTTGAAGTGATCTCAAAATCCAAGATAATACAGGGTATATCATCAGCATCAAGATTAGGGCAAAATGTGGTTCTAAACTCATGCGCAAGCCCGCTATTTTTAATAATTTCCACACTTTCTCGAATTGGCCATAGCTCCAACCCACTCACCCCTGTAATTGCTTCATATTTGTTAAGAGGAGCCTTCAAGTCCATGGCAATAAAGTCCAGCAACTCCTCGCTAATCAAAGTTCTCAAAATATCCGGATTTGTTCCGTTGGTATCTAGCTTTACAAGGAGCTTCATGGCCTTTAATTCTTCGATAAAAACCTTAAGATTACTTTGCAGAGTCGGCTCGCCTCCGCTAATAACCACTCCATCAATCAGCCCTTTTCTTCTGGAAAGCCACTGAAAAATCTCTTCAGGAAAGATACCCCTGAAATCCTCCTTAGCTTCTATAAGATCGGCATTGTGGCAATAACTACAGCTTAGATTACAACCCTGGGTAAAAACTACAGATGCTATCTTGCCGGGAAAGTCAACAAATGATGTCTTCATAAATCCTGCAATCTTCATCAAACCGCCTCCGCAATTTACGAATTTTTTCCTCAGGTTATATTCTTCCTTCTTGCCCAAATTGTAGTTTTTTGCCGCTAAGATATCCTGTCACTATCGACCAAACTTCAGCTTTAGCCCCACATTCAGGACAATTAAAATGATCCCTGCTGATGTAACCGTGTCTGCCATCTCTTTTAATAATTTGCTCAATCATCTTTTTAACCCTCCCCCAGTAAATCTAAAAAGCCTCTTGCCGCTGAGCGGCAAGAGGCTGCGTATATTCCCAAATACACATTTACTACTGGAACCCCCCTATCGCTCGTAGAGTTATTGGTTCGTCAACAAAGGCAGGTCTTCTGACTTTGGATCATCAATGCTTCACGCCTTCCCGAAATAAACCCAGTGGCCTCGTGTGAAACATCTTCCCATTACAGTGGCGGGACCGTGCAGGATTTTAACCTGCTTCCCTTTTAAGCTGTACTTACAGTACTAGCACCTTTATCTTCCATTATTCAATTACTATTATGTTATAGTACATCAGCCCAATGTGTCAATAATAATTTGGAGAAGCCTGCCTGAGCCAAGTGATCATTTTCATTATCTATTGGTGCCTTCGACAATGGCAGAGGTCTAACCCAGCCTTAATTTCAAACCAAAGGTAAGAGCAAAAAATCCTGATGTAATCAGAACGATGGTCGCTCCCGTAGCTGTTCCCCAGAAGTAAGATAGGATTAACCCAGAGAGTCCGGAAACAAGGGCAATCAGCACGGAATAGATATGATACTGTCTAATATTTTTAGCAATATTTCTGGATGAGGCCGCCGGAATAACTAGGAGGGAGCTTATAATCAGAATTCCTACCCACTGGATAGAAATAGTTACGATAACCGCCATCATAACAGCAAATAAGTACTCGTACTGTTTAACCTTAATTCCCCTGCTGCGGGCTAAGGATGGATTCATACTCGCTAGGAGAAGCTTATTAAATATAAGAACCCACAATAAGATAACCAGTACAAAAACGATTCCAAGCAGCAATAAATCCGCGGGGCTGATACTCAAGAAATCCCCGATCAGATAGCCTGAATATTTATTGAACCCCCCATTACGAGTAAGGATCACTAGGCCCAGGGCAACAGCCGAAGATGAAAAAACTCCGATAATGGTGTCGGTAGAAGCTGTATTGGCTTCTTTAACCACAAGGATAGCAACAGTTATCAGCACTGAAAAGACCATCATTGACCAAATAGGTTTTATATTCAAGAGAGGAAAGGCATTGCCCAGGATCACCCCAATGGCAATCCCTGTTAAGGCAGAATGCCCCAAGGAATCTGAGAAAAAGGCCATCTTATTGTTAACGATCATAGTTCCCAATAAGCCAAAGATGGGAGTTACCAATAAAACACCCAGCAGGGCATTCTTCATGAATCCATACTGCATCCAGTCAAAAGGAAGTAATAAATCTACTAAGCTATACCAGAAGTGCATTAGCCACCCAATCCTTCTCCACCCTTTGGAAACGATTTGACCAATCTAAACCAAAGGTTTGAATTACTTTTTCATTAGTAAAGACTTCCTGGGGAGTCCCACAGCATTCTATGGTCCTATTATTGACGAAGGCCACACGATTCGCATATTCGGCTACCAAATTCAGATCATGGGACACTAGAATGATGGATAAATCATAATTCTTTCTTAGTGTCGAAACAGTTTGATAGAATAATTCTAAGCCCTTTTGATCAATCCCAGACACTGGTTCATCCAGCAGCAAGAGATGAGGAACAGGATCAAGGGCCAGGGCTAATAAGACTCTTTGCAGCTCGCCGCCTGATAGCTCTCCCAGACGTTTGTTGATAAGGTGCTCTCCATGAGTTAGAGCTAAGCTTTCTCTGACACGTTCACGAATCTTTTTAGGATAAGTAAACCAGATAGGGAGATTCGTATGGGCAGCGGCAAACAAATCAAGCACGCTGGTGGGGGACGTAGAATCTAAATCCAGCTTTTGGGGAACATAGCCCATAGAGGGCTTTGTGGTTCCGTTGTTGGCATCAAGAAATTGAAGTTCTCCCGTATGAGAAATTTCTCCTAAGATAGCTTTCAAGAGAGTACTTTTCCCTGCACCATTAGGACCTATGACAGCGGTTAAATCTCCACAATGAATGTGGAGATTTACGTTCTTCAGTATTTCTATTCCGCTGCGCTTAACCCCGAAATTATTTATTTTTGTACAGCATAAACTTGATTCGCAAATTTTGCAATCGGAATTCACACAGATTGGATGTTTCATTTCAGCGCCTCTTGTAATGTAATAAGATTTGTTTCCATAAGATTAATATAAGCATCGGCTTCCATTGGCCCGGTTACGATGGGATCAAGAGTATAAACTTTAGCACCGGTCTCATTGGCAATAGCTTCGGCGGCTTTAGGATCATATTGCGGTTCAGCAAATAAGGCCTTTATTTCTAAACCCTTAATTTGCTCAATGGTTTCACTCAATTCTTTGGCACTCGGCGCCGAACCCGGCTCTCGTTCAATTACTCCAACAGTCTTCAAGTTGAACTCTTTGGCAAAATAAGGGAAGGCCTCGTGAAAGGTAACAATATTTCGTTGCTTTACTCCATCCAGTGCTTGATGCATTTTAGTTCTTAATGCTTCAAGCTTCCCGACATAAGCTTTAGTATTTTCCTGATATTTTGCAGCATTACTAGAATCCAGGGCGGCTAATTGATTCCCGATAGTTTGAACCTGGGTTATGGCATCCGTAACACTTAGCCAAACATGGGGATTCGCCCCTTCATCCCCTTCACCTTCGATTAAGGAAATCCCCTCGCTAGCTTCAATGATTTTCAGATCCGGAAGTTGACTTGTTATTTTATCCATAAAGGACTCCATTCCTGCTCCATTGATGACTAAGATTTGGGCACCTTCTAAATTTCTCATATCGTCAGGGGTTATGGCATAATCATGCAAGCATCCCGTGGTAGGTTTTGTTAAACTTACTACATTTACATTAGGGATATCCTTAGCCACATTTAACGTAAATACATACATTGGGTAGAATGACGCAGCTATGGTTATAGCTTTTTCGTTCTTAGTATCTGTGGTTTGACTGACAGTAGGCTTAGCTTCGTTATTTGACCCACACCCACTTAACACTAAAACCAGCATACTTAACAAGACCATCCATAGAAACATCGGCTTCTTCACACACATAAAAAATACCCCTTCCACTACTTGCAACTGCCTTGCATTTGCATTTCTTAAAATAAATTATACTCTATTATCTATAATTGTAAACCATTATTTTACTTCTTAATCGCGGTGAATGGCAGTAATAAACCAATTTATCGGCGAATATCTCAATATGAACCCCCGCCAAACAATTAATCGAGTAAATATTGCTAAAATATTAAAAAGGATTAAAATGAACATAATAAAGCAATTGAAGAATAAGGAATGATCTTGTTGGACGAAAACTCAAAATATAAGGAATTACTTAATCGGGAGGGTATTAAAAGCACACGCCATAGAAATGCTATCCTTGAACTCCTGGAAGAATCCGAATTTCCTTTGACTGCAGAACAACTATTTATAACTTTACGGGATAAGACAGCCTCCATTGATCTATCAACAGTCTACAGGACCCTTGATACCTTTGCCTCAAAGAACTTAATTATTAAATCCAACCGAGCAGATGATGGTAAAGCTCTCTATGAACTCAATCACAATGAGCATAAACATCATCTTTTATGCGTGGGCTGCCACAAATTAATTTCTATTGATGACTGTCCCATAGGAGAACTAATGAAAACCTTGAAGAATAAGATAGATTTTGATATTACCGGACATAAACTAGAGATTTACGGCTATTGTCATGATTGTAAAAAATATAACCACACCCTCTCTTCTGACACATGAGGCCGTATAATAAATTGAATTGTTTTTAGATTGAGCCATTGGGCAGTTTTTTGCAGGATATAATTTTTGGGTGTCGAATAGATAGATTAGCTTAAGTTTCAGAGACAAACTAATTAATTTAGAGTAAGCTAAACCCTTGATTGTTTATTTAATACTTTAAAAATAAAGGAGTAACGATAATGTGTGAAGCTAATGCCTATCTTAAAGAAGGCGAAACTGAAGTGATGTTCATGGAGTCAGTCGATGTCATTGAACCTTACGAAAACGGCTTAAAGCTTATCGACATCTTTGGAATGCAAAAATTTATTCAAGCCAAAATAAAAGATATGACCCTGCTTAACCACCGGATTGTTTTAGAGAAAATCGATAATCCACTATAGAGAGGAGAGTCGAATATGACCGTTACATTCCAATCCATTGGTACAATTCACACACCATATTTCGCACTAAATGCTCCTCAACAGCCTATACCCAATGCTCCCGGTGATTTCTGGATTACATTAAATCCAGACTATACTCGCGCTCTTGAGACCTTACAAACCTTTAACTATATCTATGTGCTCTATCACTTTAATGAAGTAACTCCACCCATCGAAATGCTTACCCGACCCCCTTGGGCCCCAGAAATTGAAATTGGACTTTTTGCCAGCCGTTCTGCGAAAAGGCCCAACCCTTTGGGTTTAAGTATTGTTAAGCTAAAAGAAATACACGGCAACGAGCTAATAATTTCCGGAATTGATGCCTATGACGGAACTCCCGTGCTTGATATCAAGCCTTATATCGGCTTCTTAGACAGCAAAGAGGATGCTAATAATGGTTGGCTTGATGCTCTTCCTGATAGAAAACATACTATGGCTCATGCTCTGGGCCTTGCCCATAGCCATAGCCACAATCATGACCATCATCATGAACAGGAACCCCTTAGTCATACAAAAAACCCCCATAGTCATAACGACTAGGTTCATCAAACTTATTAAATGTCGCACTTATTAAACTAATCCTCAGTCTAGGGGCATTGAATTTTTTTATCTCAACATTCCATGTTGACTGTTAGTAAAACGAGTTTATTAAAGCATAACCTTAGTCCAGATTAAATTAATAGGAAGCGAACCAGCAGAAAAGCGAGAGGCTAAATGGCATTTTATTGCACATTTAGCCTCTTTGACTATCAAAAGTCTATTTGGGGACATATTTAATGTTTTGGATTAGGCTGTGGTTGAGAGTATTGTGGGTTATTCCGCGTATTGTCATTATACCCAGGCTGAACTTCCCTAGCTCCCGCTTGTTGAGGGTCTTTACCATACTGAGCAGGTCCACCATATTTCTCATTAGGGTTTTCTTCATAAGAAAACTCATTACCTTGGTTCCAAGGCCCTCTGCTGTCCCCTTGACCTGTTGACATATTCATGTATTTCTTTGAGAAATCGGAATCCCGGAAGTCTTTATTTACTCCAGTTCCTTTTATGGTCTCCAGGGCTTGCATGAAGGAAAAATTATGGGATTCCTCACGACTTAATAGGAATCGAATCATATCTTTCACACCGGCATCATCGGTTTGCTGAAGAAGACGCTCATAAACTAACTTAGCTCTGAGTTCCGCTCCGGCATTGGAAGAAAGATCTGTATAGAGATCCCCGGTGGAATTTACAAAGTTTGCCGTCCAAGGTACTCCGGCAGAGTTTACCAGAAGGGGGCCGCCTCCAAGTAAGGCCATATGATTTGCCGAAAAGTCTTTAGGAATATTGTCGACGGGGCCAATCAGCATCGCCAGGCACTCACCCACCATCTCTAGATGGCTTAATTCTTCTGCAGCAATGTCTTGGAGCAAATCTCGTATCTTTGGATCATTACACCCTAAACTCTGGGAAAAATACTGCATGGCTGCTTTTAGTTCACCATTGCCGCCACCAAATTGTTCAAGTAATAATACGGCAAACCGAGGATCCGGTTTATCCACATGTACGGTATATTCCATATCTTTGACATGTTTAAACACCTATAAAACCTCCTTTGTAATATGTTTATCAATAGTTGCGCAAAGTGGCTTGTGGTGCGCATTCCAAGACTTTTAACCCATTGTTAGGATGTAACATATTCAACGATAATATACTTGTTTGAAAAATATTAATCGAGAGGTCTGTCATTGAACTAAATATACAGATAACCAAAAAGGAGAGCAAATGAGCTCTCCTTTCGTATATCTTAAAAGGGTTCCTGCACAACATTCTAAAAATTCCATATTATGTTATATCATAAAAGGGGAGCTGTTCATATGCTACTTGACTTACTTTCCTATGATCCATCAATTATTGCTTCGAGAGATCGACCACGTTATTACCCTTCCACGTATTTCTATACATTTTATCCTTTTAGATGGTATCGATAAATTTACTATACAAAGCGCCGGCTAATTACTAATTACCGGCGTCTTTTTTATGCTCCAACAGCTCCTCTACTCCCACATTAAGGTAGGTACAGAGTTTATCTAGGATATCTATTCGTTATTAACTAGGTCATTAATTGAGACACCTAGTCCTGCAGCCAATTGTACAAGCTCACTTATACGAGGAATCCTTGATCCAGCCTCTATGCTGATAAGGTGTTTCAAGTTGACCCCAACATTAGAGGCTAAATCTTCTCTGGTTAAATTACATTTATTTCTGTAGTGGACTATCCGCCTACAGACGGTTTCATTAATTATGATCAAATAATAATTCACCTTCTCACACGCTCTTATATTGGCTTTTTCTGCAATGCTTAGTCTTTATCCTCTATACAGATCAAAAATAGGAAAAAGGTCCTATCTTTTAAAAAAAGCCCCCACCGTTCCCGGTGAAGACCAAGTATAGAGAAGGGATTTCTGTCGAGGTGTATATTCCTGCCCACCTTTGTTAACCATAATGCCAACAGATGCTAATCATGTTTTGGGAGGCTTCTACATATAATGAAACTTAATCTCCCCTATCTATATTATTATTTAACGTTTGCATTTGGATTATTGTTTTTAATTCTAGTTTTCATTCCAAAGCAAGAACTTAGGAAACTATTTTGGTTTGGAATATTGTGGGGATCGGGTTTAGACTTTATTGTTGAACATCTCTACCATTTTGTTAATTTAACTAGGTACCAGCATGCGGAACCCTTTAATGTCGGCATTCTCCCTCTATGGACGATTTTAGCGTGGGCACCGGCAGTAATGCTGTTTATTTACTTTCTACCCCAACGAAGGGAAAGATATATTTATTGGGTTTATGTAATAATTTGGAGTTCATTTATCTGTTCTGTCGCGGTCATTTTGAAACAAATTGGACTATTGGTGTTTATTAATGGTGGCCCGTGGATCTGGTTTATAGGAAGCTTTGTCTTCCTATCTCTTATGTCCAAGTATTATCAGTTTCTTGAGGCAACCAGACCAAGCTTGTAACCTTATAGGACGATCTAGCATAGTATATTTTAGGGGCAATAATAAGACATCTATTTAAAAGGGGAGAGTTTTGGGCAGCTCTCTCCTATTTACATTTTCCAACTAACACAAAAAAGCCTCCAAAGCATGAAGGTTGTCCGCATCGATTAGGCTTTGGACCCATTGGCCAACTTCGTCCTGGTTATTAACATTCATTCGACATTCCGGACAACATAACCCTTTCAACAAAAGAAAAATAATTCTTCCTGCAAACGGGGCATAAAAAAAGAACCGGCTCAATTCTCGTTCTCTCTGAAAATCAAATCAATAAACCAAAAATAAAAGATAGTATCTGATTTACATTTAACTTTTATCCGTAGTATATAAGAATTTGTAATTATGATCCTTTTGCTTTGGTAATAACTTAAGCAAATACCAATTATTATACTTGACGATTAAAAGAAACATTTGGTATACTACGGATGATTTTGTAATCCGTAAAAGTTGAATAGTCCAAGTTCGGTTGGGGTAAACTTCGCGAAAGCGAAGGACGCTAAAGTCATGGGTCTAAGGCTAAATTCAAAGGGCTGCTAATACCTTTGAGGGCTATGATCGCCAGACTACAAGCACAGAACTTCTCTGGGGAGAGCGGTCTTTTTAGATTGCTCTCTTCTTGTTTTAGGAAGAATCATCCCTACTGCTGCATTGTAGATTGATTTACTATTGAGCATTATTCTTATACCGAGGCCTAATAGTAATAATCGAAGTAGTTATTTAGTGTTTGTTAAGGAGGTAATTGAACATTGACTTAATTGTAGTAGAATTTTTATTCTGACCTATGGACTAATTCTTACATCGTGTAGTATTTAGTCTTGCGAACTGTGGAGCGATACGCAAGTTCAGCAGTGTTATTAATGCAAAAAGTGGTAATTCGATAGAATGCTACAAAAGTCACTAACCCGTAAATATTCACATTCATAATGTTATTAGCTGATATAGAATTTTTCATTTTTGAGGAGGGGCATATGAAACAAACGGGTAACGGACAGGTAAAACAGATGGGTATCGGACGGGCATTTAGCGCAAATTTTCTCGGTCATGCTCCGAGCTGGTACAAAACAACAATTCTTGCTTTTCTGGTATTAAACCCTATTTTAATGTTTACCGCCGGTAAGTACATTACTGGGTGGGTCTTGATTGTCGAATTTATTTTTACCTTGGCAATGGCGCTAAAATGTTATCCCCTCCCTGCGGGCGGACTTCTGGCCATCGAAGCCGTTGTGATTGGGCTGACCAACCCCCATTCCATCTATCACGAAGTAGAACTGAACCTGCCGGTCATTCTGCTTCTGATGTTCATGGTTGCCGGGATCTATTTTATGAAAGAAGGTCTTGTGTATCTATTCACCAAGATCCTTACTAAAGTACGCTCTAAAGTAGCCCTGGCCTTCCTGTTCTCTATAATGGGTGCAGTTCTTTCCGCTTTTCTCGATGCCCTAACCGTAACGGCAGTAATTATAGCCGTAGCCTATGGATTCTACAACATCTTCCACAAGTTTGCTTCCAGCGAAAAAGTATTCGACACCTATGATATCAATCACGACCATATCATTGATGACATATACCAAGAAGACCTAAACCAGTTCCGGGGTTTTCTGCGCAATCTGATGATGCATGGCGCTGTGGGTACTGCCCTGGGCGGAGCAACAACACTGGTTGGTGAACCACAAAATTTACTCATCGGCTCCATTATGAAATGGGACTTCGTTGATTTCTTTTTAAACAGCGCACCTGTCTCTATCCCGGTACTGATCGCTGGTCTCCTGACCGCCATTACCCTTGAAGTCACCAAGTTTTGGGGATACGGTTATCAGCTTCCTGCGTCTGTTCGAAAGGTTATGGAAGATGATGCCAAAGCCAAAGATGCTGCCATGGATACTCGCGGACGTATCCGTTTGATTGCTATGGCTGTATGCGGCATCTTACTGATCTTCTCCTTAGCCTTGCACCTGGCAGAAGTCGGTATTATTGGTCTGATGATTATCATTTTGCTTACCGCTTTCAACGGGGTTATTGAAGAAGGGCGCATCGGTCATGCCTTTGAAGAAGCAATGCCCTTTACTGCGCTGCTGATCGTATTTTTCTCCATCGTTGCCGTTATTCATGACCAGCATCTGTTTACACCGATCATTCAGTGGGTACTGCACCTGGAAGGACAGGATCAGCTTGTCGCTTTCTTTGCGGCCAACGGTGTCCTTTCGGCAATCAGTGACAATGTATTTGTGGCTACTGTCTATATGACTGAAGCACAGAAAGCCTTTGAAGCCGGCGGCATTGCCTTGGATCATTACAACAAGATGGCAGTTTCCATCAACATGGGGACAAACATCCCTTCCGTTGCTACACCAAACGGTCAGGCGGCGTTCCTGTTCCTGTTGACTTCTGCCCTTGCTCCGCTAATTCGCCTGTCTTATATGGAAATGGTGAAACTAGCACTGCCTTACACCGTCGTCATGTCAGTTACAGGTGTACTGGCAACTATGTATCTGTTGTAAACTTAAAGGTATAGTATTGTACAACTAAATACTTTGTGAAAACGGTTGGGGTAAACTTCGCGAAAGCGAAGGACGCTAAAATCATGGGTCTAAGGCTGCTAATTTCACACATGGAAATTAGGCTAGGATCGCCAGATTACAAGCAGGAACTTCTCAGGGAGAGTAGTCATCTTAGGACTACTCTCTTTTTATTTTGGGAATGTTAAAAAAATCGGATGGAGGGCGTTAAATGCTTATTGTGAGGTAAATGCACATCGACTTAATTAATATAGTTTTTTCTGACCTGTGAAATTATTTTATCATCGTAACGTATATAGAATTTACATTTTTTGAGGAGGGGCTTATGAAACAAACGGGTAACAGACAGGTGAAACAGATGGGTATCGGAGAAGCCTTCAGAGCTAATTTTCTCGGTCACGCTCCGAGCTGGTACAAAACAATAATTCTTGCTTTTCTGGTGTTAAACCCTATTTTGATGTTTACCGCCGGTAAGTACATTACCGGGTGGGTCTTGATTGTCGAATTTATTTTTACTCTGGCAATGGCACTAAAATGTTATCCACTCCCTGCGGGCGGACTTCTGGCCATCGAAGCCGTTGTGATTGGGCTGACTAACCCCCATTCCATCTATCACGAGGTTGAACTGAACCTGCCGGTCATTCTGCTTCTGATGTTCATGGTTGCCGGGATCTATTTTATGAAAGAAGGTCTTGTGTACCTGTTTACCAAGATCCTTACCAAAGTACGCTCTAAAGTCGCCCTGGCCTTCCTGTTCTCTATACTGGGTGCAATTCTTTCCGCTTTCCTGGATGCCCTAACCGTAACGGCGGTGATTATCGCCGTAGCCTATGGATTCTACAACATCTTTCACAAGTTTGCTTCCAGCGAAAAAGTATTCGACACCTATGATATCAATCACGATCATATTGTTGATGAGAAATATCAGGAGGATTTGAACCAATTCCGTGGTTTTCTGCGCAATTTAATGATGCATGGTGCTGTGGGTACTGCCCTGGGCGGAGCAACAACACTGGTTGGGGAACCGCAAAATCTGCTCATCGCCTCCATTATGAAATGGGACTTCGCTGATTTCTTTTTAAACAGCGCACCTGTGTCTATCCCGGTACTGATCGTTGGTGTTCTGACCGCCATCACCCTTGAAGTCACCAAGTTTTGGGGGTACGGTTATCAACTTCCCGAGTCTGTTCGAAAGGTTATTGAAGATGACGTAAAGGCCAAAGATGAAGCGATGGATACACGCGGACGTGTACGCCTAATTATTATGGCTGTATGCGGCGTTGTGCTGATCTTTTCCCTGGCGTTGCACCTGGCAGAAGTCGGCATTATTGGTCTGATGATTATTATCCTGCTTACCGCTTTTAACGGGGTTATTGAAGAAGGACGCATCGGTCATGCCTTTGAAGAAGCACTGCCCTTTACTGCGCTGCTGATCGTATTTTTCTCCATCGTGGCGGTGATTCATGACCAACATCTGTTTACACCAATCATTCAGTGGGTACTGCACCTGAAAGGACAGGATCAGCTTGTTGCTTTCTTTGCCGCCAACGGTATCCTTTCGGCAATCAGTGACAACGTATTTGTGGCTACCGTCTATATGAGCGAAACGCAGAAAGCCTTTGAAGCCGGAGGGATTGCTCTGGAGCAATACAACAAGCTGGCAGTTTCCATCAACATGGGGACAAACATTCCTTCCGTTGCTACACCAAACGGTCAGGCGGCGTTCCTGTTCCTGTTGACCTCTGCCCTTGCTCCCCTGATTCGCCTGTCTTATATGGAAATGGTGAAATTGGCTCTGCCCTACACCGTCGTTATGTCTATTACAGGTGTGCTGGCAACAATGTATCTGTTGTAAGGGTTACATCACTTATCATTAGGAACAAGAGATGCACTGTTAGGAATCTCCTTTCATTACATCGTCATCCCAACTCCAAAAATACCCTTCCCACATTTTGGGCAACATCCTTGATCCAAGTAGTTAATAAGGTGGGGTTGACGCTCAATAACAGCTTTCCCGCACTGTGGACAATAGGTCGTGCCTCCCCCTCCTACATTCCCCAAATAGACATAAGGCAGATACTCTTTGCCAATATCCCAGGCTCTTTCTAAAGATTTTCTGTCCGTGGGCGGAACAGCAAGCTTATAAGCCGGATGATAGGCACTTAGATGCCAGGCCAGTGGGATATTAAGTTGGCGCAGCCATTTTGCTAATTCTTTTAGCTCTTGGGGATTATCATTTGCCCCTTGAATAAGCAGAGTTGTGATTTCCAAATGAACTCTCCCCACTAATCGCTCTACATTATCTAATACCCAGGCTAACTTGCTGCCACAATAATGCTGATAAAAACTTTCTGTAAAGGCTTTTATATCAATATTAACTGCATCCAGCCAAGGAATCACTTCCTCAAGAAAGTGCGGCGCAATAGTTCCATTGCTTACCAAAACCACCTTCCCCCCTCGAGCACGAACCAAGGGAGCAGTATCTCTAATCATCTCAAACCACACGCTGGGCTCTGAATATGTAAAACAAAGCCCTATTGATTCCCGCTCCTGCATAGAGAGCTCTGCCAGCTTTGAGGGAGAAACCTTTTTTCCAACTTGATGTTGCTGAGAAATCTCATGATTTTGGCAAAAGGAACAGCTTAGATTACAACCAAAACCTCCGACAGAAAAAATCCATGATCCAGGATAAAAATGATAAAGAGGCTTCTTTTCAATGGGGTCCATATTCCAGGACGCTACTTCACCATAGGTTCGAGATACAACTTCCCCTTCTCGGTTTTCTCGAGCATGGCATCTGCCTGATTGTCCATGACTTAATTGACAATGCTGAGGACAGAGCAGACAGCTGGCTTTATAGCTGTGATTACTCATAATGCCTTTTAACCTCAAATCTCCAAAGTTCTACGGAGCCTTCGTAGATGCCCGCCTTTTGCTGAGCAATACTAATTTGCTCGGCCACCGTATCTACCCCTTCCAAATGGGGGAGCAAAAGTCCGCTTTTTCCTCGTTGTCGAACAACAACTCCATATCTCCAGGGATCCAACTCTTCAGGCCCGTCGATCTTCTCAAGTTCTCCAAGTACATCTACCGTAAAGCTTAGGGAATCCAATTCCTCCGCCCGAACTGGGCGAAAACGCGGATCCTGTGTCCCGGCGGCGATTGCATTATGCTGGATTTCCAATGCTAAATTTTCCTGCCATGGTTCAGTTGTCCCAATACATCCTCGTAAATTCCCCCCTTGTTTCAGGGTGACAAAACATCCTCTGCGCACAGAGAACTCCGATGTTAACGGCGCAGGCAAATCTAATACCCCCTGGTCACCTTTCTCTAAATAAGTGCCCAGACAACGTCGCGCCCACTGTGGCAAAGGTGAAGAATGATAGAGATCAGCAACGAGATACCCTACGCCAAAAGGCCCTTCATAGGAAAGGACTTCAGGTGCTCCCTCTTTAGCGGCCAAGGCCAAGAGCAGGCTTCGGTAACCGCATTCAGCGGCTTGTTCAACAAGGTCAGCCGGCAGATCAGCGATTTTTCTCGTATCTCTCTGGAGGGTCTTAACTATAAATTGGTCGAACTCCGGCCCGGCAGAAGCAAAGCCATAGGGCCCGTCCTCTCTCAAACGATGAGAGAGATCCCCACTTGCTATAAGGGCATAGCGTCCTGGCAATTCCTCAAGAATCTGACCGATCCGCAGCCCGTAATCCTCAGGTTGCTTCAAGGGCATCCCTAACAGAACCACCTGGCCCTTCCACCCTGCCTTTTGCAAGAAATAAAGAGGTACAAAAGCACCATGATCAATGGAACCCTGGATCGGAATAACTCCTGAAAGGTTTTGAAATTGTTCTCTAACCAGAGGGTCAGTTGCAAAAGACAAGCTGACCTGAGGGGCTCCAAATTGCGCAAAACTTCCTTGAATATTGTCATCAACGACAAGAGTCATGCCATCCTTGACAAGAGGCGCGTGGGGTGAAACTAAGATTACCGTTTCAACCCCCGCTTGAGCTATTCGATTTGAAATCTCTCGATAGGAATCTAAGCTTGCTTGACATTTTCTTTCCTCTCCTTTACCAACTTCAGGAACCAGAAGAGGAGGATGGGGAACAAAAATTGTATAAACTAAGCTCATATTCAACACTCCCTTGATGGAATCATTTAACAACAGTTTGACAACGGCTTTCTCCTTTGTCAATTAAGAATCAACTCTTAACGAGGAGTAGTTGTTTGCTAAATAGGTTTCTCAATTTAGCAAACAATTATAGCTTAATCCTGGGGAACAGTTCCGTTAGCAAACTATCCCTGTCCCCCAGAAACAAAACGATACTAAAACCCAAAACCGCTGAAGTTTTAAAACCGGATAAAAACTCCTGATAAGGGAAAACTATTTTCAACCAACCTAAAATCCTAATTTCTTGCTTGGTTATTCCCCTAAACTGGGCTATACTTAATAAGTCATAGCATAGAAGAATTAATTCAGACAGAGTTCTCTTTCTGAGATATTTGCATGACAAAATTCAAGGAGGTAGATCTTACCATGAATAAACAAACCCTTAATACTCAAAATGCCCCTGCGGCTATTGGTCCATATTCACAAGGAGTCAAAGTAGGTAACCTAATCTTTACCTCAGGGCAATTGCCTATTAACACTCAGAGTGGAGAATTAGTTACTGATATTGAAGGAGCTACCAAGCAATCCTTAGATAATGTTAAGGCAATCTTAGAATCCTCCGGTTCTTCAATGGACAAAATCGTCAAGACAGTGGTTTTCTTAAGAGACATGAACGATTTTGCAGCAATGAATGCAGTTTATGCCACCTATTTCCCGAGTAATCCACCTGCCAGATCTGCTGTACAAGTTGCAAAATTACCTAAAGATGCCATTGTAGAAATCGAAGCAATCGCTCTCGCTGAATAAAACGTTTTTAAAAAAGGTTCCTAAATTCAACTTGCGAATTTAGGAACCTTTTCAAATTACTTTATTTCATAAATTTTTATCCAAATACCATAACTTTTGGAGGTATTTGCATAATGGAGTGGAGAATATGTACTATACTATCTAATAACATAACTATTTAAACTTTAGATCTTATTAGCATGCTAGAAAGGACGAAGGATATGACCCTAACCGAACGCTTAGAAACATTACCTGTATTTAAATTTCATTATCTTCTGTTAATCTCAGCTGGCCTAGGTTGGATGTTTGACTCTATGGACACCGGAATTATTTCCTTTGTACTCCCAGTGTTAATGAAGGCTTGGAGCCTCAGCCCAGAACAAGTCGGTACAATCGGGAGCATTGGACTTGTAGGTATGGCAATCGGGGCCATACTTTCGGGAACTATCGCTGATGTCATTGGCCGAAAGAAAGTGTTTGCCTCAACCCTTATTATCTATAGTTTGGCTACAGGATTGTGTGGTCTGTCTTGGAATTATGAATCTCTATTATTCTTTCGTTTTTTAGTTGGCTTCGGTTTAGGGGGGCAACTTCCTGTAGCTGTAACCCTAGTAAGTGAATTTTCTCCTGCTAAACATCGTGGTAAATTCCTCGTTCTCTTAGAAAGTTTTTGGGCCATAGGATGGCTCTTAGCTGCTCTTGTTTCATATGTGATTATTCCCTGGTTAGGATGGCAATCCGCCTTTTACATTGGTGCCCTTCCCGCCCTGTATGTATTCTATCTTTGGAAGTCCATCCCTGAGTCTCCTCGCTACTTAGCCTCAAAGGGAAGATTCTCTGAAGCGGAGGAGATTGTAAAGGACATTGAAACTCAAGCCGGGGTTCAGCGTTCTAACACGAAGCAGCACTTGCAGCAGAAGACTCTGCCAAGAATGGCAGTAACCGAACTTTTTTCAGCAAAATTTCTCAAGAGAACTGTCTTTCTCTGGCTGCTCTGGTTTGGCATTGTCTTTGCTTATTACGGAATCTTTACTTGGCTTCCTTCGATACTGGCCTTAAAGGGGTTCGCCTTAACCAAAAGCTTCCAATATGTAATGACGATGACTCTTGCCCAAATTCCTGGTTATTTTAGCGCTGCCTATTTAGTGGATAAGATTGGTCGAAAACCAACCCTAGCTCTATATCTCATCGGCACAGCAATTTCTGCTTATTTCTTTGGATTAAGCACAGATGTTCAAACTATACTTATAATGGGATCTCTGATGTCCTTCTTTAACCTGGGTGCGTGGGGAATTGTCTATACTTATACTCCGGAGCTTTATCCTACCCATGCTCGAGCTACCGGATCCGGTTGGGCCGCAGGGTTTGGAAGAATCGGCGGGATCTTGGCTCCTATAGTGGTGGGGTTAATGATAGGGACTTATAAGTTACCTTCAGAAACTGTATTCCTGATGTTTGCCACAGTACTTATTCTAACGGCCCTCAATGTAATAATCCTTGGAGAGGAAACTAAAGGAAAACCCCTGGATGAAGCTTCTTAAGGAAAGGAAACTTACTTATACAGCATGCATAGAGGAGGAGGGTTCTTTCAACACAATAATTGTGTTGAACGAATCCTCCTCCTTTAATCGTATGAGAGTCCCTCAAAGTACTGCTTACACTTTATTCCCTTTTATTTACATTATTGTAACTTTTATCAATTAGATGCATACCGTGTATTATGAACAAAATAATTCAAACGTTAATATAAGGGGGCTTTCCCATGAAATCCTTGATGGGGCAACGGGGTTATTCCCCAACGCAATACAACAGATTCTCCCCCATTCAGAGGCAGGAATCAAGACCTGCTTCTCAGCAAGGGCCAGAACCATCCCCAAATCAATCGTCTAATTCTCAACCGGCACCTAAGCCGGTAAGTCAGCCTGTATCACCACCAATAACACCCTCCGCGTCTGCTATTCAGAAGCAAACACCGTTACCAGACCCTCGCTCCTCTTCAGCAGCAGCAGAGTCTCTAAACCCTTGGCAAGAACAGGCTGGAGCTCTTATCAAGCAATATGGCCCATCTCTAATGAAGCAAATCGGCCCCCCTTTGGCACGAAAAGTAGGCCTTCCCCTTGCCCAACACCTAGGCCCTCCTTTAGCACAAAGAGTGGGAATCCCCCTGGCACGACGGGTCGGGCTGCCTCTGGTACGCAAAGTCTTTTTTCCTCTCGCCAAGCGAGCAGGCTTTGCCCTGATTCGTCGCATAGGACTTCCCTTTTAGCCCCTTTATTCTTGACAACTTATACTTCGTTATTCAATTTCGCTTGAGGTATGAGAGTCCGAATTATATGTAAAAGGCCGTTGACAGTCAACGGCCTTCTATTACTTTATTGAGAGTTTTTACTAACTTTATTTGACGATGAGAACGGGGCAAGTTGCTCTTCGAAGAACACGCTGGCTTACGCTTCCTAATACCGCTCCGGCTATTGGTCCATAGCCGTGGCTTCCCATAACCACTAAATCAATATTCTCAGTAACAATCTCTTCTAAAATTATGGTCGAGGGGTGCCCTTGGATCACTTTTTTCTTGACAGGGATATTCTGAGTATTGATTCCTTCAAGAGTGGCTTCTATGGTCAGCCTCCCTCTTTCTTCAATTTCCTCAAGAGTAATTTGTATCGAATACGCTGAATTATAACCCCAATATGCTTCCGGAGTATAAGCTACAAACAAAAGGACAATTTCAGCCTGAAACTTCTGGGCAAACTCTAAGGCAGTTTTAAACCCTCGACGTGAGTACTCCGAGGCATCTGTGGCCACCAATATCCTTTTAAACATACTTCACCCTCCTACTATATCAGATCTTTACCACCACCATCATTAATGATCTGTCTACTACGGGGCTTCTGTTCCTAGGATAATCTTAAGTTTTGTAAAAACAGGCTATATTTTCCTTGCTTGCAGATTATCACTTTGTATCTAAGAAGTCAATATTACTTACATATAGCTTCAATTAATTTTACCTATTTCAAAATCTTTTACTTAACAATAAGTACCGGGCATTCTGCTCGTGGAAGGACGCGCTGACTTACACTTCCTAACAGAGAACCTGTAATTGGACCGTAGCCATGGCTTCCCATAACCACCAAATCTGCCTCCAGTTTCTTAGCTTCTTCTAAGATCATTGTTGACGGATAGCCCTGTACTATTTTCTTCTTCACGGAAATATTTCCTACATCGATTCCTTGAAGGGTTGCTTCTAAGGCTTGTTCTCCTGCTTCATCAATTTGTTCTTGGGGAATCAGGATTCCGTAAGCAACGTTATTGCCCCAATAGGCCTCCCTGATATAACTGACGAACAAAAGCTCAATTTCCGCATCATATTTTTGGGCAATTTCTAAAGCAGTTATTAAAGCCCGACGAGAATATTCCGAGGCATCCGTAGCTACTAATATCTTTTTAAACATTCACTCAGCTCCTAACAATTAAATTTTTCTTCCTAGTTCCTATTATACTATATAATGCCATCTAATTCATTTGAATCCTAAATAATAATTGCTCTTTAAAACCATAAGCTTAACCTCTGATTTTGGCTATGAATAATTACAAGGAAACGCGCATACCCTTTACACGGAACGCTTGTTCTGTTAAAGTATTTATCAATGAATCAGATTCGCGAAAATCAATTTCTAATTAGGCAAGGTGATATGTGTTGAGGATTTTAATGCAACCCATTGAGATGATTGCTTGGTTCAACCTAGAAGGAATCCCTAATCCCATTCGATATAAGATTGCTTCATCTGACGCCTCCAAGGCAGTGGTTAAAGTTGACCGAATCGTTACCCGCTCTGAGGAAAAGCTTGCCGGCAATCGCATGATTATTTTTCGCTGCCAAAGTGAAGTTAGTGGACAATTAAGGGTTTACGAACTCAAATATGAGCTAAATACATGTAAATGGTATTTATACAAAGCCTAGTTGCCCTTAATTCTTTGTTAACTCCACTTCTATGACCGTAATCTTTTCTCACTTTTTTAGAACTGAACCCTAAGTTTGATGCCTTTTATCTATTCTGGCTATTATCAATTACTATTCAAAAGACTTAGGCATTCTTTTTTTCCAAAATCCACCCTTAAAGTTTTTAGGTTCGTAAGAGACAACAAAGGCTTTAGGACAAAGTTTATCAAGAATGTCAATTAATTTACGTTCATTACTCCTCTTTGCCAGGACTTGCATCATGAGACGTTGTCCATCCTTGCCATCAGCTAACCAAGAAGTTACACCATAGCCGTATTCTCTGAGCTTTGTAGGTATTTCTATTTCAACGCAATCCACTGTTACTTGAACAGTAACATAACCTAGGGCTAAATACTCTTCAATCCGACTTCCAGTATAGACTCCTAGACCGTAACCGATACAATAGGCTGCTAGATTCCAGTGATTATCAAGGTTTTGCAGAACTATTCCCAGCCCTGTCATATAAACGAAAACCTCAACTATGGATAGAGCGGACGCTAAGCCTTTCTGCCCTTTAATTACGAAAATCGTCCGCAGAGTGTATAAGGATACGTAGACTACATTTATCCCTATAATAATAAAAATCAGTTCCATACTCTCCTCCATTTTCCGCTCAGTATTTATTCTCTCTTCCTTTTATTCTACCTTTTTAATATGGCATTGTCACGGATAGATCCAATTACTATTTTTCAAAGTAAGACAATTATCACAATCATATTAGTGGTACAATCAAAGCAAAAGACCCATGTTTCCCATGGATAAGTTAATGATATTCAGATAGGAGACGATCTTATGATTCAAACGTATATACCCGGTCGTGGAAATATTAATCTGGAAATTCTAGTCTTAGACTATAATGGCACTTTAGCCTTAGATGGTAGAATGTTGGATTCTGTTCAAGAAAATCTTAAGCGCTTATCACCTTATCTAGAGATCCATATTATTACCTCAGACACCTTTGGTTCCGTCCTCCAACAATGTGAAGGGTTGCCCGTACAGGTTAAAGTATTAGAAAGCGCAGAACACATTAAAGAAAAGGGGGATTATGTTCTAAGCTTTAGGCCTCGTGAAGTTGTGGCCATCGGGAATGGAGCAAATGATCAATTAATGCTTCAGCAAGCCCAATTAGGGATTGCTGTCATTGGCGGCGAAGGTGCCTCTGTGCAGGCTCTTTTATCCGCTGATTTAGTTGTTAATGCCATAGAAGAGGCCTTCGGTTTACTCCTGGAGACTAACCGTCTTAAGGCAACTTTTAGACTATAAATGCAACCTGTCGTATCATATAAACCCCTAATGTATATCCTCAAGATAAAGGCAGATCATATCAGTATCACACTCAAAGGAGGAGTCTCCATGGAATCTGATACTTATAATGATACTCTGCCCTCAGTCGATCAGGATCTGACCTTACAAAGAATATCTCTAGGTATACATGGGGCACCAGAATTAAAACGCGACGAGAAGCTGAACTACCTGGGTGAATTTCGCGAGCGCATTATTCGACGCTTAACCAAAAAACAAGTTGCTGACACATTTGTTTATACTGAAATAGAGGAAGCATTGAAACACGAAAAGAGCTCAAAAATGCTTATAAATGGCACTCTGAGCCCTCAATTGATTGATAAGTATATAAAATTAGCCCGTCAAGTTGATAAATCCTACACGATGATTTATGATCCACAACTTACCGGCAACACTGGATTAGTCGTGGTGAGTAACGAGGCAGTGGACATAAAAGATATTGACGTTCAACCGCAAGATCCGGGTTCTAAAGACCAACTTTCCAGATGAACTTAAGGACAAACACTTATCCCTCGTCCCCAAAGACAATCCCCACAAGACGGGGCATGGCCTAGACAATCCATATCTGACCGGAGAACCATATCACACCCTTCAACCCACTTACAATCCGGACATGAAGCATATTCACTATGATGAACATTATAGCGATATCTCATGAATTCAAGAGAAGTCCAGATTTCAAGCAAGGATTTCTCTTGGAGAGATCCAAAACTATGAGCTTCAATCTGCTTATATCTCCCAAAAACATATTCCGGGTAGGAGTGCAAAAAACGATAACAGGAGGATACATGACCATCCCAACGCACGACGGCACTTTGAGTTTCTATGAATTTGCAGTACCGTTCCGTAGTTATCTCACTTTTCGGCAGGACCACCTCTACCCCTCTGGTCAAACCTGCTATTAAAGCTGCTTGAAAAAACTTATCTACTTCCGTGGACTTTGTAGGACCATAAAGAGTCTCTGAGATCATTTCTTCTCTCATAGGAATAACATGAGAAACAAAAATCCTGGTTACTCCCAATTGTCCCGCTTGTCGAACTGTTTCCACTAAAAAAGGGAGAGTATTCTTCATGACAACAAATTCCCATACTATCTCCGGCCCTCCCTGAGGTCTTTGCTCAGCAATATAACGTGTGCTCTCTAAAATCCCTTGAATATTTTGATGACGAATTGTATCAAATGTATCTACATCAGTTGTGTCAATCGACAAAACAATCCTTGCTACTTTATGAGAAACGAGAAAGTCAATCAATTCTGTGTCCAAGGTAGTTCCATTTGTGGTTACAGTCACTTCATACCGGGAAGAGAAAAGTTCTATTGCTTGACGAAAATTATAGGCAATTGTGGGTTCTCCAATTCCGCCAAGGATTACTTCTTTAAGATCCGGGAATTGAGTTGCCTCTTGCGCAATTGAATTCAGCATTTCTTTAGACATGTCTCCCAAAGGTTCCTGCCACTTTTGACGATAACACATTTCACATGACAAATTACATCGGTTGGTCAATTCTAAGTAAAGACGTTCGATAGATGGTGTTGGATGAAAAACTAATTCAACAACATCTTTCATATTTGTCACCCTTCCTCTCTACCACTCTCAGACTTATTCTTATATCCTCAGCAAAAATACCCTGTGGGTTTAAATATCCAGACCTTTCTTTCCGATTTTCTTCCACGAAGTAGCCTCTAGGGCAAATAGGTGTTCCATAAAAGCCTTTATAGCCTCTGAGGCCGTTTCTTGGTCTTTAGACCCGATTAAATAAAAAGAACGGGTTAATCGCTTTCCTTTAATTCTGATTGACTTCAATTCCTTGGCATTCAACTCTTTTTTTACAATACAACGGGAGACTAAGGCGATTCCTAAACCTGCTGTTACAGCCTGTTTAACTGCTTGACCACTTCCA
Organism: Desulfosporosinus meridiei DSM 13257; assembly: GCF_000231385.2. Classification (NCBI taxonomy): domain Bacteria; kingdom Bacillati; phylum Bacillota; class Clostridia; order Eubacteriales; family Desulfitobacteriaceae; genus Desulfosporosinus; species Desulfosporosinus meridiei. The sequence goes on along the minus strand of NC_018515.1, from coordinate 477,593 downwards.
AAAACATAGGTTTTCCTAACCTCTATTCCCCATTCTTTTATAAGCTTATCACTGAACGCACGAGTTCCTGAACCACTTTCTCTAAGAATCCATACTTGGTCTTGGAGATGCTCCGAAGTAACTATAGGGAGCCTTGCCAAAGGATGTTGATTAGGTACTACTAAAATAATTTCATCCTCCATGATTGGACGAATCATAATATCTGAATTATCGACTTCTCCTTCGACAAGAGCAATGTCTAAATAGTTTTCTTGTACTGCATGAATTATCTCTTGCGTATTAGCAATAGCGGTATCAATCTCTACTTTTGGATATCTGGCTGCAAATTCTGCCACTACAGAGGGTAGAATATATTCTCCAATGGTATAACTCGCTCCAACCCTTAAATCCCCTGTAACCACATTCGATAACTGCTTGATTTCCTGTTTGGCCTTATCCTGCAAAAGCAATATTTGCTTTGCATATCCATAGTAAATTTCACCGGACTGCGTAAGGGTTAAATGCTTCGATGTATTATCTATAAGCTTTGAGCCTAATTCCTCTTCTAAACTTTGAATCTGAGAATTCACATCCGGGTGAGTTAAATAAAGTTCTTCAGCTGCAAGAGAAGAATGTTTGTTCTCAACTATAGTAACGAAAATTCTCAATGGATCAATAATCACGATTACACCCTCTTATTTTTAAAACTGTTTAATTTATGCCAAAACTTTTATTTTGTAGTTTTTGTATAATAATACTTCTTTTCTCAAAATTTCACAACGTCAGCCAACTTACACAGACCATCTAACCTTGACGTTTGAAACTATTCAGGCTTTAACTCCTTGTGGTTAACACTCAACCAATATATTATTATATATAAGATTCTAGTTGATTCCCTTTACTGATCTAAATTTTTATTCGTTGATCCTAAATTTTCAGAATTAGAGGTTGAAAACAATGCAAACTGCCTTAGTCATTGCTGTGGGAGGGGCTCTCGGTGCCCTCTCCCGCTATAGTCTTGGAGTATGGATCTCCAACAAATGGAATAGCAGCTTTCCCCTGCACACCTTTCTTATAAATATCTCGGGAGCCTTTCTCCTGGGTTTCTTGCATATATTATTTGTTGAACGACTTAATGTAAGTCCTTTCTGGCGTTTGGGAATTGGTGTTGGTTTTTTGGGGGCCTTTACCACTTTCTCCACATTTGGTTTTGAAGTAATTTCCTTACTTGAAGGGGGAAGTTTAATCACAGCCGGATTGTATGTCATACTCAGCATTGTCGTTGGTTTTTCCGGAGTTGCTTTAGGAGTAAACCTAGCTCGTTTATTCTAAGCCCTTCTAGACTCGGAAGCGATCCTCTTGGCTGAATTTCCGTGTCTACAGTTCAGTCTGTGCCTAGCTTGCCTTTCTCAATAATTTTTTGTCACAAATTGGCAGACAGCCCTCTGTTGACACGAATTATTTTTTGTTTTATAGTAAGCTATATTCCAAGTAAGACAATTAAATATTGAATTCTCTTATCAAGAGTGGCGGAGGGACTGGCCCGATGATGCCCGGCAACCGATAGCGTAAGCTATAAGGTGCTAATTCCAGCAGAACCTTAGGTTCTGAGAGATGAGAGTAGCGTGTAAATAATATACGACCGCTTCTCTTGAAGTGGTCGTTTCTATTTATTAAGGAGGAGTTAGCATGACTGAAAAACGACAACTGGGTATCGAAACAATTTCCTTACATGGAGGGCAAAGCCCTGATTCCGCCACAAATTCGAGGGCTGTTCCAATCTACCAGACATCTTCCTTTGTCTTCAATGACACTGATCATGCAGCCAATTTATTTGCTCTCAAAGAATCCGGCAATATTTACACTCGAATTACGAATCCTACCCAAGATGTTTTCGAACAACGCCTAGCTCTTCTGGAAGGAGGTATCGGCGCTCTCGCTACTGCTTCCGGCCAAGCTGCAATTACCTATGCCCTTTTAAATATTGTTCAAGCCGGAGACGAGATAGTTGCTTCCAGCTCTCTTTACGGCGGTACTTTCACGTTGTTCAACTACACATTCGCCAAACTGGGCATCAAGGTTCATTTCGTAGATGTTGACAAACCGGAGGAATATCGCTCAAAAATCACGGCTAAAACCAAGGCTCTATATACTGAAACCATCGGGAATCCGCTTATTAACATTGCGGATCTAGAGATAATTTCCGATATCGCTCACGAGAACGGCATTCCCCTAATTGTTGACAACACCTTTGCCTCACCTTATTTATGTCGCCCCATCGAACACGGAGCAGACATTGTAGTTCATTCAGCAACAAAATTTATTGGCGGACACGGTACTTCAATCGGAGGAGCGATTATCGACTCCGGAAAATTCAACTGGAACAACGGAAAGTTCCCGGGGCTTAGCCAACCCGATCCCAGTTACCACGATATTGTCTTTACAGAAGCCTGTGGAAATGCCGCTTATATTACAAAGGCTAGAGTCTCCCTGCTTAGAGATACAGGAGCCTGCCTCTCTCCCTTTAACGCCTTCCTATTCCTGCAAGGATTAGAAACGCTTCCCTTGCGTATGGAACGTCATGTTGAAAACGCCCAAAAAGTAGCAGAATTCTTAGATCAGCATGAATTAGTAACTTGGGTGAACTATCCTGGTCTTAAAAAGAGCCCCTACCATACACTTGCTAAAAAATATCTACCCAGAGGGTCGGGATCAATCTTTACCTTCGGCCTCAAAGGCGGCCTTAACGAAGGAAAAAAATTCATTAACAACCTTCAACTCTTCTCTCACTTAGCTAATATCGGGGATGCTAAATCCTTAGTCATTCATCCGGCCAGCACCACTCATCAACAGCTTGATGAAGAATCCCAACGCAGCGCAGGGGTCTCACCGGATATGATCAGACTGTCCATTGGAATCGAGACAATTGCTGACCTGTTGGATGATTTAGATCAGGCCCTCCTGGCAAGTCAGCGTCCCTAACACTTTGCCCTTAGGAAAGTCCCAGCAACTTGGGGCACGCAACTTAGAAACGATCCTTTTATTTACTAGAAGGTTTTGATCTTTTTCTAATATAAATTGCGCCAACCGCTGATGGGATAGTTATTAAGCTTTGAACTTCCCCATCAACCCTCGCGCCTGAAAGGAGTTATCTTATGCCTATCAAAATACCTGAGAATCTGCCGGCACTTAATATTTTACACCAAGAAAACATCTTCGTCATGGGAGAAGAACGCGCCTTTCACCAAGATATCCGTCCTTTGAAAATTGTAATCCTCAACCTCATGCCTCTTAAACAGGCTACTGAAATACAGCTATTAAGATTACTGGGCAATTCGCCTTTACAAGTAGACATTGTACTTTTGCATATCGAAAGCCATGTCTCTAAAAATACCGCCCAAGAGCATCTAGATTCATTCTATAAAAGTTTTAGTGAGATCAAGGCCCAAAAGTTTGACGGCATGATTATAACCGGAGCACCGGTGGAGCACTTAGACTTTGAGGAGGTAACTTACTGGGAAGAATTCCAAACTATTCTCGACTGGACAACTACTCATGTAACTTCAACGATTCACATTTGCTGGGCAGCTCAGGCCGGTCTATATCATCACTACGGAATTCCTAAGTACCCTCTGGCTGAGAAAATGTTCGGGATCTTCAGGCATAATGTCAACAAAAGCGGCCTAAACGGCATGCAGCTCCTCCGTGGTTTTGATGATGAATTTTATGTTCCCCACTCTCGTCATACAGAAGTTAGGCGCTCAGACCTTGAAGCACACCCTGAATTAGAAATTCTATCAGAATCGAGTGAAGCAGGTCTTTACCTTGTTGTCTCCAAAGATGGACGGCAAGTATTTGTAACAGGGCACTCAGAGTACGATACCTTAACTTTAAAGGAGGAGTACGACCGGGACATCGCCAAGGGGTTATCTATAGCTTTGCCTAAAGCATATTTTCCCAAGGATGACCCCACCAAAACCCCTATTCATAACTGGCGTTCCCATACTAACTTGCTTTTTCAAAACTGGCTGAATTACTACGTCTATCAAGAGACCCCCTACGATTTAGGGGCACGTTAAACAACCTAGAATTAATGCTTATCCCTTTGTCACATCTAAGCTAAAACTCCTCGCCATCGTTTTAACACGAAGTCGAGGAGTTTATTTTACCTGGCCGCTGGGTTAGGAGCTTAACCCCAAACCTTTCCGCTTAGACACTATATGCGCTTCAATATTATTGGCCACTTCTACAGGGTCATCTCCGAGAGCAACCTTTCCTCCGGTCAATCCCTCCACATCTTGGGTCAGTAATTGGACAAGTTGAGGAGCACCGGTGACAAAGGGTGTTGGGGATAGATGAGTATAGGCTCCATAGGCTACTGCAAAAATTCCATCAATGGTCGCTTTCTGCTCCATCCATTCCGGGGCAGTGACCGCAATGGGCAGTTGAGGTACGTCAACATCCAGATGGTCTGCTAATGCCGTAACGAGCATGGAAATTCTCCCTGTATCCGTACATGTTCCGAAGCTTAGCACGGGAGGGATTTTTAAGGCACCGCAAATTTCGCTTAGCCCGGCACCGGCCTGTTTAACAGCATCCATGTTGCACAGCCCCGCGACCTCTAAAGCGTGATTTCCACACCCTCCGGCAACCACCAGGATATCTCTCTTAATCAGTTCTTTAGCCAAGTTGATTGTGTTCCAATCCTGAGGGCCATTTCTTATTGTCGAACAACTGACCAAGGCTACAACACCTTTTATTTTCCCGGCTGCAATCACATCCACAAGCGGATCGAGCTTATTGCCTAGGGCCTCCAAAACAGCTTCAGTGGAAAATCCGGCCATTGCTTTTTGGGTTATTTGCGGAACCTTTGGTGTAACCTTCCCTTTTCGCTTTTTGAAGTTCTCAATAGCAATCTCAATAAGTTGATCAACCATTGTATCCACTTGTTCCGGATGATAGGGGATCTTATGTTGGAGCCCAGGGACACCGATAATTGTACTGACGCTGACCAAGGAAATTTGATATTGCTCGGCATACATGTCTATAGCTGGCGGAGAACAGTTTTCATCCATAGCTAAGACATCCACTGTTCCTGTTGCCAAGAGAGGCTCAATGGTCAGCCAATTCCCCATCATGCCGACAAATACCTCGTCCATGCCAAATCTTTGCACCAGTTCTTGTCCTGTTTCAATAGATCCCACCACTCTAAGTCCTTTAGCGCCGGCTGCTTTCGCTCTTGCTTGAATTTCCGGCATTTTAGCCTTTTGAATGGTGGCAACACCTGGCCAAGGCTGATGCCCATTAAAGACAATGTTGACATAGTCCGGATCCATAATTCCTAAATCAACATTGACCTCATGAGGTTTAGGGGTACCGAACAAGATATCTTGGGTCATTTCCAAACCGATCTGAGCATTATAAATGGTGGCCAAGCCTAAGCGCATTGCTTTAAGGGCCAAAGAAACATGATCCCCATCAACATTAGTCAAGCAGCTGGCAACCGAATTTTGTTCTTCATGGTTAACCCCAGCAGGATAGATATGTAGATCTTTCCATACCTGTTTGCGTTTTTTAGGAGCAAAGGCTTCAACCATCAGATTAGGTTCATCCGCTCCAATACTCATTTGGGTATTAAGCAGATCTGCTAATTGTATGGCCATCTGGTTAGTATCCTGATTCGTATTGAGTCCAAGTTTTTCACACATCCATTTAAGCTTATTAACATCTGTAACTTTAAAAGGGGTTTTTCCTTCTCCCGTTGCCCGTAAAGTTCTAAATGCTTCATAAGCATGATGGCTATAAGTTCCTGCTCCCATTATGTTTTGGAGAAGCAGTTTTCTCATAGCCATAGCATCTGGGCCAATGCCACAGACCCCTTTATCCTGCCCTCCTTTTTCACTAATGCGACAGGGACCTTGAGAACATTGTTGACAGGTTAATCCTTGCAAACAAAATTTACAACGGATTTTCTCCTGCTGTACCCAGCGGTCAAAGACATTAGACATTCCATCCTCACGGATACGCGGCATCATCTCTTCTACTGAGTCATGGTAACTCAATCGCCCTTCAGTTCTCTCTTGGATAGTTTCCGTCATTTCCTATCTCCCTTCTATCATTACTAAAAAAATTTTGCCCATTAAACACCCTATTTATGTACTGGTTCTACTTGTTTGTATACCAAGTCAATGGGGTAGTGTTATCGTCTACTTCATATTTTTTTCAGTAAATCTACTCTATATGTAATAGTAAGTATTTAAAAATGGAAAGCTAAAAACACTATAAAACTGATTATTGGAGGGTTCCTAATGAACGAAGGTACGGATATAAAAACTAACCCCGATTATTTAAAGGCTAAGAATATTGTTTATTATATCTTAGGTGTCCTGGAGGTCTTATTTGCCTTCCGCCTAGTTTTTAAGCTTCTGGGAGCAAATCCAAAAAGCCCCTTTGTTTCATTTATATATTCAGTATCTCAAGCCTTCTTAGTTCCCTTTAATGGTATTTTCCCACCTGCTGTTACCAAAGGAATTGAAACTCAGTCAATTTTAGAGCCAACCACCATTATTGCCATGATTGTATACGCTATTATTGCCTGGGGGATAGTAAAGTTAATTGAGATTAGCAAATCTTCTTCCTCAAATACCGGTATTCGTTAATTAGCTTCATAAAGAACTATTCACGCCAAAAAGTTTGGCCTCCCCTAACGAAACCTTGTTAGGGGATTGCCTTTTATATAGTTCAAACGATTTCTTACAAGGATCTCCTTCTCTTCAATCTCTTGCTTACTTTCATTAAGGGTGATAGACTACAAAGATAATTGTCACAACAATATTTGATAAACAAAAATATTGTTGTGACAATATTAATTGAGGAGGAATTCACATTTTCGAAGAGAATTTAGGATTTATTATCGGCAAAACTAACTCAAAAATGAAGAATAACCTTGCTAGAGCATTAAAACCCTATAATGTTACACACGAGCAATGGCCATTACTGAAATGGTTGTGGGTAGAGGATGGCATTTCTCAAAGGGAATTAGCTGAGCGAAGTTATAAGGATCAACCTACGATCACTAGAATTCTCGATAAACTGGAGCAACGCGGGTTGATTCGTCGTCAAGCTGATTCCGGGGACAGACGGGTTTCTCTAATTTACCTGACAAAGGAAGGCCAAGAAATCGAGGCCTCTCTCAAACCTCTGGCTCGTAAGGCCTTGGAACACGCCTTACGTGGACTATCAGAAGAAGAAAGGTCTCAACTTACCAATTTAATGAACAGAATTAGTGCTAATATCGATTAGGAGGATAACCATGTTTGACAATATCAAGAATTCGCCGAATTATCGTTGGTATGTCTTGGCGACGGTCGCTGTAGGAACCTTTATGGCAACCTTAGACGGAAGCATCGTAAATGTAGCCTTACCCACAATTTCTCATCAACTGAACTCCAATCTTTCTACATTACAATGGGTGGTTACCGCCTACCTTTTAACCATTACCAGCTTACTGCCGGTCTTCGGGCGTCTTGCCGATTTAATGGGACGCAAAAAGGTCTTCGGCTATGGCTTTTTAGTTTTTATTCTTGGATCCGCCCTCTGTGGATTGGCTCAAAACATCTGGTTTTTAGTAGCTACTCGAGTGGTGCAAGCCCTAGGCGCCGCAATGCTTATGTCAAACAGCCCAGCTATTATCACCGCAATATTTCCCCCAAAGGAGCGAGGAAAGGCCTTAGGTCTGACGGGAACCGTCGTAGCTCTGGGCTCTCTGACAGGACCAGCCTTGGGTGGTATACTTATTAAATTAGCGGGCTGGCGCTCTATTTTTTACATTAATGTCCCGATAGGGCTTCTTGGTTTCGCTGCTGTACTCCTAGTCCTTCCCAAAGACGTACCTAATAAAGAAAAAGAGCCCTTTGATTATCTCGGTGCTTTATCCTTTACCCTTGGAATGATCTTTCTGCTTCTCGGAATTACCAATGGAGAAGATTGGGGTTGGTCAAGTTTACCGGTACTCATGAGTATTATTATTGGAATCATACTATTAATCTCATTCATTCTAACTGAGCGCAAAGTAACCCATCCTATGATTAATTTATCTCTATTTCGCAATCGTCCCTTCCTGATCGGTAACCTGGCAGGTGGGTTATCCTTTATCGCTATGTTTGCTAACAATATGATTTTGCCTTTTTATCTACAAGGTGTTTTAAACTACGATCCGGCTCAAGCAGGTATGCTCTTAATGATCTTTCCCATCACAATGGCCATCACAGCACCAATAAGCGGTAATGCCTCAGATAAATTCGGCCCTGTATTCTTGACCACAACGGGTTTGACTATTACTGGTGTGGGCTTGCTCTATTTTTCTACCCTTTCAGCATCAGCTAGCTTCTATCATATAATTCCAGGTGCCATACTTACCGGGTTAGGAGCGGGAATGTTCCAATCTCCCAACAATAGCAGCGTTATGAGTTCAGTTCCTCCTCAAAAGCTGGGGGTTGCCGGAGGAATTAACAGTTTAGTTCGCAATTTAGGTATGGTCATTGGCATTGCTTGGTCTGTATCCTTATTTGATGCCTTAGGCGGGGTCGCCTCACCAAATCCTTCTCAAATTGACGCTTTCATGTCTGCTTACCATTATGTTATGTTAGTAGCTATGGCTATTGCCTTTACAGCTGCTGTAATATCCTTTAATCGCAAGAGTTACGCTAAGGCTCAGTAAATCTATAAACTATACCCGAACAACAAGGCGCCGAGAATGAGTAGTTCTAAGGCGCCTTGTTGTTCGGGTAATTATCGAAAAATAATCTAAATTTGATTTATTCAAAAGGAATTAATCCCTTTCCGACGAAATATCTAATTACGACTCTTTTAGTTAGCTTCAAAAAAAGCCACTGTTTTAAATTGCATTGGAAAGGGACAAATATGTCTAAGAAAGGTATGGAAAACTTCCTTGATCCTAAGTATTTGGAGGAAATTCTTGCTAGTTTTTCCAAGGCCACTGGGTTACACATTGAAGCCGTTAATCGCAAAGGGGAAACTCTTGCGATCTTAGGCAATAAAAACAGAAGTGATTTTTGTCAGTATATCCGTAGTAATAGTAAAGGCGAAAAGAGGTGTTTAACTTCCTATAGAGAGGCCACGGTAGAGGCGGCTAAATGGAATGAGCCTTATTTCTTCCGTTGTCATGCCGGAATTGTAATTTGGGCCGTCCCAATTATTGTTGATAATGTATTTTTGGGAAGTATTATTTGCGGGCAAGTACTATTGTGGAAGCCCGATGAATTCTTTCTTAAGCAATTAAAAAAGAGCAACCCCAATCTAGACTTTGAAACTTTAAAAGAAAAGGTTACAAGCGTTTCCATGTCTTCACCAGAACAATCCCAAGCCGCGGCAGATATGCTGTTTGTTGTCGTAAATCACTTAGTCAAACGCAACCTTCATACCATGGAGAAAGAGCATGCCTATCATTTACAACGCCTACAAATAAAGACCGATCTCGAGAATAGAAAGAAAAAGAACACCACCGAGTTCACAGATTATGCTACCTATTTAAAAAACGAAAGACGTTTCCTTAGCTATATAAGGCTGGGAGATAAAACCAGAGCTGAAAGTACTTTGAAAAATTTATTAACTGACCTCTTAACTAAAACCGCAGGTGACAAAGCTACCATTAAAATACGGGTTCTAGAATTAGCCTCCCTATCGTCGAGGGCTGCTGTCGAAGGGGGCGCAGATGCCGAACAAGTCATGGTCAAGCTTCAGGATTTTAATAATGAGGTTAATAGCATTGAGCGTATCGAAGAATTCTTTTTCAAAGTGCATAAAATAATCGCAGAATTTCTGGATGGGATTTTCAAACTGGCTGACAAGAAGCATCTAAGTTTAGTTAATAACGCCCGAAACTTCATTATGGAAAACTATCACAAACCCCTTACCCTAAAAGCAACCGCTGACCATCTTTTTATTAGTCCTTCCCATTTATCTCGTTTATTTCGCTTAGAATTAGATTGTACCTTTAATGATTATCTTACTAGGGTTCGCGTAGAAAAAGCTGTAGAACTAATGAAGAAACCAGAGTTTAGTGTTGAACAGGTTTCTAAAGCAATTGGTTTTAAAAATCAAAGTTACTTTGCTGAAGTATTCCGAAAATATATTGGTGTTACTCCCTTGGTCTATAAAAACAGCTTATTTTAGGGGCGATTTAATTGATCTTTGACGATATTATTCATTCAATTGCCGAAGGTGAATCTGAGGATACCATAGAATTAACCAAACAAGCCTTAGCACAAGGATATTCTGCTTCTTCTATTCTTGAAAAAGGACTTATCAAAGGTATGGATATCATTGCTGAAAAATACCGCACTGAAAAGGTTAATGTCCCAGAAGTCTTAATGGCTACCCAGTCAATGCATGCCGGCCTATCCGTTATTGAGCCGATCTTAAGTACACCCGCCAAAAAGGAACTCGGCAAAATCATCTTAGGTACGGTAGCCGGAGACTTACATGATATTGGCCTCAGTATTATTAAAACCATGGCCATGGCAACGGGTGCAAAGGTTATTGATCTAGGGGTTAATGTCACCCCTAAGAAATTTGCCAGTGCCGTCCGCAAGGAAAAACCCAATATTTTGATGATCTCAGCCTTACTGACCACCACTATGTCAGTTATGAAAGATGTGATTGATGAGTTGGAAGCTCAGGGATTACGTCAGGGACTAAAAATCATTGTAGGCGGAGCACCGATAACTGATGCCTTTGCTAAAGAAATAGGGGCAGATTATACCTTTGAAGATGCCATCCAGTTTCGAAATTTTCTTAACGACAATTTAAACAAATTGTTAGTTTCCAAAGGGCCAGCTCGTAAAAGCCGATCTATCCACGAGTAATGCTCCTTAACAACTCGTCTTCAGAAACCAATGGCAACATTTCAAAGGGAGGTCACAAGGAACAATTCTGTTCCTGCGACCTCCCTTTGATTATTCTGACCGCTCTGTTGCAAAAAACACCCAGGCCTGCACAACCTGGGTGTCTTAATGAGATGATATCAGGATTTTGGCTTATTACTTCTCCTGCGCCAGGGCTTTATAAATGCTAAAGCACATGGCCACCATGATCAACATGAAAGGGAATGCCGCGACAATAGAAACTGTCTGCAAGACTGATAATGCCGCCGTTCCACCTCCAACTAGGATTAGGATGATGGTGAAAGCCCCTTGAATAATCCCCCAAAAACTGCGTATTTGCTTGCCTGGGTTCATGTCTCCATTAGAGGTCAGCATGGCCAATACATAGGTTGCCGAGTTGGCAGCCCCTACAAAGGAAGCCACGATCAACAGGATAGCTAAAGGAGCCGTTATTGAGTACAAGGGCAGCTGTTGGAGTGTCGCAAAAAAGGCAGTTGTATAATCCGCGTTAACAGCGGCTTGAATAGCTCCGTTGGAGAGCTTATCCAAGTTAAAGGCTGCACCACCGTAAATTGACAACCAAATCATAGAGAATCCTGACGGAAGAAGTGTTACTGCCAAGACAAATTCTCGGATGGTCCGTCCCTTAGAAACCCGGGCAACAAATTGTCCGACGAATGGAGCCCAGGCAATCCACCAAGCCCAGTAGAAAACAGTCCATCCTTTTAGCCAATCCATGTTGCCCATCCACAAGGTTTGGCCAACAAAGTTCTGCAAGTAAGCGCCCAGAGTATCCGTAAAGTTGTTTAGAATTAAAACCATACCACCAAACAAGAAGATGAATACCATAAATCCAATGGAAAGCCACACCTTAATATCTGCGGCAATCTGCATAGCTTTATGCAGCCCGGAGATGGTTGCCAGGGTGAAGAGTAGGGTCATCACGGCAATAATTACGGAAACAGTCATCGGTGTGGCCTGGATACCCCAGATATATTGCAGCCCTGTGGCAATCTGATTGGAGCCTAGACCTAAGCTTGTGGCCACACCGAAGACCGTGGCGAACACAGACAAGATGTCAATGGCTTTTCCAATCGGTCCGTAAATCCGCTCACCGATTAAGGGATAGAAAGCTGAGCTGACGAGGAAGGGCAGCCCCTTACGAAATTGGAAGTAAGCCAGAGCTAAGCCGCCAATGGCAAAGATTACCCAAGGATGGATTCCCCAATGAAAGAAAACAATTCGCATTGCTGTACGCATAGCTTCCGGGGTGGCAGCCTCACCTACCGGAGGTGCCAAATAATGCATCATGGGCTCAGCAACTGACCAGAAGACGAGGCCGATACCCATCCCTCCGCCGAACAACATTGAAAACCACTGAAAGTTACTAAACTCAGGCTTATCGTCATCTTTACCTAACTTAATTTGACCAAAACGGCTAAAGGCAACGGCATAAACGAAAACTGTAAAAAAGCCTACGGCTAACAAATATAGCCAGCCAAAATCAGTTGTTAAAAATGCAAATGAAGCACTGGCGACTTTACCCATTTGTTCGGGGAGAAACATTCCGAATAACACGAACAATACGATTATGACAGAAGAAATATACATAACAGAACGACTTGTCGTTGTCTCCTTACTATTTGTCATAAATAGCATTACTCCTCTCTAACCATAATTAATTGTTGTATTTTTCTGGTTTAAATGCGTGGCCAATAAACTTTTAAGAGGGACTTGAACTGGTTGTTTTAACGGCGAATAGCTCTAAAGCTCCAACTTCTTAACTAGAAGTAAGTAAATACCTATCCCCCCTTTTTAGCCAAAAAAATCCTAGGGACTTTAAAAGTTGTGTATTATTAAGGCCCCTAGGATTCAATTACAATAAATAAACCCTATTTTTGAAACTGTATAAACTACTATATTTATTTTGCTAACATTCTATCGGCAAGTGCTACTGCTTCGTCCGCAGATTCTGCCCAACCGTCAGCCCCTATTTCATCAGCATAGGCTTGACTGGTAGGACCACCGCCAATAAAAACTTTGAATTGATCTCTGAGGTTATGCTCTTTCAAATAATCGATGATATCCTTTTGGGCACTCATAGTTGTCGTCAAGAGAGCGCTTGCTCCAATAATGTCTGCTCCAACTTCTTGAGCTTTTGCAACGAACTCTGCAGCCTTTATATCCGTTCCAACATCAAATACCTTATATCCGGCTGCCGTGAACATCGCCCCGGTTATATTTTTGCCGATATCATGAATGTCACCTTCTACTGTTCCTAAGACAATCTTGCCCTTATTTTCTCCTTCGCTCATACCTAATTTAGCAATTTCAGGTTCAAGAATACCCAGACCGACCTTCATCGCCTCAGCGGACATCATTACATCCGGTAAAAAAACTTCCCCTGCTTTCCATAGCTCCCCTACAACTTCAATTCCTTTAATTAAGCCTTGCTGCACAGCGTCAACGGGATTGATTGATTCCTCAATAGCCTTTTGGGAAAGCTCTTCTACGATATCTTCATCACCATCGATAATGGCTTGCTTTAATCCTGCAAATAGTTCACTCATTTGTTTTATCCTCCATTTCTCTCAGTTAGTTTAATATTTTTAGGGCGCTATCCCTTCTCCAAAGCGGAGTACTTGTCAACGGAAATTAGGATGTCAGTGCTTTAACGAGTTGATTATGATCGTTCAGCAATAAAGTCCAGTAATTTTTTATCAATCGACTCATCTAGCACAGGCGGTACGTAATTGGCCAAAACCTCTTGCCATTGTTTATGAGCCCTTTGGTTGGTGTCTAGTTTGTCTCTTGACCATGCATCAAAGGCAGAACGATCACTTAATTGAGGAGAACGGAATTCTTTCTTATGATTTCTTCGAGTGTGTTTTTGGGTAAGGAAGTGTCCGCCCGGTCCTACTTTAGCAATCGCATCGTAGGCTAAACCCTCTTCATCAAAGTTGAACCCTTTCAGATAGTGCAAAAGCATCCCAGCCATTTCATCATCCATCATAAACTTCTCGTAAGATATGGCCATGAAATATTGTAAAATCCCCGCCGCATGCAGTACAAAGTTAATACCTGTTATACTAGCTGCCATCAAGGTCATCATAGATTCGTAACCGGCTTGGGCATCTACAATCTTAGAATCATTCAGGCCACCGCCCGATCGACTAGGGATACCGTAGAAACGAGCAATTTGAGCACTTGCTGAAATAAACAAGGCTGTTTCCGGACTGCCGATAGAAAGACTGCCAGTGCGCATATCACTGAGAGCTGAGGTTGAACCATACACTACAGGTGTGCCGGGATTAATACTTTGAGCTAAGGCTATCCCAGCCAAGACTTCAGCATTTTGCAGTGCTAAGGTTCCAACCAAGGCTGCCGGTCCTGTAGAGCCGGCCATGACCAGAGAAGCAATCACAACCGCCTGCCCTGCTTCCGCATAGGCCATCAGGGCTCCTAACATTCTCTCATCATATTTCAACGGAGTCAGGGAATTAATCAAGGAAATGAGTACCGGTTTTTCTTTGATGACATCTTTGCCACCAAAAAGCAAGGCTGCCATCTCCACAGAGTCCTGGGCCCGTTCCCGTCCTTCAGCGCTGCCCATAAAACACTTATCTGAATTCTTGATAGAGCTATAAATCATTTTTAAATGCCTGATTTCATCGGGAATATCTTGGGGCTCAGCCACCGTGCCCCCTGTCATATGCATGTTTTTACTAGCTCCGGCTAATTTAACAATATTATCGTAGTCCTCCATCGTACTCTTGCGGCGAGTACCGTCGGCCAGTTGGATAAAAGGTGCCCCATACCCTGGCATATAAATAATATTTTCGCCGCCGCAGACTAAATTGTGCTCAGGATTTCGTGCATGGAGGGTAAAGTGGGCAGGTGCCAGTTTTACCTTTTCCTCAATGAATGCTCTCGTAAAATAAACTCGGTTTCCTTCTACTTTCAGCCCTTGGCTTCTAAAGACTTCCAAAGCTGGTTCATATTCAAAATCCAGACCAATCTCTTCAAGAATCTTAATGGATTCATTATGGATAATCTGAACCTGCTCTTCAGTCAAAACATTATATTTTGGTAACATAGTTTAAACACCCCTTTAAAGTTTGATAATTATTAGGGTAGACCTCCCTGCCCCTGCTTTAGGCGGCACCGTCAGAGGATGAAAATTAGCCTTTGCTGACTTTCTAAAAGATCTTCAATAATGGATGCTCGGACGTCCCCAGCTTAACTCCGGTCAGCTTATTATTATAGGCCATCATCGCATCTGTGGTTGCCATGGCCCTATACACCCAAGGTGCGTTGATCATGGGGCCGTAGAGAATGAAGCTGGCACCCTGAGTTACTGGATAGGTAAAGACGGCAGCCCCGGCTACTTCGAAAAACGGAGTTCCTTTGGATCGCATCTTTTTCCACAAATAAACTGCGTTAGAAGGGGCGCATCCTCCGGGATAACCAAATTCTTGATTAACCACATGAATAGCCTCACTTGTCCAGCTGGCACTAGGAACGTCCAATACACCAGGATCAACCAAAAACTGCTCAATTCCTGCTCTCTTAGCGGCATCAATTAAACCTTCTTTTTGCCCATCCCCCCTCAAAAGCTTAATTCTGGCTTGGGGCTTTAAAGCTTTATTACTAAAGGCCAAAATGACGGCGGTTTTGATTCCGCTATCTTTTATCACGGCTAACTCTTCCTCCGAATAATGTTCCTCAATGGAGTTGTAGATCAATCGTTTTCGGATTTCAGGATCCTTGCCTAGCTCTTTCAAGGCACCAATTCGCACTGCCGGACTGATACTGTCTAACAAAAAGGGAGCCTGGGAATTTTTCATGACAAATTCTACGTATTTAGTTAAAGCTTCTACGGATTCCCCTAAGACATCCAGAATAAAGGGATTGCCAGTTTCAGCACTCAGCTCAGCTTCTCGATCCAGCAGAGCTTTAGCAGCTGCTTCATCAAAAATCCCCTTCTTATCATCTTGGACTATTTTATGTCCCCGATAAAAGATACTGCCGATAAGCACAGTAGGATATTGTCCCGGCTGTCCACCTACTTTCACTCCATTGATATCATAAACATGTTGTTCTGTATCATACTTGAGCATTTAAATCCCTCCATTATTTTGTTTGTGGAACGACGAAGTAAATTGGTATATCGAGATACGAACTTACATGATTCAAGCGCACGTCTTTATCTCAAGTAGCCCCCTTTACATGCTAGTTGCCTAAACAATTTCTTAGGCTATGTTCTATGTATTTATCATAACACTATACATCTAGCGTATTAACACTACATTTATGCTCGTTTTACCACATTTGAGGCCAAAAATGAAAATTCCGATTATTTGATTTTTGCTAGTATTTTCACATTTAATGATATTTTTCAATTGTATAGTTTTAAAAGATTAAAACCTGTTATAAAAAGGCAACAAGCTCGCAAGGTTTCTTGCGGGCTTGTTGCCTTTTTATCAAATTTCTTAGCGGCTATCACTTTTCAGATCTGCCTGAAACTCCTATTCACGAAGGTTATTCGTCATTTCTTCTCGAAAGGCCTTAATAATTGACACAGCCATGGCCAAGATCACAAACATAAATGGAAATGATGAAGTAATCGAGGCTGTCTGCAGCGCACTCAGTCCACCGGCGATCATCAAAGCAATAGCAACGGCGCCTTCAATGAGTCCCCAGATAATCTTCAATCCGGCTTTAGGATTCAAGTCCCCGCCTGAGGTGAACATAGCCATAACAAAGGTTGCAGAATCCGCAGATGTAATAAAGAAGACCGCTATGATTAATGTCGTCAGGATTGTCAGAACACCTGACAGGGGATAATAATGGAACATAGCAAAAATAGCTGTACTTATATCTTTAGCGACTTGAGCCCCTATAGTGCCATGTTGAACAACATCAATATACAGTGCGCTGTTGCCCATGATTCCTAACCACATGAAGCTCATCAAGGTCGGTGCAATTACCACACCGAATATAAATTCTCTTACTGACCGACCTCTAGAAATACGGGCAATAAATGCACCCACGAACGGCCCCCAAGCAATCCACCATGCCCAGTAGAAGATGGTCCAGCCCTCTAACCAACCCGGATTAGTTTCGTAGGTATCAGCCCAAAAACTCATTTGAAGAATGTTTTGAGCATAGGATCCAATTGTTTCTGTAATACCATTAAGTACAAACTTAGTCGGCCCCATGATTAGCATAAAAGCTAAAATTATTAGGAGTAGAATTATGTTTGCATTGCTGAGAAATTTAATGCCTCGTTCTATTCCAGTTACTGCAGATGTTATAAATAATACGGTAATAACTACAATAATAGCAACCGTTGTCGTAGTTCCTGTCGGAAGACCATAAGCATAATTGAGCCCAGTACCAATCTGCATAGCGCCTAATCCCAGTGAAGTTGCCACACCAAATATTGTCGCGAATACCGCCAAAGTATCGACTAACTTTCCAACCCAACCCTTAATTCCCTTTTCTCCAATTAGCGGATATAGAGTAGAACTCACTAAAGCAGGTAAACCTTTTCGGAACTGAAAATAGGCCATTGCTAAACCTACAACCGCAAAAACACTCCACGGATGCAAACCCCAGTGAAAAAACGTGTAGCGCATGGCTATCTGAGCTGATTCAACCGTAGAGGGTTGACCAAAAGGTGGATTAGTATAGTGATTCATTGGTTCAGCTACTCCCCAAAAAACCAACCCAATTCCCATACCAGCCGCAAAGAGCATAGCAAACCAACTTATAGTACTATACTCTGGATCCTCGCCATCTTTGCCTAAAATAATACTCCCGTATTTGCTCAAAGCAATAAACAGTGCAAAAAACAGGAAGAAAGCTACTCCCAGCAAATAACTCCAGCCGAAATACTCAGTAATACATTTCTGTACCGTACTGAACAGTTCACCCGCCTCTTTAGGCTGAATTAGTGTGAAGAAAACAAACATAGCCATGATCATCACAGAAGTTGCAAAGATGGGACGATCAATTTTGCCAAGATAACTCTTTTTTCCACCCATTCTTACGCCTCCGAATAAAATTATTAATTCAAACTTCATATTATATTCTTATATTAACATCTTTCTCTATAACTAAATTGCTACAAAGATGCTCCTTTTACTACATTTATGCTATTTTCGAAAATTCTAACTACTTCATTCTTTATTCTTGAAAGCGTTTGAATAAATTGAAACGCCACTGGATCGAGATTAGTAAAAAAGGCCGGACTTTGCCCCCTCAATGCAATGATAAGAGCCTCTCACAATTAAGTGAAAGGCTTATTAAAAAATTCTAAGATTTTGTTTGATCAAAGTGGATCTTTTGTTAACTAACGCTATAACCCATTCTCTTAAATCGGAGATTAGGCTACTTATAAAATAATTAGTTATTAGTCCGGCAACTTGGAAAGAGCTTTTTTGTTGCAAACAATTACTAAAACATCTTTTTCTTCCACCAGGGCATTGGCCCCTGGAGCAATCACAATTTCCTCTTTACTTTTTTTGATGGCCATCACATTAATCTTATAGACAGCTCTTAAGTTCAATTTTCCGAGAGTTTGATTCACAAACTTTGAGGGGGCAATTATTTCAAAAATGCTGTAGTCTAAGGATAACTCTATAAAATCCATGACATTGGTTCGGATAAAATTGTTGGCCAAGCGAATCCCCATATCTTGTTCCGGATAAACAATTTTATCTGCCCCTATTTTCTCTAACACCTTGCCATGTTGTACGGACTGAGCCTTAGCTACAACATAGGGTATGCCCATTTCTTTGAGCATTAGGGTAATTAGAATATTTGCCTCCAGATCATCACCGATTGCAACAATCGCGACATCTAAATTTCGCACGCCAAGTCCCCTGAGGGTATCCTCCTCACGCCCATCAGCCTGGACTGCTTGGGTCACATCCTGCATGACAGACTGAACAGCCTGTTCGTTCTTATCTAAGGCAAGAACCTCATGCCCCAAAGCAGTAAGAGTTTTAGCAACACTGGTTCCGAATCTACCTAAGCCAATAACTACAAATTGTTTGCGCAAAACTTTTCTCCTCCTACCCAATTAAAATCCGTTCGTCTGGGTACTTAACATGTCCGGCCTGTTGGTTCTTTTTCTGGGAAAGTACAAATGCCAAGGTTAAGGGCCCAACCCGGCCGATAAACATGGTTAAAATAATCGCCACTTTGCCGACAGAGGAAAGAGTGGGGGTAATACCCAAAGATAGACCCACAGTTCCAAAGGCAGAAGTCACCTCAAAAAGGACGGTCAGCAAATCTGAGTTCTCCGTGTAGGATAGAATTGATAAGATTACGAAAACCAGAATTACTGCTGTAGTTGTAATTGCCCAAGCCTTTTGAATCACATCCCTAGGCAAAGTCCGCCCCTCTAAAACTACATGAGGATCACTGCGATAGGTGCTTAATACGGATAAAACGATGGAAATAAAGGTCGTAGTTTTAATTCCGCCCCCTGTCCCCCCCGGAGAAGCTCCAATAAACATGAGTACAATCACAGAGAGTAAGGTTGTGTCATACATACCTGCCAGATTGATGGTGTTAAAGCCCGCTGTCCGAGGAGATACGGATTGAAAGAAGGCTGCCAGTACCTTTGTCCCTAAAGGAAGGGGCCCTAAAGTCATAGGATTTGAGTACTCCATAATAAAAATAAACACTGCCCCTAATAAGATCAGCGCCCCGGAAACCTGAAGGACGATTTTTGTATGAAGTCTAAACTTTTTCCGATGTTGCAGTATTTCTGCCAAAACAATAAAACCCAAGCCTCCGCAAATTATCAAAAGCATGATGGTAATATTAACTATCGGGTCGCCCACAAAAGCTGTTAAGCTAGAGAAATTGCCAAAAAGATCGATACCCGCGTTATTAAACGCAGAAATTGAATGAAACACACCATAATATAATGCTTTACTCCAACCATAATCCGAATGCCACCGTAAGGTGAGAATGACTGCGCCAATGGCCTCAATGGCAAAGGAAATCTGCAAGACAGACTTAGTTAAGCGAACAATCCCTTCGACGGAAAACTGGTTTAAGGCCTCCTGCAATAACAATCGTTCCTTAAGAGTAATTCTTTTTCCCAAAATCATGGCAAACAAAGTTGCAAAGGTCATAAATCCCAGTCCACCCACTTGAATCAGGAACAGGATGATCCATTGCCCAAAAATCGAAAATGTCGTCCCCGTATCCACAACCACTAATCCTGTCACACAAACGGCCGAAGTCGCTGTAAACGCTGCATTTAAAAAAGGCAAACCCAATCCATCCTGAGTTGCTTGTGGCAAAGTCAGCAATAAGGCCCCAAACAGAATTAGAAGAGCAAATCCAAAAACTAAAACTCTAGACGGTGACATAAATTTTCCCAATGCGTTCAATTCCTATTCCCTCCAAGTGAGTCTATTACAACAAACGATATCCTACCCCTGATTCAGTGATAATATGCTGTGGACGGGATGGATCAAGTTCCAACTTTCTCCTAATCTGGCCAATATAAACCCGTAAATACTGTACTTCCTTCTCATAGGAGGGTCCCCATACCGTGCGCAGTAGATAGCTGTGGGTTAATACCTTTCCAGCATTAATCGCCAAATTCTTAACAATTTCATATTCTGTCAAGGTAAGCTTGATCTCTTGATCATCTCTGGTAACCCGGCGATGCAAAAAATCGATGGACAAGTCAGCAAAATGCAAAACCGGCTGTTCCTCTACTCCTTTGCTGTGACGCATTGCCGCTCGAATTCGAGCCAGTAATTCACCCATGCCAAAGGGTTTCGTCACATAATCATCTGCCCCAACATCCAGAGCGGTAATCTTATCATTCTCTTGTTCATTGACCGATAAAATGATAATAGGTACTTTTGTCCATTCTCGCAGTATACGCACTACCTCTATCCCGTCAAGATCAGGCAACCCTAAATCCAGAACTACTAAATCCGGACTGAAAATAGCAACTTCCTCAAGACCCTCTTTACCCGTCTTAGCATCTTTGACCACATATCCATGACTGGTTAAGGCCACTCTTAAAAATTTCCTGATTTGGGTTTCATCATCAATAATCAGAATCCGCTGACCTTTGTTTTCCATCTTACTCCCCTTCATCCATCTCGGGTACGATCCCCAAAAATTGGTTGGTTAATGGCAAAGTAAAGGTAATTGTCACCCCGCCGAGTGTATTGTTTTCGGCCCAAATGTTTCCGCCATGTGCTTCGATGAATCCTTTACAAATGGCCAGTCCAAGCCCAGTTCCACTTACTTGCAGCGGGGAACTGAGCCGATAAAACTTATCAAAAACCTTGCTTAAATCTGTTTCAGGAATGCTTTGACCCCGGTTAGAGACCACAATTTCCAGATGATTTTCTTGTTGCCGGATGGATACCTTAATTTTACTTGCTGCTTCAGAGTACTTAAGGGCATTATCCAGCAGGTTGACCAACACCTGCTCGATCAAGATTCCATCTGCCTGGACTAAGGGCAGATTTTCCTGGATATTAATGTCCAGAGGTCGTCGAGTTAAGGTGTCTCCCAATCTCTTAATTGCCACTCCGACAATATCTTGAAGATCACACCAATCTTTCTTTAAGCGCAGCATCCCACTTTCTAACCGTGCCATATCTAACAAGTTACTAATAAAACGATTCATTCGTTCAGCTCCATGAAGAATGGTTTTTAGCAACTCTTTGCGAACCTCGGGGCTATAGACGAGATTTTGATCTTCTAACAACCCTGTGACTCCTCCGATAATAGAAGCCAGAGGTGTGCGCAAATCATGAGAAAGGGAATTAAAAAGTGCCGTGCGTAAGCGTTCAGATTCAATTAAGGAAAGAGATTCTCTGGCCTGCTCCGCCAATTTGACTCGATTGATGGCCATAGCAGCTAATCCTGTAAAGGCTTCTAATAAGCGAAATCTTTCAGGATCTAAATTCGCCTTTCGGTCACTGCTATATATTCCCAGAACTCCTTGCATTCCCTGCTCTGTGCGCAGTGGCAGGTATAAGGCCTTAGCAGTTCCCAAAGTCTCCGTTCCGCTGCCTGCTTTTAGTCCCCTTTCATAGACCCAAGTGGCAACTGAAAGTTCCTGCCGATCTAAGAAATCATCGGATCCGGAATTCTTTCTTAAGGCAAGTTGGGCCTGTTCATTGGGCAAAAGCAACATTACTTGTCCCTCTAGGGTTTTCGAGACATTACTGACGATACTGTCTAACACGGCTTCTAGGTCATCGACAGCGGCTATATCCCGGCTTAGAGAATAAAGTGCAGAAATGCTGTTCTGCCTTTGCCGGGAATAGTTTACTTGCTTTTTTAAGCGGTCTGATAGAGTTCCCGTAATCACACCTACCCACAGGAAAATAGCAAAGCTAATGAGATAACGAAGGTCTGCCACCGTAAACTTAAAAATTGGAGGGACAAAGAAGAGATCAAAGGCAATCGTTCCCATTAAGGCCGTTGCAATGGCTGGCAGAGTCCCCCAGCGAGCAGCACTGATTAGAATAGGAAGTACGTAAGCTAAGGAAATATTAACCAGGCCAAAAAAAGGACTTAATCCCCTAAAAAATAAGGTCATGAGAGTAATCATCAGGCCTGAGACCAAATAAGGAATAATCTGTGGAAAAATCCTCTGCTGAGTCTTAGCTCCAGTATCTTCGTTTTTCTTCAATCTATGAATTTGCGACAGGCCTACCTCCTGCTTATTCCCAGGGATAACATGGATGCTAATTCCTTGACTTTGTCGAATTACCTTGTCCACGACGGATCCATGCAAGATCTCCCAAAAACGGGTATGCTCGGGCTTGCCAATAATTATCTGGGATACATTGCGTTTTTTGGCTGCTTCTAGAATTGCCTCAGCAACACCGTTCCCTGTTAAACCAATAATTTCCGCACCTAATTCCTCCGCCAAACGGAGATTTTTAGCCATAGAATCTTTTTCTGCCTCACTACTGGGGAAGCGGCGCAGAGTTTCCACATGGACGGCTAATAACTCCCCTTGTACTTTCTCTGTCATTCTTTTAGCTATCCGAATTAACTGCGCTGAAAAGGGACTGGCACTTATGCAGACCAAAATCTTCTCTCCTGTAGGCCAGGGTACGGCTATCCCGTGGACTCTCCGATAAGATTCCAGCTGACGATCTACGCGTTGCGCAGTATAGCGGAGAGCTAATTCTCTCAAAGCGTTAATATTGCCCATCCGAAAGAAATTTTTAAAGCCCTCTGTTTCCTGATCGGGAACATGCACCTTACCATCTTTTAGCCTTTGAATTAACTCCTCGGGGGGAATATCGATCAACTGAATTTGGGAGGCTATTTCTAGCATCTGGTCAGGTACTGTCTCTCCTACAGTTACCCCAGTAATTTGAGCTACGATATCATTCAGGGTTTCTAAGTCCTGAATATTCATTGTCGTATATACATTGATGCCTTCTGACAATAATTCTTTGACATCCATATAACGTTTTTTATGCCGTGATCCCTCTGCGTTCGTATGAGCCAATTCATCAATTAAGACAAGTTGTGGATGCCTTGTCAAGACAGCTTCCAGATCCATTTCTCGAGAAATCTTACCCTTATAGTTCAGATATCTTGTGGGAATGACCGTTAATTTCTGAACCATTGCCTCAGTATCTGTTCTACTGTGAGTCTCAACGAAACCCACAACGACATCTATACCTTCTGACAACCTTCCTATAGCCGCTTCTAACATGGCATAAGTTTTTCCAACCCCGTATGCTGCTCCTAAGAATATTGTAAGTTTTCCCTTTGGCATCCTTATCACCCTCATTATTTACGGTCTAGATCATTATTGTCTGACAAACTTAAACAAACATACTAAATGCAGCCTTAATTATAGTGCTTTTGTACATATAAATGATGTAAAAATTTAAGTAAAGAGCATAAAAAAAAAATAAAGATCGCATTCTATTTGATAATATAGAAAAATACTGCGGACAGCAAATCCGACTCTTGTAAAAATCGAGGCGTAACCTCTAATGTTTTTAACGGCTTTGATTAAAGTGGGGCGCTAAAGAGCTTGAAAAACAAGCTTTTTACCGCCCCACGATCTTTATTAGGCACAGACAAATTTTAATATTCAATTCCCACTCGCGCCATTATGCCCTTTTCCATGGGATGTTTGAGAGAGGTTATTTCTGAGACATAATCCGCTAATTCGATTAACTTTACTGGAGCATCTCTCCCTGTCAAAATCAGTTCGAGTTTTTTAGGTTTGTTCTTTACTGCCTCAACTACTTCCGCCAGCGGTAGAAAACGATAATTCACAGCAGCCATAATCTCATCCAGGATGACCATGTCCCACTCCTCGCTCATGATTGCCTCAATAGCATAATTCAGACAAACCCGCATTTCTCTTTTCAAACTACCTGTTTCTTCATCGCTCATTTCCCAAACAAATTTGTCATTTTCTTTGTAACGAAAGATTTGAAAGTGGGGTTCTAAGGCGGCGATAACTTTCATTTCTCCGGTATCCCATCCTTTTAAAAATTGAACCATATTAACCTTAAGTCCCTGCCCATAGGCTCTGATTCCTAACCCAATTGCTGCCGTGGTCTTACCCTTTCCAGCACCGGTATAAATATGGATAAGTCCTTGTTCCATGCTTTTGTCTCCCTTCTTTTGACTTAGTACTTAAAACTTGTCCAATCATGAGACTCTACTTCTACAAGGCGGAGTGGTACCCCAATACAACAAAGAATTTGATATTCTCGCCCTTGTAAGGTACGCTCCTCCAATATTAAAAGTTATCCTGCGATAAAAGAAGCTAAATAGTCATAGCCTCTTTTTCCGATATACTCGTAATCCATCCCAGTATAGATAGATCCGCTCAAGCCTACTTGTGGAATAGACACATATTGGGCAGAGCCTGGGCCCAGGAGTCTCTGATAAAGCGGGTCACCAACAATGATATCCGGCCGTATTATTTCGATCCACCGGGCAAGGGCTTCCTTGTCTTCAAACAAGTGGACATGGGAAAGCGACTTTTCCTGATAAACTTTCTCCATTCGCCTATCCATTTTTATCAGGCTGGCTGTTTTAACATAGTTAAGCCCAAAGTCATTAAGCAGACAAGCAGCCATGCAAGAAGCAAAGAGGGGTTCACCTATCACGACGGCGCTTTGTCCAGACTGTGGCTTCCTGGTGGGGGCATATCTTTCCTGACTTGTTAAGCTTTGCGGAAGGCCTGGGATCTCACCCAAAACTTTAAACAACTGCCGCATACCCCATAAACCTACCGGTACATTCAAACTATAAGGTATCGAATATTCTATTTCCATATACCGAGCAAGACCTAGCCCCTCATGGGATACGACAAGGTTTAAGGCTGCTGAGGACATTTTTCTATAGGTCTCCAAGCCAATTTTCTCTAAGGGCGAGCAATTGATTTCCAAACCTAGTTTACCCAGTTCGTCAATGATTTCGAAAAAATGGGATTCTTCGCCCAGACTTAGAGGGGTATACCCAATAATATTTACTTGATTTATCTTCTTTTCCCTCCTTTGCCGAAACGTAAGATCAATAAGGTATTGTGAATACCTGTCAAACATAGATATACTGAATTTTTCCGATTCCTTCGGATCACTTTCCTCCAATCCAGGAACTTGAAGTAGTTGCATAAGAACTCCCTCCTCCAGTGGTTCTTATCTACTGTACTCACTAAAAGATTCGACAATAAAAAACCTCTCAACCGATAGTCGAGAGGCTAAACGCTGAAAAATATTGCTCAGCACAAATAAAACCTCCTCCATCGCTCGTGGATTTGTGGCATAGAGCTTTAGGCAGGTCTTCTGACTTCAGGTCATCAATGATTCACACCTTCCCAGTCTTAACCAGTGGCATAACTGAACCATTTCCCCATCACAGCGGCGGGACCATGCAGGAATTACACCTGCTTCCCTTTTAAACCAAAGTTCTCAAACTTTAGTACCTAAATCTATTAGTTTTTAATTGTCTATCTGACCCTACGGCAATTATGCAGTACATTCCTCCGCTCTCTAATTGCATTGGTAGAGCAGCTCCCTGTAATAAATGAAGCCCTCCAGAAATGAAGGGCTAAACAGCAAGTCCCTCCACCCATCTTCCGTGAGTAAAGCATAAGCAATCAGGTCTCCTGGCTCAGGTTCCTCGTAAACTGCCTCCTTCTCAAGTTTCCTCAGTGGATGTGGCAGTAACTCCCCATTACAGTGGCGGGACCGCGTCGGATTTCAACCGACTTCCCTGTTACAATTTTTCAGTAAGAAAAATCTCTTGCTTATCTATATAAATTGGCAAACTAAACTTATCATAAAGGCGACCCTCGGTCAAGTGTCTGCTACAAGCAAGACAGAAACCACTTAGTAAAGGCCTATTTTTCCAGCATATTTATCTTTTCTAGTATATTGCCTAAACCTAGAAACTCCGCCCAGCTAACTTGAATAAACTCACCATCTTGATTGATGAAAGGCAACTCCGTCCGGTGAGGGTTATAACTAAAATCAGCGCCCATACGCCCTTTAAGACAAAGCGGTCGGCCATTGGCAGCCGATTTTGCTATAACCCCAACAACTTTGCCATGTTTTGAGTTAATAACAAATTTACAGCCGTAATCGCAAAATGTACAGGTTACTTCTTCTGTCGTAAACTCCCACACTCTGCCTTTACCTACCATACTCTTATCCACAAGAGCTCCCACTGGACAGATTGCTACGCATCTATTGCAATAAACACAAGCCGAATCCTTTAAGTCGGTGTCCATAAAAGTTGAAATCTTAGTCTCAAATCCACGATTTGCAAAACTAATTACACTGCGTTCCGCTACTTCCTCACAAGTAGCAACACATTTTCCGCATAATATGCATTTGTTGAGATCTCTTAAGATATATGGGTTTGTATCATCAATGGGAAGCCGGCGTTTTTCCCCATTGTAAACTTTTCCGTTTACACCATATTCATAGGCATAGTCTGCCAATGAACATTCCCCCAGCTTTTGACAGGTCATGCAGTCTAAGGGATGATTGGCGACCAACAGATTAAGAATTGTTTTACGTGCATTCCTAACTTTTGGATTCTGCGTTTCTACCTTCATGCCTTCAGCTGCTTGAATAGCACAAGATGGAGAAAGATTACGCATTCCTTCGATTTGAACAACACATAAGCGGCAAGCGCCGGAGGGAGTAAGCGCTGGGTCATGACACAAGGTAGGAATTGGAATATTATTCAGGCGACAGGCCTCAAGTACAGTTGTACCTTTCGGGACACTGACTTTTCGTCCGTCGATGGTTAAAGTAAGGCTCTCCATGTGTTTCACTCCTTAACTATAAATTGTTTATTTTACTACATCATTAAAACTCTTTTTTGAGCTTGTTACATATCGGCTTATTTCTATTTTTTACATGACTATTTCGCAAGCATCCTAAGTTTAGGCTTATCTCTGGCTTGAACCTCAGCAACAAGCTCGTCGTAGAGGTCATGAAGTCTTGATAGACCTTGAGCTACCTGTTGAAGGGTGCAGTTATTTGCTACATATTCCCTTTCATCTGAAAATCCTACCATGATAAAATCCGTGAATTCTACTATTTTCTGCGTATCATAATTTATAACAACAAGTGATAACCCTTGGCCTTCGGGCTTGAGCTTAAATACTGAATCGGCTGGTTCTTGCATCAACGAAGTCCTCCTTAGATATTTAGTTTGATCTCGTTATAAGAATGTTTAAGATTTGTCAATTTATCTGCTTTTCTCAGGCCAACTGCTTCTGTACTTTTATTACCTGACCAAGAATACCTACAGCAATTTCTGCCGGAGTCTCAGCTCTTATTTTCAAACCAATCGGAGAATACAATTTTTGTAATGACTCGCTCTGGATTCCTTCTTTCTCCAACTCTGCTTTTAGGGCTTTGACCTTTCTATAACTGCCAGTCATTCCAATATACCTGGTTGGTTGGTTAATCACTTTCCGAAGACATACCTTGTCAGAATAAGTTCCTCTGGTAACAAGCACAATGAACGTCTGTGGATTGATACTTAGAGTATCTAATCCGCGTTCAAGATCATCACAAATAATCCTATCCGCCAAGCAAAGGCGGGCAGAATTAGCAAGTGCTGGGCGGTCATCTAAAACTGTCACCTGGTACCCCAGAACTTTAGCCATAGCCACCAGTGGTTGGGCGATATAACCTGCCCCTACAATCACCAGATGCAGAGTAGTTGTTGGAGGCTCAATAAATAACCGCAAGCAAGCCTTCGACAGGGAAGGCTCACATATCTCAAACTCAGAATCCATACTAATTAACTGCGGATGTAATTTTTCCCCACCTGCCATAGCTTTCTCTAGGGCAGCTTTGTTCAATTTCTCCGAGCCTAGATCCCCTAATGCATCCCCGGTACTTCTGGTAAATAGCTTTTTTCCGATTAACTGTTCGTCGAGTGCTTCGATTACAGTTACAAGTGTGGGATTGTCGCTCATTAAAGCTGAGAGATAGTGCTTATTAAGATTTATTTGCTTTAAGGGGTTTTGAAAACCTAAATAATCTATGAATAAACCCATGATACCCCCACAAACCATTCCCTCTTCTTGAATATCATCTGCAATCATATTTAGATAATAGATCTTTGAAGTGTGTGTCGCAATAACCTTGAAAGCTTCCTGCCTGGCCTCATCCTCACCGCATCCACCGCCGAGGGTACCAGTCGTAGTGCCGTCAATGTAGACCAACATCTTAGCCCCAGGTTTGCAAGGAGTCGATCCGAGGGCACTGGTCACAGTTATCAAGGCCGCCTCCAGGCTTTGGTCAAATACCCTTACTAGCCCCAGAAAAACATCTTTATCCATAAAACCTTGCCCCCTAACCCCTGCCTCTCTTTTCTCAATATAGCAAATCCCGGTTAATTAGGATCTCATGACTTCCTGGATATCCTTTTCTGTCAATATGTTCTTCAACTGAATCTTATCTATAAAAATAGCTCCACTCATAGAGAGTGGAGCCCACACAAAATATACCCTTTGCAGGCCCGCCACCTCCTTTTCAATAGTGAAGGCAGATCCGTTTCCAGACATGCCCGAGGGCTAAAACCCTGGCCGAAATACCATAATTTACTCTTTAGGTGGTTCGGCTCGGAGATAGTAAATTATAAAGTTTTTACAAATACTTCTCTGCTTCAGTGAATCAAGGAGTTTGGATATTCTCCATCGTCACTCCAATATCAGAGGGTTTACCAAAATACATGGAAGTTGTTACAATCCCATCGATACCTGTTCGAGCATACTCTTCAATATTCCCTTCATTAATCCCACCCGCTCCCAGCAGCGTAATATTAGGGTTAAGGTTGTGAATTTCAGCGACGATGATCCTTAGATCCTTGGCCGGGACTTTATCAAATTGTAATCCATCAACACCCGATTCGATTAAGAGGCGAGCATCCTCAATGCTTTCTACCTCTACGATAATTTTCTTTTCACAGGCCTTTCCTTTGATTACCTTAATCATCTCGGCCAGATTATGGATATCTCCCAGAAAATTGACATGCTGCTTGAAAATTAAGATAGTTTCAGATAGACCTAAACGATGAGGATAAGCACCTCCAGCAATAATCGATTTGATGGAGAGCTCCTTGGTGCCTGGAAATGATTTTCTGGTAGCAACGACGGTGGAATGCGGGTCTATTGCCTTGGCTTTATCTACCATCCTTTTTGTTCTAGTGGCAATACCTGAACAGTATTCAAGAATATTCAGAGATACTTTCCAGGCCATGTGCAGGTTTTCTGCCAAACCTTCAGCTATTATAAAGGTATCTCCTGGATTGACGATAGTACCTGATGGTAAGGACTGCAGCTCGGTTACTCCCAGTTTACGAAAAATCCTTAATACCTCCTCAACCCCGGATAAAACCGTAAATTCCCTGGCCTTAAACGAAATTCTTCCCTTCATTCCACCTATGCCAAGTGTCAAGGTTGTCAAATCAATATACGGAACATCCTCTTTGATCCATCTCTCAATAGTCTCATCGCTAATATAAAGCATCCTTACACCTCCAATTTTACTGTTGTAACCACACCTAACACCACAAAAGAACGAACGGGTCTAGCTTATTCCCCCCTGATAAATCCATTTTTCTCAAAGATCTTCATCGCTTCATCACTCTGCAGGTATTCTAAAAACTTTGAGGCTTCATCACCGTTTTTAGAGGATGCAACTACTGCCGCCGGCAAGGTCACTGGCTTATGCGAGTTAGCTGGAGCAGGCGCTACAATCCTAACCTTATCTGAGGTGATCGCTATAGTATCCCAAACAAAACCTGCCTCAGCATTCTCCGTTTCCACATAAGTCATTATTTGCATTAAATCCTTACCGATCACAAACTTTGGTTGTAACTTGTCCCATAATTTCAGGGTCTCTAGGGTTTCCTTTGTTGTTTTGGCCGCAGGAACTGATTCTGCTTCACCAATCCCTATTTTCTTGACCTCTTCGTTTGTTAGATCTTCAAAACTCTTAATCCTAGTATTGTTCTTATTAACAACCAGCACTAGCTCGTCTCCCAATAGATTTATCCTAGTCCCTTGCTTAATCAGCCCTTTTTGCTCTAAGGCATCCATTTGCGGTTTGCCCTGAGAGATAAAGATGTCCGCAGCGGCGCCTTGTTCAATTTGGTTTTGAAGTGATCCCGATGGTCCATAATTGTAAACCAGTTTGACTTGAGCATTCTTCGCTGTATAGAGCCCCTTGATTTCTTCAAGCGAACCTTTCAAGCTTGGCGCAGTGGATACTAAGAGTTCGATAGGTTTAACTTGCTCAGTTTGACTGCCCTCAGTTTTTGGAGTTTCATTAACTGCACTTGAACAGCCGGACATTAACAGGACTATTAATCCTAGCAAAGCAGCTATCAGAGTATAGGAGACTTTGGCTTTACAAGCTTTTTGAGGTTCGCAAGCTTTGGTACTAAGTAATTTCATAGTTCACACTCTCTCCTCTACACAATTATTAAATCAACAGGGTTTATTCTTAGGGTCCAAGGCTGAGGCTTATCCTTCAACTCTAACCAAGTTTGTTTTGCTATCTCCCATTGAAGAGTACCGTGGTTCTGCTTTTGATGATCCCTTTCTGTAACTAGATATACTATCGTACGAGATGGGGTCTCGCTGGCAAATTTCAGCCAACACCTGAAGACATTATCCTCTTTTTCGTCTCGGGCAATTTCGAGCATATGGGCATGAACACCTACATGTTTGATTTGCTTTGGAATTGTACCCTTGGTCTTTAGGCGTATCCCCCATTCAAGGGCATCTAATTCAAAGGGTGATATGTATTTTGCTTGAGAAAAATTCTTACAACCAGTTAACTGGGCTGCTACAAGGGAAGGGGGACACTTGAAGACTTCCTCTTTTCCCCCTTTAGCTTCAATTTTCCCCATTGACAGCACCACTAACTGATCACAAATCCTATAAACTTCGTCCATGTTATGGGTCACAAACAGAGTAACTCCTTGATAATCCGCTAAATTATCTGTCAATTGGTTAACCACCTGGCCTCTTAGATAATCATCCAGGGCTGAAAAGGGCTCATCCAAGAGCAGCGCCTCGGGCTCAACCGCTAAAGCCCTGGCTAAAGCAACTCGCTGCTGCTGTCCTCCGGAAAGCTGATTGGGGTAGCGTTTTTCTAAGCCTTCCAGTTGAATCAACTTCACCTTTTCACTGATAATTGCCAATCTGTCCTCCCTGTTTTTATCTCCAATTCCAAAGCCAATGTTCTCCTCCACCGTCATATTAGGGAATAAAGCGTAGTTTTGAAACAAATATCCAAGTTTCCGCTTGCGACAGGGGAGATTTATTCCTTTCTTAGAGTCAAATAATGTCCTGCCGTTAAGGACAATTCTGCCCTGATCAGGAGTATCAATTCCCGCGATGCAGCGCAAGGTCATACTTTTACCTGAGCCTGAAGCGCCTAAAAGTCCAAGAATATTCTTACTCGCTTCAAAACTCACATCCAGCTCAAACCCTAGAAGCTTTTTTCGAATATCTACCAATAGTTCCATGCTATTTCCTGCCTGCTGAAATTATTAACTTACGCTGGTAATCCGTCCAATAGTTCATTAACGTCATAACAATCAGTGAAATAATAAAGATTAGTATCACCCAGAGTAAAGCCTTATTCATATCTCCACTTTCGGCAGCAAAGAAGATAGCCGCAGGGATGGTCAATGTTTTACCCGGTATGTTGCCCCCTATCATCAGTGTGGCACCAAAATCTCCCAGAGCTCGTGCAAAGGCCAAGACCATTCCTGCGGCAACTCCCGGCCAAGAGAGCGGAATTGTAATCTTCCAGAATATCTTCCACTCCGAGACACCTAGTGTGCGTGCAGCATAAATAATATTTTGATCAATCTGTTCAAAAGAACTTCTTACTGTTCGATACATTAAAGGAAAGGCCACGACTGAGGCTGCAATAACAGTAGCCTGCCAAGAGAATATGACCGTCGTTCCAATGGCTGTGAGAAATTTTCCAAGGGGCCCATTCTTACCAAACAAAACAAGCAACAAAAAGCCTAAAACAGTTGGTGGCAATACCAAGGGAAGAGTAAGGACACCGTCAATCAATCCCTTAAATTTTCCCCGATACCCTGAAACAAAACACGCTGCAGCAATACCTAAAAAGAAAGTAACAATAGTGGCCATGGTTGCAGCTCTTAAAGATATAATTAGCGGAACAAAGTCAATCTCCATCAAATCAAAAGACACATTAACCCCCTTACAGAGTTAGTCATAGTTAATAGGTTAGAAATCCTGGCCTTAGCATAGAGGCAAAACAATAGGGCTCCCCGAAAAGGGAGCCCTGAGTAAACTAGTAGCCTAGCATTACACCTGTACTCCTTTTCAAAAAGTGAAGGCATACCTGTTTCCAAGAATACCCTGAGGATCTAAAGTCCTGTCCAGCGACCGTAGACTTTGATCCTTAGGTCAGACTGGCTCGGAGATTTACTATTTAATTTTCCTAAGACTTGTTTCATTTAACTTATCTGACATCTTAATCGTCTCTTGCTTACCCCGATCCAGCTTAATAATCTGATCTCCAAGCATTTCTGCTTCCTGTGGATCATGGGTGACTAAAATGAAGGGAATCTGCCATTGGGCTTGCAGCCTAAGCAGTTCTTGTTGAAGCGTTCTTCGCGTGTCCTGATCAAGTGCTGAAAGTGGCTCATCCAGTAGTAAGAGTTCTGGCTCAGTCATTAAGGCACGAGCTAAAGCCACTCTTTGTTTTTCCCCCCCAGAAATCTGGTTGGGATAGCGCTGCCGGAGATGTTCAATCTTCAGCATTTCTAATACATTGGAAACGGTTAAAACCTTGTTAGGGCTATTATCCTTTTTGGGCATACCGTACATTACATTCTTTTCAACAGTCATGTGGGGAAAGAGAGCATAGTCCTGAAAAACATACCCTATACGCCGATTTCTGATAGGAACATTTATGCCCTCTTCAGTAGAGAAAACGGCTTTATCATTGATCTTAATCTCGCCTTGAGAAGGGGTCTGCAGGCCCGCGATGCACTGCAGGATCGTGGTTTTGCCAGCCCCGGAGGGACCGACCAAAGCAAGGATTCCGTTACTCAAAGAAATGTCTGCTTCCAGATCAAAAGAGGGCAACTTTTTTTCAAAATGTGCCTTAAGCATGATCCCCGCCCCCTTTCCTATCCTTCTGAGAGCCTTTCCCCCAACGGTTTAGCCCATAAATCACCATAAAACTAAACACTGTCATAATGATAACCAATATACTTGCTTGCCTTGTATCTCCTGATTCATTGGCAAAGTAGATAGCCAACGGCATTGTTTGAGTCTTACCCGGGATATTCCCAGCAATCATCAACGTTGCTCCAAATTCGCCCAGAGATCGGGCGAAGGCTAATACCAAGCCTGCCACAATTCCATTCCAAGCCAAAGGCAGAGTGATAGTGAAGAATATTCTTAGCTCCTTTGCCCCCAATGTACGGGCAGCCTTTTCAAGGTTGGGGTCCACATTCTCCATTGCTACCTTCACTGATTGATACATTAACGGCAAAGCGACAACGGCAGCCGCAACAACAGCTCCTGCCAAGGTAAAGACTATTCTGGTGTGGAACCATTGTTCTAACAGCTTTCCCAGAGGACCATTCTTGCCAAAAACAAAAAGCAGCATAAAACCAATAACCGAGGGCGGTAATACCAAAGGTAAGGTAATAATTGACTCGACGACATCCTTGCCCAGAAACTCCCTCTTGGCCATCAAACCAGCTAGTGGTATGGAAGTACAAGTTACAATGATAACGGCTGCGAAGGCAACTTTTAGGGACAAGATAATTGGAATAAAGCTAAAATCCATAAGGCTCACCGCACTTCGTCCAGTTTTCAGGGCTCCTGCTTAATAATTATGGGTAAGTTCTTCAGGAAGGCGATCCCCTGAACAACTTTACTTTGCTATCGACTTAAATCCGTATTGGGTAAAGATTTTCTGAGCATCCGAACTCTGTAAGTACTTTAAAAACTCTTCTGCAGCTTGTTGATTTTTGGTAGCTGAGATAATTGCCGCAGGGTAAACAATAGGCTTGTGGCTGCTCTCAGGAAGAGCCATAACAACTTTCACCTTATCTGAGCCCTGAGCATCGGATTGGTATACCAGGCCCGCGTCCACGTTGCCTGTTTCGACATAATTTAAGACTTGGGTTACATCCTTAGCCAAGACAAACTTAGGCGTTAATTGCTCCCAAAGCTTGAGGCTTGTCAAAGCTTCCTGCGCATATTTTCCGGCAGGCACAGACTCAGGAGTGCCGATACTAATTTTCCCTACATCAGCTTTAGCCAGGTCTGCTAGCGAGGTTACCTTGTTGTTTTGCTTTCCTGTAACAAGAACTAAGTCATTCCCCAGTAAATCAATTCTGCTTTCTTTAACCAGCAAATTTTTTTGCCCCAAAGCATCCATTTGAGATTTACCTGCAGAAATAAAAAGATCAGCCGGTGCACCCTGTTCAATCTGTTGTTGGAGAGTTCCTGAACTTCCAAAGTTAAAAGTAAGCTTCACTTCGGGTTTTTTCTGAGCATAGTCCTTTTGCAGTTCAGTTAGCGAATTTTGCAGACTTGCCGCAGCCGATACCATGATTTCTGTAGATTCTACCTGAGTAGTTTTTTCTGGCGATTGGGCGGGATTATTCGCATTACAACCTACACTAGATAAGATGATCAACAAACTAAAACTTAATACTAATAACCATGATATTTTTTTCACTTTCCACTCCTCCTCAAGCACTTTTTCTCGACTACTCCATTCATGTTAGGTTGTATTAGCTAATGTTGGTCAATAATAACTTCTACAACCATTCATAAACAAACAAAACCTAACAAGACTGAATTACACTGACATTATACTATGTGTTATAATACATTAGCAAGTACATTCAGCAAAGTATACAGTACATTTGCATACTTATAAGAGACAGGAGCTTAGCTATGTCCACTGATATTTCCTATACGCCCGAAGAAATTGCCAAGATCTTAAAGATTTCGAAATTTACAGTATATGAGCTGATCAAAAGAGGTGAGCTTACTGCTTATCGCATTGGTCGTAAAGTCCGTGTAGAGGGTGCTGATCTTGAGGCTTATAAGCAAAAATCTAAGGGCCTAAGCACATCTACCCCTCCTCTAGACCCCTCAGCCATTAACGAGGAATTAGTTCATCGCCATCGTTTAACCAGTGACGAAAGCTTAGTTATCTGCGGCCAAGATATTGTTTTGGACATTTTGACCCGGTATTTAGAGAAGCAATTTCCCCAGGTTCACTTCTTACGCCGCTATATCGGTAGTATTGATGGGCTGATGGCCTTATATCGCGGGTTGGCCAACGTTGTCACTGCCCATTTATGGGATAGCGATACTAACGAATACAACACCCCGTATGTACGAAGACTAATGCCTGGTCACCAAACCTGTGTCATTAACTTAGTCTATCGAATGGAAGGATTCTATGTTGCTAAGGGAAATCCCAAAAACATAACCACTTGGGGAGACTTAGTCAAACCTGAAGTTCGTTATGTAAACAGAGAAAGAGGCTCAGGGGCAAGAGTATTGTTAGATGAACAACTGAGGATCTCGGGAATTAAGCGCCAAGACATTCTTGGCTACGGAGAAGAAGAGTTAACCCACTTGGCCGTCGCCAGCAAAGTTGCCCGCGGTGAAGCAGACGTTGGTTTGGGGATTGAAAAGGTTGCTATGCAATTTGCTAATCTTGATTTTATCC
Organism: Desulfosporosinus meridiei DSM 13257; assembly: GCF_000231385.2. NCBI lineage: Bacteria > Bacillati > Bacillota > Clostridia > Eubacteriales > Desulfitobacteriaceae > Desulfosporosinus > Desulfosporosinus meridiei. Next base: position 441,427 of record NC_018515.1, on the reverse strand, counting down.
CCCTTCATAAAGAACGCTATGATTTAGTAATGCGCTTGGAAGATGTGGAACGCCCACATTTCCAGGCATTAATCAGCATCTTAAGATCCTCCGCATTTCGAAATGAAGTACAGGGAATTGGAGGGTATGACATATCTCAAATGGGTGAGATCATCGCAGAAGTCTAGTAAAAATTTTACGATGTCTCTTCAATCCTAATCTCCGAACGCGAAAGTCTTGCTCCATGATCTACTGGTTTCTAAATTACTATCATTTTCCGTTGTGACTATTCAAACCTCTCGTCTACCATAAGGCCATTCTTATGCCCCGTATCTCTATGGCAATTGTTGCAGCCTACACCATTCTTAATATGTTTGGCATGCCCTTTAGGCATGGGAGGTGCCTCTAATTCCGGCTTAAAATCACCTAAATGGCAAGTAATACAATTCGACTCATAAACCACGGCTTTCATTGGGAATGAGTAGTCACCCTTAATATGTATTCCAATATCTCTAACACCACGAGCAGTGAAATCCATTCTACGAAAAATTCCTCTATTTTCATGGCATGACCGGCAGTCCACACTGCTGTGAGGGGACTTTTTCCATGACACTGCATAGGGTTCCACTTCATGACATCTTAGACATGTCAATGGATTACCAAACCAAGAATAGCTTACTCTATAAACTGTATATAATAGTACTATTACTACAAGTCCAGTAAGCATTAAGCCCTTATTGGCAGATTTCATTAATAATCACCTTTTTCTTTATCAACTTATGAATTAGGATTCTCATTTCTTAAGTAACCATACAATGATTAAGATATTTTTCAATAAGCTTCGTCTACAGATAGGTCAGGCGACAATTTCCATACTTCCCGAAAAATCCCAATTGATTAAGAAATAGGGCTTGGTCAAAAACAATTTGACCAAGCCCTATTTCCATTGAACAATCGACGCAGGGTATTGCTTATCTCATGGTATAACTCATTTATGGGCGAATATCATTAACTAGCAATGGTTAAAGAGGAGGTTTTTCCATGAGCTCTGGCTATATCACATCTGCTTTATATGAGCACCGTTTTTGGTTACAGGTTCTTGGGGATCATTCCCGTTTCATCTATAAAGCCTTAAGCCCTTCAGAAAAGGAGGAAATCAGCCGGGCACTTTACTTTATTCAGGAATTTGATAATTTACTCACTCAAACCCGGCAGAATTTAAATAGGGAGGAACTAAGTAGTATCAATCAACTTATTTGGCAGCGAGTTCAACAATTAAAAGAGTTTAAATTGCATTTGATTCAGAGACATCTCACAGGTCAAATCGGATTATCTCTCCCTCCTTCATTTATAAGCCATATGGTCAATGAGCTAGAAGAGTATCTATTAGTGTTAGGCTTTCTGCTCAAGGGGGAAGATGTTCCGTTACTCCATCCTACTCACTATCATTTGTTGTGGCTGCTTGATGCCATCGGACATGCTAACTCAATTGCAACCACTCTCGACGCTGTCGAAAAATCCTTACGAATGCAAGGTCAGCGATTTACTAGAGATTTTGAATCGTCTTATCAGAAAGCTATTGAAATGGTTGGCCTTGCGAGATCATTAAAGAATTTTCCAGAGTTAGCTGAGTTCAATCATGAAGCAGCAAGCCAGATCCAACAGTTTAATCAATTTTTGATACAGCTGCAAGAAATGCTCCTTAGTAATACTGCGTTAGGTATCATTGACCCTTTAATACCAGATCACATGCTGCGAGAGGAATGCTACTATTTAATAAAACTTTCCTGTGTTTCCGATGTTAAGAGTCCTCCCTGCGACCCGGGAAAGCCGAGAATCTCGGAAAAGCTCTGACAACCATAAGCCATAAAATTACAGACAAGGAGTAGTAATCGAGTCTTTACAACTCTTTTACTACTCCTTAATATAGCTTATATTATTCAACCTTGAAGCTCGATACTATCTTCATAAGATTATCAGAACTCTGCTTTGATAAATCCGCCTGCTTCATAACCTCATTGGAATTTTCCATAACGGTTATGCTTTTCTCTGCAATTACCGTTGCTCCTTCAGCTCCTTGATTTGCAGCTACGGCAATTTCCTCGATAACCTTAGCCATTTCCTGCATAGAAGCGGTAAGTTCTTCCGCAGTTGCACTGAAATCACTTACCAGGTTATCAACCAACTTAGCATCCTCATTGTATTGCTCACTGATTTCAAGCATATTGTCAAATTCTTTACGAACCTCTTTATCTATGAATTCCAAAATACTGGCAGAGCTCTCAGCCAGATTACCTACCGCCGAGACAACAGTCTTAGTCACATTCTGTATTTCATTAACCGTTTCTTTAGAGCTTTCTGCCAGCTTCCTTATCTCATCGGCTACAACTGCAAAACCCCTGCCTGCTTCTCCGGCTCTTGCTGCCTCTATGGCTGCATTTAAGGCAAGTAGATTCGTTTGGGAAGTGATCTGTAATATTGAGTCCGAAAGTATATTAATCTGATCAACGGCTTTGGATTCTTCAATAGCCTTGACCATTTTTTCTTGGGTGGTTAAATAGATCGTCTGAGCATTGCTTTGGGAAGCAATGGTGTTTCGATTAAGGGCGCTTGCTCTATTACTTATCTCCCCCGCCGAGACAGCTCCCGCTTCTGCTTTACTGGCGATTGAGCCTACCGCTCTCTCGATCTCTGTAACAGATGCACTCATTTCCTCACCTGAAGCGGCAGTCTCTTCCATTCCCGCAGACAGTTCCTCAGTCGTAGCAGAGACTTCTCCAATCTGAGAAGTCAACTCCGAGATTGCCTTACCAGTTGCTATGACTGTGTTCCTTACATTGTGGGACTCAGTGATTACACCTTTAACCAGCTCTTTTACTGACTTCTGCATAGTGTCAATTGCTTTACTTAATAAACCAATTTCATCCTTTCTCTCTAAAAGTTCCTTGGGGGAGGAGTGGGTAAAGTCTCCTGAGGAAATAATCTTTAGGTGTTCTGCAGCTGACATAATCGGATTTGCGATTAGCCTCGCAACTAAGTAAGCTGCACCTATGCTAAGCAGTAAAAAAATTACTGAAGCGATAAAAACGGATCTGCCCATTGTATGTACCCCTGCCATAACCTCATCTTTAGGAGCAGCCACCGCTAAGGACCAAGTTGTACCCGGTACCGGTACATAGCCAAGATATTTTACGATTCCGTTATATTCGTACTCTCCGACTCCGGTCTTGCCTTCGATCATTTGTCTCTCGATATTTACCAAAGATTCTAATTTAGGATCCTCCTTGACGTTTTCCAGATCATTATCCATATTCATAACAAGATCAGGGTTACTATGGGCAACCTTTATCCCCTTATTATCAATCATAAATGCTTTACCAGATTTGCCATAGGTAATGTCATTCGTAATTTTAATTAATTCTGACCCCTCTCTCATTGCAACTAACACCCCAACTATGGCTCCGTCCTTTTTTATCGGAACAGCATAGACAATGATCATCGATCCGTCATCTTTGTTGACAATCGGTTCAGATATTGTTCTTTCACCTGTAATTGCTTTCTGGAAGTATGCTCTTTCTTTCAAGTTAACATCTTTTCCAGTTTGGCCAGATACTATTAAGCCATCTAGGCCAAGAGTAAACATCTGTTTATGCCCTAATCTTTTTGCTTCATCTTCAAATAATTTAGTTATAGCCTCTGAACGGACGCCAATGCTGTTTTTTACTTCTTCCATGTTAGCAACCGTTTCAAGGTTATCTAAGACTGCAGCCATTCTTACAGACACAACCTTTGCACCTTCATTTGCTATCAGAGGGAGGTTTTGGTCAACCTGATCAGAAATGGAGTTAGAAGCAGCAATATACGATATAAGTCCCAATCCACCACAAACAGTTAGTAAGAGCGCCCCGATATAGACAATCATTTTTATCTTAATACTTTTCATAACTATTTCTCCTCATCAATTTATTTGTTCGATATTTTCTGTTAGAGCAGATTGTTTATTTGTTAATTTGTCACACCCCTCTTGACTTGATATTTAGTTATGGAACTTGATAAGTTTTCTCATATAGACTAGATAAAACAGAAAAATTTTTCTTATACAAATCTTAATCCTATCTGTAACATTTAGGGAGTGACTTAAGTCATTAAAAAATATGCAAAAGTCATTATTAAATTAGACAAATTGCATATTTGCTATAATTATTGTTTTTAAGTGGCTGCCAAAACTATTACGTACCCAATGAACAGGCTCTCCACTTTAATAAAGAACCTGTCCAAATATCCAGCATCTTTACTTATTTATATGGGTAAATCTCGTTTAAGAGCTATAATGTCTCAAGCTCCTGCATCGCTGGCCCTTCCAAAATCTTGCCATCAATCGTAAATCTTGAGCCATGGCAAGGGCAATCCCAAGAGTGTTCAGCGTCATTCCACTGTACTTCGCAGCCCAGGTGTGTACATGTTGTATCTACAATATGCAGCTGGTTTTCTGAATCCTTATATACTCCTGCTCTATGCCCTTGGACATCGGCAACTATAGCCTCCCCAGGATTGACTGTGAGCTCATCTTGAACCGGTTTGAGTTTTCCGGATACAAAGTTTATCCCCACATCTGTATTCTGAACAACAAACTCAACCGCAGAAGCGGAATTAAAACGAGAGGGATGATAGACTTCTTGCCATGGTGATTCCCCTTTGACAATTAAATCTCGCAGGATTAGTCCTGATACTGTGCTATGGGTCATCCCCCATTTTCTAAATCCACTTGCAATATAGAGATTTGGCCGATCAGATGTCATCTGACCTATGTACGGAATATCATCCAGCGTAGTACAATCCTGAGTTGACCAACGATATGGGAAATCCTCCACTGTGAAGAGCTCTTCAGCAAAATTCATCAGATTTAGATAATGCTGAACTAAATTCTCACCGTGGCCAGTCTTATGTTTTTCTCCGACAATCAGAACTCTTTCTCCATCTTCCGTGGGCAGGGATCGAAGTGATCGAGTAGGAGTTTCAGCATTTATGTACATTCCGCCGGGGAATGGCTCCTTAACCTTTGCCACCACCGCATAGGCTCTTTCCGTATACAATCTTGAGAAGTAGAGTCCCGGAAAGTTATGACAAGGGTAGTGGGATGACATAATAACATGACTGGCTGTGACCCTCTTTCCTTTAAGGGTTATCACGTCATAAGGGCCTTCTCCCTGAAGATCCACAACCCTAGATTGTTCATAAATCCCCCCCCCTTTGTCTTCAAGCATTTTAGCAAGGGTCAGTAAATACTTGCGAGGATGAAATTGGGCTTGATTATCAAACCTCAACGCACCTTTAATTGGGATTGGTATCTCTAATTCAGTTTGATAAGATGCTTTAATGCCTAATTCCTCCGCCACAGTCAGCTCATCTTGAAGTTTCTGAATATATTCATTGGATTGGGTATATACATAGGCTGACTGCCAACTAAAATCACAGTCAATCTTTTTCTCTTCGATTAACTTGGCGACAAATTTAATTGCAGTTTCATTAGCATCTGCATATTGCTTTGCTTTTTCTAAACCCATCTGATGTTTTATCTGCTCATAGATTAACCCGTGCTGAGAGGTAAGTTTTGCAGTGGTATGAGCCGTCGCACCCAGCAAAATACGATCCGCTTCTAAAACGGCAACCTTCAGCCCTTCTTCTGCAAGTAAGTAAGCTGTCGTAATACCGACCATTCCCCCGCCAATAATAGCGACATCCACTTTTAGATCTTCGTTTAAGGTCGGATAATCTGTCTTTGGAGTAGAGGCAATCCAAAAAGACTTTGGGGGATTCTGCAAGGTAGAGTTAGCTTTACTTTGTTGATTCATTTTACGTATTCAACCCCTTGATAGCATTTCCCTTAATGTACCCGACTTTAATTATTATATAAGCATTTATAAGAAATTTATCCCATTTATAGAAGCAGAAATATTGAAACACGAAAAGGGACAGGTTTCTCATGAAGCCCATCCCTTCTCGTGTTTCAATATTTCTGCTTAGTCTTAAACTTCACATAAAAGGTTGTTCCCGAATTCCCCGTCTCAATATCTATTTGAGCATTATGCCGAGCAGAGATGCTGTAACAAGTAGCCAACCCTAAACCCGTTCCGCTCTCTTTAGTCGTGAAAAACGGGGTTCCAAGCTTCTCAATGTCCTGATCCTTGATTCCACACCCTTCATCCTGTACTGCCAGAACAACCCTATCCCCATCCATGAAAGTATTTAGTGTTAATGTGCCGTTGCGACTCATGGCCTCCATTCCATTCCGGACAAGATTCAAAATAAGCTGGCGAATTTCCTTCTCATCCAAAGATAAGACTTCTATGTCCTGTAATTCTGTTTTAATATTCTTGTCACTAACCATGGCATCTGCCTGTAACAAGGGAAATAAGTTTTCTATAAGCGTGTTCAAGTTTAAGGGCCGAAGATCGACTGTCTTATTCTTGGCCAAACTTAGAAATTCTGAAATAATTAAATTAGCTCTATCAAGTTCCTCAATCATCAACTTGATATAACCCTTGGACTTTGCGAATTCATCTTTCCCTTCCATTAGCTGAAGAAAACCTCGAATTGTCGTAAGAGGGTTTCTCACCTCATGACCGATTCCAGCGGCCATTTGTCCCACAAGGTTTAGACGATCGAGACGGGCCATTTCTTTTTCGAACATTTTCCGCTCCATAATATTATGGTAATAAATGGTTAATCCTTCTTCGGAAGGATAAACATGAGCTTCGTAAGGTGTCTCGGAATACAGTCCTTTTATTTCAAAATGTATAGCTTCTTTCTTTAATTTCGCTTTTCTAAATAAAGGATAATACTCTAAAAGTGCTTCCGGGAAGAGATCCCAAATATTTTTTCCAATTAGCTCATCCCGCCCCTTGAGCCAATATTTTTCCGCCTCTTCATTGACAAAAATAAACTCCCAATGGTGGTCTAGGGTAAAGAAAACATCCGTTATACTTTCCAGGATATTATTAAGCCTTAGACTGGTCTTCCTAAGTTCCTCGCCTATTTTGTTGCGTTTAAATATTTCTTCCTTTAACTTCTGGTTCGTACGGAACAGTTCACCCGTTCTCTCCAAGACTAACTTTTCAAGCGTTCTATAACGGTCTATTCTCTCTTTCTCCAGCTGCTTCCGCTCTGAGATATCTCTAACAGACCATACTAAAATCTCCTGCTCATCTATGCTGGCAACTCCCACTTGAATCTCTACGGGAAAAACCCTCCCGGTTTTGTGTTTAGCCGTGGCATTCAGTATCTTACTACTTTGACAAAGAACAAAGTTATTAAGGGAATTATGAAACGGAAAGTTGTTATCCGGCAAAAGAACTTCAACATTTTCCCCCAGCAAATCCTCATGTTCATACCCAAACATAGTTTTAATTGCTGGATTCGTGTTAATAATTCTGCCCATAGTATCCATGGTAATCACTGTATCTGTTGAAGTTTCTCCGATGATGCGAGCCAAAGCTTCTGCTCTCCGCAAATCCCCAGTCGTGCGTTCCAGGCTGTTATTAATAATTTCTAGATCAAGGGCATGCTGCTTTAGCAAATCATTCTGATGCTTTATCTTTTTCTTATGCATGTGTATCTTAATAAACCCGTCTATCTTGAATTTCAGCATTTCAGGATTGAAGGGTTTGAACAAATAATCAATTGCCCCTAATGAGTACCCTTTAGTAATATTTTCTGTAGACTGATAGATTGCTGTAATGAAAATTATAGGAGTCTCCTCGTTCTTTTTCCGCGCCCTGATGAGCTTAGCAGTTTCAAATCCATCCATTCCCGGCATCTGAACATCTAGTAGAATTACGGCAAAATCATCTTTCAGTAAGCATTTTAAAGCTTCTTCTCCAGACATAGCCAAAACCAGATGATAATCAGGTGATTCAAGTACAGCTTCCAAAGCCAGCAAATTATCACGGCGGTCATCTACAATTAAGATCTTCATACTTTTTAACATCCTCGGTACCCTAAGATACTTTGTCTTTCTCTCTTAATGAATATCACATTCCTGAGTAGTCACTTCACCTTACAATACAGCTTCTGCCGAGTACTAAGGACTTCATAGTATTGAGAATAATCATTAAAGGCTATATCCTCCTTGCCACCTAGCCCTAAGAATCCTCTCATACACAAACTCTCATAGAACAGCTGATGCACTCGGTTTTGCAGAATCTTATCAAAGTAAATCATTACATTTCTGCAAATTATGACATGAAACTCATTAAAGGAATGATCTGTCGCCAAATTGTGTTGAGCAAATACTACATTATGGGTAAGAAATCTATGAAAGCAAGCTTTATCCTGACATACATTAAAGAACATCGAAAAATCTTGTTTTCCCCCTGCGGCAAGATAATTATCTTTGTAACATGGCATTTTGTTTAATGGATATTCACCTTTTCTAGCCTTTTCTAATAAATCTTCATTCATATCTGTCGCATAAATTTTCGTCTTATGGTATAAACCTTCTTCATATAAGATCATGGCCATAGAGTAAACCTCTTCTCCTGAGGAACAACCGGCATGCCAAATTCTAATAAACGGTATGTCTTTAAGAATTGGAATTACTTCCTCTCTAAACGTCTTAAAGAAAGAGGGATCTCGAAACATCTCAGAGACATGGATAGAAAAATCTGCAATGAGCCGAGCCATAGCACCTGGATCATGGAGAACTTTCTCCTGTAGGCTTGAAACATTTTTCAAACGTTCAGCCCGGATACGATTCCAGATTCTGCGCCTTATTGAAGCAGAAACATAATTTCTGAAATCAAAACCATAGAAACGGTATATTCCTTCTAATAGAAGTTCAATTTCAATTTTCTCTATTTCCTCCTGATTGCCTAAATCAGCCATAGTCTAACTCTTTGCCCCCCCCCCTTTAACCCAGCTCTATCTATATAACCAAATCTTTATTAAAGTAAATAACTGCTCTAGATTCACCGGCTTGCTAATATAATCTGAGGCCCCCGCATCAATACACTTTTCACGGTCATTTTTCATAGCCTTAGCCGTCAAGGCAATAATCGGTAAGTTCGCATATTCAGGAATTTGCCGAATACGTTGGATAGCTTCATATCCATCCATTTCCGGCATCATGATGTCCATTAGTAGTAAGTCCGTATCCGGATTCTCAGATAAAACTTCGATAGCCTCTCTACCATTCTCGGCAAATACTGCCTTAATCTTATGATTTTCAAGTGCCGTGGTAAGTGCAAAGACATTTCTCATGTCATCATCTACTACCAAAATTTTCTTGCCTTCTAAGCTCACATTTCTATTCTCATTTTGTTGAGCATCATCGGCTTGATAGATACTATCACAATTATCTTCATCCTTTTTAACTCCGAGAGCAGAAGAATCATCATAATCGGTAAATCTTGTAGCCGCTACTTCAGAGAATGGTTCAAGGAAAGCCTCTTTTTGAGCAGGGTGGCCCGGCAAATAGAGAGTAAATGTACTTCCTTGACCTTCAACACTGTCTATATCGATAAATCCTCCTAATAATCCGGCAAGCTTCTGGCTGATTGTAAGACCCAGGCCCGTACCGCCGTACTTCCTGGCAGTTGACCCATTAGCCTGTTGAAAGGCCTCAAAGACAATCTCATGCTTACTCTTTGGCATACCAATACCAGTGTCTATAACAGAAAATGCTAATACCCACTCTGCCTCTTTACCTATTCCATTATCCATAACTACATGTTCTGCTGCATTACTGACTCGTAAGGAAACCCTTCCCTTATCCGTAAATTTAAAGGCATTAGATAATAAATTCTTGAGAATCTGCAATAGCTTATGTTCATCAATACAGATAGTCATTGGCAGAGTCTTATCCATCTCTACGGTAAACTCTAGGTTCTTTTGACTAGCCATTGGAAGAAAATACTGTCTGACATAGTCCAGTATATCGGCTAATTTTATCACTTCAGAATGGAGAGTAATTTTCCCGGACTCTATTTTCGATAGATCTAAAATATCATTAATTAAGATTAAGAGTTCATTTCCGGAAGAAAAAATTGTTTTAGCGTATTCAATCTGATTTGAAGTCAAGTTTCCTTCCTTATTTTCAATCAGCATTTGGGAAAGAATAAGCAAACTATTCAAAGGCGTTCTTAGCTCATGTGAGATATTGGATAAAAACTCGGACTTATAATTCGAACTTTCTTCGAGCTGACGAGCTTTTTCTTCAAAGGCTTCCTTTAAGGCCTTTAATTCCGTCGCTCTCTTTTCGGACTCATTATACTGTTCCTCCAGGTTCTCATTAAAGGTTTTTAGCTCCTCCTGCTGCAATTGAAGTTCTTCAGATTGGGACTGGAGTTCTTCGGTTAAAACTTGTGATTCCTCCAGCAGTCTTTCAATCTCCATCCGACCTTGAACACGGTTTATAGTCGTTCCGATGTACTTCGAAATAAATTCCAGCAGCTCTAACTGTATAGCCGTATACGAATGATGAGATGCCAACTCCATGACTGCCAGAACCTGCTCCTTAAACGTTAAAGGAAGTATGATAATCATTTGGGGTAAGGTTTCCCCCAATCCGGAGGAAATCTTTATATAACCTTCTGGTACCTTGTCCAGAATGATTGTTCGATTTTCTAGTGCACTCTGGCCTGCTAATCCTTCCCCGATAGGAATGATCTCTCTTGCAGGGTCATGGGAACTTTCTGCATAAACCGCCTGTTTCTTTAAGAACTCCTTATCCCCTTGACGTTCTAGGACATAAAAAACTCCATAACTTCCTTGGATCATGGGAGTAACCTTTGTAATGATAAGATCAGCCAGTGTTTTCATATCCTGAAGCCCTTGACATAAAGTCGTAATTTCTAGGACTTCAGTTTTCAACCAATCACGATCCTGTATTTTACCGATAAATTCTTTCTCCTGCCTAGCATGTTCTTCTAAAAAACCAGCCATTTCATTAAAGGACGCTGCAATTTCGCCAACCTCGTCATTTGAACGAATATCAATTCGTGGTAAATTGACATGATCACGGATCGAAGGAATGCTATTCATAATGTCAGTGATACAACGTATGTCTCCAGTAACCTTGCGTGTAATCCAGACAGTTATTCCTGTTCCGACTAATATTGTAAGTAGTAGTGATATAAAAAAGGATATTAAGGCATAATGATAGACACTTGAGGATGATTGCAATAATTCATTCATGGATTTATCTTCAAGTCTATCTAACTCTTCAACGTACTTGAAAATTTGCCCCCGCTCAAAGGCTCCATCATTGATAGCCTGCTCAAACTTCTCTTCCTGACCGGAAGTGGCCAATGCTATGATTTTCTCCTGCAGCTCAATGTAGACAAGATTTTCGGCTTTTATCTGGCGAAGTAGATTTTTTGTTTCGTCACGAATCGCTGTTGCCTCTAGTGAATTTAAAGCAAATTCTATCTCTTTTCTAGAAGCATGGACTGATTGTATTTTCTGAAAATAATCATAATCGACATCGAGAAAGGTCAGATCTCTTAAGTACCTGCTGATATTGTTCAGCTCTTCCTCAACGGTTTCACAATATTTAAGTTTGCGATATCGATCTTGCTGGTTTTTTTCAATACTTTTATTTACTTGGGCAATAGAGTAAATAGATATCCCAAAAAAAATTGCAACGATTAATAATACTGAAGCAAAACCCAGAGATAGCTTTGATTTAAGTTTCATTGCTCTGATTCCTTCCTGCAAGAATAAAAAGATCCAATGCTGCCTACTTCTTTACTTTAGTGTAGTGATTCAACATTTATCGTTCAATCTCCTTCGGTAAATCTGTCGGTAATTGTTATATTTTGGATTGATACGTAGAGAAAAGAGCAAGAAGTCCCTCACCTTCAACGCGAGATCTCTTGCTCTTACTAAATATATTTAAAATTCTAATGTTTACTCTCACAAATAAGAGAATCACTCATTAACTCTAAGAATAATATCGTTGAATGGTATAATGTTTAGGTTTATTTTCAAGAAAATTTCTACTTGACTTAAAGTATGCTCAAGGGTTTATGCTAAAATAAGGATGACATATGATTATCCCATTAATCTAATTCAATGATTAATCCTTTCTTTAGGTACACTTAACTAATCAAATTTCTTGGAGGTTATTAAGTTGGAAAAATCAAAGGTGTATTATGCGGATATGCACGTGACCATGAAAGAAAATTTGCAGCAGAAGTTAAGCCGGCTGATCAAAACTGCAGGAATGAATCAAATTGATTTTAAGAAAAAATACGCCGCAATTAAAATTCATTTTGGCGAACCGGGAAACTTATCCTACCTACGACCAAATTTCGCCAAAACTGTCGTGGATATTGTGAAGGAACTAGGCGGAAAACCCTTTCTGACTGATTGTAATACCTTATATGTCGGTGGCAGAAAGAATGCTCTTGACCATCTGGATTCAGCTTACCTCAATGGCTTTTCTCCTTTTTCTACAGGTTGTCATGTCCTGATTGCCGATGGCTTGAAAGGTACCGACGAGGCATTAATTCCCGTTGAAGGCGGTAACTATGTGAAAGAAGCAAAGATTGGGCAAGCTATTATGGATGCCGATGTATTCATTTCTCTAAACCATTTCAAGGGCCATGAACTGACCGGTTTTGGCGGTGCCTTAAAAAATATTGGAATGGGCTGCGGGTCTCGCGCCGGCAAAATGGAAATGCACAGCAGCGGAAAACCCCAAGTTTTTCAGAAGAAATGCATTGGCTGTGGTGTATGTACAAAAATCTGCGCCCATAATGCCATAACCGTGACAGAACACAAAGCTAACATAAATCATCTAAACTGTGTAGGCTGCGGACGCTGTATTGGCGTATGTCCAACGGATGCAGTTCAAGCTGATTGGGGCGAGTCCAATGAAATATTGAATAAAAAGATTGCTGAATACACCTGGGCCGTACTGAAGGGGCGCCCCCATTTCCACATCAGTTTAGTAATTGATGTATCCCCTTTCTGCGACTGTCATTCTGAGAACGATGTCCCGATTGTTCCAAATGTAGGTATGTTTGCCTCCTTTGACCCGGTAGCCCTCGATGCAGCCTGTGCAGATGCTGTAAACTCTCAGCCTGTTATGGCCGGCAGTATCTTAGACAAAAATTCCCCAGGGCATCATGATCATTTTACCGCTGTCAGCCCAACCACCGACTGGAAAGTGGCAATTGACTACGCCGTTGAAATGGGGCTAGGCACTAAGGACTATGAGTTAATTACAATTTAAATAAAAACTCCCTATAAACCGATAGAAGGCTCAGCGGTACACTTTTTCCGCTGAGCCTTTCCTTTATGACCATGGGGGATTTCTGAAAAACTCTCTAACTGTTACAAATATTATGATTTCTAGTGTTGTTTCTGTTGCTATAACAAAACACTTTGAACGATTAACGAACCAACTAAGTATTGCATTTAGATATGTGGCTTTGCTTTATAGGTCTTGAGAGCTATAAAGGCTATTAGTTGAGTTAGTAGTCCTAAACTGCAAACTCCATACCACCCAAAATGGGCATAGCTGTATGATCCCAGATAGGATCCCAGGGCACCTCCGCTAAAGTATGAGACCATGTAAACTGTATTTAGTCTGTTACGCGCTTCATCGTTAAGAGAATGCACTCTAGCCTGATTGGAAATCTGACAAGATTGAACCCCTAAATCAAGAAATACCACTCCAATAATCAATCCCCATAGTTTAAAGCCTAAAGTAATAAAACAAATATAAGCCATTGTTACTGAGATCATGCCGATTACTACTGTGAATTTCGGGCTTCGTTTGTCCGCTATCCTGCCAACGATCGGAGCAGCCATAGCGCCCGTCACACCAACTAATCCAAAGAGACCGGCAGCATCAGCTCCCATATTATAGTGTGAACTCTCGAGCAAGAAAACCAAAGATGTCCAAAAGGCACTGAAGGAGGCGAACATCAGTGCTCCATTCAAAGATGCCTCCCTTAATACCGGAAGACCTTTGGTCAAACTCACCATAGATTTGAACAATTCTTGATATTTCATACTCGAAGTCGGTGGACATAATGGCAGCAATTTGCTTAAGAAAACGGCTAGAATAATCATTAAAACAGCTGCAATTAAATAAACACTTCTCCACCCCCAATATTCACCTACAAGACCACTAAAGGTACGAGAGACCAAAATGCCTATAAAAAGGCCACTCATGACAGTTCCAATGATCTTTCCTCTCTCTTGGGGATTGGCTAACTGTGCAGCAAAGGGAACAATTAGCTGAGGAACCACAGAGGTAAAGCCAACAGCAAAGGATGCAATGGAAATCACAGTTATATTAAAAGAAAAATACATAGCTAACAATGCACAAGCAGAACACAGGAGCATAAAAACAATTAAAAACCTTTTTTCCTTAATATCCGCTAAAGGTAAAATACTCAGCATACCTAGGGCATATCCGATCTGAGTAAGCATAGCTACAATACCAACACTAACCTGAGTTACATGAAAGCTTTCCGCAATTTCTACAAGTAACGGTTGACTATAATATAAATTAGCCACAGTTATACCGCTGGCTATAGCCATTATTAACACCAAAGAACTTCTTAATTCAAAATGATTTTGTTCAGCATCGATATTCTTCAAATCAATCCCCTGACCCCTTCATAAAAGCATTAATTTAATTTTGTTTATTGACCCGGCTTCTATCACTGTATTACTAAACTGATTGTAATTCAATATTAAGTAGTTTATACTGAAAAAAACTTCAAGTTTAGCTCTAGGTTAAATTTTTTTGTTATTGAGGAACCTTAGAGGAGAATTGCTATGAGTTACACCATCAGTCAAGTAGCTGAGAAATTTGATTTAACTGCACACACAATACGCTATTATGACAAGGAGGGGCTGCTTCCTTTTGTTGAGCGTAGCAAATCTGGAAGCAGAGAGTTTTCGGATAGTGACCTCGAGTGGTTAAAACTCATTTGTTGTTTAAAAAATACCGGAATGCCTTTAAAACAAATTAAGCAATATATCGAATGGTGTCTGCAAGGTGATGAGACGTTAGAAATTCGTCGGCAATTGTTTCTCGATCACCGCAAAGAGGTTCTAAAGCAAATGGCTGATTTAAGAGAAAACCTGAAAATTATTGATTTCAAACTTAAAATATATGACACTGGTTGTAATATCCCCACACATAAGTAATCCTTTTTTTGAGCACAAGCTATATTATTCCGATTCTTTTCTGCTAAAATCAGAGTTTTACAATTGTTGTCTATAACCCTTATTAAGTAGAGGGCAGCAAACTTCAGTTTGCTGCCCTCTACTTAATATTGTCTTTTTAATAATCTCTTTGTCTAATTTGTCTGTACAAGGGGCATTTGAATTATTGCTTTAAATAAATCTCCATCTATCTCAATATTAAAACTGCCTCTTTGAATTTCTAGCAAACTCTTAGCAATTGATAATCCCAACCCGCTGCCTTGACTGCTTCTAGATTCATCCCCTCTCTTGAATCGCTCCATAAGCTCGTCAGAAGAGATATTTAGTTCATAGGCTGAAATATTTTTAATAGTTAGTGTTGCTACAGTTCCTACATTGGTAACATCGATATAGACTCTTGACCCTTGCAGGGCGTATTTAAATATATTTGATAACAAATTCTCGATAGCTCGCCACAATAACTTCCCATCAGCTTTAACGACCAGTCTATCCTTTGGATGACTGATTTTGAAATCTAACTCACTCTCCTGGATTTTGTCGTCAAGCTCGCCTAACCCTTGGGTTATTAAAGACATAAGATCAATTGCTTCTAAATTAACTTGAATATTCCCACTTGATGCTTTAGCAGCTTCAAACAAATCCTCTGTTAGTACTTTTAACCGTTGTGACTTCTGATCGATTATTTCTAAATAATTATCTACCTTTGATTGATCTTTTTCGTGTTTCAATAAGTCAACATAGGTAATGATTGAAGTTAAGGGAGTTCGAATGTCATGGGAGACATTAGTAATTAATTCTGTTTTTAACCGTTCACTTTTGATCTCGTTTTCAACAGCTTTAGATAGCCCGTCTGCGATACTGTTAATATCTGCCGCCAGCTTGGCAAACTCTCCATCTCCGGAGGCGTTTATGCTGAAGTGGAGATCCCCGTCTTTTACTTTTTTCACCCCTTCTTTTATAGCGTTAAATTCCTTAACCTTCTTATGCGCTATCCAGGCTGCAGCTCCAAGAGTTATCGGAAACATAAAAAATGTTATGGCTACGATTATTGGATAGCCTATAACGATTAAGACAACCTTTAAACCTACACTTCCACTGTTATAGATATCTCTGAAGAAGCTAAATAGTCTATGAAATATTTTGTAGATCAAGGTATTCTTCATTAAAGTCCGGTTTTTAAAATGCGTCACTAAAGAAAGAACCAATAATAGACTTAAACTTGCAGCAAATAAAGTTATTAGGAATATAAGGTTAAGGCTTTTAAACTGCTCTGATTCAGAGATGACAATTGCCCATATAGCGACCAGCAAAATGCACATAACTAAGTTGAAATCATTAAAGATTCTGCTGAAGAAATTCAGCTGCACCTGATTGTCATAGGGTTTCCTTCCTACTACAACTATTAAATATATGAAAGCGACAATTAATACTATTAACAAGGCAGCTATTTGATAGAGACTATCTGTTATCAACAGCTTATTGTCTTGCCATTCGACAATTCTGGGATTCAAATAATCCTGAGTAAAAGCGATATAAATAGCATCTTGTTGCTCTATATTATTTGTACTTGATGAAAGCCAGTAATACCGCGTATTTTGGTTCACTTCTTGAGGAAATACTTCATTTTCATAGCCCTCAAATATCATATAAGCTGGAAAAGTTTTGAAGTATTCTTTAGCTTTATCTGTGCTGTTAGAGAATTCCGTTTCACCATTCTTAGCATAATAAACAAGGCCTTCGTATCCTGCTAATCTTTGCAAGGCCATATTAAAATCATTAAGATCCTGTTTGATTTGACTATTCTTTGCTTGCACAAGTTTATCAGCGTATACTTCTTTAAATATCTTATGATTCTCCTCAGGCGTTAAATTAGGATTATAGCTTTTTGAGTTATATTGAAAATCCCAAAACAATCTGTCTTCTTGCTCTGCTATGACATTTTCAGTCAAAGTTCCACCATTTAAAATGTTCTCTTTGCTCTTATATTTTTGCACCTTCTTGATATTTTCAATGACTTCTGAGCAGTTGCTTAAGTAATCCTTACCTTGATAATAACTTTCTTCAAAAACAATATCAAAATCTTCATTATGCAAAACTTCAATATTTGCAAATATTGTTATGGAACTAGTCAAACAAAGGATCACGATTATAAAAGCCACAACCTTAGCTACCACTGAATGACTATAGTTTCTCCACTTTATATCCAATTCCCCACACCACCTTTAAGTATTTAGGTTCTTTAGGATTTATTTCTATCTTTTCTCTAATTTTTCTGATATGAACTGCCACAGTATTTTCCGGACAAAAGGCCGTTTCTTTCCATACCTTTTCATATATTTCATCAATGGAAAACACTCTTCCAGCATTAGCAGTCAACAGTTTCAGCATTTTGTATTGAACAGGAGTTAATTTTACTTCATCGCCATCAACTGTTACTGTCTTCAACTCATCATCTATTACAAGCCCACCTGTTTTATAGACATTAGTTTTGGTTTCCAGACTTCCCAGAGTTGTGTATCTTCTAAGCTGCGACTTCACCCTGGCAATTAATTCCAAAGGGTTAAATGGCTTAGTGATATAATCGTCAGCTCCCATATTTAACCCAATTATCTTGTCAGTATCCTCAGATTTTGCTGAGAGCATTATTACAGGTATATTCTTATCTTCTCTGATCTTCAGAGTAGCTCTTAAACCATCCATTCGGGGCATCATAATATCCATAATTACCAGATGTACTTCAATTTCATCTATGACTTCCAACGCTTCTAGGCCATTAGAAGCTTTAAATATTTGATACCCTTCATTTTCTAAATAAATTTTTATGGCATCCGATATTTCTTTATCATCGTCACAAACTAAGATATTCAAGATGTATCACTCCTACATATAAATCTAGACAATTAATATCACACCCTTTATTATTTTGCTCTAAAGGAATGATATCAACTAAATCTTACAATAATCTTAACCCAATTCTTAAGAACTTCTTAACTTCTTTAGGATTTGAAGTATAGACATTCAACATACCACTTGTAAACTACACTGAATTTATACCAATGTCCAGTAAAGGGAGGAAGGACAATGGAGACCTGCTTTCTGCCCATATTCAGATAAACAAAAAACACAGGCGAATTACCTGTGTATTAAGTAAACGGGAGACATCTAAAGTCTACTAGATTATATTATTGCTTTTATTCCTTAAGTAATATTCCTCTTCTTCAGTCCTCAGATTATTCCTAATGTGTATATCTATTATTTGTAACTTCCTATGTTATAAAAAGGATTTTGCTTCCCGCCTTAATTTACTTGCCAGATACATCCCCAACCCAATTGCACTCTCAATATGCAGTAGATGTTCAATAGAAGGCTCGAATAGGATGGTAGCATTTGCCTGAACTTCTTCGTCCCCTTCCCAAACTATTACACATAGAGGGATTTCGGGAAAGGCTTGAAAAACAGCTGACGCATCACCAAAGGATGCCGGAACTCCACCTAAGGCAGCAGCGCACTCTAACAATCCTTTGGGCTGTTGCCCGAAGGATTTAACAAGACCTAAGATCGAATCTTTATGAAAGGCAGGATAGAACAACATTCCACCCTTCGGAAGCTCTTTGAGGCTAACCCATTTTCTAGGCATGTCTTGAGGCTTTTTAGCATAGGCCAGGTAGTTAAGCATTATTATTGAGGCGTTTATCTCAGGTACATGTCCGTCTGATTTCCTGTAGATTCTTTCGGTACTATAATCTACTATATACTCTGAATTGAAGAAGCTTACAATGAATTGTTGAGTATCGCTAGAATAGGTCACCGCCAGGTGTGTGGCAATTTCTTCTGGAACCATCTTTTTTAAGTCCTGCCAGTATTTATTATAGGCAATTCGGTAATTTGTTTCCATCATTTACCCTCCTATTCAATCCTCAATAAGGCATCTCTAATCTCTCTCTTGGCAAATTCGGATGTTTCCCTGCGGTTACCTTCCGTAAGAATTCCTTTGGCTAACTGGCCGCCAATTTTCCCTAAAGCCCAAGCTGCATAACCACGTACCAGCTCTTCCGGATCATGCATGGCAACTGACAGATCAGGTATAAATGCCGGATCACCTAGGTTCCCAAGGGCAATGGCTGCATTACGCTGAAAATATTTCTTCTCTTTTATATAATTGTACATTAATGGTTGTATTCTCGATAAATAAAGATTGTCTGTCATATTAAGGATTTTCGCGAGACTAAAATCCTGAGCCACTTTAACCAAAAACTCATCTTCGAGAAGTTTTTCCTTTAACCTTGCCTGATTTCGGGGACAGACCTCTTGACAGATGTCACACCCATGAATCTTTGTGCCCATTTTATCACGAATCTCTGGTTCAATGTAACTTCCTGCCATACGATCTTGAGTTATGAAGGTATTAAAGGCGATACAACGGCGGGGGTTCAATTTTAAAGGTTCATAAATGGCTTGGGTCGGACAAGCTTTCATGCAGGCTGAACAGCCTTCCGGGCAACCCACCACAAAACTAGGGCTATCATAGTCCAGCTCCTTATCGACTACGAAAGAAGTAAGATAGATGAAAGAGCCTATACCTTCTGCATAAGCAAAATTATTCCTTCCGTAATTCACGATGCCTGCTTTGGCAGCGACTAATCTTTCCGGCAAACTGATTTTTTCTCCAACTTCGCATCCTAGTTGACGCAGAAAATTCTTCATCAATTGTGGCCTGGCTCCATTGATCCGCTCAGGAGGAGCATTATAACACCTAGCTTGATATACTCTGCCAACTTTTTCCGTCAATTCCTTTGGGAAGTTCTTTTGCGAATAATCATAGACTGTTGTAATGATCGACTTTGCCTTGGGCATCAGTGAACGTGGTTCTGCTCCAAGCAACGGACGATAGGCTCCCTTGATATAGAATGAATACATCTCCTGTCGATTAGTTAAATCAGCTATGTATTCCGGAAAGCTTTCAGCAGGTATAATCCCAACTTTGCTATAGCCTATATCCAAGGCAAACTCCTTTATTTGGGTTGTTAAAGACATTCCCAATCTCTCCTCTCTAAACCACTAAGGTGTATTCGATTTATAACCCTTCACCAAACCCGTTATATTTTCAACGTGCTCACCCCTCTATTGTTCATACAAATGTGTATATACACTTATTTTCGTTTAAATTCACTAAGTTTAAATTCACTAAGTTTAAATTTACTAATAGTATATTTAATATATCCTTAGCCAATTAAACCAAAGCCTCAAGCTTCGAAAGTAAATTCCTAAGAGTATCTAATTCCTCAATTCCCAAATATTCTTCTATAGCTTCTTGGGCCTCCCTCCACAACACCCCGGCATTAGCTAAGGTAACCTTCCCTGCCTCGGTGAGCGTCACATTTCTTGAACGTGAGTCTTCTCCCGAAGCATTAACTTCTATTAAACCTGCTTTCACCAGGGGCTTTATATTACGATTCAAGGTAGTCCGATCAATGCGCATAATTCTGGCCAGCTCAGTCATACTAACTAACTTAGCCCATTCAAGATTTCGCAATAATGAATACTGAGTAACCTTTAACCCACTCGGTTCTAGCACCCTCTCATAAAATTGGGTTACCGACCTGGACGCCCTCCTTATATTTAAGCAGTGACAAGGGCTGGGAGATTTCGAATTGTAATTAAGCTGCTGCGTCATGGCACTATCGCCTTCCTTAGCTAGATAAATTCTAGTAGCACTAACATGTGTATATACACATGTTGTCTTTTGTTCTAAATATATATTCTTCTAGCCCCTAATGTCAATACTGATAAGAAATTTGATACAATAACGTTATGGTAAATTATATTTAATAAGAGGGTATAAGAAACATTTCATTTCTCATACTATCTTTGAACCGGCAGTGACTACTACCGTTATGCTCAGACCATATTCTTAACCCCATAATAAATTCTTAAATTTTTGTGAAAAATGAGGTTGTTAAAATGGAATTACTAGAAGCAATGAAAGCCAGACGTAGTATTCGTAAATTCAAATCAGACCCAATCCCAGAATCTCAGATTACTCAACTTATTGAATCTGCAAGACTAGCTCCTTCTGGCAGTAATCTACAACCCACCCGCTTTGTCGTGATTAAAAGTGAAACCGCTCGTGCACAATTAAGCGAAGCTACTCCCTTACCCTTTGTAAGTCAGGCACCAGTTATCATCGCCTGCTGTATAGACACAGAATCCCTTAGTGGCATAGGAACCCGCGCACGCGAACTCATGGAGGCAGGAGCCTTTAAAGATACTCCCCTCGAAAAAATGGACACCGAAAGCTATGCCAAACGCCGACCGATGGATCAAGCCACTGCCGAAGCCTACTTACGCTTAAATGCCGCCATTGCTATCGATCATATTACATTGCGTGCTGTCGACCTGGGCCTTGGCACGTGCTGGGTTATGATGTTCGATCAAGAAAAGGTAAAGCAGATTTTAGGACTAGGCGAGAACTACAATGTTGTAGCCTTACTGCCTGTCGGCTACCCTGACCAAGACCCAAATGCTCGCCCTCGAATCGAGTTAAGCCAGATTTTACTTAAAGAGGTTTAAGGGCTTGCCTTATCACAATTCTACGAGAGTAGGTTCATGTCCGGTATAAGGCAAAAACTTGGATAAAAGGTCTGCAGTCTTGATTTTTAAGCTTGATGTGTTGACACAGGGATGGCATCCAAGAAATTCATCCCGTAATACATCTTTATCAATTAACAGAGTTACACATTTGTTTACATCGTTCATAAGACCTAATACGCTGACTGATCCTGGAACTATGTTTAGGTACTTCTCCATATCATCCGCCTCAGCAAAGGATAATCTGGAAGAATTAATTTGTCTGGATAAATCCTTCGTTCTAAACTTCTTGCGGCCCGGCATCATTAGCAGATAAAACCTTGTTTTTTGGGTGTTACAAAGAAATAGATTTTTGCAGATTTCAATTCCTAATAGCTTCTCTATTTCATCACAAGCCTCAATAGATGGTGTTTCTTCATGGTCTAACCGGAAATAGGAAATACCTAACTTATCTAATTGGTCGTAAGTATCCATTTCTTTTCGGGTACGGTCTGCCTCGTCAGGTTTTGTGTTATAAAGAGTAGGATCTATTTGTATACTTTGCATGGGTTATCCCTTCCCGCCCTATGATTCTCTCTAATCATTATAGTACTTTTGACAAATTCACACAAAAGTTCCATGAAAAACTGATAGGCTTGATACTCCATTTTGATGCTAAAGTACAAGCCTATCAGTTTTTTCATTTATCAACCGGTTCAAAAAATGGTAAAACTACCATACATTCTCTTAGAACATAATCAAACTTAAAATTACACAAAAGCAATGCTCAAAAGTATTTAAAACTGCCAGAACTATAGCAGTTCTGGCAGTAAAGTTCAAGGATTCTTTACTACGAAATAATCCTCATTATTGACTTACTGGTTCAACACTAATCCATATTTTCATTACCTCTGTAAGAATTAGTTTGTTAACCTTTAGTTTAAATTCCTTATCTTCAATTTTTAAAATTCTTTTATCAACTACTTCAACAATTAAATCAGAATCAACTTTATTAACTTCTTTACCTAATAGCTCGCTATACCTATCCTTAACGCTCTTTTCGATGTTAATTTGATCAATTTCATCTCCATCGAAAACTAATGCTACTTCAATACGCTTAATTCGAAGACTTCTAGTATTTATATTCTTTTCGAATTTTTCAAGTACAGCGTTCTTATCATCAATAATCTGTTCAAAGTAGGCAATTCTTTTATATAATGAATCCAATCTATAACTTACCATAATATTAAAGGCCGCCGCACCAACTAGTATTCCAATGATTATCCCAGTAAAAAAACAGGATTTTCCATTTAATCCTTTATTATTCAATGGATTCATTCGCTACACCTTTGGATTAACTTAATAATTTTATAGCCCATATTGGCCCCTAAGAGAGCGGTCAAAACATATATCGCTTGCTTTATGATGGATCTAAATTCTCCTTCAAATAAGCCTTTTTCAATTACCGCGAAAGAATCAAATGTACCTCCCAAGGTCACTGCCACGGCCCATATTTTAATAGAACTAGCGATATCAAGCATAGCCTTAAGTGGTGGATCATTCGTTATGACAGCCCCTATTCCGCCAAAAATGCTAGCTCCAACTACTACCCCAAAGGAAATCAAAAAATTGTTTACAGTGCTGCTAAAAAGACTAGACAAGATTATTACCATACCATAAGCACCTCTATGATTAAGATATGATCCTCGCATAGTCTTTATGAGGCTCCTAAGTTGTGAATATACCTATGAACTTCATAAGAAGACGGCATAACTCCTCACATATCTCCCATGAACTCTCTAGCTCTATGCTAGAGTTTGCCTTTAATCATTTAATCTTTTCATTCGTGACTTTTTACAGAAAGAAAGGAAGACCCTGTCTCATTGAATGCACTACCAGTGAAATGTGGCTTCCCTTGGTTAATCTTTACTGATTGTGTTGCAATTTCCTGAGTAGTATCAGGAGCTGCAACGGGAAGCTGTCCCTCCTCTTCGCCTTCAAGAGCAATTTGATTTCTGACCTCCGTGATATCTGGGTAAAGCGTAAACCGTGTGACTCCGTATCGTTTTAACTGCTCAGAAATTAAGGAAATGCTTTCAGCAGCGATACAAATCTCAACAAGATAATTGGATGCGTCTGAGAAGAGATTTAAAGATTTAATCTCCTTATCATGAGGAAATAGAGTAAAAACTCCACGTTGAGCAACAATGTGGGTGTTGTTCAGAGGTCCGATTACTGCAGCCGGTTTCTTATTCGAAGGGATTTCAGCATTTGGACCAAAGTATAGATTAACAATTCTTTCATTGACATTAGGAATATATCCTGGGTTCACAAAACTATGAAAGGAAAAGGCTTCATTGAGCCGAACAGGATTAAGAATCCAAACCGCAGCATCTTTTCCGGCATCATTAGGCCCTCGACCATCTAAAGCAAAGAATAGCGCAGTTAGTGCATCACGGCTCCAATCCAATAACCGGGTTGGTACCCCATAATGCTGCATCATAAAGAGCCAGTGCCAATAGGCATCCGAGCCATTCGGTATAGGAAAGGAGGGTAATCCCTGAACACTAGGAATAGCATAGGATTTAAACTTTGATAGATAGATAATCTCCATCAGCGGATTGCGGCCAGATCGAGCAATACTTGGTGTTAGATTAAATCCAGTTGGATTCGCAGGTTGGTTTTGACCACGATACCATAATTCACATCTTCCAATAGGACAAATTCTCTGGAACACTTTATCTACAGCATTCAAAAACCCGTCAACACTGTTAATTCGAGACACACATTGAGTTACAGGGCCCGTTAGTTGTTCTCCATTAGGCATTTCTCCACCTCCTCTATAAGATATGAGAAATAAGGTTTCATGTGAAGAGATGTTACATTCCGTTCGAAGATTGCAAAAAATTTTATTATGGTAAAAAACAAACGACGGACTATCTCGTTAGAGATAATCCGTCGTTTGTTTACCTAGCGATACGAAAGGCGGATGAGCCTTTCGCCACACTGCGACTCGTAACGCACACTCCTGCAGTGTGGATTCTTAACTTCCGTGTTCGGTATACGAAAAGCACGATAGTGTCCGGTGGACAGTATCGCCTTAGCGGCGAAGGAATGAGCCTTTCGCCACACTGCGTCCCGTGACGCATTCTCCTGCAGTGTGGATCTCGAACCGGTGGAACCCCGGCTCCCCAAATTCGCCCACGTGGGCGAATTTAAGACACCCCAGATGAGGTGGAAGGATGAACATAAAGAAAGACCACCTCTAACGAGATGATCTTTCGCTTGTTTTACCTGGCGATAACCTACTTTCCCAGGGGCTATGCCCCAAGTATCATCGGCCCTGGAGGTCTTAACTTCCGTGTTCGGTATGGGAACGGGTGGAACCCCTCCGGCATAATCACCAGATGTCTGAGATATCGCTTTCTTTCGATTGCTGTTCTCTCAAAACTGCACAGAGTCTATCTAGTATTGTCTAAGAATTTGAGCCACTCACCTAGCGTCTCGATTTAGGTCAAGCCCTCGACCGATTAGTACCAGTCAGCTCCACACGTCACCGTGCTTCCACACCTGGCCTATCAACCTGATCATCTTTCAGGGGTCTTACCAGCTTTCGCTGTGGGAAATCTCATCTTGAGGTCGGTTTCGCGCTTAGATGCTTTCAGCGCTTATCCGCTCCGAATATAGCTACCCAGCTATGCCTCTGGCGAGACAACTGGTACACCAGGGATTCGTCCATCCCGGTCCTCTCGTACTAGGGACAGATCCTCTCAAATTTCCTGCGCCTGCGACGGATAGGGACCGAACTGTCTCACGACGTTCTGAACCCAGCTCACGTACCGCTTTAATGGGCGAACAGCCCAACCCTTGGGACCTACTACAGCCCCAGGATGCGATGAGCCGACATCGAGGTGCCAAACCTCCCCGTCGATATGGACTCTTGGGGGAGATAAGCCTGTTATCCCCAGGGTAGCTTTTATCCGTTGAGCGATGGCCCTTCCACTCGGTACCACCGGATCACTAAGCCCGACTTTCGTCCCTGCTCGACTTGTAGGTCTCGCAGTCAAGCTCCCTTTTGCCTTTACACTCTTCGCGCGATTTCCAACCGCGCTGAGGGAACCTTTGGGCGCCTCCGTTACTCTTTAGGAGGCGACCGCCCCAGTCAAACTGCCCACCTGATACTGTCCTAATCCCCGATTCAGGGGACCTAGTTAGAATTTCAGTACAAAAAGAGTGGTATCCCACCGTTGACTCCACCAAGGCTGGCGCCCTAGCTTCTTAGTCTCCCACCTATCCTGTACATTTTATACCAAAATCCAATGTCAAGCTACAGTAAAGCTCCATGGGGTCTTTCTGTCCTGTCGCAGGTAACCCGCATCTTCACGGGTATTACAATTTCGCCGAGTCCCTCGTTGAGACAGTGTCCAGATCGTTACACCTTTCGTGCGGGTCAGAACTTACCTGACAAGGAATTTCGCTACCTTAGGACCGTTATAGTTACGGCCGCCGTTTACTGGGGCTTCAATTCAAAGCTTCGGGTTGCCCCTAACCTCTCCTCTTAACCTTCCAGCACCGGGCAGGTGTCAGCCCCTATACATCTCCTTTCGGATTAGCAGGGACCTGTGTTTTTGTTAAACAGTCGCCTGGACCATTTCTCTGCGGCTCTTATTGCTAAGAGCGCCCCTTCTCCCGAAGTTACGGGGCTATTTTGCCGAGTTCCTTAACGAGGGTTTTCTCGCGCGCCTTAGGATTCTCACCCCATCTACCTGTGTCGGTTTACGGTACGGGCACCTAGTCACTCACTAGAGGTTTTTCTTGACAGCTTGGAGTCGGTTACTTCGCTACTAATTTTCGCTCCCCATCACGTCTCAGAGTCTCGCAGGGCGGATTTGCCTACCCTACCTCCTACTCGCTTGGGCCAACTCAACCAACGGTTGGCTTAACCTATCCTTCTGTGTCACCCCATTGCTCAAACATTTCTAGGTGGTACTGGAATCTCAACCAGTTGTCCATCACCTACGCCTTTCGGCCTCGGCTTAGGTCCCGACTTACCCTGGGCGGACGAGCCTTCCCCAGGAATCCTTAGATTTTCGGCGGGAAGGATTCTCACCTTCCTTTTCGCATACTCATACCGGCATTCTCACTTCTATCCACTCCACCATTCCTTACGAAATGACTTCTCTGCTGATAGAACGCTCCCCTACCCCTGCGCATGAAGCGCAAGCCATAGCTTCGGTGATACACTTGAGCCCCGTTACATTTTCGGCGCAGAACCACTCGACCAGTGAGCTATTACGCACTCTTTAAATGGTGGCTGCTTCTGAGCCAACATCCTGGTTGTCTGTGCAATTCCACATCCTTTCCCACTTAGTGTATACTTGGGGACCTTAGCTGATGGTCTGGGCTGTTTCCCTTTCGACTATGAAGCTTATCCCCCACAGTCTGACTCCCAATCTAAATCTGATGGCATTCGGAGTTTGATAAGGTTCGGTAACCTGGTAAGGCCCCTAGCCTATTCAGTGCTCTACCGCCATCGATCATCAATTGAGGCTAGCCCTAAAGCTATTTCGGGGAGAACCAGCTATCTCCGTGTTCGATTGGCATTTCACCCCTACCCACAGCTCATCCCCTGCCTTTTCAACGACAGTGAGTTCGGGCCTCCAGTGGGTTTTACCCCACCTTCACCCTGGCCATGGGTAGATCACACGGTTTCGGGTCTACAGCATGTAACTTTCGCCCTTTTCAGACTCGCTTTCGCTTCGGCTCCGGCTTCTCGCCTTAACCTTGCTACATACCGTAACTCGCCGGTTCATTCTACAAAAGGCACGCTACTACACATAACTGTGCTGTAACTGCTTGTAAGCGTACGGTTTCAGGTTCTTTTTCACTCCTCTTCCGAGGTGCTTTTCACCTTTCCCTCACGGTACTGGTTCGCTATCGGTCGCTAAGTAGTATTTAGCCTTGGGAGGTGGTCCTCCCTGCTTCCCACGGGGTTTCACGTGTCCCGCGGTACTCAGGATTCCCTCACAGAATGTCCTTCTTTCGTCTACAGGAGTGTTACCTTCTTTGCTCGACCTTTCCAGATCTGTTCGACTAGAATTCCATTCTTAAAAGAGGGTCCTACAACCCCGAATCCCGAAGGATTCGGTTTGGGCTCTTCCCGTTTCGCTCGCCGCTACTCAGGGAATCGATGATTCTTTCTTTTCCTCCGGGTACTTAGATGTTTCAGTTCCCCGGGTTGTCTTCTTCAACCTATGTATTCAGTTGAGGATAACCGGACATGACTCCGGTTGGGTTGCCCCATTCGGGTATCCATGGATCAAAGCCTGCTTACGACTCCCCATGGCATTTCGCTGTTAACCGCGCCCTTCTTCGACTCTTAGCGCCTAGGCATCCACCGTACGCCCTTAATAGCTTGACCTATTGGTCGCTACTTTTAGGTTTACTCAATACGTCCGTATTGATGTGAATTCGTTCGACTTTACTAGTTTTCTCTATGCAGTTTTCAAAGAACAGTTCTGGTTTAAGTCTGTTAAGACTCTTACCCGTCAAAAATATAGGATATTAGTCAGGCATAACTGCCTTTCCTCAATCCTTTGTGAGTGAGGTTCCATAATTCATCGAATTCCTTCGATGTTTCCTGGTCTCTCAAAACTAAACAACAGCTGTTTCCAATGAGTTGCCGATCCCTCGGCGTGAGTCTTGCGACTCGTTATTGATCTTTACAGTCGATTTGGTTTTCAACCTCGTCCTCTGAAAGAATCGACCACTAGGATGTTCGTCTAAAGCCTAAGCTCTAAACCGTTCTCCTTAGAAAGGAGGTGATCCAGCCGCACCTTCCGATACGGCTACCTTGTTACGACTTCACCCCAATTATCGGCCCCACCTTCGACGGCTAGCCCCCTTTCGGGTTACCTCACCGGCTTCGGGTGTTGCAGACTTTCGTGGTGTGACGGGCGGTGTGTACAAGGCCCGGGAACGTATTCACCGCAGTATGCTGACCTGCGATTACTAGCGATTCCGACTTCATGCAGGCGAGTTGCAGCCTGCAATCCGAACTGAGACCGGCTTTCTCGGATTTGCTTCACCTCGCGGCTTCGCTTCCGTCTGTACCGGCCATTGTAGCACGTGTGTAGCCCAAGACATAAGGGGCATGATGATTTGACGTCATCCCCACCTTCCTCCGGTTTATCACCGGCAGTCTATTTAGAGTGCTCAACCTTACTTGTTAGCAACTAAATACAGGGGTTGCGCTCGTTGCGGGACTTAACCCAACATCTCACGACACGAGCTGACGACAACCATGCACCACCTGTCTCTACGCTCCCCGAAGGGCACTCCCTAGTTTCCTAAAGATTCGTAGGATGTCAAGCCTTGGTAAGGTTCTTCGCGTTGCGTCGAATTAAACCACATGCTCCACCGCTTGTGCGGGCCCCCGTCAATTCCTTTGAGTTTCAACCTTGCGGCCGTACTCCCCAGGCGGAGTGCTTATTGTGTTAACTGCGGCACAGAAGGGGTCGATACCCTCTACACCTAGCACTCATCGTTTACGGCGTGGACTACCAGGGTATCTAATCCTGTTTGCTCCCCACGCTTTCGCGCCTCAGCGTCAGTTACAGTCCAGAAAGTCGCCTTCGCCACCGGTGTTCCTCCACATATCTACGCATTTCACCGCTACACGTGGAATTCCACTTTCCTCTCCTGTCCTCAAGATTCCCAGTTTCCGATGCACTCTCAGGGTTGAGCCCTGATCTTTCACACCGGACTTAAAAATCCGCCTACGCGCCCTTTACGCCCAATAATTCCGGACAACGCTTGCCCCCTACGTATTACCGCGGCTGCTGGCACGTAGTTAGCCGGGGCTTCCTCCTTGGGTACCGTCATGTGGCCTCAATATTTTCAAAGCCACCGTTCTTCCCCAAAGACAGTACTTTACAATCCGAAGACCTTCATCATACACGCGGCGTTGCTCCGTCAGACTTTCGTCCATTGCGGAAGATTCCCCACTGCTGCCTCCCGTAGGAGTCTGGGCCGTGTCTCAGTCCCAGTGTGGCCGTTCACCCTCTCAGGCCGGCTACTGATCGTCGCCTTGGTAGGCCTTTACCCCACCAACTAGCTAATCAGACGCGGGTCCATCCATAATCGATAGCATCTTCAGAGGCCATCTTTCCTTAAAACCTGATGCCAGGCTCTAAGATTATCCGGTATTAGCCCTCGTTTCCAAGGGTTGTCCCGGATTTATGGGTAGGTTACCCACGCGTTACTCACCCGTCCGCCACTAAGAATTTTTCAAAGTAAACTTTTCAAAATTCTCCGTTCGACTTGCATGTGTTAGGCACGCCGCCAGCGTTCGTCCTGAGCCAGGATCAAACTCTCCAAAAAAAGTTATTTCAAACTTCTCATTAGAAGAAGATGATTGACTCATGATTTATTTTGAAACTCCTAAGAGTTTCTCTCATTGGCTGTCCTTGTTGTTTAGTTTTCAAAGACCATGGATTTTGTTTGACCCGTTTGGGCCGGAATCACATCTTAGCATTTTCAACTTGCGTTGTCAATAAGAAGATTTGTTTTTTTTGATTGTCATTTAAAAGCCTTTGAGGCGTTTCTTACTTCAATCAGTGCGTCGTGTTGGCGCTTTGTTAGATTACACCTTTTAAGATATAATGTCAACTATTATTTTATTTAAATATTAATTTATTATTCATGGATTTGATTTAATACCATCGTTGCTTCATAAATCAATGATTTTTAATATATTGGTACAAAAGCGAGAGGTTTCTAAATCAATTTGTTCAATATAGCAGAATAGAGTTCCCTATCAGGTACCACAAAAGGTTCGATAAGAACAGTTTGCTGACTCAGGTAGCTTCGAGTATTCGACTTGTTCTGCGGAGTGTTCGTAGGGATTTGAAAGAACAGTAAGAAGCTTTTGCATCACATTATAGTCTTCTTGTTTTACTGCAGCTTCCAAAGCAGCTTCTACACGATGGTTGCGAGGGATTAGAGCAGGATTAGATTTTCGCATTAACTCAAGGATGGCAGCCTTTGGTTCTTTCTGTCTTTCTAACCTTGCCTGCCAGGCCATACGCCACTCTTTAAATTCTTGGGCACCGAATAACGCCGTATCTTCAGGAGTATCGAAGGTCAAAGCACGAAAGGTATTAGTGTAATCTGCCCGATATTTTTCCATCATTTTTAACAGGTCTTCTATTAGAGACTCATCTTCTATTTCTTCATTAGCTATTCCTAGTTTAGCTCGCATTCCCGTGAGCCAATTGCTGTGAAACTGTTTAACAAAATTAGAAAGCGCATCCTCAGCTAATTTGACTGCCTGCACTTGATCCTCATGTAAGAGCGGTAATAGGGTTTCAGCAAATCGCGCAAGATTCCACTCAGTAATAGGTGGTTGATTTCCATAGGCATAGCGTCCATTAAGGTCGATGGAACTGAACACTGTTGCAGGGTCATAGGTATCCATAAAGGCGCAAGGGCCATAATCAATGGTTTCTCCACTTAGAGTAACGTTATCAGTGTTCAAAACCCCATGAATAAATCCAACTAATTGCCATTTAGCAATTAATAAAGCTTGACGTTTAATTACTTCATAAAGGAGCAAAAGGTAGCGATTCTCCCCATCGCTAACATTTGGAAAATGTCGTTGCAATGTATAATCAGCAATCACTCGGAGATCCTCAACTGTTCCCCATTTAGCTACATATTCAAAGGTACCAACTCGCAAATGACTGGCAGCTACACGAGTCAAAACTGCACCCGGAAGTTTAGTTTCCCGAATTACTGACTCTCCGGTTGTCACTACCGCTAAGCTGCGTGTGGTAGGAATGCCAAGTGCATGCATTGCTTCGCTGATGATGTATTCACGGAGCATCGGTCCAAGCGCTGCACGACCATCCCCACGACGCGAGAATGGCGTTCGCCCTGAGCCCTTAAGCTGAATATCTACCCGCTCACCTTGAGGAGTAAGATGTTCTCCAAGCAATAGAGCCCGTCCATCCCCTAACATGGCAAAATGCCCGAATTGATGCCCAGCGTAGGCTTGAGCAAGTGGTGAGGCACCTTTAGGAACCTGATTGCCGGCAAGCACCTCTATCCCATCTTTGCTTTGCAGCTCTTCCGTATTCAGCCCTAAGGACGTTGCTAACTTATTATTAAGAACGATTAACTTTGGGGAGCCTACAGAGGTTGGATCTAGTTGAGTAAAAAAAATTTTTGGCAGTCGGCTATAACTGTTATCAAATTTCCATCCAGTTTCTCTAGCTGTTGTAAGGTTTTTCATTGCATCTCCTTTTTCTACTTTTGTTTTCATCTCTCCTCTCTTAGATTATGCACTTTTTCAACTTTAAATATGATTGAGGAACAGAAAATACTATTTCTTTTTGGAGTTAACCATCATTCCAAATATCATAATGACACAGAAAATAATAAGGTAAAAGAGTACTGCTTTACCATGTGCATAAATTGCGGCAATAACCATGAAGACACAGGCACAAATGGCGAGAAATGGCATAATAAAACGTTTAACGAAGTGCAGAGATTTTTCTTTTGCCATTATCATAATAAAAATGGGAATATACATAGCATAGATGGTAACAATCGGAAGTTCTGAACTATCGAAACTAAAAGGACCGAACCAAGGGACTGGGGTCAAATTCGCACCAAAAAAGTATAGTAACCAAACGCCACTTAGCAGAACGCCTAAAATAGAGGAGTTGGTCGGCATATTTGTGTTTACATCAATACATTTTAAAACCTTTGGTGCCGGACCCATATCTCTAGCTGCCAAAGAGTAGAAACCACGTGTACAGCCCATCATTAAACCATTTAACGTCCCCAAGCAAGAGATTACAACAAAAACAAACAGAACAGTACCTCCTAGGTTAGAGAAGACTGTTGAAAATGCAAGCTTTGCCCCCGCTTCGCCGCCTTTCATCATAACGCTGTTACTGACAGCCCCTGCTAAACCTGTGTAGTAGAGGATGTAAAGGAGGGCAACAAACAGTGTTCCAAATGTTAGTGCTAAGGGCAGGTTTTTCTTGGCATCCTTTAATTCAGCATTAATACTAGTTGCAATTATCCATCCTTCATAAGCAAAGGCAGTAGCCACAACAGCGGTAAAGAGTGGATTATTACTAGTCACTTCAGCAATAACACCACTAGTAAAGTTACTAACCAATATTCCGTTGCTTAGACCAACGATTGTTCCGACTACCGCCATCAAGGCTAACGGAATAATTTTGATCACAGTTGTGGAGACTTGGAACTTACCAGCAAGATTTGGTGAGAGGGCGTTTAAGGCATAACTTCCAACCAGAAAGAATCCAGCAATGGCCATAGCTTCACCGCCAACTATATTCCATCCCAGCAAAACACAAGTGTATCTGGCTGATACCCAAGCCAGTACTGAAGTTAGAGTTGGATAATAAATAGCTGCCATGAACCATCCTACAAAATAACCGTACGTACTGCCGAGAGCAGCCTCGGCATAGTCAACGACACCATTAACTTTCTCATATCTGGTGGCCATGGTTGCGAAAACGTAAGCACAGACAATCATTATAATTCCACCAATAATCCACGCCAAGATACCTTGTGGAAGATTTCCGCCAGTAGCGGTCAATACTTTCTCCGCTTTAAAAAATACTCCGCTGCCAATTACAATACCAATAACCATTGCTATTGCTGTCATTAGACCATATTTTTTTTGTAGTTCGTTTTCCATTAATCCAATCTCCTATCGCCAAGTATTTTGTAGAAAACCCTAAAGTATAGCAAAATTACTTTAACATAATGTGTTGAAAAAATAAACGCTAGTCCTGATCATTTATAAATTTATCTATTTGCCTGGAATAAAGATCCCCAACCTTCTCTAATTGAAAAATTAGTTATTTCCTTTTTCTCTTTAACTCATCAAGAATTACTCTTCTGGCAAGTGCGGGAACCGATCCTTTCTTAACCTAATGCAAAAGGAGCTATTCCAAAACATTGTTATGGAAATAGCCCCTAAAAGCCTAAAAATATTCAAGTAAAGAAAAATTCACTTATTCTACGGTATCTTTAATTCTTATATAAATTAAATCTTGAAAACAGTTCTTTTTCTTCTTACTGGATGTGAGCTCTCAAATAGTTTGAGACTGAAAACAGAAAAAAGCCTATTATTTCGTTGAAAATTTTTATAAGGATTGAGACTAGCTTTCAAATAAATTGAGACTATCTCATTATTTTTCAAGTAAATTGAGACTATCTCATGTCAATTTTTTAGCTCTAAAAGTAATAATAGTCGTTTCAAACCATGGCCTATATTCTCAGTCGGTATAACCACAAGAAAAATCTATTAAACACCACTACGATTACCCACTCATATTTAACTCTTTCAAAGTCAACAAAAGGTTTATTTTCTACAATTTGTAAGTAAGGGGCATTGGTAACGGTACACCATTTGAAGTTGCTACTCATACGGTGGGTTTTATTTTATACCGTTCTAATTAGATTTTTGTTATATTATCATATCTTTGAACAAGTATATTTCATTTTCTCTTTTTTCCATGATAGGGTAATCATATTCAGCTAAGTAACTTAATGCATATAAAATATGTTGCCGTGTTAAGAAATGTTCCTTGCTGTCAATAAGATTTGTAAGATATTCACTAAAGTTATAAGCATGTCCGAGCTCACTCATCATATGTTTTATAGGTGATAAAATAAACCCCGATAAGTTCATCATTGCCTCATTGGTAAATTCCTCTTCTATCATGGTTCTATCAGAATCAATCTGATAAATAGTTTGTTTATCATTAGACATTATATCTTGTAAATTCTCATACAGAAAAACCATAAAATACTTATCATTCTTAGGACTGTTAACGGTTAATATTTTTCGACCTAAATATTCAATTCTATATTTAATAAGGTTACCGAAATTATCATTAGTAATACCCATGTGCTCAGTTGCCTGTTTTGAATATAAACTTATTATCTTGAGACCTTTAGGAAATATGAATGTTCTATCGCCGAATATTTTATTGAACTCCGAATTTGAAAAATCTTGTTCTATAGTAATTTTGCGATTTTGGCTTTTCAAGTAATCACTACTATATAAAGTCCAATAGCCTGCAAGTTTTATTGCAAAGTAGAGTTTTGCATTAAATTTCTTTGCGAATTCTTCTTTCCTATTAAATATATTCTCAGAAATTTTATACTTCGAGTCCTCGGAGGATTTTATTTCAACAACAATCTTTTCACCTGAAATTAATTCTATATACAAGTCAGATGCAACGGTATCAGTCAATTTAGCAATACCTTCTTCAAATCCTACAATATTTTTACACCATTGCAATAGATATATCATTAAAATAAATTCAACCTCATTATCTTTTCCCCATAATCTTTTCTCAATATCGAGTGATGTTAATTTTAACATTTCCGCTATTTGTTTCTGTTGTTCTTCATCAAGAAAGTTCTTAATGCTATGATAAGCCTTTATTTTTTCCATTGAAGTTGGGTTATTCATTCTATCTCTCCCCTAGCCTTTGTAGATTTTTTAAATTTAAGTTATTCTTTATTTTTATAGAACCATTTTCCGGGACGTTTATTATTGCCACTTGCACTGAGCTGGGAGGATGGCACATATATCATTGACTGAAGTCATTGACATCTGACCTCGGTGCAAAATACCACTAATAAAACAACTTGTACACATTTATATTTCTATTTGTAAAATGGACTTAAATTAATAAATAGCTGATTGTCGATTTTGCCGGCAATTTCTCTGCTAATTACCTCAATTAACTCCTCTTGTCTCGGCTGGCCTAATGTCAGTCGATATAACGACAGTATTTTAATCAAGCGATTGTATCGCAAGCGGTCCTGGCTCAACGGATACATCGGAACGATACGTTCAATCTTGACAGGAGCTGCTTCTCCATCCGTCAAACACCAATACGGAACAAGATCCGGCAGATCTCCCTTTTCTGTTTGTGCGGCTTTTTCAAACATAGCATCCCATGTTTTTTCACTGCTGTACTTGTGTGCAATATTCTGGCGCACCGCAAGGCACTTGTACCGATTAATACGTCCCTCACGCTGCTCCAGGTCTATAGGGTTTGACGGTAAGTTCCAGTGCATGACCTTGCGGCAGTAGAAGTGAAAATCCAATCCTTCCTGCCCGATTGATGTAGTAGACAACACAAACGGACGGAATGGTGAATTAAACGCTTTGCGGATTTTTTCAGTTCTCTGCACATTTTCGTTGCTAACGCGAGCATTGAAATATCCAACAGCAAAGTGCGTGCGCAGACGCGGCTTTTCTTTTTCTGCTCCTGTAAAGGATTCCAGCGTATCTGCCTGCAGAGAGGCCGTATCCGAAAAGGCATCGATCATCGCATCCGCAAGAGCTTCTCCATGTTCGCCAAGTATATGAGCGTATTCATCCAGCATGGCCTGCAGATTACCATCCACACAATATCGAAAGACATTTTCGTAATAGGAATCGTCGCCCTTGCTGCCATACAGCAAGTCAAGAACAGCCGAGCTTTCGGCTTTATTAAATAAGCTGACAAATACTTTTTTAGCAAGCGCCCTGGTTATCACCTCGTTAGAATTAAAAAGCCTGTACGCACAAATGGCAGGTGAACCAATTGCCATGTTGACTAATATGCCAACAGCTCCAGCTGGGATAGTCGAAGGTGTCGCTGATGGATTGCTGTCCAGTGCTTTTATGAGCTCTATCAGCGACTTTGCGCCGGCAGCTCCGCTTTCGGAAAGCTTGTATTTAGCTTTGACTGCATTCAGCTTTGGCTGAAGCTTTTCGGCAAGCTCTCTCCTGATTTGCTTAATATCCTTGCCGATGTGCTCATCTGGATTATAAAGCCGTGCAAGAGTGCCGGATACATGGCAAACAATATCTTCCGTCTCGTTTTTAAGCCTTGTAATACCAAAACGACGTTCTTCCCTAGTCGCAAAGTATCCTCTGCCACGCTTCAGTTTTGCGTTATGAAAGAGCTTGCCGATCGTCAGCCGTTCCGCTTCATAAGAAAGCATAACCGATACCATTCGCGGCACCATTTCCCATGAGGAAAATACGAGTATCTTTGAATAGTCTTTGTTTTTATCAAATATACTTCCTGTTCTGTAGTACGACTTTGATGGTGGAATCCAAAGCAAATTTTCAGTACTGTTTTTACCGCCTTCAAATACAACATCCTTTAGCTTTACCAGTCGTGCGTTATTTGCAGCTATAGGCTGATAGTTATGTATGGTGCTTTTCTTCAGAAGCAGGCACTTGGAATTCGGGCCTTTTACCAGTCCAAAGTCATGATATTTAGAAAAATAATCTGTAATTTGTTTTTTGAGCTGATAGCTTTCCATGAACGAGAGCAAGTAGGGTGAGGATTTTACATAATCCATGGGAACATTGCGATAACGAAGGGGTCGCTTGCTTCGGGCACTGATTTCATCTAAAAGGGATTGTATCTCACTGTAAGACAGGATATCCCCGTCTGAGATTGAAACCTCCCTTGCATCGCTGTCATCGATAATCCCGCTGTTAAAACGCTCTGTCCTGCAGATGCTTTTATAAAGCGCATCTTCAGCAGTATTCTTCCTTGCAAGCAGTACCGTAAAATCACCTTTCGAGATTTCGCAAAGAGAGCTGGAGTAATCCTGCCACACCTTCTGAAAGCTTTGATGCGCTTCGTCATCATAAAAAAGAAACCGCATTACGTCCATAAATTCTTTGTAATGTTCCGCATTTTCATCGGCACTAATTTCTTCCAATGTAGAGTACGGCTTGTAGGGCGTTGCCGACAGCAGCAGTACCTTGGTGTCGGTATTTTGCAGAAACTGCCGAGTAAGCATTCCTTGTTCATCATCGGTGGGGACAATCAAATCGCGGAAGCGTTGAAACTCATCCATGACAACCAGATCAGGCTCCAGCTTATCAAGGCTGATTTGAGCAAAGATCCTCCGAAGAGCGTTGATCAGTGATCTACTCTCGTACTTTTTGGACGGGCTTCTCGATGTGCAGTTTGAAAGGATGTTATCTACAAGCTCGCTATCAGCTTCAAGCCGTTTCGTAAGCTCCATGCCTATTTCATAGAGATAACTGCTGCCGTTGCTGTCGCACTGCTGCACCCTTTCTTCATATGTATCCACATACCATTGCCAATACTTTTCCGCATCATAAGCAAGAAACTGAAACAGTTTTGCTGTGTATCCCTTAAACATAATCAGTCGCTTGAGGTGAGCGTACATCAAAGCACGTTCCTCTTGATTGCCGCAGCCGGAGGTCATAGAAAAGGAGGTGGCCGGCGTCAGCGGAATGAGCTGCTCATAACTGCGATCTCGCCCTCTGTTTTGATAGATTTTGAGGTGCTGCATGGACAAGCGGCTTTCAGAAACATTCATCAAGTCTCTGATGCCAAGCTTCCTCGCATTTTGATTGGCGATATTAATATTAGAACAGATATAAATCACCTTAAAGTGATCATCGTTTTTCTCATGCCTATGCCAGTCCGAAACCTGTCTTATGACATCACTGGCAATGATGGTTTTTCCAAGTCCAACCTCATCGGCAAGCAGTATTCTGTTTTGACCGCCTCGAAACACTGCTAGTATCCGATTGGCGGTAGCCTTTTGAAAATCCTTTGGTATCATTTTTTAGCCTCCTTGCCGCAAGTTCAAACTGCTTGTACATCTCTAAAAACTCATTGCCTACGATGTCCTTATCAAGTCGTTTTATCACGTCTGCAACCTCTTTTAGCCGAGCTGGGTTTTGATGAACCACTTTGAGCATCTTTTCATATACAGCAGCAAAGAAAGGTGCATTTGCCGATTCATTTTCGTCACTCTGCATCAGACGCAGATACTCCGATTCCTCCAGCACCCCAGCAGCGTAATCTTCAGAGAGCATAAACGACACATAGGATAAAAACTTTGTCTCGGTATTGATAATACTTTTGTATATCGCATTGTCACGCTCTGTCGGAATGCCCTTGGTTTCAATTTTTATGACGATCTTTTGCCCTTGCACCCACAAAATATAAAATTCACTCAGTTCTCTGAGTAACATCCCTTTAAACAGCGTTTGCGGCAGAAGCGACTGAAGCAGATCCTGCCGCTGCAGCGGAGCAATTTTCACCGCTTCTTCTGTTTTCAGCTCCTTTGAGTCCACTTGGATGTCATAAGAGTCGCCGCTTACAACTACCTTTGCGCCTTTCAAGGCATAGATGGCTTCTTTGAACGCTTTATCAATCGCATCCTGCACCGCATCCGCTGGTATCTTTTCGGGCGCAGCTTCGATTTTTTCATACGGGCAGTTTTCATCATGAATAAAGTCACTAAAAAAGGTTTTGAATCCAACGCAATTCGGCTTATATTTGAGCTTAAGCAGAAACTCTACATTTTTGTGAAACGCATTATGAGAGGCATTGGCTGAACCTATGTATAAGAAATTTCCTTCATTGGTTATGGTGAAATAGAGCTTAGCATGAATGTCCTGTTTTACACCAAATTCGTTGTCATTTAGAATATCCTTTGTGATGTAAACGCTGTTAAAACTATTGATTACCGATGGACTAACCGATGCTTTTCTCGTTACCAACACCTTGTTGTAGGGGCATTTTGACAGCTCGTTAATTACATTGTCACTCAAAAACGGAGAGACAACGAAAATATCATATTTGCTGTTAAACAGTTTGGTTTTTTCCTTATCGTACCCACTTATGCCGAGAGGCAGGAACTCATAATCTTCAAAGGGATGTTCTATATCAAACGCCTTAACATGCAAAATATCATCTGCAAGCTTTGCAATTTTCTGCTTCTTTGTTTTATCTGCATACCCGCCAACGAAGGTCAACATGTCAGCGAGGGGCTTGTTCTTATTGCGTTTTGTCCGTGTAATCTCACCCTGCATCGCAACACATTGGTCGATACTGTTATCAAAGGTCAAATTACGGCTGAGCACAAGGAGCCTTATGTAAGAGTGACCGTCATCATTTGTGTATTTAATAAACCATAGCTTTGGATGAAAGTTCTGTCTGTTCGAAAGTTTTATTTCAAACACACTGTTTTCTAAAAGCGAATAAATACTCTGTATTTTTTGCGGTAAAGCAATGCCTCCCGCATTACAGAAGATTGCGAGGCTGTCACTGCTTTTGCGAATTGCTTCCAGCAAGTAGAAGGGGCTTCGCATTAGTTCCGAATCTGCTTCATCCAGCAGGCCCAACGACACGGGGACGCCGAGTAAAGCTTCGAGATCAAGGGAATAGGTAAGGCCAACAGCGAAATCAAGCTTATATCCCAACTCCGGTTGCAGAAGCTCTCCGTAACTTAATCTATTGTGTGCTGTATCAAACATTGCCATGCTTATCCCTCCAATCCTTTGATGATGTCGTCTATGATGGTTTTGGCTGTACCAAAACGAAAATCGAGCCTGTAAAAATGCACCGGCCTGTCAAAGTTATACTGATACTCATTTGGCTTGCAGAGCTTGGCGCGGTCGCCCTTGACGGCTTTTTCCCTTGCAATAATCATTTCATCCATCGCCTGCAAGTCATTTTTATAAACACTATCAAGAAAGTCTGCGCAGAACTTTACGGTTGCATAGTTACACGAAATGCGATCCAAAACGGCAGCAAGATCAAAATCGCGATTTACAAACATAGTTCTCCAGGAATTAAACTCATCCACCATTTCCTCATCCTGATAATTGGAGAAAATAATGTTGTAGCGGATGTGCGCACCAATGATAAAATCGGAAAAATCTTTTGCCAGTAGATAATCATGCCTCATTTCATGCGCCAGAATATCCACTGGAATCTCATCAAAGCTGTTGCAGTTAAGTTTATGCTCGATTAAAAATGCAAACAGTGTATTTTGGGACAGTAAGGCTTTTGTAATTTTATCCGCTAAAAACTCTGCTTCTTTGCGCGTGAGTGTAATAGCGGCTGTTTTCTCAAAATCGTAATCCGGCAGGATAGGAGAAAATAAAACGGAATTTCCTTGTCCTGCTGTCATATCATCAAAGCTATCACCATCGGTTTTAGGTTCAGCTTCATTTTTCTTCTGAGCGGACGACCAAGTGACATTGCAGGCCGCACTGAATGAAATACCTGCACTGCGTACAATTTCAAAGGTTCGCAGGCCGTTCCAATAAATGCTGGATGGCTTCATCTTGACCGCCCGTTTTTGTTTTAATGCATTCTTTCCGATAATGCCGGTTTCCTTGCTGTCGCTATTGCGTACTAGCGTCTCCACCATTTTATCTTCATTGGCAGTTAGCCATTTATGAACCGCTCTACCGCTAGATAGTTTCTGGTTTGCTGCTCTTTTAAACAGGTATGGAATGAGCACAAAGTACTTTGCCCTTGTTTGGATGGTAGAAATACCAGGGAAGAGAATATCTGCATAGGCATCCCGAATGACTCCGATGCCAAGCTCATCCAATGCTGTTTGTGTTCCGAGCAGCTTCAGCGTAGCCAGTATTTTATTTCTTTCTTCTTTAGAAAAATCGATAAAGCCGATTTGCACCTAGTCTAACCCCATTTCTATATCTGGATATTTTCTAAGCCAGTTTTCACCATCAAAATTTTCGATTTGCGTTTCGATCTTCTTTACATAGCCCGCAGCAGATTCCTCGGACGCAAACCAAACATTTGCTTGTCCAAAACCATAGGAACGAGTTTTGTTTTTCGGGGGACTTGCCAGATATGGACGTTTCTTTGGCCTTCAGACAGCAGAACACAATCATCCAATGCGGCTTCTATGTTAAAGTTTTGGGTTTATAAGCTGCCATCTTCCAAGTTGACTTCAAAGCTTTCATAATACCTGTAAACGGTAGCGTTCCTGTATCATCCCACAAAGACAGTTCTATTGTCATGAAACTTGGCGTACCAAACAACCAACACATTTTCCGCAAGCTCATCACGTCTGGAAATCCCTTCAATCTTTTCGATGTGAAGCTGTTTGGAAAACTCGCCGTTAGTGCTCTTAGTTTCAAAAAAACCTAAGCAAAGCTCGCCATCCTGTGTATCATGAGGCATAAAGTTATATTTTTCATGGGCATCACCGTTCGCAGAATATTTAGCCGCTATAGCGCGGCTCGTCCACATTTTTAATGATGCCTTTGTAATATTTCATATAGGCGATGTTGCAAAATAAAATTTTTATCTTTACACCTCACTGACAATATCTGAAGCCATGCCAATCAGTTCTTGTCTTGCCCATGCTGGTGCCTCAATCTTTACTAAATTTCCGAACTGGAACAACCACGCATAAAAGGACGGACTGACTGCTACCCTTACAGTTATTTTGAAATTATCTTTGCCAGGACTTTTGATCGCCACGTCTTGACCAAACTTATCGTAAACAACGCCAACTAAACTGTTGTCAAAGCACAAAGTTATCTCATGCTCCTCTCCGCCAAACATGGAAAACACTCTTTTCGAATATTCTCTCAGGCTAAAACCTTCAGGCGGCTGGAGGATATCGCTTTCGAGGATCGCAATTTCCTCCATGCGTTCCACTCGAAAGTGAGAAATACCATCATACTTTTCATAAAACGCAATTAAATAGTATTTTTCATTTTCCCATGACAGGGCATAGGGTGAGGCGGTTCTGTGTCCGTCACGGTAATGTTTCTTCTTGTCCACACCGATGTCAAAATAACGGAATGAGATCTGCTTTCCATCAGCGATTGCCCGATGCAGAACATCTACATTGTAGTATATTTTTTCATTTTCGGTTTTTGTCCGACCTGAAATTAGTACCTGCCTGCGCAGGTCTTTTGCTTCGTATTCGCTTGCAAGAGTTTCAATCTTTTTAATCAGCTCGCCGGACTTTTTCTCTGTAATAAACTTAGCGGACGCAACCGCATCTACCAGCAGTTTCAGTTCCGGGAACTCGAAGGTTTTTCCGTTCACATAATAATCATGGGTTTTACTTTTTCTGCACATCAAATCAACCCCGAATAGCCGAAGGGCTTCGAGGTCATCATAAATGGTTTTGCGCTCTGCTTTAATTCCAAGTGCAGCAAGTTCAGCGATCATTTGCTGTACTGTCATGGTGTGCTGCTCATCTGTTTTCTTTTGCAAAATTTTGTGGAGATATAGTAATTTTAACTTTTGATTCGATGACTTAGGCATGGCGATCACTCCTGCTCTGATTCTACCTTTTGTGTATCGCCGTCAAAGCCAATTTGCCAAAAGCACATATCAATCATTTTCATCGGTGAGTACTCCACACCGTGTTCACTTATCTTCAGGCGTACAGCTTCAAAGTCATCATAATAATGCTCATAGAACTGCAGCAGTCCTACGAAAGAACGCTTGGAAAACTGCGCAGAGGAAACCCCTGTGCTGCTAAGTCCATTTTTGAAATACCGGTCATACGCCGGTACACAGCCAAACACTCCCAGCAATATCTTTGTGATCAACGTATCGGAGGAGTTTCGACCATTTTCATTTTCGAAATCAGTTGTTTTTCTGCGATAAATTTCCGGGATTTTTTGGTTGAGTTCAAATATACGATTTATGTACTCGTCATTGTGTGTAATTTCTCGTATGTTTGTGCTTCTTAAAATGCGAAATCGCTCGTTAAGCATTAAATGCACAACCTCAAGATGCACCTTATAATCCTTTTGAAGCAGGAATGCTGCGCCTCGGAACATTCCCCAACTTGCCAAATAGTTAGAGAGATGCAAACACATTAAGTCGATGACTTCGTCGTCAGTTGTGGATTGATGCTTGGTAAAAAATGAATAGCAGTGCTCCCATGACCGATATCTGTGGTTCTCTATTTTGGCCAGCTTATTATGGTATTCAAGTGCATTATTCAGGAGAAAGGCGATATCAACTTGCTCCCACAGCTTTGATTTATGACCTGCAATCGTTCGATAATCAACTCGTCCTTTTGTAAAAATTGCTGGGCACTCTGGCTGCGTGGGGGCTTCATTGTCCAAGTAGTACCTGAGTTCCAATGTGGTGCTGTTTCCGCTTGGGGGTGTAACCAGCACATCATATTTTGAAAAACAGTGGATGCTACGCATTGCATTACAAATCGATTGGGGTATGTTGCCCAAGCCCATTTCCTTTTTGATATCTCCAGCACGAATATCCTTTGTTGCATATCCATCTTCCTTGGCCTGTTGCAGAATGCGTAAGATGTACTTTCTGATTTCTTCTGTTTTGTTGACCACCTGTCTTCACCCCCTTTAATTCTTGAAGCCTTTTCAGTTTCGCAAAGAATGCGCTGTTATTCCGTATGTATCAGTATGCTGTTACGCAAAAATCACAACAATACCATTTTATGCTAAGATTATATCATATCAAGTGTCCAAAAAACGTATAGTAATTATTTACTGTTCTTTTTCTGTCGTTATATTTACTTAGAGTGATAGGTTGACCTTATCGGTATATCATAGTGGCTCTCCATCCCTACAGATAGCTCAAAAATCCGGAACACTGGCTCGTGTTCCGGAATAATGTTCAATTTACTCTGATTCATTAAGTAAATTTTACATTTACACCTCTGAAATACAATATCCGCTGTCTGTCATCACACCAAGGTCCACTCAATATATTCTCTTTTGTGACGGCTTTGAATAATAATGGCCAAGAAACTTTTGCTTATTCTCCGTTAAGTATTATTAATAACGCAACTTTCGCATAGCGAAACTTCACCCCTAACCCAGTATATATAACGAGTAGCCATTATAAACACCACATTAATTCATTGAGTTACCTCAATCTTAAGTGAGTGAAATAATGACTGAATTTCTGAAAGGTAAAACCATTACGCTTAA
This sequence comes from Desulfosporosinus meridiei DSM 13257, assembly GCF_000231385.2. Lineage (NCBI taxonomy): Bacteria > Bacillati > Bacillota > Clostridia > Eubacteriales > Desulfitobacteriaceae > Desulfosporosinus > Desulfosporosinus meridiei. The sequence goes on along the minus strand of NC_018515.1, from coordinate 396,879 downwards.
ATTAAGAGAAGGCATTTTTGATTTGATTTTTCTCCACGAAATATAGTTGACCCTCCTGGCAACTTTCGCCAATGATAGAATCCCAAACTTCACAATACATCTTCACCTGTGGTTCATAAAATTCTCTTAATCGATCCAAATCACTTTCTTCGTTGACTCGGTCCGTCTTATAATCAACAATCACCCATTCGCCATTTTCCTTAAAGGCCAAGTCTATAATACCTGATAGAATAATTGGTTTTTCATTTTCTCCTTTAACATAAACATTGAGTGGATGACCATTGTCAATTTGCAACGAAAATGGTACCTCAGTATATTTTGATTCAGCCTGAGTAATTCTTTGCCACAAATCGGTTCTGCAAAATTCTTCGACGACCGTATAAACTTCTTCTTTGCGCTCAAGAGATTCCTCATTTTCTTGTAGAGCTAGGGTTATTACAGAATCAATATCATCATTACCCTTGATAAGTTCTTCAAATACTTGATGAATGACAGTTCCCCAAGCTTTACCACCTCCTGCTCCACGTTTAACACTTAAATCGATTACCTGTTCTTTTAAGCCTGTAGTTGATACGATTTGGTAGCTAGGTTTTGCCAAATCAGACACCCACTCGGAAAAATGCTCACGAGCAGCAATAAGTTCTTGCGGTTTAACATAGGTTCCGATATCATCAGGAATATTTACACCGACTATATCAATCTCGGATGCATTAAGTTCGTTCTCAACAGAAGAACCATGCAGCAACAATGCCCAGGGATTTTTTCTTAAGTCCCTATCTTTGAGACTTCGGCTTATAATAAGTAAGTTTTTACTTCTAGTCCCCGCAACGTAAACTAATCGACATTCCTCTTCTTGCAGATATCGCAACTCTTCGTTTTCATAAACACTCCATCTGTCAGGTTGTGCAATACACTCTGAGTGATAACCCAGCTTACGATTGAATACATAGTATCCCTCTGGTTCAGTTCCGTGACGGCGAATATGAATATCAGCCTTCTGAGAGACTTCTTTAAACGGCTGAGCAAGAAAAACCACAGATGACTCAAGACCTTTGGCTTTATGTACATTCATTAGACGAACAACATTTTTTTCCTTTGACGTAAGACTCAGTTCTTCTTCAATCGAGCTACTCATGATCATATTAAACTCTGTAACAATCTGATCGAAGCGTGTTTTACCATTTCTTTCAGCTTCTCTCAAAAACTCTAATACCTGATAGAAATAGGAAGCTCCGCTTTCGCTTTTCGCGAACCCTAAAACATAAGGGATCATGCCGAGATCTGCAATTATCTTTTCGATGGCAACCGAAGGCATCATTTTTCCGGCCCATTGCAGGTATTTTTTGAGCTTGTCTAATGCCTTTCCGTAGCGTGTTTCTAAATCTTCGTGTAGTCCTTCTGGTACATTACTATAAATTCTAAAGTAACCGCCGGCCTGCTTGATCTGAAAAAGGTCATCGTCACTTATGCCAAAGAACAATCCCCTTAGTACACCTACCATTAGTAGTTGATCGTCCGGGTCAGACAATAATCGAAGCAGTTTATAAAGCTCTGCTAATTCTAGAGAGTCTCCTAACGAACTACCTCCAGTCATGCTAAACGGAATTTTGAATTTTTCGAGCGCACGTGCATAAAGATCCATTCCATCTTTAAATCGCAGTAAAATCATAAAGTCCTCAGGTTGTGCTTGACGAATTTCCTCTTTATTCGTTTGATCACTTGGATGCGTAAGTTTTAAGTTTCCATCCAGCGACCAACGAATAAACTGGGCAATCATTTCTGCATCAGCATTTAGAATCTCGTCCTTTTTCGTGAACTCTGCGGGGATATTTAAAACTTTAACGCCATAATCAGACCCTTTACCATTTGGTCTTATGGTTCGAAGCGGACTAAATTCCGCTTGGTAGGATGATTCTTGCACCGGAAAGATCGTTTCAAAGATGGGGTTGATCCAATGGCCCAACGCATTAACCGACCGGAAATTGGTCGTGAGTTGAACAACTTCTCCCCCGCTCTGAATAATAAGGTTTTTTACGAGGTTATAGGTATCTATATCTGCTCTACGAAAACGGTAAATTGATTGTTTGGCATCGCCAACCACAAAGAGGGAACCGGGATAAGGAATCAGTATGTGCCAATCTTTTTGATAGATGTCCTGACCCGTTAAGTAGAACAAGATCTCCGCCTGAATCGGGTCGGTATCTTGAAACTCATCTATCAATAACCTTGGATACTTACTTTGGAAGTAAGCCCTGACCTCAGGGTGATCACGCAGCATGTTGCGCGTTTTCAACAACAGGTCTTGGAAATTGAGTTTAGATTGTTTAAACCTGACCTGTTCATAAAACTTCACAGCAGGAATCGTAAACTCCATTAATATGTAATGACAATATTCTCTCCATGTTTGCAGCATAGGGCTTAAAATATTAACCGCGAACTCGTTAAACTCATCTCTATACCGCTTTGCTTCATCCTTACTAATCCAGCGGTTTTGAGTAACACTAAATTCTTTATCAAATGCCTTTAGCAAATTGACAATATTAACGTCTTTGTTAAGGTCAAAAAACTTAAAAAAGCGACTTGCCTTGAGAATGGCTTTTTGAAGATGATCCCATCCTTTTTCAGGTTCTTCATTGGGAATATCATTTATCGCTCGCTCAACTAAGTTTTTCAGAGTTTCCACGGCAGGCTTTAAGTCTGGTTTAGGTACCTCTGTACAAACCATAGTTACGTCAGGATATTGAGAAAGAGTTATAAAGGCTTCTTTTAATTCACCGGTTGGTACGCCGATATCATCTAACGTTTCCTGCAAATGAGAAGAATTCAATTTAACATCCATTAAATAACTTTCCCAGGCCTCCTGTTGAAGAACGATTTCTTCAACGGGAGCGAGCTCTTCAAATTCCGGATCAAGCCCTGCCTCAACTGGTCGTTCCGTCAAAAGAGACGCACAAAAGGAATGGATGGTTCCTAGGAAACACTGGTCTAAATCAACCAGTGACTGTTGAAGCTTTTCTTTAATACATGAATTTTTTTCTTCCCGATAGGCCTTTTCGATAGTTGTTTGAAATCGTTCTCTAAGTTCACAGGCAGCTTTGCGTGTAAATGTAATCGCAGCAATTTGTTGGGTTGTAACACAACCACTTTTTACTAGGTTTACCATACGACCAACTAGGGTTGTTGTTTTTCCCGAGCCAGCGCCTGCGTCAACCAAAAAATTTACGAATAGCTCTTGCTGAAGTTTAAGTCTTTCCTCATGATCCAGTGGATTAGCCAATTTAGGCATAATTTCTTAACCCCCTAAATATATCGATCATCATCTTATCTAAGCCTTTTTTGCTTCGGCTATGGCGGTTACATGCATCGCGATAGTCGCAATAATGGCAGTCGTTCTCATCGTCAGTCATGACAAACGTCCCTTCGGATAATAACGTAAACAGACGATTGAGAATTTCATATAAACTGTCCCGCCGGACTTGTAGCCGGACTACCCTTTTCCCTTCACCTTTTCGAGTCGGAAAAATGTAACCGCTAAGAATTACCTTTGGATTGGTATGAAGTTCTTTCTCTGAAAAGAGACGTTCTATGGCCAACGCATATAACCCATGTTGGAGTTGCCTCCCACCCTTGAAATACTCTTTATCACTATAACCAAAGGTGCTGCCCGTTTTATAATCCCAGATCTTTAACCCATTTGCGGATTCATCGACCCGATCAATTTTCCCTCTGAGGAGAAACCGTTTATCGTTCGGCAACTCAATCGTGACCGCTTCAAAGTTCTCGTTGTTTTTAGTTCCTCCTGGATGCATTCCAAAAGTTAACTCAAAATATTTAGGGACATCATCACATGACTCAATTTCTTCAGACTTCAAAAAAATACGGCAGGAATCAAGAATTGATTTGCGTTCATAATCGTATACTAACTCACTCGGAGGTGGCACACTCACTTTTTTCTGACTCATTAACTCATCGGCAATTTCATAAAGGAATTGTGCATGTCTCGCAGCGTTAAGAGGTTCACCTTGATTGGCAAGTTTCTTATAGAACCGCTCAAAAATGCCATGATATAGATCCCCTTTTGTCTTTGCATTTAACCATACGCCTTGGTCAAAGACTAATTCTTCAATGGGCTGAATTTTTAACACATACCTTAAGAAGTACGCAAACGGGCATTTCCCAAGCATTTCAAGTTGACTGCAGGACATTACTAAATCTTTGCTAACCGTAGGGTCCACTATTGATGGGTCAAAATTGACCTTTCCGTCAAACGGCGTAAGTTCTTCTATTTGCTGGCGATTTGATTCAGCGTTTAATCCATCAAGGAGCGCTGGATACAAGGTTTTAAAAGTATCAAGATCTGGCTTTTTGTTTCCCATTGATAAAACACTAAGCCACCATTCCTGATCATCTAAGGACTCGTCGATATCTGAGGGTGTGAAGCCTTTCCTAGTACCAAGCGTTTCAATAAGATCGCTGTAATCCAGCGTTTCATCATGAGCTTTCAATCTATACATTTGCAAAAGGATAGAGCTTGGAAAAACAGCACGGTTTTCCAAGGTATCAAAGGCAGAATAACTGACCGTAAGGGTTCCTTGAACAGACGATAAAAACTGTACCAAGTCGTGTACTTTTTCTTTTGGCCTATTACCCAGCAAAGGAAGACCGTGACCAATTTTTTCACGTTCTATATCCAGTAAAATTGGGTCTTCTCTCATTGTCCCTGGGAAGCGGTTAGCATCAAGGCCAACGATAAATACATTCTGACGTGATATCCATAATCCAGAGTTGTAATGATCGATATGTAGATGGCCTGGTTTCGGGCTCGATACACTTACCCTTATTCCCTTAATTAAAAATTTAAGTCTTGCAAATATATCATCTCGTTTAAGATGAATAGCAACCGAATCTTCAATGAGTTTTAGATTTCTACAAATGACATTTTTTGCTTCATGGTCTGCTTGGCTAACAACTGAGCTGAATTGATCTACTAAAGTATTTAACCATGCTGCTAGTTGGGCATAGGGTATACGCCCTTCAGAATCTAGGTCCGGCAAAGAGGTAAAAAGCTGAGTAAAAAATTTCTTTAACCACAGAAAGTTCTCAAATCTTGCTTTATACGAATCATTGTCGTCCTCGAAAGCTACATCAGCTTTAATTTGGTTCTTGATATTGATTATTTCATTGTCTATGGTCTCTAAGTAACGCTCTTTTCCCCAGCCAATTCCTGTAGTTCTTAAGTAGTGGGTGATGGTTGATTTTGGAGGGGACTTTTCGCCCGGAATCTTAAACACTCCGTCTCTGATGAGTGGAACTATGTCGGAAACTTTAAACCCTCTCTCAGCCCAAGACAACAACCCGAAATATAACCTGCCAGGATTTGTGGCACAAATATCTATTCCCTGGCCAAAGGTCAAAGGGAGTTGATCGATTCCTTGAGCTAGGTCAAATAAGAGATGGTTATAAGGATCTTGCACAGTATAAAAAATAACTGTCTGGTCAAATGGTATTTTTTCCAATTTCAATTTGCGCAACACTTGACGTATTTCATTGGATTCCCCGTAGGCATGGAACATTTGTATTGGAAGTTCAGTTACCGGCGCATTTGTTAGGTCATTGAGGTAAAGTAAACTGCTATAGGGTTCACTAAGCTCGATACTTAGCGGTGATATTTCGTTTTCTAGAGATGTTTGTAGAGTGATAATCCCTTTTGGTCTACTAAAATTGATCACTTGGAAATTGTTTTTCGTTAGAGCTTCTAAAAAGTTGCGTTCCAACGGGTGCATTTTTAAATTCGACGGAACGATGTAGATACAATGTGACGGGTTTACCTCCCTGGCTGCAAGTTGAAGTAAATCGGCTTGATCTATGTACTTTCGGATTTGCAACTCTTTGTCATACTCAGCCCATATAATTTTTATATCTTCGCACTTACAGGAATCAACAAACATTTCTGTAGTGATATCATTAACATCAATTCCAGTCATTTTGAGATCTATGATCGAATGAGTTATGATGCTACCTACGCTAGGTGTTATTTCCAAACTGTTAAAATACGTCAACCGGCCTGCCTGACGAAGTCTTTCGAGAACCTGAATTGTAAATTCGATTGCCAAGATATCAGGAATAATTGAGCGTCCGCTGTTTAAAAGTGATTTTTGGCAAACTTGCTCTGCTAAATTCCTCATGGTTTCAGTTTTTAAGTTAAGGATAGTCAAGCCTTGACGCGTTGCTCTTTCAAGCAATTGTCGCCCAGCGGAAAAACTCAGAGATATGAGAACCTTTTCGCTTAACGGATTTTTCATAACGATTTCCCTTAATTGATCCATAACTGCTTGCATATACAGCCTCCACAATCAGTTTATAAGTCCATTATTATGAGCTCACCCAAAAGCATTAACAGTATTTATGGATTTAATACATTTTCAAGGGAATTTTAGAAAATATCATGAATAAAGTTTTTATGAATTGTATAAACTATTAAATTTATAACAACATATATGTTGTTATCTATACAACGAAAATTGAAAATACGGAAGAGTATTCGTGACAATAAAGGAACCCTCAATACCCTAAAAAGAATTACGGGTATTGAGAGTTCCTTTATTTTGTAGCGATTACCTAGTACTGATTCAGTCTAACTCATTATGAAGTTTTTCTCATTCCATTTATATCTTATAACTCAACTTTCGCATAGCGAAAGTTACCTCTAACCCAGTATGAATCTAGGTTAGAACAAAATATTTTTATTTATCGACAGAAAAGCACCTTTCCAATTGGTAAAATGGAAGTGACAAAACAACCATTAAATCCAACCAGAAAGGTGCGTATCTAAATGTTATAACACAACTCTCTGTCTGAACAGGTTTAAAATCAACTTTCTGCAATTTTTTCCTCTCTCAAATTAAGTCAACTTCTTCGAACAACAGGAATCCGCAAATCCTATGGCGTCTCAAGCTTCGCTGTCTTCCAAATCATATTTCAGTTAGTTTTCCAGGGCCGTAACTTGTACCGATTACTAGAAGGCACCCGAGCAAAATCTCTCCCGGGTAAAGAAGTCGTTTATCGGTTTTCTATCAATTACTTAGTCAAGGTCGTCAGGCAATTTGAAAAACGCACTTACTTTGGCACACCAGCGTATCCGTTTATCGTCGATGATTCTGTCATAGGACGGGAAAGGAGTAAGGGTTGAAGTAATGGATTTAGACTTAAAGACAGCATTGCGTCGATTGATGGCATTTGTACTAGATCTACTACCGAATAAACCCAAGAACAAAGAATCGCTTAGTCAACTACATAACTGGATTGGTGAATTGCCCAGTTATATCAAGGCTTTATTCGCTCAACTGCGGTGCAAAAGTTGAGTTAATAAAATTGGTCTTGGAAGGTGTGTGGATAAATATTTCAATTTCTGTATTATGATAGGATTTCGCAGATTTTTTATTTCTTCAATCCTTCTATCGCTTTTTTCAAATCAAAACCAGGTAAAAACGGATTTGGACCCTCCTGTTTAAGTACCGCATTATAAGCATGGGCTAATACCGGAAACGTAATAGCTTGTAAATTAGACTCTGCAGCTATTTTTGTTGACTCGGATATAAGGACTTTCATGAAGCCCATACGACCATTCGTAGCAATAAAAATTCTCTCCCAGGTATCTTTATTCGCCAATCCTGATACTTCCTTAAAAGGAAGTTGTTTATCAAAAGTATATAAAAAAGCTCTAAAATCTTTATCCCCAAATTTAAAGCAATCTATAGTTTCACGTCTCAAAACACGTCCAGACAATTGCTCATTTTCTTGAAATATATCTGATGCATTTGGAAGACCTAAAAAAACCAAAGGAATTTTAGTTGAATTATAAAGATCTTTAAACCAATCTGCAGATTCCATAATGAGCCTTTTTTTATCTCTATCAACAATTTGCTGAACCTCATCAATAATTATAAGTTCTACTCTACATTCTTTAAGAAGTTCAATAAACCTTCCAGTAGGAATATTATAATTACGATAGGTTTTATCCCAGAAAGGATCTTTAAAGTCACGCAATAATTGCGTAACTAAAGGGCCTATATGAGACGAGCTTGGAACACTTGAATAAAATACTGGCTTTATTACCCTATCTTCATGTTGTACCTCAGGAAATTTTCGCATAAACTCCTTAGCAACTGCAGTTTTTCCAGCTCGGGTATCACCAAATATACAACCACACATAGGTTCTGCCGATTTCCAGCTTTTTTTGCAATCTTCAAGAACAGTTAGCGCTACGTTCATCATAGGATGCACGATCATAATATTTTTAACATATTTTTCTTTTGCTTCTGGAGTCATGTTTATTAGCAGTGATTTATCTATGGGAGATCTTTGAATTTCAGTTATTTTCTCAGATAACTCATTATTCATTATGAATTAATCTCCTATTCGATATATTACATCGAAGCCTTCAAGATCCTCAGGGGAGAAGTCAGTATCATCGATTGTATTTGATGGTATACTACTTTTATCACATTTACTTTGAAAAGAATTTTTCTGTTTCGCTTTACTATTCTTTGATACTGGTTTGACTTCCTCATTAAAGTCGTTTACTGAATATGAAACAGGTAAAGGAGGAAGTATCTCTGAAAAATCAAAATTAGTTCCTATGTCTGAAATATTGTTTAGTTTACCCATATTTTCCGTGGCCTCTGGTAAACTATAATTGACCTTAACCTCACTATTATTGAAAATCCCCGTATTATCACTAAAAATCTCATGATCGGAATTTAGCTTTGCGGCCTTTCCTCGACTATTTTTCGATTCCCAAAATGAGGCTTTATTCCTAAGAAAGGCTTTTGATTTTGCTAGAGAGACAACATCAATAGTACCATATTTTTTTCTTGCAAGTTTTATAGCCTCATCATGTTCCCACTCCGAGAGACCCTCCGCATAATCAGGATTAGTACATTGTACTCTAATCCAGTCGTGTATAAACATATGGTCATATAAAAAAATGCTTCCGATGTTTTGTGGATCATATTTGACTTTGAACTTTTGCTCTGCTCCTTTATTTTGTTTAGAGAACTTTTTCAAAATTCCATTAATATCCATGCTATTATACCTAAGATTATTAAGCTCGATGCCTTTGTTAGTAATCATGCGCTCATTAACTCTTCCAAGCAAAATTGGTAATTCATGCGAACTGTTCGGCCAATCGACCGGGAAGTCATCCGTATACTTTTCCCAAAGCTTTGCAGGTATACCTCCTGCTCCTCGATTAATGTCTTGTCTATAAACATCAACTAACCATTTGTGCATAAGACCAACGAAAATATTAAATGGTATTCTTGCTCTTTCCTTTGGGTTTTCCCCTTCTGCTAATTTTTGTGTATTCGACCGTGTTGTTCCTGGGTTTTTTTGCACGAAGTTGACTGTTGTTGTGCCCAAGAATCGCTCAATTGAAGCTTTCCATTCAGGCACTTTAGGAGGCGCATACTCCAACACGACACCCAACTGGTAACAAGCATCTTTCATCGGATGGTTCTTAAAAGCTAAACCATTATCTATTACCAATGCTTGCGGAACCCCAAATGTATTCCATTCATTTTCGATAAATGGATATTTATCTTTTATATAAGATTTATCACTTAAGATATGGCGAAGACATTGACTAACCTCCGCCCAACCTACACTGCCAAAACAAATACAAAAGCCAGGTATATCCCTAGTTAACTTATCTATAGCCATTACTAAATGTGGACGTTCGATAAATGTACCATCTGCAAAGATAATTATTATATCTAGAACAGTTGCATCTATTTCAACGCGTTCAAGTGGGTAACTCACCTTAACCCCTTGCCCAATGGGATTAAACTTGACTTCTGCGTTACGTTTGCTCATTCGTTTCCATACTAATTCAAACTCAGGAATTTTAGAAACAATGCGGGTAAACGTAGAATAGGATGGACAATAGATAATATTGTCACCCCGTCGATATTCATTTTCATTAATAATCTCTGATTGAACAGCCCAACGGAGTTCATCAATAGTAACACGCTGCTGATTTAGGTAAGTATCTTCAATACATTGTTCAATAATTTCCAAAACTTTTGGATCTATTCTATAACTGCCAGCGCCGCCACAACTTGAGTAACTAGGAGTTAAAGATCGAATATCACCGCCACTTTCGTTGTATATTGAAATCCAGCGATAAACGCTAGCAATACTAATTCTTTTTACAAAACTGATTTGCAAGTGTTTTTCAGCATTTTTAGGATTTCCACTTAATTCATTAATCTCCAAAACTCGATTTTTTACATCTAATCTAGTCCTTCTGCCCTTTAGCAAAGGCTCTATTACCTTAAAGCGAAAAATCGTTTCATCTTTACGCTGAACTTTTTCAAAATCATTTACAAGATAGGAAGTTGAAAACGAACCTTTATCAGGTGGGCGAATATTTTTCCCCTTAACCTCAAACTCCAACCTACCTTGATCAATAAGACTGATCATCTCATATTTTGTGAAAATTTCCCCTTTCTGATACCCCTCCCTTAAAACTTGGATTTTTACACCATCTAAACATTTGACAATTGTATACTCAATACGGTCTATCTTAAATTTCAGTCCAGGTTTAATTTTGACTTTATACAAAGATAACCCTCCTATTTCATGGAAGTTCTACGTAAGTTGCAAGGCTAATTTTTTCCTTCATTAAGTCACATACTAATTTCTGTGAATAGAGAAGCGAAAAAACCATTGCTTGAATTCTTTTTTGTTGTCGCTCATTATCATACAATTTTTGGGATAGTTCTTTAATATGCATAGGTCCATAAGTCATTAGTTGGTTACGAATTGTTAAAAAATCTGCACTTGGAACAACAATTCTAGAGAATTTAAACATTCTTTTGACGTTATTTAATAACTCCCCAGTCCTGATATCTTCGTCTGTTACAATCACAAATTTATAACCCTGTTCTTTACAATAACTATTTGCTGCGGTTACTTTAGCCCTAAATTTCTCATCTTCCTTAAGTTTTATTAGCTTATTTTTAGGCTTAACCTCAATAAGCATACTGATGTTATCTCTAACGACTAAAACGTCAGGAGTATACTTATAAGTTTTACCATTAAGCTTAGTCTTTAATGTTAATGGTTGTTCAGTGTACGACTTAACACCACGATCAAATTCCAATAAATATATATAATCTCTTTCGAGTAACGATTCCCACTCTATTAGTCTTCCATTTTTCTCACTTGGAAATATACCTGTATGTTTTTTACTGCTTGTATTTTGAATCTTCCTAACTGGCATTATCTATCACCTTTCCTTAAGTCCAACATTAACCCTTTTATGTTAAGGCACCGACCAACCTATCACCGAATCATCATTAATTCTATTTACTAGTTGGCTGATATGTTTTGCAACTTCAGGATGATCTCTCCACATACTTGTTCGATGATACCCCAGTTCTTTATAAACTAGTTCAATTGAGATTAATTTTCCTATTGATTTATTAAACTTAATAATTTCCTCGGCTTTCTTTAATAACTCTTTCTTCCTGTTCTCTTTCAAAGCAAGTCTTTGAACTTCCTTAGCCTGCTTAATTTCGGGCAACATACCCCATAAACGAATAGTCTCCGGACAAACTTCTAAGATTTTTGAGATAAGCTTTATGCTGATTCGAATATTATTATCCTTGCAGTAAGCTAGCGCATCTCGTAACCTTAACAAGTCTTTTGACGATGTGGTTTGCATCCTTTGGGGTCTATTTATTGGTTTATTTAAAACATTTGCAATACGAATTCTTGGTTCAAACCAGTAAAATAGAAAATCATTATATTTCATATTAAGATCCCTTCGGATTTGCTTAGCCTGGGTACCTATACGGATCTTGTTTAAAATAACTTTGATTATTTCTTCATCATGTTCAGGAGGTATCGATAATGGCAGTTTACTTTCCCTTATTAAACCATTAGCTGCCAGATATATAATTGATCTTCTAATTTTATCTTCCGGTTCATTTATTGCTTTTGCTAATTGCTTAATACAATTGGTATTACGCAACAGTGGTAATATTTTGTTATAAGCAAATGACAGAAAATACCCTCTCTCCCGAATTCCTTTATCAGGGCCACTTAAACAATACTCTATGCCACATTCAGTACAAACCATATAATAATTCAATTTCTCTCCATTTTTGTCCATTTTAGTTGACGTAGCTGTACGCTGAAGCGTTCCAGTTTTTAAATAACCTTTACACCAAGGAGTTAAACATGCTGTCCTATGTATTATTTTTGCTGGCCTTGTCAAGATCCTATAGACGAATTCCTCTGAAATCTGAAGTTTAAAGAAATCATCTAAAGATATTTGCACATCTCTTAAAATGGAAAGTAATAACGCTAAATGAGTATACGATTCATAAACACGACTCTTTCTTGCTGATTGCATAATAGAAGTTGGTATCTTAATTTTTTCACTATTATTTTGTAATGCAAGAATAATCAGGATAGCTAATTGTTGTTGATTTGATAAATTGTCTGCCGGTGTCAACCCTGGCATTTCTGGATTTAAGAGGTACTGCCAGTCCCTCAAAATTCTTTCTTTTTTTTCCCCAATATTAACATGTTTAGTAGTGGCTTCTGCCAAATTACATTCACAATAAGGGCACTTACCGACTTGACCTGCGGATGGCAATAATGGAATCCTTTTATGACAATTCCAACATTCCTCTAGTAAAGTGACACAATGTATATCACACCATTTAACTTCTGCGACTTGCCACATTAATTTATAAAAGTCATTTTCCTTGAGGCATTTAGGGCAATACTTCCTATGCTTTTCAATCATCCCCCCTAAAGCCCTACTCTTCAGTATCTCTGTATCAGTAATTCCTATTTTTTTGAATACAGGAATAAGAGTTAGGTGTTCTATATGTTCTACATTGAGCATTTCACCAAATTGTATGTAGTTAAATGTTGAAGCTGGATAAGTATCTAAGATTATTGACATACTCGACTGAGGATAGTGAGATGATGGTACTAAAAATAATCTCCAAAGGTCATGTGATGATACAAAATTGGCTCTGGCAACTCGGCTAATGTATCCTGTAAGGCATTCAGTTAAAACTGGTTTAGGAGTTATAAGAAGACGGTTTATAATAACTACCACCCTTATAAAAGAGTAAATAATTATATTATTCCAATCTTCTAAAATAAAATACGTTACTTTTTCAATAATTAATTTCTTATTGACTTGCTTATTCAAGTTTACAACTTGGGGTCGTATTCTTGATTTTAATGGATTTTATATTAATAATTTGATTTTTTCGTTCTGATTCGATTAACGGACTAAATCCATATCTACGAAGCATATTCTTCGATAGACCAAGTTGCTCAGAAATATTATCATGATTAATTTTTACCCCTTCATTGTGAAATTTACTAATCACCTCAAATACCTGTTTTCGCAATTCATCTTTAGCGTATTTTTTTTTCCTATTACCACCATTCTTTATCTTAACTGCTAGCATAAACTCTACTTCCCGATATGCTAAGTAAAAAAAATACTCATTTGCCCCCCAGCTAAACTCTTTTTTTGCATATTTGAGCATTTCCCTAGTTGAACATGTAAGATCAGTTATTTCCTTGAATTTCCTAATAACAGATACGTCATTATCAACTGATTTTGGGACATATTTCCCAGTCCAGCGTTTAGGCAACAAATTGTGATATGCTAAATAACCCAAAATTCTTTTGCATTTTAGCTCATCAATTCCTATTTCTTTTCGGAGTTTGGTCTCACTGACTACAGTTTCTAAATTGATCAATATTTGTCCAATTATCATGATATGGTTTCCCATATCCTCCCACTCATTACTAAGATGTCTTATGCCATATTTGATTCCGCAGTCAGTACATATCGATATTTTTGTATACTTGCTAGATCTATGCTTTGTATCTACTATTTTCTTTGAAGTTCCGTATGATGGGCACCAATGAGCTTTGCAAACAAGTTCGTTCTTTGGTTTGGAAAGTGACTTTATGAAGTCTTCACTAACTTCAACCCTACTGAAATCTTCCAAAGATATTTTTTGACTTCTTATCTGTTTAAATAGTTCGGCCAGATTAACTCTGTGAAGAACACCACCGTTTACCATTGCTCTAAGGGATTGAGCATAATATCTTTTGAGTCCATTCATTTTCTCTAAACAAAACTCAGGTTCAAGATTCTGAGCAACATAAAGTATTGATAATGCTAAAGATTGTACTTTAGTTAGGTTTTTTTTATTCTGAAATGATCTAGAGTTATCCATCAAAAAATACCAATCGGAATATTTGGATAATTGCTCTGATACTATATTCTGATTAACAGAGTTCAAATTGCTTTGATCAAGTTGTGAGTTACATTTTAAACATTTAATTTGTCCTAACTTTTCATGTATATATGGTTGTATGCACCCACAAATTGGGCATATATCTGTCAATTTCGTCGAGTGCTTGTCACATATTTCTAGTTCCTTAACTTGCCAGATCAATTTAAAGTATTTATTCTCATTTAGACACACCGGACAAAACCTTCTTGTCTTATTATTGATTAGAGATAGCAGGAGTTTGTATGAACTAGGTTGTATACTTTCTTCTTCAATATACTTATTAAAAACGGAAGTAAGTGTCATTTTTTCAATTTGGCTAACGGATACCCCAAGTAATGCACTTAGTTTTTCAATATTTACTAATTTATTTGGATAAATATCTAGTTGAAAGAATCTTACATTAAACTTTTTTAAAACCGTTCCATTTTTAACAATATTATAAATATCTAATATACTAACTAAATTTCTTTGAGATGCTCTTAATAAATAAGTGGTAAGTGATTCTCCTGAATTTATTTTGGAAGGAACTAAAAGTCTTCTCATGTTTAGACTCCTTTTTTTAACTTGTAAATCTAAGTATCTTCTCTTAAATGACCGTGCATTGTAACCTATTTTTTTAAAGTCAAAATTCGAATCTTTTTTTGTTCCAGGCCCCCCTATCCTAAATGCATATATTTTATATACTTTGAATTATTAGAATCGAAGATATAAATATATGAAAAGTCATAAGGATCGTACCACACCTCAACTGTCGTCGTTAATTGTTCTTCAAACACGTCAACTTCGTATGGATAATAAATTATATTCTTAAAGTAAAGAATCTGGTGTGATAACACTGCATGAGCTTTTTCTAATTTAATATTATGAATCATAGTTCGTCCTCCATTTCGATACTTCTTGATAATTTTAGTGAATTCCTGAAAACATCATTTTTAAGGACCTATAACTATATTTCCATTTCATGTAAGACCCTACTTTTTTTCGTGCCTCGAAAGATGGAAAACTCTAAATACCCCGTTTAGAATGCATGATTGATCTTTATTTCAGAAAACGCATTGTTTTAAGGGTAGTTTGGATAAACAAAATTAAGTTCTGGAACAGATTGTAAAGAGTTGTGAATAATCCGGAGCAAATTGAGCCATAATTCCGGAGTGCGGATGCCAAGTCTGCGGTTCTCTTGACCCGTAATATTCAAGTTGAGCCATTAAAAATAATAAGTCCATAGATTAATAAAAAATGGTACCCCTTCAACTCTTGTAACTAAACGGTTTGATTAAATAAATTCCTTCATTAAAATTAAAACATAAAATTCAAAATATTATTAAAATATTCTTTAATAGAATCTTCTGAAGTGATATCTTAGCCTTTTTAATACTTTTTATTTAATCTTTCCTTTGTAATTGTTTGTATTGTACCATTATAAAAAAAACCGACTAGGATTCTTTCCTAGTCGGTCTTTTTTCGCATTCATTATTTTTAACTTCTCTTAGAATAACATTCATTTGCATCTCTACCTTCAATTCGAATTATTCACTATATATAATAGATAATTACTATTTGTTTGTCAATCTTCAATACTTCCGATTTTCCATTCAGTGTTTACCTACCTATACTCTAAAGTGCTTACTGCAGATTGATCTCAATTTTGCACAACCGGGATCTGTAAGTCTGAAACAAGTGCGAGGTCTGAAGAACCGTCTCGACTGGCTGATTGATATTACCATTAAGAATGATGGAAGCGACTCCGGTGATCTCACCTCCGGCACCGGCCCTGGAAAAAGATCCAGATTCCATGTATTATATAGCTAATGAAATATAAACATACGCCGAAGCCTTGGTGCAGCGGTATTTCTCGTCTAAATGCTGTCTAAAATCCATCTAATATCCAGTCGAAGTATACAAAAGGAAATCGACAGGTATAAAGCTTCAAAAACGGCCCTAAACATATTTTAGTTCGGGGCCTTTTCTTTATATCTGTACTAAGATTCATTTCAATTGTAGACTTCTTTAAGTCTTGCTCAACAGCGAAAACAAACAATATGAGAATGTATTTCTTTCGTATATTTTTTACGTAGGTAAAGTTTCAGCCCTTTTTCCCGATTTATTAATCATTAATATTTTGTATTTATTACCTTGGAAACTAAAAATGCTTCCTTCCTCTCTACCAAAAAGCGTTTTCTCAATTTCTTTCATTAAATGCCTGTTATAGGGATTTTCTTCAATATTCACTTCAAATGTATCCTTTATTACAGAATCCTCAATCGTCACCCTGTCACCAAAGCTCACAATTTTCACACCTTGATTATGGGTCTTTGCTGTTTGTTTATAACCGCTAAATTCTTGCTGCTTAGCCACAAATTTAACAACTTCTGCAGGCTTGCTTGATTGACTGGTTCTATGTTGAGTTTTAATTTCCTTAGGTTTATTTGCTCTTTGAGGAGGCTTTGAATCAAGCTTTTCTGGATACTCTTCACGTTTATCAACATTACTCGAAATCACATTTAGTTCTATATTTCCCACTTCATCATCTGTAGCTTGTATTACTTGAAACTCCGACTTATCTTCCCGGCCACATAATTCCTTGAGCAAAAGTTCAATTCTATTAATCTCTTTTTCTGGGTTTTGCCACCAGTTCCTACTCCAAATGCGGGTGATATTCCATCCTTTACTTTCCAGAAACCGTTGCCTATAAACATCCCTTTCCCTGGCACTTTTTGCACTATGATACATAGCCCCATCACATTCAATGCCTAGGACATATCGGGTTGATTCATCAGGATGAATAACAGCCAAATCAATCCTATAACCCGAACAACCAATTTGGGTGTCAACTGTATAGCCTCTAGCACTAAGGTGTTTATACACTTCCTCTTCGAAAGGGCTATCAAAATTTAGTCCTTGACTATCCGCCCTATTACTGAATTGTTGAGACTGATTGACTTCCTGTAAAACATTCAGAACCGTATCCCGGTCTTTATTGGCAACAGCATAAGCGTAGCGCAAGTATTGTTTGAACAAAACTGGCCCAAGATTTTTAGAACCGCTAACTTCAATATCTACGGGTTTAATACTTGATACTATGATAACCTTCTCCTTCCCCCGAGATATCGCGACATTTAAGCGATTTTCACCACCTTGAAGATTTAAGGTTCCAAAATTAGCCGATACCCGGCCTTGCAGATTTCTTCCATATGCAATAGAGAAAATGATAATATCTCTTTCATCACCTTGGACGTTCTCGATATTTTTAACAAAAAGTCGCGCATCGATTTCCCGAGACATAACTTGACTATAAAGCGCATTAAATTCTGCATCATCTTCTGCAAAGAGATCTATATATTCTT
The DNA here is from genome assembly GCF_000231385.2 of Desulfosporosinus meridiei DSM 13257. Lineage (NCBI taxonomy): Bacteria > Bacillati > Bacillota > Clostridia > Eubacteriales > Desulfitobacteriaceae > Desulfosporosinus > Desulfosporosinus meridiei. The sequence continues at coordinate 379,190 of NC_018515.1, read as the reverse complement.
GAATCTTTTCTTGCTGCTTGCTGTTAAAAGTAATTACTCCAACAGTCTTTTCAGGATAATTTATAAAAATTTGCTTTAGTATGCTAACTACTTGCTTCGCTTCCTGCACATTGCAGTTGTTTTCCCATAATCCATTAACCGGTATCCATTCAATAGCAGGAGGATCAGCATTAGGGGTTACATTGGGAGCTATCTGTACTTGACCACCATAATATGCATGATTAGAAAAGTTAATTAATTCTTCATATTTAGAGCGATAATGCCATGCTAAAAGTTTTGAAGGATAACAGCGTTTACTTAAATTAAGCAAACTGTCTGAATCAGCTACTCCTTCAGCATACTCCTCCTCATCTTGTTCCTGGATTGATACTTTGAAAAGATCAAAAGGAGGGAGTTGTTTTTCGTCTCCTGCGACCACAACTTGTTTTGCTCGGTAAAACGACGGTATTCCATTTTCCACCGGACATTGGGATGCTTCATCAAAAATTACTAGGTCAAACATTTCTTTAATTAAGGGAAAGACTGTCGAAACTGTCTCTGGTGACACCAACCAAATAGGGAGAATTTCTAACAAGCCTTTTTGTGAGAACTCTGCCATAAGCTTTCTAAGTGGCCAAACTTGACGCATCTTTCCAACTTGGTGCCGTAATTCACGAAAGTTCTTTGGTTGATTTTGCTGAGAAGCTAATACTTTATGTTTTAACCTCAGACTTAAAAGTTTTGGCGTAAGTCCCTTTTTCAATTTTAGCAGCTTCTTGTATTCGTTAAGGACTTCGTCAAATTTACCTGCGCTCAATTGCTTTATCTCTGGGCACGCCTTCTCACATTCGTCTACCCAACGTGTATAAAATGACTTCTCAACTATCCCTTGCCAAAGATCCCCTAAAGTCGGATTAGGAATCACCGGCAGTTCCCGAAGTAGAATTGCCAGAACATCAGACTCTATGTCATTTAACTGGGCGATAATGCTATCCATTTCTTCCAGCTCATCAAAATCATTATCAAGATCTTTCTGCAGTTTCTGCAAAAAGTCGAGAGGAATATCGCCTTTGCTCAAGGATTGATTGAGCCTACTAATAACGTTGGGTTTAAGAAACCTTCCTAAAACCTCTAATGATGCGTTAAGTGTCTGTGTATCAGTGCCAAATTTATAGATATCGACAATTGCCTTCTCTATTTCTTTCCACTGTTCGGATTTAAAGCCAACAGATGCCGCATCATTGCTCAATTTGGCTAGGATATCTTTACCAGAAAACTTTGTCCAGAACCACAAGCTAATATTGCTTAAAATTGCCTTTTGATTGTAGCGTTCAATAAAACGAATTCCTTTGGATAAAGTTTCTTCATTCGCCCAACAATCCGAAGGATTAAATCCTCCGTTAAGGATTTTTTGATTGGCAGCGACTTCAGCTTGGCCAATAACCTTATTCAACATTTGCCGTAACTCATAAAGAGTTGCATTTTCCATCCTTGCAAAACTTTGTCTATCTACCCATGAATATCCCTCATGTCCGAACTTCCCGAAATAATTACCTAGCCGCTTAATCATAGGAAGCAGCTTAAGCATATGCGTGTAATCGACTTTTTCCGGAATTGAACCAAGGTTGAGTAGAATTTCATTTGTCTTTAAACTTTTAGATCGGGTGTAAAGTTCAAATGCTGTTAAACCACATTTTTGTTTAGTCCAGAGTCCTGACGCAATTTTATTGAGGTACTTTGTCTTTTGATCAAGTTCTTGGGAAAGATTTTCGTATTCAGACTCCTCCTGTCTGGTTTGAGAGATAAACTGGTTATCCATAATATTCGATATTTTGAAATAGAGATTTTTTCGGTCCATTGCTGCGTCATGAACTAGGGCGACTTGAGTAGTCAGCGAAAGAGCGTCTAATCTCTGGTAGACTACAGATAGCGCAGCTCTTTTTTGGCAGACCACTAAAACCTTCTTTTCTTTAGCCATGGCATTGCTTATAAGGTTCACAATAACCTGCGATTTCCCTGTACCGGGAGGTCCATGAACAACAATTCCTTTTTGCATCTCTGCCGAGTGGATAACCTCTTCCTGCGAAGCATCAAGGTCTAAGATGTTAAAGGTCTTTGCCTGCGGGACCAAGTCTAAATCAATAGGTTCATCCCAGACTCCTTCTGTTTGACTCGAATCCTCTTCCGTTTCTAGCAAAATATCATTGACCAAACCCAGTTCACCTGATTCCTGATAAATCCCCACCAGATCCTCATAATCCTTCAATAGCGCAGAATTGCTTTGTGGGAAGTGGCCCAGCACCAGGTGTTCCTTAATCTCTAGATTACCTTTTGGACAGTTGGGTATCTCCTTTTGGGTAAATTGAGGTAAGGGTGCTAACTTATCGGAATTCATGGAACATTTTACACCGTATTTATTGAATAAGCGGCAAGTCCAGTCCGCAAATCCACTTTGCGGAATTTGTTTAGCATCATCATTAATCTGTTCATCGACCGATATTTGGGCATACTTCCTCATTGCTAAGAGCAGCGTTTTGTTTATAGTAATATCATCATTAGAATCTACGATTAAAACCCATCCAGGGCTTCGATCTGTTCTTTTTTCTAATCTTACAGGGAAGAGAAACACCGGGGCCTGAATATAAGTGTCATCAGGAAACCTTCCGGTTAGAAAAGGGTAGCCCACATAGACATTGTATGAACCCGTTTCTTCTTCAAGGGCAGTAACATTTCTATAAAGTGACTGCAAACGATGAGCTAGTCTTTGCTCTTTTTCATCTGAAGACTGATTTGAGACAAGGTAAATAGGACCTTGGCTATGAATTAACTTATCTAAAATTTCTTTTGAATTAAGCTGAGCCAGGTCAAAGGTCCACTTATCGTATAACTTTAAAAGTCTTAATGATCGGTTGCGTTTACTTAAATCGCTTAGCCTATCTTTAAGTTTTTGTAGCGTTTTCTCCATGTCCTACCGCCCCCACACAAATCAAATCCAAACAACTTGTCATTCCTAATAACTTATTCTCAGACTAAAAATGTATTTTGAATTTGCCCGCGCTTATTTAATAGTCAACACTTTATATAAATATTCCTTCTTAATCATCAAACAACTCTCTCATATCGGTATAAATCAGTCTTTCATCATTATTGTAGAATCTATTGAACCTAGGGAACTATCGATTTGATCGAGTTTGCTACATACATCGGTTAGGTCATAACCAAGAGCTCCTTTAATTCCATCCACTGCATTTATAATATCTGAAATATCATTTATTCCATACCCGGTTAAACTATCAATCTTACTATTTAATTCGACCAGCTGATCTCTTATTTCACTCATAATAGCAATTAATTCATCCATAATCTTAATCTCCTTCCAAACTTGGGGATCACCTTTAATCCTGATCCAATCATATTATCGACATAGAAACTGGCAGTGTAATTCCTTCATTCAAAAGGTAATGCTGAAATATATTATCCGTTAGCTAGATTCGCGATAAAACTACAAAATACCTACCTAATAACATAGGTAATTTGCTCCAACTTATTTGTACTTAACACCTAACTCCTTTCTTCAATTCTATCTTTGATAACTAGCATAACATTGCTGGCAGACATTTAATTGTAATTCATAAAAATTGACGCCTTTTTCAAGCGTCAAAGTAAACTTTATTAGGGAATATCGAATCTGACCGAGCGATACTAACTGTGTTGTCCCGTTTTGTAATATACTGTATTCTTGGAAGCTACTACTACTATACTACTTCAGGAACAAAGCAGTGTATACAGGGTTGTTCTTTTGTTTTGATGTCTTGCATCACTACATCATTCTCTATCCCCTAATCTACTCCCAATGCTTTAAACACTGCGTCCTCGGCACTCTGGTAGAAGATGATATTAAAGCAGCCAATCAGTTCCGAAGGCACGGTTCCAAGATCGACAGCAGAGGTAATAGGAATCAGAACCTTTTTGGCTCCACTGTCCAAACAAACCTGCAAAGTGTTGGCCAACTCTTCAACTTTTATAATTGTGCCGCCAATACTAAGATCTCCAAGTATGACCGCACTACTCAAAGCCGGCTTATGCAAAGCTATTGAGCATATAGCCACAACAGTTGGCAAGGTCAAACGCTTGGTCATGCCGATACCATTCAAATCCTGAACGTGCATGAGATAATCTTTAGTCGTCGTGCTAATGGAACCACTGATATTTTTACCATTGGCTTTGAGATAACGATAGGCTGTATCGACAGCCTCCTTCGCTTCCCGATCCGATCCAATACCAGTTCTCTCAAACTTACCATTACCGGCAGTCATCTGCATTTCCAGTTTGTAAACGCCGATCATACCGGATTTGCCACGAGAAACCGTATAAATATGACCAGGTTTTCCCATACCTTCTGGAATCAATTTGCCCCCGCCTTGCTCAGGAACAGAAACATAGTCCTCATTGAATGTTTCATGGTCAATATAAGAGAAGTTTACGTCATAGAACTCCATGCCTCCGATCTTCTTCAGTTGTTCCTTGACACGACGACGCATTTCCAGCGCAAAGCGCAGAATTTCTTCGACATTTTCTTTCGTAAACTGGCCATCTGGGTGGATCAACTTAACCAGCCCAGATACTGTTTTTTTCACAGCAATGACATCCCGCTGGTTCAGGTTGTTCCCCAGCTTGAAGTATTTATCATAGGCATCGGCATAGGATATTTTTCTCAACTCTCGCATAATTTCCGAGAAATAGTCCGTAATAAAGCCGTAGTCGTCGGTGAAATATTCCGGCCGATATTTGGGAATCTCCCAGCCAGGTAAATAACAGTGTAATCGATCCAAGAAGGCCGAGTCATTAGACATCGCCTCTGGAAATGGATCAAAGAGGTGGGACGTTTTTAAAAGAACATCCACACTTTGATTGATATTTCCGACGAACACCATCGAAGCATAGGCGTTCTTTTCTTCCTTTCCGCGCGAAAAAGAACCAGAAGCCATATAATCCTTCATGATCTGTACTCCGTCTTGATCCTTGAACTTGATCCCGGCAACCTCATCGAAGGCTACGCAATCCCATAAGCCCACGAGTCCAACCGTCTTGCTGCCCATGTTGTAAAACAGGTTAGCCACTGTTGTCTGACCGCCGGAAACGAGAATGCTATTCGGGCTGATCTCCTTATAAATATGGGACTTACCGGTTCCTCTCGGCCCCAATTCGCAGAAGTTGTAGTTGTTCTCAATCAAGGGGATCAAACGGGCTAGGTGCAGCCATTTAACTCGCTTATCAAACTGGGACGGTTCCATCCCGGTGCTTCTTAGCACCAGGTCGATCCATTCCTCATCTGAGAAATTCGCTCTGGCAGACTTAACTTCATCAATATCCAAACTGGGCATCTGGATCGGGGTTAGCTTGCGGATGATAAACGGACAGCGGTTTTTATCGGCCTCATCATAGAAATATTCCATCTGTACGATACACCATATACCGCCGCAGAGCAGTCGTTCAAAATCAGATACGTACTTCTCGGCAAGCGGGACATTTTTTATGCCGAGATTGGAAAACTCAGATTCATAAATATCGTTCTTATAATTCAGTTTCACTGATACTTTATCAATAACCGTATAGCTGCCTCTTTCTCGAAGCTTGGAAATAATCTTTTGGGCTTCATCTGGGCGCACATAATTCTCGGCCAGTATCTGCTTTACGTTCTGAACCCCAGCGTCGATTTCCTCTTGATCCATCGAAGAGCAATACATCCCCAGCAAGTATTCCAAAACATAAACCGGAACGTTGGCCCCTTCTTTGATTTTCTTGGTCAGATCTTTACGGACAATCTTCCCGGAAAAATGTGTTTTCAGCTTTTCCAACAGTTCTGAAACGTTTTTAATTCCCATTTCTAATTCGCTCACATTATCACCGCCTTATAGGTTAAACCCAAAGTCATCTCCAAAGGCAATATCCATGACGACAGCATGACGAAGGATTTCCAGGTCATTCTTTTCATCATAAGCCACCAGATAATATTGCTTGGACTTGTCATACTTTTTATTTTTAAAGTTAAACCGCAGACGGAAGATTCGCTTCTGGGGCTCAAGCTCCTTTTTGTCTGCAACATAAATGGCCTCATTAGAGATCTTTTCGTTATCCTCAGAAATAAAGAAAATCTTATAGCGGGTTCCCTTGACCACATCGCTGACTGGCTCCGTCTGAATGAAGTCCAGTGAAGCAATCATGTTCGTGATTTTCTGAACCATACTGACCAGCGTGATCTGAACGGTACGGGTTTCCTTGTGACCCTTTGCCGTCTTAATGTCCAGCACTGGAACGATCATTTCCTGAGGAGATGATCCGCCATGCACATAGTTTTGTCCTCCCCCTGCCACTTTGAATACATTGGCGCTGATAGGGAAAGAGACCATTTTGGGGTCTTCATTCCTGAGAATCCAACTCATCGGCACAGAGAAGATGCCATCTTCCTGAAGGGCCTGATCTGAAACAATAAAGCGTCGGTTGACAAAAGAGCCTTTCTCAGCAATATTTGTAATCTTGTCACTCTCTTGCAGCTTGTCCCGTTTATAGATAAATCCATGATCCGCCGTAACGATGTAATGAGTGGCACTCACATCTTCCGTCAAGCGCTTAATGAGGTTGTAGATTTCACCGATGGCTTCCTCGCAGGCAGTAAAGACTTCATTTTCAGTATTGTGTTTATCTCCACGGGCATCAATCTGATTATGATAGATGTAGATCACTTCCATTCCGGCAAAGGCCTGCCGGATAACATCTCTTGATTTGAGGTTATCGTACTGAAGGCAGCGGCTATTTTTGACGTAGCTTTGTAATACAGTTTCCCGCTGTTTTAGATCATCGCAAGGCGAACCATCGACCAGAACACGATAATCCTCCGTCATTTCCAAGGTTTTATGGGGCAGAAGTGCCGCCATGCCAAGCCTTGTATAAGACGGGAGTACACTTATCATTGCCTCCAGCTGTGCAGAGCATTTTTCATCTTCCTGCAGCTTCACCCAGAGGGAGCGGCCAACTTCGTAGCGCAAAGCATCGGAAATAATAACGACCACACGCTCCTTACAGCTGCGAACATAGCGATTAAAGAAGTCCGACTGCAAAGGCAGCACGGTCAGGGCCTCTTCGCCTGTAAATCCAGCGTTCCACTTTGGAATCACAGCGGATAGGTATTCGTTGGTATAGATAGCCTCCACCAGATCACGGAGCTTTTCAAAAGGTGCATTATCCGTGAGCTGATCGTAATAGAAGTAGAAGTTTCGGTAATGGGTATCGATCAGGCAGTCCGAAGCACGGTACTGATCGACAATACCCATAAATTGATCCGGGCAATGGTAGTTGGCTGCTAGAATAAGATAATAGGCATTTTCCAGCAGTTGATACTGACCCTCATAGCTTTCTCCAAAGTGCTTTTTACGTCGCTCCTGACACACCACAGGGATAGACATTTCGTTCAACTTGGCCCCCGTATCCTCAGCCAGCAGTCGTTCATTGATCCAACCGATGATAAAGCGATCAACCACAGCAAAGGTGTCACAATCGATCAGGGCTTGCGGGGGATATGATTCAAACACCGCAGTAACGTTCAATTCGTCACCCACATTTGCGGAAATCTGATTATACCGTCCACGATACAACACGTTGTTCATCAGATTGTCTAAGAAGGTAATGATCGAACCGGATTTAAAGGAAACAAAGCTGCGCCAGGACTGCGGCAACTCGCAATGAAGATAGCGTTCTGTATACGTCACAAACATCGTAACCACCAGTTTTTCAAGGGTAGGCTTAACATCGGTATAGCCAAACTGGTCCTCGCATAATCGCCAGAAAGCAGGAAGAAGATCATATTTCCCAAACTCCGCAAGATACTTGTTGTCCTCAAACCCGTCATCGGTCATAATCACACGAACAACCTCATCAAACGAAGCAATTCGGGTCTTGCAGAGTGCGCTCATCAGGGCAACTTCGATGGTGTCTCTATTAAAATTCTCGATCTCCAGATCATAGAAACGTTGTGTTCGATCTTTCGCCCCAAAAAACTTAATATATTTTTGAATGACCGGTTTGTACTTCTCATCAATGCCAAGGTCCACAGCAAGCAAAGACGCTCGATCTGCAAAAAACTGCTTGGAGTACAGTAATGTGTCCTCTAAATGATTATTCCGTACAGAGGGCTTTGGAAACGGCGCATAAATCAAGTAGTTTGTTGTCTGATCCAAGCGCTCCAGAAAATATTTAGTATAGAACTGATTGTCTGATTCCAAGTGATAGACTTTGGCATTGGTTAGTTCCAGTGTGTCAATATCATCGGCAAACTCTGCTTTCTCATCATACCAGAATACCAGTTTGCGGATGTCACCAGCGAACTCGGCATTAAGCTTGTCAATAATTTGTTTAAAGTTAAGTTCTGCCATGCTATACACCTGCCTTTACTTTATCAGCTTCTTCAAAAGGCTTTAGCAACCTAGCAACTTCTTGACACGCTATTTTTTCAGGTGTTCCTTTCCCCAATATTGGTATAAATGCATTTTTAAAATGCACTACAAAATCAATAAAATCATACGGTTTTCCTTTTATGTGTTCTTTATCAATGTCAATATGTTGCAAAATAAATTTCCAGAATCCTTCGCTTTTAACTTTTGAAGAAAGGAAAGTAACTGATTCTTCTAAAGACTGTCCCGTAGAGCAATCTGCAGGCGGCTTGTAGTAGTCGATTTCAGTTTGATAATTTTCTGGAGATTTCAAGACATCAATAAATTCCCTGTTTGATATCTGATAACAGGAATAAAACTCGCAAAAAAGTGTTTCGACTACTTGTTCCTCATCTGCATCAGGTACTTCATTGATTTTATCCATTGTCATCAGTAAAGGAATATATTTGTCATTACTTAAATGACAAGCCCAATATACAATAGAATATAAGTCGAGGACTATTTCATTTGCAATAGATTGTAGGTCTTTTCCTAAGATAATGCCATTGTGCGCAACTTCGTTACGAAGGTCTGGAACATCATATGCGAAATATGGATATACAGACAGTTCCAGTACTCGACTATCACTATAGACTTTCTCAGCCTTCTCAACGAGTGTACCTGCCTTGTTTCCAAGCTCTTTTTTTGCAATTATTGAACAACAGTCATAGAACAACCCTTCGAGTTGAAGGACTGCTAATGCAATAAATGCCTGATATCTCTTTTCATTGAATAATCCAACAAGAATGTCAAAGATCTCACGCCTCCTGGAAAGGTAATGATTATTGGATACCTTGTCTCGTACATATTCAATACATTGGTTTTCGGTCACCATTCGTGCAATTTCCTCCTGATAAGCCTCAGGAGAAGATACTTTCAGATCGATATACTTAGTCACAGTTTTTTCAATTTTAGTAAGGTCAATTCCCGGAATAAAACGCATCTTTGCCTCTGTGCTAAAATCATGCTGAAAATCAAAATATCTCTTGAAGTGAGCATACTCATATCTCCCATCAAGGAATAACATAGTTAAGCCATCATCTTTGCGCTCTGTATACTTAAATGACTTGTTTTCAACGCTAAAATCAATAAGCTTATTGCTATAGAAATCAATAATTTCTGCTTTGGCATTTCTATTTAGACCGGCAAAATACCGATACTTTTTGTGTTTATAATCATCTTCTGACGGAGTTGCTGCATCAAGTGTTTTTAACTCAGCTAGCCTTATGTCTATTTCCCTTAAATCATTACGAACAAGCTCAGATACAAAGACATAATTACTCACGATATTTTCAATCTCTACTTCGCTTAAAATCTTATCACTAATCCGCATTATCCCTAATAATTGCTTGCATAAGCCTTCCTTGTTAAGCAAGGGTAAAGCTTCTTTGGAGACAAAGATAGGTAATACCGATTTTATTTTTTCGCTAATTAAATCTGCATCGCACATCAGTCCCTCACCTCAGATCTTCGCCAGCACTTCAAGCTTCTCGCCATCGGTACCAGTCTGGACTTTTTCATAGTTAACCTTTACTCCGTCATCCAGATCTATGGAAATACGGGCAAGAGCAAGGTGAGCAATCTTCTCATCGTATTCCTTGGTTTCTTTCAATTGCTTTTTTAGTTTTTCTTTTCGCTTGGTTGCAGCTGCCACTTCACGGGCATTATCACTGTTATCAATCGTCTCCTGCATACGAGCGACTTCACTATCATATACTCGCTGCATCCTATGGAGGTAATCAATACGCAGATTACCAATGGTATCCTCACTATACCGATGCAGATATATCAAAGCTTTGAAACCATCTGTTTTACCGCTGTCAAAGAGCCAATATATCGGACGCTTCTGATAACCCTTGCAATGATCTTTAAAGAAATCTTTTAGAAAATAATTTCGGATGACTTCTCTGGAGGTATTACCCTTATTGCCAAGCGAATTGGCTATGAAGTCCAGATTTTCTTCCAAATTATCGGCACCAAAGCTTATTTTGACGAAGGCACAGAACAGTCCAACGATATCATCCTCAAAGTATTCTTCATCGGAGATGGGTAGGATATTGTCTTTGTTGGGGATAAAGGTGTTGTATTTGCAATCATCCCATTCACCACCGTCAAATGCAAGTCCATCCAAGTCGAGGCTGTAGCGACCAAACATACAACCTACTGCGTACGAAATAAAAGAACGCACATCACGTCCAAGGTCTGCTTTGCGGATTATCACGTCTTTTTCCTCAACCTGTGGGCAAAGCTCTTTCTTTAAACCATAGAGTTCAATGAAAATACGATTTAGCTCTTCCTCATTAGATTTCAGTTTTTTAAATTGTGCCTCTGAAAAAAAGCGCCAGATCTTAAATGCATTTTCTACCCAGCCATTTGCTGTGTTTGAACAAATACTAGATATATTATCATTCTCATTTAGGTAATAGGTGCTAAATTTTGCAACTGTATCGGTCTGGAAAGTTAAGAAGGGATGACGTTTAAAATCGCAACTTGTTTCAAAGAAATCCCAATCCATTTTGGCTAATTTTATATTAGTTGCGACCAATTCAAAGCATGATACCGGTACGTTCTCGATTAAATCAGGTAAGTCTAGAACGTTTCCAACAAGCGTATGCAATGTTGGATTTGTAATATTAAGTAGATATATGCTTACCTTAGAGTTGAGAAATCCCAATACAGCATTATCACACTTAAAGGACAAGTTAAATATTGTTGGGGAAACGGAACTAAATATGCTATCAGCAGGTTTAATTCTAAAGCTTGGTAAACCAGAAGTAATATCATTCCATGTTATCCCTTCTTTATCCCAGAACTTTTCATTTAACAAGCCGCCATGTTGGCGGTAAAAATCTCTTGCACCAGGTGTCCAATTTACTACATCAGTATTATTCCCATACCATTTTCTGAACACGCCACCATTAGAGTACGGCCTCCATCCAGGTGTTCTCTTTACTTCCCACCATGTACGAACATAGACATCGTTATTATGCGTTTTGTTTCTTCCACCAGAAAAATAACTATGGCTGAACTTCTTCGCCGAAAAAACAGCATAATTCTTAACCCAATAAGCTATAGGTATACCAGATATTCTAGAAAAGTTATCAGTTTTTGTTGAATATAAAAAACTACAATTATCAGTATTTATTGCTTCCAGAACTTTTTCTTTCTGTACATCCATATCTCCTTTAAAATCTTCAAGCCTAATATAAATGCCTTCAATACTAGAAGGCTTATTAGCCAAAACAAAAGTACATATATCTACAACAGCTTCTTTGAAGAATGCTCCTTTTGCCATTTGAATAAGAGATGAAATTGACTTCTCTTCAACAATAAATTTTCGCAAATTTTCATATGTTTTCAAAAACATCCATACATTTGGAGTCATATAAGCAGCATAGCCATCTTCCTTACAGAAAGACAAATTACGATACATAAACACAGAAAATAAATCACCTGAGTACGCCTTATATCGAGTAGTTACAAATTCTTTAAGGTGACTTTCTAATTTGTTCATGTAAGGAGGATTGGTACATACAACAGTATATTTTTCTTTCAAGATTTCAGCTTGTTTTGCTAACTTTCTCATTAATGGAAGCGTTTCACTCATCCATATAGAAGTAAAAAGATTTAATTGATCATTTGTAATGCACTGATCCAAATAATCAGCGAATGAAATATAGTCATGATAATCAACTGTTTGCAAAGAGCCAAGTTCTTTTGCATGCCTAAAAGTATTAATCAAATATTCACCAATGTTATTCTGAAATTCATTAAAGGTTAAATCATCATATGTAAACTTTGTTACCCCATTGCTTTCATAGATCGCGCATACATTAATGTTGATATCCATCAATAAAATGCGTCGGTTATAGCTTCTTGCCTTCATCATGACAGCAAAATAAGCTAACTGATAAGCTCTTTTATCTATATCAAGACCAAATAGATTATTTGTTATAATGTTTTTTGCTGCATCACGCTGGGAATAGCCACATTCTTCATAAATTGCCATAAAAACTTCAAAAGCATATACTAAAATATGACCACTACCCATGCACGGGTCAAAAAAGGTAATATTGGTAGGATCAACTTTTTCATCTATATATGTGATATCACTTTTTTGGGGTGAAATAAAAAATTCAAGTTTTTCTTTCAGGTTACTATCTGGATTACGCTCAATCCAATAACGACCAAGCGAATTATCGACCATATATCGAACAACCCAGTCGGTGGTAAAAAGCTGCGTTGCTGCGGGAATGTCTTCTTTCTTTATAGATTTACCACCAATAACGTTTACTACTTCTTCATGTTTTTCAGAAATATAGAATTGATACATCCAACCAATTATTTCGACTGCTTCTTTAAAATCAGCTTCATCAATATCATGCACCAAGTGATAAACCATGCCGTCTTTATCAGTATAAGATACGTTCAACAGAAGTTCAGTGTAGTCATTCGTTTTCTCAAACAATTCCGGCAGAATCACATTGAGAGCATTACACTGCTTGATAAAGAGCATACGAAAAAGCTCATCCAGCTTATTGTCATGTTTCAGCTGCATGATTCGGTCTTTTTCATAAGGCGTATACTCCAGATCTGCGTCAAAAGGCGTAGTCACCAAGTCCGGTTCTGCTTTTGTGCTGCTTTCTGAAGACAGCACTCTGATTCGAGATGGGAGATAGTCATTTACTTCCATAAATCGCACGGCTATCAGACGATTGAACCAGGTATAAGCTACCTCTTCAACCACGCTCTTAAAAGCAGTCTTGTAATCCGACTGCTCTTCTTTTTGCTGAATTGCTGCGACCAGTTTTGCTCGCTGCTCAATTTCCACGCCGGTAATAGAGTACGGCTCTCTTGTACCGATATCAAAGAATTGGACATCTTTTGAGGACTGCGGCAGGGGGCTTTTGACTTCTTTTTCCGTAATACCCAGCAGTCCTGCTTTATATGTAATCTCTGCGATGAGCTTATTTCTTGCCCAGATCGCAAAGTTCTTAATGGCTGTTTTATTCATCTTAGTTGCTCCTTTAGAACTCAATATTAATGATTGTGTCCTCATCCAACTCTTTCAGAATCCGTTCTTTGAGAGCAGCCATATACTTATCCACGTCCTGGGCCGTCTCAATCTGCCAGGAGGCCGCGAGGTTGACTGACTTAATACTGATGCTCTTTCGTCTCTTAACCTTCGGCTGAAACTTCGCTCCTGTTTCCTTAACGCCACCAGCACCCGTTTTTTTCTTTTCTTCCTCAGTTTTGGAACGGGCGATCTGCTCATCCTTCTTGGTCATCTCATTGAGCAGACGAACTTTCAATGCATCAGCTTCGACTTTAACATTCTGCAGTGTTGCGACATTGTTACAGGTCTTGGCCTTTTCAAGGATTTCTGCAAACAGCTTACGGAAGCGCTCTACCAACTCACTTTTGTATTCCTTGGCCTCCAGAACATCAAACACCCTGGTTTTAGCATCCTCAATAGCGGCAATAACCGGTGCTTCCATATCCGTCAAGAGCTTTATATAAAGGTCATTAAAGCGGCTTAACAGTTCCGGCAGCTTCGGAATATCGCTATAGGGAGAGTCTTTTTTGAGAATGGCTTTAATTTCGCCTACGACAGTTTCCACTTGTTCATCCACGATGAAGGTCTTGCTGTCATCGTAAATACCCATGAGATGCAAAGCTTTTTCAAAGATGGTCTTTTGATCACCGCCAAAAAAAGCTTTGACGGGTTCATAATCTTCAGCAAAATCAAGGTAGTCGTCGCGGTCGGTCGAGATTTTTTTGAAAAATTCGCTTGGGGACTGAATCTGCACCACAGCACGCAGCAACGTTTTGCCTGAGGTCACAATTTTTTGGCCCGGCAGTGGCTTGCTCTGATACATAATTTCAAATTTCTCCAGCTCATAAACAATGTTATTACTGTAGCTCTGGAAGCTGCACATCATGGCATCTTCGTCTTCGTTAACACTGGAAACGCCGAATAATTCCTTCATTACCTCACGAACGGCCTTTTTCTGCTTATCATTGGGCTTTTCCCGTTTTTCAGTTAAAAGCTTTTCGACATACTCTTTCTTGGTAATATAACGGATGATTTCCTCGTCGGTTTTATTGAGCAGTGTCACACTTGTCCCATTAACCGTAAAAGCGATATCGCCGTTCTTGAACAGCTTAGCTACAAGCCATTCCACATCATCTTCTACGAAGCCATAAGGAGCCTTCATGAAGCGATCCATTAGACTCTTCATGGATGTTTTCATGTGCATCGCCGAATTTCCGGCAATAAAACTGAGCATATCGTTCAGCGCATGGATATTCGGTTCGCTGCCATCTTCCAAGGTAAGATTCAATTGATTGGAAACTTTAAACAATGCCCGGATGTGGGCTTCGCTCATGGGGGCATCAATATAGGTAAGCTTATGGTAAACAGTGGCCACCAAACGGCCAAAGGCATCATTAATTCTAGCTGCCACATCCTTAGCGCCAATCTGAGCTTTATCACCATTCACATAGATAACGGCATTCTTCATCGATTCGATCAAAAACAGTTTGGCATTACCACTTCTTTCGCGCATTTCAACTCGTTTGGCTTCTTTGATCTGTTCAAACTTGGTGAGTGTACTGGATGTTGTCAGGCGCAGGTATTTTTCAATCTTTAGCGCGCTTCTAATTTCACTAAGAAAAGCAGAATCAGTGGGCAGGGCGACAAGGACTTCTTTTCCCTGACCAGACATCATCCGCAGGGTCGCCTCCTGGTCGCCATATTCGGAGTTTGGGGTAAGAACTCTGATCCCAATATCATGGTTCTGATTAGCCTTATAAGGATGATCATCCACAATCTGATTCAAGGCAAAGTTGTATCGGCCATTGAATTTGGGGTAGCTATATTTTTTATAGCTAAAAATATCCTCGAAAATCAACTCGGAAACTTTATTGATGACCTCACCCGTCTCCACATTCTGGCTGTCAATTTCACGGTTGATTTCCTGTTCTTCGTCGGTCAGAAAGACAAATATGTCGCCATTTTTCTGGACAAGCATCTGGCGTACAAGAACTTTGAGAGCTTCTTCGACCTGCTTCTTCAGTTCAATACGATCTGTCTCAATATCAGAAATCATCAGGCTGGTGATGTTATCGATGTTGGCCGTAATCTCTTTAACATACTTGATCATGAACAGTGTTTTGAGAACACTGACGGCGAAGCACTCCTCCAGCTTATCCGGGTTTATATAGCTGTTGTCCATCGCCCGAATGATAACCCCTTTGTGACTGTGATCTAGAAACTGATGCAGCGCATCATAAAAGACATTAAACGGAATCAGCGTGCCGGCAGGACGATCCATCAGTTTCACCGCCGATTCTTTAAACAGGGCAATCATGGAACGCTCGCCCTCAGATAAATGCTTACCGGAAGCACCATGAGTTCTGATCGAAGTCAGGACACTAGCCAGCAGGTTAAATTGATAAGTCACAAAGGGATAAACGGCAGCAAAATCGCTGTCGTCAGTATATAACTTTTTTTCCACCCCATCATTGAAGACGATCAGGTTTTTAATGATGGTTGTCTTTTGTTCATAAAGCAATCTTAGAGTTTGTTCGGCGGTTGTGGTTTTTGCGAGAATTCTCTTCTTGATGACTTCATCGACATTGGCCGAGGAAAGTGACAGTCGGGTATCGAAACGCCCCTGAATCTTGGAAAAATCGTTACCTTTCGTCTTCGTCACGGAATCTATATCCTGCTGGCTTGTGACAATGATCCAAACCTTCCCCTGACAAGCCGTACCCAAATCCTCCGTTACGGTTTGCAGATTGAGCATCAGTTTTGAATCGTCACCTATGTACTGGCCGATTTCGTCCACTAAGAACACGATGTGATGATTTCGGTCCTGACGCTTGAGGTATTCTTTGACGAGCTGCGCAAAATTTTCAATGCTAATATTATAAGGTTCTGTTGCTTTTTCACACCAGTTCCTGGCGGCAGCTTCACTCATAAAGCCCATGTCATCCAACACTTCCACGATGCTATCCTGAATAAAATCGAACTTGTGGCGTGTTGCTTCCCACGGCTGGCCGAAGTCTTCCTCAAATAATTCTATGAATTCTTTATAACGCCCAACTTCCTGGAGCCGTCTTTCCAAGTCAGCCAGGAACGGAATAGAACCACAGAAGCCCTGCATTTCATTGAAGACCTTCAGAAATACGGAGACGATGGCATCTTTCGTCTGTTTGCCGGTCATTTCGCTTTTGGAGTCGATATTAAACAAGACAACATCCGTGGGCACACTAGCTGCCAACTGCATATCTGCTAGAACCATCGGATCGATGATCTTATCATCCTCGATGAAGTACTCAAGGGCTTTCTTACCCTCGACTTCTTTATTGGCCAAAAGATAGGAAAGGATTTTCAAGAAGTGAGACTTACCACTTCCAAAGAAGCCGGATATCCAAACTCCCATTTTGTCGGTGTGACCGTTAATCCCTTTCTTATAGCTGGCAAAGAAATCGGCAAAATGCTTTTGCAGTTCCTTAGTCACGACATATTCTTCAAGCTCCTGCTTGATATTCGCATCGTCACCTTGACCCACTTTAATGACACCTTTAATGTCCCTGTCAATCTTTTTGGCAAACATGTCTTTGATATTCAACGCTTCCGCTCCTTACTCCACAAGCCTGAAGGCTCGGTAATAGTTATCGTCTTTAATCTCATTAAACAGAATCAAGGTCTGCCCATCGTATTTGCCTGGATAGAACATTACGACCGGTACATAGTCAATCGCTTGATGAAGATTGTTGAGAACCTTGTGTGACCGAAGTAGCGGATAGCACTTGCCAATCCCCGTCAGAAAAACAACGGCTTCCTGGGGTGTTCGTTTCTGAATGTATTGAACAATCATGCTGGCATCATCATTAATCTGCAAAAGATTACCGACCGCTTTAACGATTCGTTCCAGGCCCTTTTTCTTTTCAAACTTGTAGCACTGTTCCATAAAGCCTTCCTGCTCCAACATATCGATTACGATATCATAAAGGTCGAAGACAACGAGTTCAAACCCATCTGTGCCTTTAGAGTTTTTGGCCTTTATGTATTCAATGCGTTCTCTGACGACCATTTCCTTTTCAGCAGGATAATCAAAAACGTAATAGCCCACTTCATTACCCAGGCCTTTATTCTGGCGGAAGCTGGGCATTTTGATCATTCGTTCTGCTTGATCCAAGCGTTCTTCCAAACTGGCCATTTTATCTCACTCCCGTTAGGGCATGGATCATGATCTCCATGCCGTTAGCTCGCAGGCAATCTTCCAAAGATTTGTCCAAAATCGGCTTCAATAGTTTCCGGTTGCCAGTCGAACGATCCGTTATACCCGCTTCCATGAGCAATGTCTTATAGCAGGTTCCGAGACGCTTCAGGGTATAGTCCCTCCATTTGGCAACTTTTTTACTTTGCAATTGCTTGTCCTTAAAGAAAATGCGAAGATCCCGATCTGTCAGTTCATCGCTGCCAAGGATCAATTTCTCACGATACACTTCGTAGATGAAATCAAAGAACAGACGATCTGTCGCCATGATAGCTATAAGGGTAATGATCTTTTGCATGGTTACATCACTTTGCTCAAATAGAAGATAAAACGACTGATCTAGACTCTTTGCACGTCTGGCTACGGCATTAAATATTTGGGATGCCCTTGCTTGTGTAGGAGCTGCAAAGATATTCTCATTCTTGTTCTTCTCTTTGATTTCAGTTAACTTTTTGCCAGCATTTAAATGCTGAATTACTTTACGAAACTCCGGAAACCAAAATGAGCATTTCACCATTCCGGCACTATATTCCACTCTATATCCTCCATTATTATACACTTTATTGTAGACAAAAAGATGCTTTGTAGATTTAATCTGCTAATTTCTACTTACCTCGTAATATTTAACTAAATCCACAAAAAACCTTAAAGAGTTGCAACACTTATCCATCCACTGTATTATTGACAATTATTCTCATCCTCACGCACCAATCCAGCTAGACTTTTAACTTAGCGAGGATATAACCCATTTAAGAGCACACTTCAAGAATTCAACGAGTTTCTTCAATCTCCTCCAATACCAGTAAGGCAAAGTTCTGCCAAATCCTTAATTGTTCTGTTCTCGGATTACATTACCCCTCGGCCAATGTTTTCCTCAAACCTTTTAACGATTCCTATACTTTTTAACGATAGGTAGGAATCGTTCCAGAGTAGGGTGCATCTTTCAACGAATAGGTGCAGAAAACATAAAAAGCGCCGTCTTAAACGATGCTCAGTTTGCCTCAAAAAACCGAAAAGCCCAGCAATGCTGGACTTCGTATGATCATTAATTGTATCAAATATTGAGTGCTTATTTTGTCTAATGACTCAAATCTTTGATACAAATTAACGATGCACCTACTCTTTTTCCAAAGGGGGTGCATTTATTCATATGCGGAAAGAACTATCTTTTAAAGGCTTTAATCTTTCTACGATTAGGTCGTTATCCAAGAATCAAAATAATCTAGATAATTAGTTTTTATGGTTGCAAAACGCCATAATACAATGTCAATTACAGATACTTTGTCCCCAGTTACGTTTGAAATCACCGTACAAAGATTATCAACGCTTTCAAAGCCTGCTTTATCTGCAATTCTTTTTAAATGTCTATCGGGCTTTGCAACTTCCAAGCCAATATTTTTAGCCAAATGATAGGATGTTACTGGACCAATATAGGGAAATGTTCTTAAATAATTTATTCCTTGTTCTTGAATCTTCTGTTTAACATTAGTAAACCCGATATTATCTAGTACTTCGATAATACTGATAATGGCTTTTATTTTACCAGGATTATTAAAATATTTAAGTGCATTGACTAAACACAATTCTTTATTTCGTATAACTATTTTACTTGATTTCCAGTTATAAAATAAACGACATATTTCAGGGAATACTCTCCTTATTATCGACTCTTTCATTCCGGAAGAAAGTATAACCCAAGCTACTTCCTCTATAAATCTTGATTCGTTAATATTCTCAAACTTAATATCCTCTTGCCAATCTATCTCGTTTGCGAAACCACAATCTATCACAATTTGTTTAACATCCATATAAGTAATACCTAGTTGCCTAGATATTGTTTGATTAAACATTCTCACTCCTACTTTCCGAGTGGTTCTGTCCTTTAAATATATTTTTATTAGATAGCCAGAACAACTTCAATTTCAAAAGAAGAATTGAGGCACCTGGATTAGAATCTATCATCTTACTTAATGCAATTTTTCTTTTATGTCGCGCCTTTAATTGTATAAATTTTTTCTCAGGAATTTTAACAGGAAGTTTATCTAACTCTTCCTTAACCTGATGCATTATTATTGTCATAGAGTTATTTCCATCTTGGTTTACTTCCATATTTTCATTTAAAAGTGATTTCAGCCTTGAAAGTGTTTCAGCAGTTTGCCTATATTGTTCGCCTTTTTGTTTCCAATCAACGCGTAAAGAAATAAATGTTGCTATAAAGACTAATATCGAAATTAACCCCAAAATAATTCTGGTTTTATCTTCATTCAAACCAATTAGTTTAAGTATTTTAGGATCTAAAAACACAGTTGCATTTAAAATTATTGAAATCCCAAATAATAACAAGTCCATTAACAAAGAATATGAATTGTATTTGTCTCTTAGACTTGAATGCGCCGTAAGCATCATATCAATAACTTTAGATAACTTTTGACTCGGGTTTTCACTTTTCAATTGTTTTCCCCCAATATTTCCTTCCATTTATCAAGCGATTGTGATCCATCTGCATTTTTTAATTTTCTAGCAATACGATTTAGTGCGTCAGAAGCTATCTTCCTTTCTAAGCTACCACCTGACCCAAGGTAATCGTCTACATGTCTAGATTGACCAGTCTTATCCTTAATTGGTGACATAACTTTATCTGTTGCTTCAGAAAAGAAATGTTTTAGCATTGACTTAGTTGTCTTTTTTCCATCATAACTTTTAAATATTTCCACAGCTAGCGATTCAACATGGTACCCCGTTAGCTGCCTATTTTCTGGCAAATTTGAAATTATGGATTTAACCATTTTAATAGTAGGTATAAGTTTCATAGAAACATTTTTATTAACTTCTGTTAAACAAGTAGTAAACTTTTCCGGATTAATACTCGCCCATTTTCCACTATTTTGGTCAGCTATCTTTATTCCACTTTCAGTCCTTACGGCTGGGAGAATTTGTATTTCTGAATCGGAGTATTTTATTGTTATTGCTAATTTTCCTCTATGAATCTCAGTATTGGGCAAACTTTCTTTCAGTCTAGTATAAAAATAATTCTTTACATCCTCTGGTGATTTTCCATTTAAATCCGACTTATTTAATATCACTAGTGCATCTATGTCACTTAAGCCATCTACGTATGTATGTTTTGAGACCGAACCACCGAAAAGCAGATCTAAGACACCTTCAATGTCTTTTTCTAGTGCCAATTTTATTCTCTCAATATGCCTTGTAATGAGTTCAGTATCACGGTTATTATATTGTGCTAATAGTTCATCTATTAAACCTGAAACTTCAGTTTCAAAATGACTATTTGTAGTTTTTTCTTCTTCTTCTCTTAGTTTCTTAGTAAAGTCATTCGGATTAGAAATGTGAAAATATCCTCCACCTGATCCACCCATTAAAATCTCCCTCCTAGTTTTCCGCACAGTGTATCATATGAGTTTCTTAATAACTCGGAGTTTTCCTGAAACATTCTAAAGTCATGTTCCAGTAGGAAATTTTTCATTTGTATTTGGAGACTTTCTAGATGATAAATATTCCTTGCCCAAATGGTAGCGTCTAATGTTTCTTCTCTCATATTTAATAAGGTAGGTTCTAAAGCACCATAGTTTTGTTTGTAAATTGTTTTACCGGTATAATAAGAATATTTTAACCATGTAAGCCCATCAAAAATTTCCGCCCCAGACAGAAAATATAAGGAAGATGTTATTGGGTCAAGACTTCCAAATATATGTAACGGAGAATTTATGCCCGCTTTATCTAATGCCATTCTTATTATTGCAATATTTTGCATTCTCTCTAATAAAGATTTCCCTAACTCCTTTTCTGTAAAACCAATAATATCAAAGTCTTTTAGAAGCAATATATTATCCAAGATCTTTTGTAAAGAAATATATCTTTCTTCATTTTCTGGCTTTAGAAGAAAATCGCTCATTTGATTCGTATACTTTGAAAAAAGATCACGTCCCTGCTCGATTTGCTCAGGAATCGTTCTATGAATACTACCATGGTCGAAGCTAATAAAAACTCCAGGCACATGGCTAGGCCAGTTATTCAGGAATTGTTTATGCAAATCTTCAGTCCATTCTTTAATCGGGCCAACGTAACGCATAACTTCGGATAAATCATGCTCGTCAGATGTTTCGTATCCTCCACTATCGACAAAAACAACTTCAGTTGGGAAATCATCACTAGGGACATAACCATAATGACCATCATAGGCACTTATTAATAAGCATTGGGTTAAGTACTCCTCTGCCACTCTGAAGATTATTGATGCCTCGGACTTATCCTGCTTATTAAACCTAAAACCCTTACTCGAAAAAGATGGTATAAGCATTGGTGTTTCTAAAATAACTCCACTAGGGTGAACCAATTTATTTCTTCTTGCAAGCACGGAGAACCTCCCTATCTCTACATGATAAACAACTACCACATGGTTCTAAAAAACCTTTTTCGCAACTGTAAGTTAGTTCAATCGGCACAGCATGATCCAAACAATATTGCCAGATAAAATCTTTATTATAATTTAAAAATGGCGCACTAATAGAAATTTTCCCATCTGTATAGCAATCAAACAAATTGTTCATTTCCAATAAGAAATTAGGTGAACAGTCATAGTAACTAGTACCAGAATGGATTCCAATAGCAATCAATCCCTGACTTAGGTTTGATGAAAGCAAGGCAATACTTAATAAAAATGCATTTCTTCCAGGAATTACTCCCGTTCCCCACTGACGCAACCCAGAACATTTCAAGACTTGGAAGTCAACACAGTAATAATTGCTAATGGCATAAGCTGATTTCTTTTCTTGGTCAACTGCATTTTGGTTATAATCAACAAAAAGAGCCTTAACTTTAAAGCCCAAGTTCAAGTAGTATGCAACACAAGCTGTTGAGTCAAGACCGCCGCTTAAAAGAACCAATATCTCAGATTTCATAAATTCTCGCCCCTTGTTCAGGCTTGTTGATTACATATTTGGGGGGATATTAAATAAATTCTGTAAATAAGAAGTAATTCCTGCAATAAACATAAAAATTTTCCTTTTTTTAATATGTAAACTTTTAAGCAGTCAAACCCTAGGTTATATGGCAGTATAAAAACTAGTACTAGATCAAATACTTTTCTAAGGATTGAACTTCACTTATCGGCTCCTACTTCTAATCGCTTCGCTGCCTTAGTGTATTAAAGGTAGATGCCCGTCGTCTTCGCCTTAAAATCTAACCTCAACTCTTACACCAGCAAGGAAAATCACTTCTACCGGTCCATCGTTTCCTACTAAACTATATGGTCTACGTTTTAAGCATCAGTTCATACGAGAACCCTTCAATCAGACCTCTGTCCTCAACCAAACGTCTTAGTTCTTTTGCCCAATATCTAAGCAATAAATCGCTTCCATCCATGCATTGTTTCCATTCTTCTTCATAGGTTATCCGGCTTTCTATCAACTCGTTCCAAGCGTTAACAAAGGCCCGTTCCGGTAAATCCCCATCGATCTTGACCTCGCATTGGCAGTCATCCGGTCCCAGCGGTTTATATCGTCCTGATCTAAATCCTGAGCAGGCCAATATTGCCACCCAAGTCCTGGGTACGTGCTGACTCTCGCATGACATATGTACGACTACAATGCTTACAGATTATTTTTCCAACAAAACCATACCTTTCGCTCTGATTATAATGGTACTTGCTCATAGAAGAGCCTTCTTATACTGCTCCTGTCGCTCAAATTCAAGCTGCACACACTGCCAGGTATCCTTATCAATAATCGCTGTATGGGTGTCCTCATAATAAATACTGCGGCAGTTCTCCCTTGTTTTTGACCCTCTTCTTGGTTAAAAGATCGGCGTTAAAGATCTTCTGAAACCTTGTTACCGCGTTGAGTGAGAACTCCGTCTTCCGTTAAGCGTCTTGCTATAGTGTGATATCCAGCCTGCAAGGTCAGCACCTATGTATCCACCGTCTCCGCCTTAACATCTAACCCCAACCCTTGTCCCATTGAGAAAATCCCCTCGCCAGGCCATCGTATACGATTTCTTAATCACCAATAAGTTTTTTTACGAGTTTTCCGTTCTTCACATTCTTCATGATTACGATCCCCAAGAAATTCATCAGTTCTGGATATTGTAGGGTCAAACCATTCAGCTTTCTTCTTAGCCCAATCTATCCATGAAGAAGTTTCCTCATCAATATTTTCTGCTGACTCTAAAGCAGAGATAATGGCTCTGATTTTACAGGCAGTGTCATAATCCTGTGCCATATTGGTCAACGCAATTGTCCGGTCAACTTCTTCATTGAAGCGTTTGCGGCGTTCTTGGCGCAGCCTTTCCTCTTCCTCTTGTTTACGTTTGGCTTCCTCACGTGCTTCTCGGTCAAGGCGAACCACTTCAGATTCTTCATAGAGTTCGATTAGTATATCGCCGAGCCTGGTTTCAATATTAACCGTATCTGTATCTCTAAAATATCTGCCCTTACGAATACAGATTCTAAGTTTTCCATTGAAAACATAGTCATACTTACGAATATTGGGTTTACTAGCCCATGTGTGATGGCGCTCTGCATCTTCATAGATAAGTATTTCCTTTGCTTCTTGCCGTGTGATTTGATGCTTGACTTCATCTTGCGCCTCAAACACTTCAAGATAGACTTGTTCACTTCTAACCTGAAGGGAAAGATCATTATTGACTGAACCGCCTAAACTTTCAACTTGACGATATATCGCATCAAGTATCCGATAAACCCTTGAAAGGGTTTCATCTGAGATAACACCGGCTAGAAATGGTGGACGATTGGAATAGCTATAGTTACTGAAGCCTTTTTGTGTACCCTCAGGCCTCATGTTTTTTTTATTCCATTCTTTGACCACAGACCTATAGGCAACTATCTTTTTATGTAATTGTGCATTTTCAGGCGATACCTTAACTTGTCGTGCAGCAAGATGTACTTGTTGTTTCTCGCCTTCAGCTAAAAATACAAGCGGTTGCCCAGTTGCATTACTGACCTTTACGCCTTCAAAAGTCCTTGCCCCTATTATCTCAGTAACTCCTTTTGTTTTTGGGAGCGGGGTCTTTTTGGGTTTTGCCCCTGCGCGAATCTTTGACCAGTAACCCCGGGGTGGAACAGGTATATTAAGTGTTTTACAGATTTTATGTATAGCCACGTCTGACACGGCATATTGAGCAGCAACATCAACAACCGGTTTTGCCCACACCTCTTCATAAAGTTTTTCCCGGTTATAAATGTTTTGCTTTTTATCCACCGTCCGATAAGTAGTCCGATTATCTGGAGGAGTAGCCACCTCTTCAGCTTTATGCTGCTTTTCAGTTGTTTCATTATACTCCACGGCTTCATTTGAATCCGGGTTTTCCTCGACTTTGGCTTTATTCACTTCAGTAACAGCAATAGATGCAGCAGCAGTTTTGCGTTTGGGAGTAGAGTTAGCTGGCAGCGAAACTTCAATTACTCTGGACTCTGGCAACGGTGTTTTTGTTACGGCTTTACCAAATTTGAGTTGTGTCCAGTATCCGGACGGCGGGTATGGAATATCTGCTTCGTTACATAATTTAAGCAATTCGACGTAATGCACGTTATATTTCTTAGCTACACCGGCTACTGAGATCTCCCATATTTCATTATACAATTGCCCTCTGGACATTTTTTTGATTTGATCTTCTGTCAAATTGATTCCTCCTTTCTTTTCTTATTTTTCTGGCCAAAGAGAATAAGCTTAGCTTTATTTTTTCTCGCTATGAATCTAGATTCAGCGAAACCGCATACTCAAATAATTTTTATCTCTGTTTTGCGCTTTCGCTTAATATAAAAAGCAGGTATTTTTTCATTTCTTCAAACTGCGAAATGATCGTGTTGAGGTTCTTTTCAATGTTTTGAACCTGAACATTGGTTATCTTCCCATGCTTATAGGCAATCAGCCGCTCATCGATAATATGGTAACTCCAGCTGTCGGAGTAACCGTCTTCATTTTTAATAGCATATCCGATTGGCAATAGATCATTTCTCATTCCGATGCTCACAGCCATAGGGGATATTCCCAGATAATTCTGTAATTTGGCAAGTAATTTTCGGGAGTTTTCTTATATCATCATCTGTATATTTAGCCATTTGTTTCACCTCCGATCTATTTCGACCTTCTTTCCTTTCCATTATTATACGACATAAGTTGCTTATTTTAACGTGAAAAACCCACAGAGTAGGCACCTACCACCCTGTGGGTCGAGTATAACTATTATGCTTTAACCACCGTACTATCCCAAAAGTAAACTGAATATCATTGGAATCATTGACCGTGACTTTGTCTACCACCGAATACCATAGCGTTTTCATCAAACTCTTCCAAAAGTGAGTCCTGCTGTAACCTGTTTCAACATAGGAACGAGTAAGTTTTAGAATACGTTTGTTCTTCTCTTTTCGAGCTACTCTGGCTATTAATATGTCGTGGTTTACACGATCTAAAAACTTCTCCAAGTCGGTGTCTACTACTACTTTATATCCCTGTTGGATGTATTCGCGTGCTTGTCGTGCCGAATCATGTCCTCTTTTTCCCGGTCTAAACCCATAGCTATATGGGGAAATGTCTGGGTCAAATATTGGGGTTAATACTTGGGTAAGTGCCTGCTGAAGTAGACGGTCTAAAGCAGTGGGATTCCTAAATTCCTAGTCCCGCCATCAGGATCAGCCGGATGTTTTATTCCTTTATTTTCTGCAATGAACAGAGTATCTTCGCCTGTTGAGGAAACTGTTCTCGAATATCCACAATAGACGGATTCCATTCTAAGAAATGGAAATAATCACGTTCTAGCCATTACAAAATAAGCAGTTATAAATTAGTTCCCGACTTTTGTACGGTTCCCAACTTTTTGTAATTATTACTCACACTGGTCCAATTATGTCCACCACTGGCGTACAACGAAACATGCCAAATTAATGATATATTTCGTTGTACTGTATCTTACCGATAAATGTTTCGATAATTGCTAAAATTTACCTAAAACAGTCGGGTGGCCGCTTCATATCACTAGTTCTCAACAATTTGGACTTTATTTGATGACAATTACGGTATAAATTGGTGACAACTAAAAGTATAATCAGTGACAATTTATTGTGCACGCCACATTACCGACTTTATTAATCTAAATCAGCTAGTCTAACCTTCTCTTTTTACCGACTTTCAAAAAGTTTACCGACTTTATTAACCATTTACCGACTTTATTAATCTACAACACCTCGCAAACCAATTCAGTGCTACTTCATCTGGAAAATGTCCAAAAAGTGTTAAACATCTTATCATCCTCAATTCAAAGAGGCTACACAGAACACTATTCTAGTAATAGCCTCTTATTAACCGACTTAGTAAAAGAAAACATTTAGAACTCATAATGGTCTCAAACTTTTTAATTATAGTCTCACACTTTATGAACATAGTCTCAAACTATTTGAGAACCCACACTGGAGTCTTTACTGGCCCCTCCCTTACTCCACCGTAACGCTCTTCGCCAAATTCCTCGGTTTATCGACATCGCACCCTCTTGCAACAGATACATAGTACGATAGCAGTTGCAGTGGAATAACTGTAAGCATGGGGGAAAGCTCATCCAAGGTCTCGGGTATATAGATGACATGATCCACCGACTTCGCCATACTGGTGTTACCTGCATAGGTCAGTCCGATCACTTTAGCATCCCGGGCCTTTACCTCTTTGACATTAGAAATCGTCTTTTCATATACATCTCGTTGAGTAGCTAAAGCGATAACAGGCGTTTCCTCAGTGATCAAGGCCAAGGTGCCATGCTTCAATTCTCCCGCTGCATAGGCTTCCGCGTGGATATAAGAAATCTCTTTTAGTTTAAGTGATCCTTCCATTGCCACAGCCCAATCTAGAGAGCGTCCGATGAAAAACGTGTTTTCTACCTTAGCAAAGGATTTTGCTAATTCTCTAATTAAATCTTCTTGATCTAACAGCTCTTGAACTTGAGCCGGAATCTTTTTCAGAGCCTCAATAATCTCTCCTATTTTTCCCGAAGGTAATGACCCTTTGACTTGAGCGAGATAGAGTCCTAGTAAAACCATTCCCTCTAACTGAGTGGTGTATGCCTTTGTTGAGGCTACTGCAATCTCTGGACCGGCCCAAGTAAAGATTACATCGTGAGCTTCACGGGACACGGTACTGCCGACTACATTTGTAACTGCTACCACCCGGGCACCGCGGTTTTTTGCTTCACGCAGAGCTGCTAAGGTGTCAGCAGTTTCCCCCGACTGGCTGACTACCACAACTAAAGTATGCTCATCAACTAATGGGGAGCGATAGCGGAACTCGGAGGCTATATCGACTTCGACAGGGAGGCGCGCCCAGCGTTCGATCAGGGTTTTGCCAACCAACCCTGCATGCCAGGCTGTACCGCAGGCAACGATATATACCTTATTAATTTGGGCAAGTTCATCCAGAGTTAAGTCTACTTCTTGGAGGACGACTCGCTCCTCTTCCAGACGGCCTAACACCGTGTCTCTCAGGGCCTTTGGTTGTTCATGGATCTCTTTGAGCATGAAATGCTCATATCCACCTTTCTCAGCAGCTACTGCATCCCACTTTACATCATAGACTTCCTTCGTGCGAGGATTCCCTTCAAAGTCTGTGACCTTAACCCCTTCTTCAGTAATGACTACCATTTCACCGTCATCTAAAATATAAACTTTACGAGTATAGTTCAAAATCGCAGTAATGTCACTGGCTACAAAAAATTCTCCTTCACCGAGACCGACCACCATTGGACTATCTTTGCGAGCTGCCACCAATTTATCGGGTTCCTGACGTCTTAAGGCGACCATCGCAAAGGAACCCCGAATAGTCTTTAGAACCTTTCTCATTGCTCCTTCAAGGTCACCTTCAAAGTAATCCTCCAGTAAGTGAGCTAAAACTTCCGTATCTGTCTCAGAAGCAAATTTATGGCCTTTTTCAATAAGCTTATCTTTTAATTCCAGGTAATTTTCAATGATTCCATTATGCACAACTACAAAATCTTGATTACAATCGCAATGGGGATGCGCATTTAGCTGAGATGGTCGACCATGAGTTGCCCAGCGAGTGTGACCGATTCCGATAGAAGCTTGAGAATAATCCTGACCAAGTTCTCCTTCTAAAGCAACTAACTTTCCAACGCTTTTTGAAACCACAATTTTTTCACAGTCAAGGACTGCTACACCTGCAGAGTCATACCCTCTATACTCTAATTTCTTTAATCCATCAACTAAAATAGGAATAGCTACTCTTTTTCCAATATATCCTACGATACCACACATATTCGTTACCCCTCTCAAAATAATAATAGTACATCCATACTCGTCTCCAGTATGTATCAATATACACAATTTTCTTTAGAACTTTCTTATCAGTAAAATTCGAGCACCTTTTCTGCCGCCTATTACTCATAGTCTTACAATTAAGAACGTTACATCTCTCGTTCCCGGATGAAAAAAATAAAGCCATCCTTAGTTGGACGACTTTAATCAGATTCTTGGCAACAACAAGCAAGGGGGATCAAATTAAACCCACTTTCCCCTTGTCTTGACAGCTTTACCTTTGTCCCAAAAATTACTCTCTGGTTTTAAGCAAGCTTTACGGTGACAAGCCACCGAGAGGGATCCGCCGAATACTTCGATAACCCTCTTCCTCGTCGACCTTAGCATTAATAGAAAGGTCCTGGCGCTTTAAGATATTGCCGTTCCTGATTCAATCGTCCAGAGTATCCCGATTACTTTTAACCGATAGCATCACCTTCTTTCCAAGAATAGATCTATACTAAAAAGAATGGCTAATCACATGCCTTATCCATTTACACTGATTAAGGCTATTTGACAGATCTGATTTAGTTCATGTGCCTCTTTTCATAAAGCTCTGGTAAACTCTACTGCAAAAGACACATGAAACTATTATAGCTAAAATTTAAAAAGTATGCACTGGTATTTTATTCATCACATAGCAGAATAGTGTCGATTACTTCTTGGGCTAATTCTTTCAATTTTTGTTGGTCTGAACCTTCTACCATTACCCGAATTAAAGACTCTGTGCCAGAAGGGCGTACTAATACTCTGCCTGTACCGTTAAGTAGATCCTCTGCTTCTTGTACTTTGGTAAGTACTCGATCATCCTTCATTAACCGTTCCTTATGTTGAACTTTAGCATTAAGCAAAACTTGAGGCAGCCGTTGCATTTGAGATGCGAGCTTTGACAAAGGAAGTTGCCGTTCCTTGATCACTGCCAAGAGCTGAAGAGCAGTTAATAAACCATCGCCCGTGGTGTTGTTGTCCAGGAAAATAATATGTCCAGATTGCTCTCCCCCAAGCTGAGCCCCTGTCCTGATTAATTCTTCCATAACATAGCGATCCCCGACTTTTGTCTCATAGATCGCGATTCCCGCTTCTTTTAGAGCCAGATGCAACCCCAAATTGCTCATTACAGTAACTACAACTGCATTTTGTGCTAACTTTCCTTTTCCTTTCTGTGCTAAAGCACAAATAAGCATAATAAAGTCTCCGTCTAAAACAGTTCCATGTTCATCTACTACAATAAGACGATCAGCATCTCCATCCATTGCCAACCCTAGGTCTGCATTGTGCTCCAGAACAGCCTTCTGCAACTTTTCAGGATGAGTCGATCCGCAGCCTGCATTGATATTCACACCGTCAGGTGTATTACAAATAGAGATTACTTCAACCCCTACTTCCTGTAATACTTTTGGGCCAACAAAGGATGCCGCACCATTGGCACAATCTAGAACGACTTTAATACCATCTAAACGTCCTACAGTATTCTTGAGAAAATCCTTATAGCGGGCTTCGGCATCAGGTACTTCGATAACCCGGCCGATCTCCCCACCGATTGGGGTTTCCCAAGGTTTTTCAGTACTGACAACAATTCTTTCTATGTCATCTTCGATGGCATCGGGCAATTTATAACCTGTTGAATCAAAAAACTTAATCCCATTATCTTGTACTGGATTATGCGAGGCAGAAATAACGACACCGGCACTAACATCAAGAGTTCGAGTCAAGAGGGCGATTCCAGGAGTCGGTAGTACCCCAACCCGCAAGACATCCGCTCCAACTGAG
This sequence comes from Desulfosporosinus meridiei DSM 13257, assembly GCF_000231385.2. Taxonomy (NCBI): domain Bacteria; kingdom Bacillati; phylum Bacillota; class Clostridia; order Eubacteriales; family Desulfitobacteriaceae; genus Desulfosporosinus; species Desulfosporosinus meridiei. The sequence goes on along the minus strand of NC_018515.1, from coordinate 348,339 downwards.
CAGATCCCTGCAATAAGTGCAGCTTCAAGCATATCTCCTGAGATTCTAGTGTCTTTGCCAATTATGATTCGGGGATGTGGATGCTCCTTGCTAAGTACATAGGCACCTGCCTGCCCAAGGCGAAAAGCAAGACTGGGGGTCAGTTGGCTGTTAGCCACACCACGCACCCCATCAGTTCCAAAGAGTCGATCCAAATCGTTCCCTCCCTTCTTATTTAGTGTATTGTTTTCCTAGTAAAAAGTTCTTAATTTTCAAATATAATTTTAGAATTCAAGATTTTACATTCCAAACAAAAGGCTCTTACATCGTCGACATATTCCTATGTATTGCAGTCATATAAGCTATATGTCCAATACTTACACATAGCATACGGAACCGCCCCTATACATATTTGATAAAAGTCAACTACATTAGTTTACTCTATTGGAGCAAATTGCGCCATAAGAAATTCAGCAATTCTAATACCATCGACAGCAGCACTTGTAATTCCCCCTGCATACCCCGCTCCTTCACCCGTCGGATAGAGTCCCGCCAGATTTAAGGATTCTCCCTGGGTATTTCGGACGATGCGAATGGGAGAACTGGTTCTTGTCTCAATCCCTGTCAAAGTTGCCTCTTTCCCACTGAAACCTTTAATCTTCCCATTGAAATCTCGAAGAGCACGCTCTAAAACATCTCCTACAACTTCCGGAAGCACCTCATGTAAGTTATACGGTTTAATACCGGGATTATAAGTGGGTAACAAATCAAAATTATCCGTTACACGCCGTTCAAAAAAGTCAACAACTCTTTGGGCAGGTGCCCTATAGGCAGATCCACCGGCAACAAATGCCTTATGTTCCCAGGTTCGTTGAAATTCTAAACCTGCCAGTGGGTTAGCTGTCGGAAAATCGTCTGCCCCAACAGTTACGACTAATGCGCTGTTGGCAATCTTTGTATCCCGAGCATAACCGCTCATTCCATTCGTGACAACTCCATCCTCCTCAGATGCAGCTGCCACAACCTTTCCTCCCGGGCACATGCAAAAGGCATAGGCCCCTCGGCCGGTTCTCACATCCTTGTAAGTGAGCTGATAATCTGCAGCGCCAAGGTGAGGGTGTTCCTCAACTCCATACTGAGACTGATTTATTAGAGCCTGGGGGTGCTCAATTCTCAAGCCAATTGCAAAGGATTTCTTCTCCAGAGTAAGATCCATATCGCTTAATAGTTTAAAGACATCCCGAGCACTATGCCCAATTGCAAGAATAGCTGTTTCAGCGGAAATTTCCTCTTCTCCGTTGACAACTACCTTACTTAGACGGCCTAAGGATGACTTCAATCCGGTTACTTTAGCGCGAAAACGAACCTCTCCGCCCAAAGATACAATTTCCTGTCGAATTCTTTTAACTACATCTTTAAGGATGTCTGTTCCAATGTGAGGCTTCGCTAGGTAAAGAATTTCTGAGGGAGCTCCATGCTTGACGAAGGTTTCTAAGACCTCCGAAATCCGTCGATCTTGGATGCGAGTTGTGAGCTTCCCATCCGAGAAAGTCCCGGCTCCACCTTCTCCAAATTGCACATTACTCTCAGAATCTAACTTTCCTTTATCCCAAAATTCCTGAACCTTACGGGATCGTTCCTCGACGGAGTCACCCCGTTCCAGAACGAGCGGAGCATATCCCTTTCGCGCTAATGATAATGCAGCAAAATACCCTGCCGGTCCGGCACCAATTACTACCGGACGATGAACCAGGGTATTGCTGGGTTTTGGCCATATAATAGGAACCTCTATAAGCGCCTCCTTAAGTCCGGGAACCCGAGCTAAAATTCGATTCCCTTCAGGTCTCGGCACATTAAGAGAGAATTGGAGCGTATACACGAAAGCAAGATGAGGCTTCTTACGAGCATCTAAAGAACGCCTCAGAAAACGCAAACCACTGATACTTTGTTCCGACACTTTCATTTTACGAGCCATTATAGTCGTTAAGAAAATATCCTCTTCTACAGCGATTCTCAAATTCGACCACACTAAATCCACTTATTTACTCTGCTCCTTTATCCAAGTGAGCTTTAAGACTATAGGTCACTTGAGGTGTAGTAGGCATTGTCACTCCCGGAGGAAGCTGCCAGAAAACATTGATATTCGAATAACTGCCAACTGGCTGACCGGAAGCATCAACCCAAAGTTGTATCTGATCTGCTGTTACATTCTTTAAGTTGTCGGAAAGTCCCTCAATTACAATATCTATAGGGGCTATTGATTGATCTATCTCTAAATCTTTCCCCACATTTCGAATTTGAACCGCAACCCCTGGAATAGTTTTTTGGACAGGCCCGGGCCCAATCTGGGCAGTTACACTTATGGTTGTTCCACCTATCAAGGAAACTCCCTGTGGTAGAGCGACTTGCTCGATAGGTATCTGAAATGTTTTATTATCCGCTAAATTACTAATGTCCACTGGCCCAATATTGAGTGTGTCGAAGCCTTTCAAAGCTTGCTGGGTCCCGGAAACCTGTACACTACCCGGAGATGGAACTAGTGAGCGAAGTTCCATTCCTGCGGCCAGGGTCCCTTTACTTGTCACTTTAAGGGGAACCATCTTTGAAGACAGCTCCTTTGCCATGATTGGGGCAATTACATCTACGCTGCTTGGATAAGCGCTTAGAATAGTTACGCTTGGGTCAGGTCCAAAAATCGGTTTACCTTCTTTATCACGAAAGCTCACGGGTCTGGAAACCTGAATTGTTTCATTAACTCCTGCTACACTAACTTCAACTATTACTTTGTCTAAGGTGCCTAGCTTAGAGCTGGGACCTCGTACATTAACCGCTGAGGGTTTAATGATAAGACTTCCTACCTGATAATCATTCGCCGGGCTCCCCGAGACAACTGCTTGCACCGGAACCATCTTTTCCTCAACTGTATCTAGAGTTAACTTAATAGTGCTGGGTTGATAATCTACAACATTAGTCCCTGTTGGGATATTTACTTTAATGCCATAGGTACTTTCTCCCGGCATACCGGAAGAAAGATCTACCACTGCATAGATATCTTTAATGTTGGCACTGGGATTTATTCCTTGTAAACGGACACGGACTAAAGGGAGCTGAGTCATTACAACCATTTTTTGATCTAATCCACTGACCACGAGGGGAATTGTCAGTGTTTGTTCAGGAATCAGCTTATCCGTCGTTCCTTGATTCAGCACATATAACCAAAAGAGAATCGCAAACAAAAACGAAACTACCTTAACACCAAGGTTTCTCCGCAACAGCTCTAACATCACTACCACCTCCAAAACGGAATAACCGATGAGGGAATACTCTTAACATCAAGTTCCCTTAGCAATAATTCTCGTAAAGATTTTTCATCGGTAAACCGAGTCAGTGCACCATCTATACCAATAGATATCGCTCCCGTTTCCTCAGAAACAACGAGGGCTAAAGAATCAGTAATCTCTGTTAATCCTAAAGCAGCTCTGTGCCGTGTTCCCAATTCCTTATTAATAGCGGGATTTACAGACAAAGGAAGAAAGCAACCAGCAGCCGCCACTCGATCGCGTCGAATAATTACCGCCCCATCATGAAGTGGTGTATTTGGAATAAAAATATTGACTAAAAACTCAGACGATACCACTCCATCAATTTTGATTCCAGTCTCTACAAAATCTTGAACTCCTGTTTGACGTTCAATCACAATCAAAGCCCCAATCCGATTCTTAGAAAGGACTTGTGTACAACGCACTAATTCTTCCGCGACTTGTTCTAATGTATCTACTCCGGGGGTAGAAGGATGACGAGTAAAAAACCGCCCTCGGCCTAATTGTTCTAAAGCCTTTCTAAGTTCAGGCTGAAAGACAACAGGTATCGCTATGAAAAACACTTCCAAGAGCTTATTTAATAACCAACTAATACTCGTTAATTGAAAATATTTTGCTAGCAAAGAGACTGCTAAAAGAACCATTACTCCTTTGACTAACTGAACAGCACGAGTACGTTTAATGAGCATATAAAACTGGTAGAAGACCACTGCCACCACGATAATATCAATAGCGCTCCGCGGTCCAAAATTACGAAATTGTGATAAAAACTCGGCCATGGTCCCCCCCCGTTTCTTTATGCATTCAAATCTGTAAGAGAGTAATATCTCCCTTGTTTAAATTCTCCATTTATGTAAAAAGTCCTTGCCTTAATTAAACTTTTTTTACTTAATGATTCCCATTCCTGCCAGTATGCCAAAACATCCTGTTAACATCATATCCCCATAAGGTGCCGCTTCATACCAGTTCATTGGTTTTGCCATACTTCTTCTCGGGCCGGTAACAACAACAAAATCCCAGCCGGAGCCCATATCCGGATGAAGAGCCGCTCCATGTCCTCCGTTTGAGTAGATTTCGTCATTGGTCAATTCAGCCAATTGAAATCGTTTGATATAATGCGCCAAAGATTCGGTATCAAGCATACTAGTATGCTGCTCAAATACTCCATAAACCCGTTCACCGCGTATTGCGGCAGCAAGGACATGAGAATTCCCAATATTAATAGCCAAAATTCCCTGATTTAAGTAAGGCTTTACATACTGATCTGCCATGATTCCCAAGAGTGCTGCTGTTCCAGTATCAGTCACGACTGCATTCGGAATAATGGCTCGAAGGGCACGCATTCTCGTATAGACTTTTGGAATAGTCTCTGTGAAGACTAGTTTTTTTAAATCTCCCCCCTGAAGGACAAATTCTTCCCAAAGGCGAAATCTAAGCGTCCTATTGCTCTCCGTAACACTAAAACCATGATCTTGGACTGCTACTGCCGCTCTTGTTGGATAACCCAGGCCAAATGCTTCGAGTGCTTGCCGCAGAGAACCTGTATCTACATCTCCCATCCAGATAGAAGTTACCGGTTCCGGAGGTTTATCGCAAATCAGGATTCCCATGCCTTCTACAATCGCCAAATTGTCGTTAAATGTAACCGCCGCCTCAGCAGTGGCGTAAACTTTAAGACCTGCTGCGATATGTTTTTTTAGCGCAGCAGAACTTGCCCCTCCGCCCATTAAATGCCCATGTAAAAAAATTTGCTCTCTTTTAGACGTAGCCTCTCGAATCTGGGCCGCGACAATCTGGGTTCGACTGGGAACTATAAACTTCGGACAGTTTTCTAGATTTCTCTCTGATTGATAGAGCAAAATATCCTGAGTGCCTGATCCTACATCAATAACTAGTGCACTTTCCGCCATTTAGTAACACCCTCCACCAAAAGACATGCCATATAATTCAATAAAAGACTCTCATGTTTAGATTATCTGTATATTAAGTTTCTATTAGCAATTACTTAATCAGTTTTCTTCCCAACCAAGGTTTATAGAGCTTTACTGCATGATGTGGACAAAGTTCCTGACAGCAAAAACAGCGAATACAAGCTTGCAAGTCGACAATTGGTCGCTGACTTTCATTCATAGTCAATGCTTTCGGAGGGCAGTTATTAAGACAGTCTCTGCATCCCACACACTTATCATGTTCAAACATTGGCAACGGTCTCAAACGATTCATTACAAAATCCTTTACACCCTGAGGCATAGGAAACATATCCAAAAAATTCGTGGATACTGCTTTAGGAATTTTGAAATTCTCTATTCTCCAAAGTGATCGTGGATCACCTGCTAAATCCAGTTCATTGAGCCTGCTAATAAAACCTCGCTCACGTGCTGCCATCAGAGTAGGAACCTTTTCGGGCTTTAAGCCTATCAAATCTGCCGCTACAGTATCTAAGGCATAAGGATCTGTACTCATAAGAAGCGCTCCAACATTCCGTGGGTTGCCCGCTGAAGGGCCATCCCCTTCCATGCCGACAATACCATCCATAATATTAAGAGACGGATTTACCCAAGAAGCAATATCTACTAAAAGGTCGGCAAAATCGGAGATTTTAAACATTTTTAAATGATATTCCGCTTTTAAAAGACCCGGTATAACCCCAAATAAAATTTTAACCCCACCTGTAAAGGTCATCATGCCATGTGTCTTCAGCTTTGAGATAGGGATTACCACATCAGCATTTAAGACGCAGTTTGTTACGGTTAAGCTTTTTACGATTTTTCCTTCCGGATATTGAATTGTTGTTTGTCCGACATCCTCGTTCAAAATTGCTCCTGTACGCTCTGCAACTTCACGCAACCCTGACTTTGAGTAGATGGCTTGAAGGGCATTCACTGTATAGGGTCCACCGGGACTATCCCCGATAATGGCTATCCCCCCAGCCTCCTGAACAAGGCGTACCACAGCTTCGACGACACTGGGATGAGTAGTTACTGCTTCCTCAGGTCGCTTTTTCATAAGCAGATTAACTTTGAGCAAAACCTTTTGTCCAGGTTTTACAAAAGTGGACATCCCACCCCATTCCAAGAGTCCTTCCCTTAAACTCTTCTCTACATCTGCTGTGTAGTCTGGGCAAAATTTCAGCACTACCTTTGCTCTCACTAAGAACCCACCCTCTCCATATCTGCAAAGATGTCCTTACCTCGTCCAGGGAAAGCACTTAACTCAAAATCACATTGGAAATACTCTCGACTATAATAATCTTCTTTGATTTTTTGATCTAAAGCCTCAAACTTCTGCTGTGAAAACAATTGAGTTTTGTGTTCTTCAATTGCTCTCTTTTTCTTTTCAGCCCACGGCTTAATTTCAATAATATAGTCAAGTCCCTTTAATACATTATCGGCAAGCCTCCATCCGGCCTTAACATAGCATAAGCGTGGCAAAATATACGGATCTCCCCACTCCGGTTCAATAAATTCTTTAGCCAATTTAATAGCGGCCTTGGTAAAATGATGGATTGCTCTGTGATCACGGTGTCCTGATGAACCGTCAGCACCAAAGGTAATTATTACTTGAGGCTGAACTTTACGGATAATTCGAACAAGCTTCTCAACTATTTCAAGAGACGGGGAAATCGGAACTTCTTTATCTTTATAGTCCAAAAAGATGACTTCTGTAATCCCCAGAACTTTCGCAGCACGGCTAAGTTCCTGCTCTCGAAATAACCCAAGTTCTTCCTGCTTGCATAGCCCAGCTGCTTTACCAGCTTCTCCTCTAGTAGCAACAACAAGAGTAATTTTAACTCCTTGTTCAGCGTATTTAGCAATGGTTCCACCTAAGGCAAAGGATTCGTCGTCAGGATGGGCAAAGATCAGCAGCATCTCTTTGTTCATATTTATTGCTTCATCCCTTCTCTTATTTTCTATGTAAAGAATCTTTCAACTACTAATTTACATCTGTTTTATTATTATAGCGCTTTTTAGGGTTAGAGGGAAATTTCTTATGAATATTGCGAAATAGTATTGCTATAAAATACCAGTTCCAAGAGACAACCTCTCATGTTATACTGCAGTTGTCTTAAGACAAGCCTTAAATAAAGTTAGGAGGACAAAGGATCGTGAAAAGTTACATAAAGATTTTGCTGGGAATTCAACTGACTGCTCTAATGTCCACTGTTGCGTTACCGGTTCAAGCTGCCTTGTTAATTGGTGCTCCTCGTCAATTATCCGGTTCGGTTATCAGCCTTGGACCTTCTTCTCCCGTCACTACTCCCGCTCCGGCTTCTACTCCTTTAACTCCAACTCCAGCCCCTACTCCAGTACAAGGAAGCCAGCCAACAGTTTCGACTCCGACAAATGTTTATGTTGGAGCATCACCCACTACCCAAGGAAATGTTGTTTCCTTAAAGAATTACACTCAAAACACTGTTCCAGTTACTCCTACCCCAACTCCCACTCCGGCACCTGCACCCACTCCAACTAACCAAACGAACAACTCAATTCCTCCTGTATCAGCTTTAACAGCGGATGAACAACTCATGGTGGACATGATCAATCAAGAACGTGCTGCTGCCGGCTTAAATCCAGTTGTTGCTGACCTACGTCTAACAGCAGTGGGAAGAGCCAAGGCCAACGATATGAAAGTTAACAACTACTTTAGCCATACATCTCCAACCTATGGGAGTCCTTGGGCCATGATGCAACAGGCGGGTATTACAGTACGCTGGGCAGGAGAAAACATTTCTGGAAACAAATCGGTCCCAGCTTCAATGGCTGCCCTTATGCAAAGCCCTGGCCATCGAGCCAACATCCTAGACCCTCGCTTCACACATGTAGGAGTCGGAATTGCTTACGGATCAGCTTATGGCAACCTATATGTACAAGAATTCTTACAACAGTAACATATAATAAAGAACCTCTCAGAGGTTCTTTATTATATGTTGTGTTTACATTTCACATTATCCCGGGCTTAGAAACTCTTACTTGTTTTTAAGTCGGGGTAGTTCTTTGTATTTTTAAGTTGGATATGTGGTTTTTTCATAATTTAGTATTTACCAAACTCGTTATCACTTAAAGCTATCTTTTGTGATTTAGTTGCCGCTGCCTCTTTTTGCAAATTCATGTGGACTGGCTGTTTATTGCTTAAACGTTCAAGCATCTGGAGAACATCAGGATTTAAATCCTCCATTCCTCTACAGGTTTCTCTTGAACATTGAGATTTTCTTAATTTAAACCTCGAAAGCTGTTGTTTTAGCAGTTCTGCTTGACTAGCAAGCTCTTCACTAGCTGCTGCACTTTCCTCTGATGTGGCAGAGTTAGTTTGCACTACAGTTGACACTTGCATAATTCCTTGATTTATTTGTGTGATACCGGATGCCTGTTCATTAGAGGCCACTGCGATATTTCTGACTAACTCAGCAACGCTCGCAATACTAGTAACAATCTGATTGAGGGCTTCTGCTGTCTCATTGGCAATCTTTGTACCACCCTCGGTCTTGTTAATAGATCCCTCTATCATTGCGGTGGTTTCTTTTGCAGCATTTGCTGATCTTGCGGCTAGGTTCAACTCTTCTATTGAACTGGCTTGCTCAGTGGCCCCTTGGGAGAGTGCAATACTAGAATCGGATAGTTGTTTGGAGCCTACAGCAACTTGTTCCGAAGCTGAACTGATATAAGTCATGACTTCGTTCAGGTTATCTGTCATTTTCGCAATGGCGGTTGCTAAGGTTCCTACCTCATCTTTTGTATTAATGTCTATTTCTACATCGGCTTCCAACCGTGACATATAAATCAATCCTCTTCCTAAGAATTCGTTAAGTCTTTATAAATAGTTTAACGGTTCCTAACGCACCGCTGCAGTACCAAAGGTCACCAAATTCTTATGCTTAAGGCATAAATACTTTTGTGCAACTTTAAAAGTAATATGTTAAAAAGCTAATTAAATCAACCGTTTTTGGGTTGTTTTAATTAGCTTTTTAGTAATTATTTCTTTAAGAAAACTTTATGAAATTTGTACATTTATAATGGTCTTAACTTAAGATCTGTTTTTCCCCAAAATAAATTTTAAGTTCTTTGACTGCCTCGTCAATTCTCTTATTTAGATCTGCAACAAAGCTGTTTAATTCTTCGAAGTCTTGAAGCTTTAGCTTAACATCTAAATCCCTCGCACTTTCAAATACTAATATAGCCCTGTAACTACTGGCAATACCTTTGATATTGTGTACGGATTTTCTAATAATTTCAACTTCGTGTAAGATTAAGTGGCTATTAACCTTTTCTCTCTCCTGTATCAATTCTTCAGCAAAAACCTTATAAAGATCTTTCAGAGTGTCATAATCTAGTCCTAAATCCTCTTTAAAGCCAATTATATCCACTATTCTCTGACTCATTTACGTTCTCCCTTTTTAAATCTTTTAACTAAAACCACAAAAAGCACAATATTTATGCTAACTGCACTATTTTTTTAACCACTTTTGGATCATTTTATCAAGGTCATTCATTAAAATTGGTTTGCTGATGTAGTCATCCATTCCTGCTTTAAGGCATTTATCACGATCCCCTTCCATAGCATGAGCAGTCATGGCAATAACTACAGTATCTTTGTTCAATCCTTCATTCTTAATCCTGCTTGATGCTACATACCCATCCATTATTGGCATTTGACAATCCATCAAAATAATATCGTATTTTGTTATCTTACACATTTCCACAGCTTTATGCCCATTCCCAGCTAACTCAGTCTTATATCCTAATTGTCCCAACATAACAATTGCTAGCTTTTGATTCGCTAAAGTGTCTTCCACCAGTAAGATCGTTAATTCTTTATTTCTTATTGCCTTATTTGGCAGACCTTTTTCTTCTTTTTCCACATTTGAAAATTCATCACTTAACTCCTTCTGAGCACCATAGTCAGTTGTAAGTAAGTCTCTGCTTAGAATCTGTATATTCTCCTGATTAAGGTTTGTGTTAGCATTGTGCTTATTTAATTCTAATTCAATCAAAAATGTAGATCCTTTACCTAAGACACTATTTACACTTATTTGACCATGCATCAGTTTAATAATCCGTTGAGAAATGGCCAGCCCCAGACCGGTGCCTCCATACTTCCTTGTTGTTGAGGTATCCGCTTGAGAGAAAACAGTAAACAACCTTGGCAACACTTCTTTGCTTATGCCTATTCCTGTATCACTGATTTGAAGTTGGATCTTTACACTTTTTTCCCTTTCTTCCCTAAGGAAAAGCTTTAAATCAACTTCTCCTGCTTCCGTAAATTTAAGGGCATTACCTACAATATTATTGAGAACCTGCCTTAACCTATTAGGATCCCCGTTTAACCATTTGGGAACATTTCCCTCAATGAACAGATTAATTCGGATGCCCTTACGGTTAGCTTTAGGGACAAAAAGGTTTATTGAATCATTTACAAGGGCATGCATATCAAACAGGATATTCTCAAGCTCCAGTTTATCTGCTTCAATTTTTGAATAATCTAAGATATCGTTGATAAGCAGCAGGAGCGCATTAGAAGCTGACTTTATTTGCCCTAGAAATCCCCTTTGTTCTCTTGTCAAATCTGTTCTACATAGCAGTTCAACAAAGCCAACAATTCCATTCATAGGGGTTCTTATCTCATGCGACATATTTGCGAGAAATTGACCTTTCAAAATACTGGCGGTCTCTGCGGTTTTTTTTGACTTTTCTAATTCCTCATTGATCAAACTTCGCTCGATTGCTCTCTCCAAAGAATTAGCAAAGGCTCTTAAAACAGAAAACTCTGCCTCTGACCACTTTCTTTCATAAGTACAATCATCAAGACCTACAAATCCCCAGAAATCTCCCCTAACAAAGACAGGAATTACCGCAATGGATAAAATATTTTGACTCGTAAGGATTTCCCGGGTTCTGTCATCTTTAAGCTCTTTTACAATTCCAAAATAAGCTTCTCCTCTAATCAGTGGTTCAATAAAACTATATATTTTAGGAAAAGGAATTTCCTGTAAGTCGGAATTAGTTATCTGAGATTCACATGTACCTGAATTCCATTCAACTTTTTGATTAGTATACCGATTTCCAGCCACATCCGTCGAGTTTTGAAACAGATAAATTCTATCGGCCTGAGTCGCTGTTCCAAGCAATTCAAAGGAATTCGTCACTGCTACTAAATAGTCACTGCAATCTAAAAACTCTTTAATTGACATGGCAACAGCGGATAGTATCTTTTCTTTTTTATTTAATTCCTCTTCAGCACGTTTTCTCTCCGTAATATCAACCAATACTGCAAGCACGGCAAATTCGTTTTCATAGGTTATTGGAGAAGTCTTGACAATTAAATTCGATAACTCTCCTGTTTTCTTAATGAATTCTATCTCAAAATCTCCGATAGTGTCTCCTATCAACCTTCTTTTCATATTTTCTAAAATAAGTTCATTTGACTTTTTAGAAACAAATTTTTGAACGCTCTGACCTATAACTTCGTCTTTTGTGTATCCAGAAGCTCTTAAGCCCGAATCATTAACAAAGACAATTATCCCAACTTTAAATATTACTACTATTTCGGGGGCACAGTTCACAATGGCAGAATATCTCTCTTCGCTTTCTCGAAGTTGTTCCTCAATTTTTATCCTCTCTGTAATATCATCAAAACACTCAATTCCGCCAGTGACTTCACCCATCTTATTTCTAATAACAGCTACATTTTTAGATATATATCTTCTATTTCCATCCTTATTAATAATAGTACATACTTTTCCAATCATTGGTTGAGAAGCTTCATTTAATTTAAGTCCGCATTGCTCTTTACAAGGATCCTCGGAAAACAAGGAGCAGTTTTTTCCGACAGCTTCTTCCGTGGAGTAACCAGTTAAATACTCCGCCCATTTATTCCAGCTTAAAATCTTCTTATTATTATCAACTGAAAAGACAGCACTCGGAACTGTATTCAGCAGCATTTCTGCATAATCTGTTTGAACCTGTAATTGCTTTTCGGCGAGTTTTCGTTCTGAGATATCACGAGCAATCCCTATTAGCCCTGCTACATTGCCGTTTTCATCATAAAATGGTGTTTTGACAGTTTCGACATCTGCGCTATTGCCATTTGTCAAAGCTATTCTCTGTTCATACACGCTCGATTTTTCTGATTCTAACACTTCAATATCTTTTTGCTTAATAAAATCAACCATACTGTCATCTTCAAGTAGATCTCTATCCTTCTTGCTTATGACATCTTCTTTCCTTAAGCCGATAAATTTGCTGGCAAAAGCATTATTGCACCCCAAATAAGATCTATTATTGTCTTTGAAAAAAACTAAATCAGGGATTGCATCAATCATAGATTGAAAAAAACGCTGCTGATTTTTAAATTTTGAGATATCTTTACTTATTCCAAAAGCTACATTTTTACCTAGCCATTTGCCAATAAACACACGAGTTTCTACATAAATATATTTACCCTCCTTTGAAAAAAGAGGAATCGTGTTCTTGTATAACTGGCCTTCAAGCATCTTTTGCACAGATTTAAAAGCCTCTTCATGTCGTTCAGGGGGATAAAGATGCAGTATGTTTGCCCCTAGCAACTCTTTTCTGGAATACCCTAACTTTTCCCTTGCTGATTCATTGACCTCAATAATTGATCCAGACTCATTAACAATGAACACGTAGTCTTCAATGATATTAAATAGCGTTCGTAAAGTATCCATTGTTTCGTTGATCATACCTCGGTAATCAAACTTCATCTTTATGCACCTCCATATTTGATGCAGTAATGACAACATAGAAACGGTTAAAATAGAACTTTCGATGTTCTTTGTCAAAATTCCTCTAATTCTGCGAGTATATTTCATAAACCTTTATTTTTCTTGGTTTTTTATAAGGCAATCTCCATTTTAATAAAAATAACTTCAACAAGCACAAAAAAGCTGATCATCATAAACCAAGTTCATGAAAAACAGCTCATTTCATTTAAGTCAATAAATTATAGTGTTTTCTAATATCCTAGCAAGATCTTGAGCACTTTCCTACTAACATTATGTTCCAGGTATTCAACCGGAGCTTCCCAATCGCAACCCATACTTATTGCAATTTCTACAGCTCTTAAAATGTTTTCCAGTTTACAACCGGAAAGGATATTGCTTCCCGATTCCACGGTTTCAGGACGTTCTGTCACATCTCTTAGGGTTACATTAGCTACTTTAAATAGACTACACTCCTCCTGAACCGTCCCACTATCACTTAGAACACAGAAAGCATTTTGCTCTAAACAAACAAAATCGAATAACCCTAATGGTTCTACAATCTTAATTCCTCCCCCTTCTAGAATCTTACTTTGCTTTTGCAATTGAGAGCGGGTTCGAGGATGAAGACTACAAATAAGAGGGATTTTGTAGTCTTTATATAATTTATGAAATGAGGCTATAAATTTGCTAAAACGCACCTCATCATCTACGTTTTCAGCTCGGTGTAAGGTTACTAGAAAATAACTTTTAGAACTTACTCCTAAAGTTTCGAGAATTTGGCTTTGTCTGATCTTATCAGCATAATAACTCAAGACTTCCTTAATAGGATTTCCGGTAACAAATATACGATTTCCGTCAATTCCTTCCTTCAAAAGATTAGCTCGACTACGTTCTGTGTAGGGCATTAGAATATCACTACAATGATCAATGACTCTACGGTTAATTTCTTCCGGCACTCGATCATCATAACAGCGATTACCCGCCTCCATATGGTAAACCGGGATACTCAGCCTTTTAGCTGCCATAGCCGCTAAAGCACTGTTAGTATCCCCTAAAATGAGCAACCGGTCAGGTCTTTCTTTGATCATTACTTGTTCACACTTATAAAGTATTTCACCAATTTGGCCCATTGTGGTTGAAGCCTGACAATTCAATATAAAATTGGGAGACCGCAATTCGAGATCCCTAAAAAAAATATCATTTAATCTTTGGTCATAGTTCTGACCAGTATGCACAAAAATATGATCACATACTTTATCTAAGAGAGGAATAATCCGGCTTAAGCGAATGATTTCCGGGCGCGTACCCAAGGTCGTCATAATTTTCATTTGCATATTCCCTTTCGTGATCAGTAAATTTAAATCAGAAGGAGCATATACTTGCTCCTTCATAGATTTTTATCTACTCTCTAGATCTACCATCGTTTTGATAGTATTTGTACTTCCGTCTAAAACCGTAACATTGTTACTGCCATGATTAGTAATATAAATCAAATTAGCTGTTTGATTAACAATTACTCCTTCTGGGAAGGCTTCTACCCTCACAGTTGTTATAACAGTATGAGTTAATCCATCAATAACTGAGACACTATGACTCCCCCAATTTGTTACATATATTCTGTTGGTCTGGGGATTAACCCCCACCCCCATGGGATTTGAACCTACAGTAATCTCGGTTATTATCTGGTTAATTTCTCCGTCAATGGCTGAGACACTGTCACTGGCAAAGTTTGCAACATAAATTCGATTTGTTACGGAATTTATCCCTAACCCTAAAGGTCCTGAACCCACTATTATACTTCCTATTAAAGTCTGAGTGTTTCCATCAATCACAGATATTCTTCTACTACTGGGATCCAAAAGATAGACTCTGTTAAGAGCGGAGGGAATAGCCGTTTTAGGTACTTCTACCCTCATTCCATTATCAAGCGAAAAAAGTTGTACCGGGAGGATATTATATTTCATGGTCGACCTTCCGGCATCATTCTTACCTAAAACCGTGATTTCAACGTCATCTAAACTAGAGATGAAGTGGAATTCAAAAGCCTCAAATAGAGCATAATAGTTTTGAATAACTACCTCTCCGGGAGCCAAATTCAACAAATCCAAAACGTACTCTTTTTTTACTTCTCCAGTCCAATAATATCCATTTACTCTAATAGTATTGGCTATCGACTCTTTATTTGTTACTGTAACCGAAATCGTTGAACAGGGTTTTATATTGGAAACTCTAGTATTTTCTATCAATCCGGTTGTTAGCGAAGCCATTATATGCCTCCTCACAGAATTAATTTAGCCATTCAGGAAACAACTTTTTTGCCCTCTCTTGAACAATTACAGAACATTCTTCAATAGGATTTTTACTCATATTTTCACCATGCCAGCGATATGCCAGCAAATGATCTGGAAGAAAACCACATGAGTAATGCCTAAGGAATCGATACCATAAGTCGTAATCATGGGCTTGAGGCAGACCTACATCGAAATGTCCTACAGTCTTTAATGCCTGAGTGCTCATCATTACAGCGGATCCGTTTATAAAGCAACCCTCCATAAGCTTAGTCACCATTTCCTGTTTGTTGGGATAAAATGGTGAGTTAACCTCATATTGTTTTTTTCCGCCTGCGTCGATTACTATAAAGCTTGTGTAACTAAAACCCAAGCTAGGATCACTTTCCATCAATCCAACTTGTTTTGAGACTTTGTCTTCAATAAAGGCATCGTCAGCACTTAGCCAACATATATACTTACCCGTTGCCCTCGATAAGCCGAGATTTAGAGCACTGGGTGTACCTCCATTCTCTTTGTAAATATAGTTAATCTTAGAGTAATAGGGCTTTATTACTTCTGCTGTTCCATCAGTTGAACCATCATCAATAACTATTACCTCAAGATTCGGATAACTTTGATTAATGACACTTTCCAGAGCATAAGGAAGGTACCGAGAGTGATTATACGTAGGGATCACCACACTAACTTTAGGGGTTAGCATAACTTTTCCTCCTTAATCTAGTAGTTTACTTCAATGAAGATAAGATCTTGCTTCATTGAAGTAAACTAAACCATTCTATAAAAGATCTAGAGCCTCTTCTCCGTCAGGTAAATCTTTTTCATCCACTCTACCGTCTTAGGCAATCCTTCTTCCAGCAACATTTTGGGGTTGTGTGCCAAATCCGCTTTCGCCTTACTAATATCTGGTCGCTTACTAACCGTATTGTGCTTATCTTCAGGGAGATACTTAACTAATTTTTGATTACCATCTGTATATTTAAGCACCAAGTCGCTTAAATCTTTGACACTACGATATTCCGTTCCCCCGATGTTATAAACTTCACCCGGTTTAAAATTATGGGCGACGTTGGCTATAGTTGGTATTAAATCATCAACATACATAAACACACGGTAGTACCCTTCAAAAACTTCATATGGGATTCCCTGTAATGCCCGATAAATGAAGAGGCAAACAACGCTTCTATAGGAATGATAGTATTCTCCGGGACCATAAGCATTAAATAACCGCAGTCTGACGATAGGAGACTCGTATTTTTTTTCAAAGTTAATCACTTGCACTTCGTTTGCCCACTTAGTCAGCGCATAATCATTATGCTGAATAATCGTCTTTTTCAGAGGCAAATCTTCTGTTAACAAAGGCTCTATTGCTTCCCCATAGATTTCAGAAGAGCTTGTAAAAACTAGCTTGAAACCTTTCTTTAATTGCCACTCCAAAATATTCCTTGTGCCGATTACATTTGTTTTCCAGAGAGTGTCATAATAGTGCTCTCCATTAATGCGCCCAAACTCAGCTGCAAGATGGAAAACATAATCATAGTCCTGCTCAAAAACCCTCTCTAACTGACGATACTCAGAGATATCCGCTCTAATATACTTATCTCCAAGATAATGCTGTAAATCGACTTCCCAAACATCGTGTCCTCTATATTTGAGTACCTCTACTAATCGTGTTCCTAAGGTGCCCCTGCTGCCTGTTACCAAAATCTTTGCCATCATATTGCTCCTTTTTACACTTATTTCTATCATAAGAATCGAAATGCGAAGAAAATCTCATACTTTCCTCAGCGGTCAATGCTAACTTCCTGAAGTGAGTTTAGTCACTTAGGTTCTAAGGCCTTATGACGATCTAATGTTACTCTAGCTTTATCCTCTTGGATGTTTTGAGAATTATCTTCTTGCTGATTGATTGGATTAAAACCGGCTTCACGTAGCTCATCAGGAGAAAATAAGGGATCTTCAACTTTTACAGTTTTTCCGGCTGCCTCTAAAGCGCTAACTAAATCAACTCCTCTGCTGTGCTTGAGATCCTTAACTCCTGTTTTATAGCTTATGCCCTTGAGCCAGACTTCTCTGCCTTGGCCAACCTGTGCTTGGATTCGATCTCTATAGTTTTGATCCGCAATCTCAGCACCCTCTAACAAAGCCGAGGAACAAACCGTTCTTAAAAAACTCATATCTTTAGGAAGACACTCTCCTCCAATTCCCCAATCAGTAGCCAGAAGTTCAACATTATTTTTACTATTAACAGCTTTCCTCAATTCCTCATAACTCAGGTCATTTGTAACGCAAAACCCATAAATTTCCTGGGCAAAGGCAACATCCACATATCGTTTTACATTTTCAACAACTTTGGATAACTCAGCCACTTTAACATCTGAAACCTCTACCAGAAGGGGTACCAAAGGTTTATAAAACTCACGCCCCCTTTCCAGACATTCTTCTGTAAAGGCCCCCATTACTCTTGGTGTATCACAAACGGTTTTATCTACACCAAACATTACTCTGTGAGGAACATGAATTAAGAAAAGATCTGATCCTAATTCAAATCCCTTTTTTTCTAAAAACTCCCGAATTCGCACCATAGTTCCAGGAGGCAAAGTGGATTCAATAGAGATTAAAGAGCCTGGGCGGATTATCATATGCTCTAGAGCTGAAAACAAATTTTGACCCTGATCACCCGTAGAAGGTGCCATTAACCATACATCTATGCCTGTTAACGCCCTATAATCCGTAGTTACTCTATATCCCTGACGTCGCAGCTCTTTTACTCGGCTTTCATTCACATCTACTCCAATGACCTCTCCAGCAAATTTCTGGTCCAGATAAGCGAACAAATTAAACCCAATATTCCCTAACCCCACGACACAGATTTTCATTATAGGAACCATCCTCCCCCAATATCATCACTATAGGTTATGGCAGTCCACTCCTTGTTGACACAAACATAAGCATATATCTACTAGAAATAATTCAATCAATAATGGATTTTTACATATATCTTGCAACCTTGCAGCTCGAAATGACATAGACTGAAAAGACAATAACTTTTTGGAGGACAAAATATGAAAATAGTTTTTCCCGTTATAAGTTTGGAAACAGGGGGGACACGCTTTATTTATCAGTTAGCCAATGAAATGATGGATAAAGGGCACAACGTTGAGATTGTACTTCCAGAAAAGGCTGCGGTTGCTTGGCCGTTGAGAGCACAGGTTACAAGAGTTAAGGAGCTTACTCCCTCTACAATTCCTTCAGCCGATTTTCTGCTTCCAAATTTTTATCCCACTGTTTTTCCAGCCTGGGAATCAAAAAAAGGCCGCGTCGTACGACTTAGCCTAGGTTATGAACCCTTATGGGTTGCCGAAAAGGAAAAAGCGTTAGCTTCTTACCATATCAATGCTCCGATAATCTCCATATCAGAATGGCATCGCCAAATAATTCTCCAAGAAACTGGGAAAAACAGTACAGTTATTCCTGGAGGGGTTGACACCTCTGTTTTTTCACCCTGTCCAAAAAAGTCTCTTTCTACGGGAAGATTGACAATTGCTTACATTCTTCGTTCTAGGGAACATGGCTACACTTGGAAAGGCTCGGAAGATTTTTGGGAAGCATGCAGGGGTTTATCACAATTGGTTCCAGGGTTTGATATACAGGTTGTAGCCCCGGAAGGAGCAAACTACCAAGCACCTCTTCCCTATGAGATAGTGAAAGCTCAAGCAGACAGCGATATGGCCCGTTTCTACGCTCAAGCAGACATTTTTGTTTCAACGTCTTACTTTGAAGCTTTTTCAATGCCTCCCTTAGAGGCGATGGCTTGTGGAACTGCGGTAGTGACAACTGACAACGGCGGGAATCGTGACTATACAAAAAATGGGGAGAACTGTTTTCTCGTCCCCCCTAGTGATACTCATCAACTAACCCTTGTACTCGCTCATCTTTTAACTCAGGAAGCAGTACGAAATCGTGTTGCTCTTAATGGGTTACAGTTCGCACAATCTTGGACTTGGCGGCACGCCGCTAATAAGTTAGAATCCTTACTTTATCAGTTAGCCCAATCTTAATACTCTCATCCCTTGTATTATTCAAGCTGTTATTAGTCTCTGTAAACAATATATTCCAAAGTCTGTTCCTCATACACGAAACTCTAATTTTGACCCCAGTATTTTAACAATCTTTCCAAGCCAAAAGGGCATCGACAGGTGTAGCATTTTTTCCATAGACCTCTAAAAAAGCCTTATTACTATGATCATGGAAC
Source organism: Desulfosporosinus meridiei DSM 13257 (assembly GCF_000231385.2). Classification (NCBI taxonomy): domain Bacteria; kingdom Bacillati; phylum Bacillota; class Clostridia; order Eubacteriales; family Desulfitobacteriaceae; genus Desulfosporosinus; species Desulfosporosinus meridiei. Next base: position 328,779 of record NC_018515.1, on the reverse strand, counting down.
TTGCTAAAAATTACAGTGTTATAACCAAGCTTTTCAAAATCTTCAACCTCCCATCCTGATCGATGCCTTTGGAAGCTTTCTCCTCCTAAATTATAATGGTCGATATCAAGTTGTCGAAAGAAACCTCTTGGAGTAAAGATAACCACTCTTTTGGTTGCAATTTCTTCCACTTGACTCAAGACATCTAATGCATCCTCTTTCTCAAAATGTTCAATAACATCAATCATAGTTACGCTATCTATTGACTTAGGCAAAAATAATTCTCTAAGCCGCTCTGCCCTAAAATTTAACTTTATAAACTTTTCACTCGCCCTAGCATTCTCGAGGTAGGGCCGATGCGCATCGACTCCAATTTTAATTGGACAACTAATTTTTTCGAGAGTCTCACCTACTCCACAGCCTACATCAAGGACTGTATTAGAATCTGAAAGTAGTTCATTAATCACATTAAGGAAGTCTTTATGATTTACTACGTTGATCACAGGCCGAACATCCTTCCATTCAAAATTTCTTTCTTCATTATCGTATTCAATATTTCTTTTAAAGTACCAGCCGATACACAATTACCCTCCATGAAAGCATAGTATGTAGTACCGGAAAGTAAAGGGAGGACAAACTATGAAAATTGTATTTCCTGTTCTTAGTTTAGAAATGGGTGGGGGAGCCCGTTTTATCTATCATCTTGCCAATGCTCTTTTTGACAAAGGGCATGATGTTGAAGTTGTAATGCCCGAAAAAGGACTCCAAGTATGGCCTCTGCGTACCAAATTGAGACGTGTAAAAGAGCTTACCCCCGCCTCCATCCCTTCAGCAGATTTCATACTTCCAAATTTTTATTTAACAGTCAAACCCGCCTGGGAGTCTAAAAAAGGTAAAGTAGTCCGTTTAAGTTTGGGGTATGAACCTTTATGGGTCCCAGAATCACAAATAGCAAAACAGACTTATTTAATTGGTGCCCCAATCATGTCGATATCTCAGTGGCACCGTCAACTCATTCTCCAGGAGACTGGTCTGCAAAGCACAGTAATTTCCGGTGGTGTAGATATTTCGACCTTCCGCCCTTATCCTAAACCTTCTAACCTTACGGGTCGCAAGAACATTTTTTACATCATGCGTGATCCCACTTCAGGATATACCTGGAAGGGTGGGGCAGATTTTTTACAAGTTATTAAACAAATTAAGGGACAGATTGATTTTGACTTAACAGTTTCAATTCCAGAGAGTGCTCAATTTGCGTGTCCTGTCCCTTGTCAGGTTAAGATCTCGACTACAGATCAAGAGCTTGCCCGGCTTTATGCTGAGGCAGACCTCTTTATCTATACCTCCTACTTTGAAGCATTTGGTTTGCCTCCCCTTGAAGCGATGGCATGCGGCACAGCTGTTATAAGTACAGACTGTGGCGGAAACCGCGATTACGCCAGAAGTGGTGAAAACTGTTTATTAGTCCCTCCTAGCGACATTGATCAACTTTACTCAGCTGTCAGTCATTTATTGACAAAGGATGACGAACGTCATCGTTTAGCAAATGCCGGACATCTTTTCGCTCAAACTTGGACTTGGCAACGTACTGCTGATCAAGTAGAAGCATTTTTGTTGAGCCTTAAATAGAAGTATTTGTAATTTTTTATCAATTGCAGAGTGCATAAGTAAATCTTGACCGGGGCCGAGCTTAGGCCCCTTTTTTATTTTTCTTTAACTACAACAATATGCATTCATTAATTGTAGTCAGAATCAAGCCTGACTTCATACAATAGTAATAATGTATTAGGAGATTATGCAATGGATTTTGAAGTAGTTATCATATCCCATAGACCACATCTATGCAGCGGAGCTCAATTATGCTTAAAGGCTCATAATTACAGAGTTTTTGATGGCACAAATTACCCATCATTTTCAAAGCTCGTTAATGACTGTATAACTTCAAGCAAGCACGAAACAATAATTATATGTAATGAAAAAGCGAGACCGACATCTCAAGCAGTAGAAAAAATTTTGGTTATGCTGAACGAAGGTTGGGGGATAGTTGCGCTATTTAGATTCGGATTTTTCGGATTCAAGAAGGACTTAATTAGAAAAATTGGATTTTTTGATGAGCGCTTTATTGGTGGCGGCTACGAAGATGTCGATTTTGCCAGAAGGCTGAAAGAGGCTAACATCGGTTATTACGAGAGCGAAGAAATAGAGTATATTTATTTGCCTACATCTTGGAACTACGAGAAAACAAATTTCTCCAGAAAGCAATATTTCAGAAAGTGGAAAGAAGCAGCAAATATAATAACTAGACAATTAGCAGAAGAGGACTATCCCTACGATCTAGGCCCATTCCAAAACACAAAGTTTATCGAGTTCGAAAAGTCAATATTACTCCCATATCACGGAAATATTAAAGACATCAAAATGCAAACTGAATTGTAAGATTTGAATTAACAAACAGAGTGAAATGTAAAGAACCCCCGTTATACCCAAAACCGAATATTAGTGATAATAATAACAAAGGGTGAAAGCATAACTGCCGTTCACCCTTTTAGTAAAAGTTTTTACTCCTTAAAGTTTAGTTTATTATTAATATACTATTTTTCCTGCCACGCTAATTGAACCTGACGCTTTCTACAAATTGTTAACCCAGGTGAAATTGGAATGGTCATTAACTCATATGATGATCCAGCTTCTCTCAACAACTCGTCTATGGCAAGATAGGCAGTCCCGCACCATTCAGGCTGTATCATCTGCTCATTCCCTGGATGAGTATCATGCAATAAAACTAAACCGTGTGGGGCTACGAAAGGGAAAAAATCTTTGAAGTCTTGTAACACTGCCTCTTTTGAATGATCTGCGTCTATAAATAGCATATCAATCTGAAATGTGTTACCTCTTACTTCTTCGGCAAACTCTTGGGTAGTACCGTTAAAAAAGCGGGTTTTAGAAGACTGTTGCATATACTTGCCGGCTTCAGTACTTATATCAACACCAATTAGTTGTTCTGCAAAAGGAACCAGTCGATTAAAAAGTGCACAGTGATATATCCCTAATTCTACGTATATCTTCGGCCTGACAAGGCTTACCAAGTTAACAATAAAATCTTCGTGCCAATTTAATAACGCCATTTTACTCTGCCTCTTTCTCTATCCGTTGGGATTTTTTGATTCCATTTTTAATAAAAACACCCTCTAAATATTTTCTGTTATACAAAATCTGGGTATTATCTGGGCGATACTTTCTAGCAATCTCATTATGCTCATAAGCTAATTCATATTTACCAAGGCGATCGTAACAGACACATAACTGTAAATGGGGCAGCCATGTCCAGCAAGCTTCATTTATTGGCCCCCAACTACTAATAGGTTTCTCTAATTGAGTAGCTAGTTTGTACCAAAAAGCACCTTGTTCATATTGCTCCCCTTTTAAAAAATAAAATCCTAATCGACAGCAAAACTCAGCTCTTGGTGGAGCATATTGAAACGATTTCAGGATATATTCAAGTTGTTTATCTGGCTTCTCGAGCTTTTGGTAACAGTCCGCCAGTTTTCCACAAGCAGAAATATTGTCCTCCACCCATCCTTGGTTTGTATTTAAAAAATCCTGGTAAGACTCTATAGCCCGTTCATGGAGTTGGTGATCGAAGAGTTCATTTGCATAGTAATATAAATCCCGAGGGGAAAACACTTCCCCTTTTACTTTACGCTTCTCATATATCTTAAGGTTGCGATCGGAATCATGACCTCCTATCCCTTTGTGAGTTACACAAATATCAGAATTCAAAATACTTCCGTACACTTCCAAATACTCGTGTACTGCTCCAATCCACCGAAAGTTTTTATTTCTTTTAACCAGGCGATTCCTTCTTAGACTAAAAGTAGCTAAACCAGACTGGTCAAAAGCCAACAGATAGGGCATATTCACGACATCAAATGAAGTATTAAAACTTTCTTTTAACTTGAGAAACTTGTCACGATCTGAATCTGCAAAGATATCATCTGCATCTAACCAAAGGATATAATCCATTGTCGCTTTGCTAAAAGCAAAATTGCGAGCTGCTGCAAAATCGTCGACCCAAGTAAAGTCATCTATCTTATCTGTATATTGCTGTACGATCTCTTTTGTGAGATCACTAGACCCTGTATCGATAATTACAATTTCATCTGGAATTCCCTTTACTGAATCAAGACACCTACCAATAGTTGCTTCCTCGTTGCGTACAATCATACACAAGCTAATTGTTATTGAACTGTCCGACATGCTTTCTACCCCTCAAAGTTAGAATTAGTCATACTCTATTGTATTCAGATAACTATGAGGTGGAAGCTTGACCACAATCATAAGTTTATTGACCCCCAGAATAGTGAACTAATTTAGTAAGTATAGAATGTATTATTACTTGATCGATAGTATAATTAATTATTCAAACGCAACCTATATGTCCAGTGGTTCAATGTGTACCTAGAAAACAGATAATTGAACTAGAACTAAAAGAGAAGGAGTATACAATTACTTTTGATAGTAATTGCTATACTCCTAGTCGGTTCATTGATATATCCTTTTAACCTTAATCATCTATTATTATTTCCCAGTCATTAAGGCCCGGTTGCTCCTGTAGCTCCTGTGGCTCCCACGTCTCCGGTCGCTCCTGTGGCTCCTGTGGCTCCTGTGGCTCCCACGTCTCCGGTCGCTCCTGTGGCTCCTGTGGCTCCTGTGGCTCCCACGTCTCCGGTCGCTCCTGTGGCTCCTGTGGCTCCCACGTCTCCGGTTGCTCCTGTGGCTCCTACATCTCCGGTTGCTCCTGTGGCTCCTACATCTCCGGTTGCTCCTGTAGCTCCTGTGGCTCCCACGTCTCCGGTTGCTCCTGTAGCTCCTGTTGCTCCCACGTCTCCGGTTGCTCCTGTAGCTCCTGTGGCTCCCACGTCTCCGGTTGCTCCTGTAGCTCCTGTTGCTCCCACGTCTCCGGTCGCTCCTGTAGCTCCTGTGGCTCCTACATCTCCGGTTGCTCCTGTAGCTCCTGTTGCTCCCACGTCTCCGGTTGCTCCTGTAGCTCCTGTGGCTCCTACATCTCCGGTTGCTCCTGTAGCTCCTGTGGCTCCCACGTCTCCGGTCGCTCCTGTGGCTCCTGTGGCTCCCACGTCTCCGGTCGCTCCTGTGGCTCCTGTGGCTCCCACGTCTCCGGTCGCTCCTGTGGCTCCTGTGGCTCCCACGTCTCCGGTCGCTCCTGTGGCTCCTGTGGCTCCTGTGGCTCCCACGTCTCCGGTCGCTCCTGTGGCTCCTGTGGCTCCCACGTCTCCGGTCGCTCCTGTGGCCTCCTGTGGCTCCCACGTCTCCGGTCGCTCCTGTGGCTCCTGTGGCTCCCACGTCTCCGGTCGCTCCTGTGGCTCCTGTGGCTCCCACGTCTCCGGTCGCTCCTGTGGCTCCCACATCTCCGGTTGCTCCTGTGGCTCCCACATCTCCGGTTGCTCCTGTAGCTCCCACGTCTCCGGTTGCTCCTGTAGCTCCTGTGGCTCCCACGTCTCCGGTCGCTCCTGTGGCTCCTGTTGCTCCGGTCGCTCCTGTGGCTCCTGTTGCTCCCACGTCTCCGGTGGCTCCTGTGGCTCCCACATCTCCGGTTGCTCCTGTGGCTCCTGTAGCTCCTACATCTCCGGTTGCTCCTGTGGCTCCTGTAGCTCCTACATCTCCGGTTGCTCCTGTAGCTCCTGTAGCTCCTGTAGCTCCTGTGGCTCCTACATCTCCGGTTGCTCCTGTAGCTCCTGTTGCTCCTGTGGCTCCTACATCTCCGGTTGCTCCTGTAGCTCCTGTTGCTCCCACGTCTCCGGTCGCTCCTGTGGCTCCTGTGGCTCCCACGTCTCCGGTCGCCCCTGTGGCTCCTACGTCTCCGGTTGCCCCTGTTGCTCCTGTGGCTCCTACGTCTCCGGTCGCTCCTGTGGCTCCTGTTGTTCCTGTGGCTCCGGTTGCCCCCGTCACTCCCGCTCCAGTAGCCCCTGTCGCTCCGGTCGCTCCTGTTGCTCCAACAGCTCCCGTTGCTCCTGTTGTTCCTGTGGCTCCGGTTGCCCCCGTCACTCCCGCTCCAGTAGCCCCTGTCGCTCCGGTCGCTCCTACTATTCCCACAGAGCCTATTGGATCTAGTTCAGCTGGTAAAACGCGATGAGCTGCAACCAACTCCCCACTACTCCCTTTTCCCCAACAAGAAATCTCTACCCCATCAGCGCTAGTTATAAACTGAAATTCAAATTGATCAAATTGAGCAAAATAGACCCTTGATAAAACTTCTCCTGCAGCCAAAGTAAACAACTCTTGAACGTATAGAACTTTAGTGGTTCCTAATACAAAGAACCCCAATATTTCAATGTCTGCAGAAAAAACTTCATCATTAGTTATCTGTACTGTAAATGTTACAGTTGGCCTTGCTCCATCAAATGGAGTATTTTCTATTATCCCAGTAGTTAATTCAGCCATCATTTCTACTCCTTACAAATATTTTAATACTATATAAGTGCATCAATACTCTACAATGCTACAACAAAAACACTAATATAATTGATGGCACTTTTACTACTCAGAATCCGTTAATTTTTTGCACATCAGCATTGCCGCACCTTCATTTATTATTCTCAATGTGACCAAAGCTGTTGGTCTTTAACCAGAAACCAGTGAATTTTTATATTAAGTTAATTCAAGCATTAGGTATCTCTCCTTTCTTAAGCTCTATAATTGAGAGGCTCAAATCTGAGCCTCTCTTTTTTCAGGTTAAGCAATGGAAACCCCTGCGCTGGCGTAACCTGTAATTACTGCTGCGATATCCAAACCGGCAGTAACTGTCGGTGTAAATACCATCAGCAAACGGGTACCAGCCGTAACCGGAATTGCTAATCCTGTGGTAAGACCATCACTAACTGTTCCAATTGCCACAACTCCTGTAAGTGCTGGTGCCAACGTTGCGACCGCACCTGCAATTGGTGTAAAGGTATTATCAGGCGCGGTGGATGAATACAATTGTGCTGTAATTGTCACCGTTGAGCCCACTAAGGCTAGCGCTGTTGTAGTGCTGAAGAAAGCCGCAATTGATGTTATTATCCCGTCTCTTGGCACTGAGAATGCCATATTATCGATTGAAGTAACGTCAATTGCTCCACCCGCGCCGCTTACACCACTGGTCGAATCTCCAAATCCTAATACTGACGAGGTGTTAAGCAGTCCACCTAAGACAGTCGTTAATGTCGATGGGGTTCCTGAAGCGAAAGGTATTATTGCTCCTGCCCCCGGTTCTCCAGTTGCTCCGGTTGCTCCTGTGGCTCCTGCTACTCCTGCTGTTCCCGTTGCTCCTGTTGCCCCTGTTGTTCCTGCTGTTCCTGTTGCCCCTGTCGCTCCTGTCGCTCCTGTCGCTCCTGCTACTCCTGCTGTTCCCGTTGCTCCCGTTGCTCCTGCTGTTCCTGTTGCCCCTGTCGCTCCTGCTGTTCCCGTTGCTCCTGTTGCCCCTGTTGCTCCTGTTGCTCCTGTTGCTCCTGTTGTTCCTGCTGCTCCTGTTGCTCCTGTTGCTCCTGTTGCTCCTGTTGCTCCTGTTGCTCCTGTTGCTCCTGCTGCCCCTGTCGCTCCTGCTGCCCCTGTTGCTCCTGTTGCTCCTGTTGCTCCTGTTGCTCCTGTTGCTCCTGCTGCCCCTGTCGCTCCTGCTGCCCCTGTCGCTCCTGTAACCCCAATAGGCCCAATTACATCAAGCTCAGCGGCTACCAAGCGATGAGCCGTAACCAAGTTCCCTTCTGCGTCTTTTCCCCAGCCAGAGATCTCCACTGCATCAGAGCTAGTAACAAACTGAAATTCAAATTCATCAAATTGTGCAAAATAAACTCTTTCTGCTACCTCACCAGGATCCATAATAAATAACTCCAAGACATACAGTGTCTTCGTAATCCCCGTCACGTAAAAACCTTCAATAAAAACTGTAGCAGCAACTGTATCATCATTTGTAATCTTTACTGTGAACGTTGAAGTAGGTCTTACTTCATTGACCGGTGTATTCTCTATCAATCCAGTCGTTAATTCAGCCATTTTCTCGTCTCCTTCTTTAATATTGTTAGAATGGGTTAACTTCTTGGGCAACTACTCGATGAGCTATAGTTAGATTACCTGCCGCATCTTTTCCCCAAACTGTAACTTCGACAGCTTCTGAACTTACAACAAATTGGAATTCAAAGGCATCGAAATCTGCGAAATAATTTCTCAAGACGACACCCCCTGGAGCAAGTACAAGCAACTCCAGTACATACAGCACCTTCGTTGTTCCACTTTGGAAAAATCCTTGAATTTGAACATCTTGAGAAGTTGTACCATCATTTGTTATATTCACCGAAACCATCGTGCTCGGCCTGACTCCCCCGACAGGGGCGTTTTCAAACAAACCTGTTGTTAAATTAGGCATATATTTCTAACCTCCAAATTTTTGGTTTATATATTGTATTTCACTTGTCCCTTTTTGGTTACCTATCAAGCTGCCTCAACTCAACTTATTCCTAAAGGGACAGAAATAAGATTTCCATCTGAGTCTTTGCACCATACAGAAATTTCTACAGATTGGGAACTAGCAAAAAATTTAAACTCAAATGTATTAAATGGAATGAAATAATTCTTTAAGACTACTGCACCGGATGCTAGAGTGAAAAATTCTTCCACATACTTGATATTCGTACTTTCAGTTTGAGAAAATCCCTCAATTTGAATTGCAACAGTAGAAATATCATCATTGGTGATATTTACTGAAAGAGTCGGACTTGCCCAAATGCCCTCAACCAAAGGATTTTCCAGCAAACCCGTAGATAAATATGGCATATTTTTTCTTACCTCCTAAATTATGGGTTTACTTATTCTATTGCTCATGTCCTATTTTTGTTACCGTAAAATCTTACTTTGTAATACCACTTATAGAGGTACAAATTCTTTAGTACAACATATCCTAGCTATATAGAGGATTAGAAAGTCTGACCATATGTTTTCGTATAAGAAAGGAAGGGAATAGATTGTCTTATCAAAAAAATTGCCCTCATGAATGGAAGCAACCAGCGCCTTTTATCCCTAATTGGGTGCGAGAAACCCCCAAACCAAATGTGTGTCCCCAACCAATTCCACCGGTTACACCTAATCCTGTTTTTCCAAATACTGCAGCACTACAGATGTGTAATCCCTTACAAATTGAAAAAATAGATTCTTGCTCAGTATTGATTACTATTTCAGTTCCAGCTGAATCTATTATTCACTTACCCACAAAAGCACTAGAGATAAAAACGATCAAAAAAGACTTTAAACTAACTCAGAATCATTACTTTAATAGCGCTCCAACACCACCCGGAATATCAAGCGATACTCCTAAGTTATTTATTGGCGGTCTGGTGCGCAAGGATATTCAATATTCGGAAGCCGTGCACCAAACTCCAACCACTGTGGCAGGCGTAATAAAAGATTTTGTAGTGGATATTCCAATTTCTTGTGTAATTGACCTTGGCAGACACTTACAATTTTCACCAATTCATTACGATCAGCAACGAGAATATGGGTTTACTGAATCTTCAACTAAGGATCCTCTCCAATCAAAGGCAGAATTTAACCTTTTGAGTGAACAGTTTTACAATCGTATGCCGACCTGCCAACTTGTTTTCTGCCAAATAAACGAGACGGACAATGCCCTTGACTGCATTCCTTTGTACGGTGGCCCATCTAAAGAATATACTTTTACCACCTTACAAGAAAAAATGGTTATTTTAATCCAGCTTCGACTGACCTTCCCAACCCCAATCGATTATAAAAATCCTCATTGTAACCCAGACAATGAGTCTGAAAGAGAAAACAATCACTGCTATGACAAGGATTCAAAACACAATAGAAAAAACAAAAGTCCAAATTCAAATGCGCTTTTTAGTAAAATAAATACCCTATTAACAAAGCTTACTTGCATAATAAAAGGGCCACATCTAGTGGCCCTTTTATTATGCAAGTAAGCTACTCATTTTTTTATAGTTTTCCCCACGCTCTTCCTTCATTCCTTACGATTTTCCCTCGTCTAGAAAAGTAGAGATTTTTATTATAGTCCCATTCGGGCGGACCTCCGCCCTGATAATAACCTTCTGCTCTGGGGTGGTACAAATGTGCCGTTACGGCTTCAGTCCGACAGTACTGACAACCATATGCCAGTATTCGATCGATAAAATCCCGATCATCATAAGCTATTCCGGTAAAATCTTCATCATAACCCCCAATCTCCAAAAATTGACTGCGATGCAAGGCCATCAGAAATGGCATTCTAGTATCTAAGTCTATGCAATTATTGAAGGTCTCTTGTTCAAAACTGCCGTTATTCTTCTCGATTGACTCTAAAAGTGCACCTGTTCTGTCGTCTTTACCAACCGGAATACCCAGTAGCTTTGGGTTACCTAAGATAGGCATTGTAATCTTTTCTATAGTCTGGTTTACATGGAGCATTTCGGCGCAACACATTACCAAAATATCTCCAGAGGCTTGCTTCACACCAATATTAATTGCAAAACCAGGCACTCTCCAAATGGGTTCTCCTTGAAGATTTCTTTGTCCAGTAAAAATATATTTCAAATGCAGCTTCTCTTTAAATTCTTTGCAAATCTCTTCTGTTTGATCTTGTATTCCGTCATTGACTACGATTGTTTCAAACTCATAGGGCATTGTCTGAAGAGATAAAGAGTAAAGTCCCCATCTTAATAGATGTGTTCTCTGATAGGTTGTAATTACTATAGATACCTTAGGCCGCTTTACATCTGGCTCGATGTTAGACTTTTCTATCATTAGGTCTTTAAAGACAGTCTCTATTAAGCTTTCCCATTTCTGCGTAGAATCCGGTGTACACATGGTCTTTTCTAACAGAACATTCCTAGGAGTAAAAGATCGTTTGGATAATCCTTGAATAGCCCCCTCAATATCTTCACCAAAGATTCCACACTGATCCCGTTCTTTAGGACTTAAATCTTTAAAAAATCCAATCTTTCTCATAATCACTGGCACATCGCATAAACAAGCTTCGATAGCTCCCTGACTCTGAAGCTCTAATGGTGAACCATTGACAAGGAAGTCCGCACAGTTAAGAAGTTTAACCAACAGATTCCGAGGCACTTGATAAAAAATCCTTACGTTATCCGCGATAAATGGTTCAATATTCTTTGTAACTATAATCCAAGTTATTTCCGGATGAGCTGCAATACAGGCCCGAACTTTGCCCCAGCCGTGTACTTCGTTAAAGTCCCCAATGTAGATTCCTATTCTTTCCGAACCAAAGCAAAACTCTTGACGCACCTCCTCCTTGTTCATCTTCTTGAAAAGCTTTAGACCCAAGCCGCCAGAAATAATTTCAAAATCAAACTCCGGGTATGCCAGAGCGGTTTGGCACGAATTGGTGACCAGTTTATCTGCCTGTCGCAAATTCTCCTCTTGCTGGGCATTAGAAATGCCCATGGATCTTAAATTGTCCTGCAAAACTGCTATCGTGTAACGAGATTGATCAACGATGTTTATGAATGTTGCGTTTTGCAGAATTACTTCTACTCCCGGATAATTATGCTGAATGTATTTTCGAGCATTGGCAGCATAATCTCCTAAATCTCCTACAGTATCCCTTCCTATACTTACTGAAGCAGGCAAGGATTCCTCCAAAGAATTCCAAAATAATCTCTCCCCTATTGACCCTGCTATAGAATCGCAGCAAATTGCGACCTTAATGTCATTTTGGTCATATCTCAAAGTTTCTGGACTATCTAGTTCTCCCCACTGAAAGTGATAAGCCAGACTATCGAAGGCTGTCTGATGCTTTATCCCTATGGTTTTAAGCTTGAGAATTAAGACAGTATCCCCAGATATACAAGCCTCGCCCCTCTTTGCAATAACCGGATGGTTAAAATCACTCCCTAATAGAACCTGCCCCTCTGGATACCCTCCAACATGTTCAAAGTGCTCCTTACGTATTAAGAGTGGCATAAAGAGTCCGCCATCTACCAATTGGGGCTCCGAGATTTCACGGGCATACTGTTGAAATTCTATCTCTCGATACGTAGAATAATCCCGACCAAAATCTTTTTCCACGCCATATTGACCACTGCGCAGTTTTCCCGACTCTACTAAGCGGGAAGCAACACAGTTTTCTCCATTATAAGCTTTCCATAGATTATCAAACCATCCTGGTGTAAAAGCCATATCTGAATTAATGAATAGGACAAAGTCCCCTTGAGCTTTGCTTGCGGCAAAATTGTAAGCACGATAAACATTATTGACATACCATTCCTGCTGTTGTTCAGGAGTGTTTGTGAAAGCATAATGCGGAATATAGTTATCTCTTAAATAATTAAGGACTGCAGGTGTCGCATCATTAGCAACAAAGAAAAACTCTTTATCTGTCATATCCGTATATCTATAGACCTGCTCATAGACAAACTTCAACCATTCCACACTTTTATAAACTAAACAAACAATGGAGAATCTAGGCTTGAACACTTCTTCCTTATATTCTTCAACATACGCCAAGGACTCTGCAAAGGTCAGTGGTATCGGTTCGTCATCATCAGACCAAAGACCTTCGGGAAAAAAATCCGGAGGAACTTTCGATACAACGAGCTTTTCTTCGCTGATTAAACGATCCAGCATATCATAACCGCGCTGTCCGTGAGACCTGTATACTAGATATTTATGGGCCAAACGTTGCTTCGAAGAAAAGCCAAAGTGTAATACCTGAACATCAAGTGTCCACATTACGTTTCGAATCGTGGAAGGAAAAAGTGGCTGATGAAGTCCGGGCTTTGTATCATGAAAACAAATCCCTGGCACAACCCGCCACAAACGGCAAAACCAGCCCTTGTCATATAAACTGTCCAGCCGCTGCCAAGTACCGCTTCGCCAAAGGTTAATTTCATGCATAATCACGGCATCATAATTGTTGCCCTCACATTGAGCACACAATTCTTGAAGCTTTTCGGCAGCATTAGCAGTTAACACCTCGTCAGCATCTAACCATAAGATAAAATCCGGATTGAGCTTTAGAGCCTCTTGCAGCAGAAGCTGCTTATGACTCCGTTCATTGACAAAGTCATTTTTCGTTCCTCTAAGGACATATGGTGTTTGTTTAAGCATATACTCATAGCTGCCATCTGTACTACCGTCATCATAGACGACAAGATCATCTACTGCAGGTAAAACATACTTAACAAACCGTTCCAGGTTGTTTTTACAAAGTTCATTATAGATTTGACAAATGCACGCAATCCTATATTTTTTCTTCATCTCAAGAATTCCCCTGCTCTATTTTCTTGACCTATCATCAGATTATGCTTGCGTAATAAAGCTAAAGTATCTTCAAAGGTCATTAGAGAATCACCCGAACTATACTCTTTAGATAACACCTGCAAATTCAGATCTTCTTTTAGCAACTCTGGCAACATTGGCTTAATTGCATAGTACTCGCCTCGATCGTAAGTTCGCCATGCCTCTTCTTCGGAAATCATTATCTCATGAACTTTTTCTCCCGGCCGAATTCCCGTATATTTTACTGCGATTGTTTGTTCACCCATTAAGGCTTTTGCTACATCCTCAATTAGAGCCGCCGGAATTTTTGGAATAAATATTTCTCCCGGCCTAGCGTCTTTTAAAACTGCAAAAATAGTGTCCACTGCACTTTCTAAAGGCAACAAAAATCTTGTCATTTCCTTTGTCGTGATCGTAACTGGCCCGCCACGCTTTATTTGTTCATGAAATAAGGGAATCACAGAACCTCTAGAAGCTAAAACATTGCCATAGCGGACACATATAAATCTTGTCTTAGGGAGCGTCACATTTGCTGCTATAAAGATCCTCTCTTGCAAAGCCTTTGAAATTCCCATAGCGTTCACGGGCTTACAGGCTTTGTCAGTGGACACACCAACCACCGTATCAACTTTTAGATCGTTTTCACGAATAGCACGTATGATGTTCTCTGCACCAACTATATTAGTAAGCACCGCTTCAAATGGAAAGTATTCACATGAAGGAACCTGCTTAAGGGCAGCAGCGTTAATGACGATATCTGCTTCCCGTAATACTGAACAAACGGAATGATAATCACGAATATCGCCTATTCTAAATTCGATTAAGCGAGCAAAATTGTCATAGATCACTTCATCAGTAACGTTTTGCTTACTCTGATATTCAATTCTCATTGCGTGCTGTTTTGCCTCATCACGGGAAAAGATAATAATTTTCTTCGGTGAACCAAGCTCTTTTTTCAAGAGTCTACGAGTTAATACTTTACCTAGCGAACCTGTACCACCAGTAATTACTACTACTTTATTATTTAAAATTTCCATTTTCATCCCCCTTGGCCTTGCCATAATGATAGGGGCCTTGTAAATAATCCAAATACATTTCGTGTACTAAGTCTTTCCACGAAGGTGGATTATAGCCCGTTAGAGAACGGAAACGCGTTGAGTCTAAAGATCGATTAATCCGAACATTGTTGTTCGGTTCGATCTCCACGTCTTTGTTATACTGAGCTTTAATGAGTTTTAATAATTCGAATTTGGAAATTGGATTTGCGGAAACGTGATAAAGTCCAATCATTTCTTTATCTGGGATCACATAATCTCGAATAATTCGTGCTATTTCAATAGTTGGCAGACCTGAATAAATGACCTCTCTGAAGCCATAAACTTTCTCTTTTTGCCCCAAAAACCATTCAACAAGTCCATAGAATCCTTTTAGCTCATGCCCAATAATGGACGTACGAAGCGTGACACAATCAGGATAATCTACCTCACCAAGAAGTTTTGTTCTACCATATAGATCAATGGCATCAGCCACATCACTTTCCAAATAGCCTCCTTTTTCACCAGAAAAGACACAATCTGTACTGATATGAATTAATCGTGAATCGGCTGCACTACACTGCTTAGCAATTGTATGGGGCAAAAGTGCATTAGTCGATATAGTAGCAAGTGGATCTTGGGCCTTGGGTACCTGCTTAATCACTCCGATACAGTTCACTACAATATCTGGAGACACATCTGAGAAAAGTTTTGTCAGGCTATCTCCATTAAAAACATCAACTTCTCCATATACCTTTTTCATCCAATCCGCCGGCGACCAATCGGACAGTACTTTTGCAGAACGAACTGTTGTATAAACATCGAACCTGGGGTCTTTAGACAGATAGCGAAACAAGGTATGCCCTAACATCCCCGACCCTCCCAGGATCAATACCTTTGTCATTCCTTTATTCACACCTTTCGGGGTAGTTACTTGAAGCTTTATTAGTAAATTTTACTTAAATTGATACATTTGCTTTTAAGACAGTTTTAGCTCCTTAAAGACCTCTTTAGCTTTTTCCAGATCTTCAGGTGTCCCAATATCAAACCAAAGGTCTTCGCTTTCATAACTCACAACCTGAGCATGATTCGAAAGTAGAGCTTTAACTAGATCAGGCATGTCAAATCGTTCATTTTCAGGAATTAATGAAATAACTCGCTTATTAATGACGTAGATACCCATACTCGCCCAATAGTTTGTGGTTGGTTTTTCTGAATAAGCGGTCACCTGTCCATCTTTAATTTCTAGGACTCCGAACGCTGAATGAACGGCCTTCTTATGCACAGCAACGGTCATATCTGCTTGCATCGCAATATGGTGTCCATAAAGCGCGCCAAAGTCCAGCGTCGTTAATTCATCGCCGTTGACAACTAAAAAATCATCCTCTAAATCTGCCACAAGCTTTAGTGGGCCAGCAGTACCGAGTGGTGCTGTTTCAACAGAATAACGGATGTCAAGGCCAAAATGACTGCCATCCTGAAAATAAAGCTTAATAAAATCCGCAAGATATCCTAGGCACATGATTATTTCATCGACTCCAGAAGATTTTAGTTGTTGAACCAGAATATCTGCTATAGGTTTATCTCCAATGGGGATAAGCGGCTTAGGCAAAATTCGGGTATAAGGATCCAGGCGGGTTCCTCTGCCGCCGGCTAAAATAATAGTTTGCATAATATCCCCCCTTACCTTTTAAATCTGGTATTTTCCGATCTGAAAACGATTCATATGGCTGGCAATCCAGGCTACTGTTCTTTTGATACCTTCTTCAAGCGTAACCTGGGGTTCCCACCCTATAGTTTCTTTTGCTAAGCGATTATCTGCTAAAAGACGGCTGACTTCGCTGCGACTTGGACGGATTCTCGCCCCATCCACTGTAATTTCTGCAGTGCTTTGAACGGTCTTTAAAACAATTTTGGCCAATTCTCCAATCGAAATTTCTCTACCTGAACCAATGTTTATAACCTTTCCAAAGCCTTCTTTACTCAATGCTGCTTTAATAAAACCATCTGCAGTATCTGTTACGAAGGTAAAATCACGCAAAGTTTCCGTATTACCAAGACGTATTTCCTTACAGGCCAAAGCCTGAGTGATCAGCGTTGGAATCACAGCCCGAGCAGATTGGCGCGGCCCATAACAATTAAACGGTCTTACAGTCACGACGGGCAAATCAAAAGAAGCATAAAAACTCTCTGCTAATTTATCCGCACCAATTTTGCTTGCTGAATATGGCGACTGCCCTTGAAGTGGATGAGACTCATCAATTGGGACGTAGAGTGCCGATCCATAGACCTCACTTGTCGAAGTGTGTACAATCTGCTCTACCCCATGATCTCGGGCCGCTGTCAAAACATTAAATGTTCCCAAAATATTGGTTTCCACGACTTCTCGAGGATTTTTATAAGAATATGGAATCCCTACCAAAGCCCCAAGATGAAATACTGCGTTACACCCTTTGACAGATCGTTCGATTACATCTGCATCACGTAAATCCCCGGCAATGATTTCAATTTGTTCAAGTAACCCTGGTTCCAAATCTTCTAGATTTCCGCGGCCATCCCTGGAATTATATCGAATAAAGACACGAACTTTGGCCCCTGCTTTTACCAATGCCTCTGTCAAGTGACTGCCGATGAATCCTCCTGCACCAGTAATCAAGACCTGCTTATGCTCCCACATTACGCTCATCCCTTCTGTTCATAACTGATATATCCTATGTCAGTTTTTGTCTATCTGACACCGCAGTTACCGTTTCGGAGGACGATCCTTTTTAATCTTCAATAAGGCGAACTAATTTCTTACGAAAATGGACTACATTTTCATCCCACCCTCTGAACAGGCAGGTTCATGGAAGTTTACATTAACGTGTTAAAAAGGACTATCCCTTTAACATGGTGTTCAAAAGGGTATAATACTTCGATGCCAACTGAGACCACTCGAACTTAACTGCATTTTGGTATCCTTTAATTGAGAGTGATTTTTGTAGAGAGGGATTACCTAATACGATTGCTAAAGCCTCTGATAACTTTAAAATGTTTCCGGGTTCGAAAGTCAATGCACACGAATTTGGAACAACTTCTGCTAACCCCCCAGCATTAGAGGAGATAACCGGTGTTCCAACCGCCATTCCTTCTAAAGCAACTAGTCCATAGGCTTCTCGCCGACTAGGAACAACAAGTGCAGTAGTACTTGCCATTCTCTGTCTGACCTCCAAACTTGAGATTCGACCATGGAAATGAATGAAGGATCCCAAATTTTGGGCTTGGACAAGATGCCTTAAATAACCTTCATATAACTCCGTTCCTTTACCTACAATATTTACATTAATTTGATGCCCACTCCTAACTCTAATTGATACAGCCTTAATCAGATCTTCAATTCCTTTATAATCTAACAACCTTCCCACATATAACAATTGATTCCTTATCCCTTGTTGCCAACGTTCTAGAGGAATACTAATACCAAGGGGTAAAACTTGAGTCTTAAAAAGATATTGCGGAAAGTGACCAGCTAAATATTGTCTCTCACTCTGGCTAATAAGGTGTATGCATTGACAACGCATTAGTAATTCTTCCTGTATCTTAAATTGGGCTTGTAATTCAAGGTCTGGTAAGTCTCCCAATTCTTTGCGCAAGAAAGAGTAAACTGAATATACAATTGGAATATTTCCTTGAGATAGAGTATACGACAACGGTGCAAAATTAATGGCGTGGCTATGAATCATGTCCCATCCCTGACGGATCTGAGGAAATTCCTGACATACAACATCAGCCTTGATCATCCCAAGATTTCCAAAGTATCGACTGCTACGCGGCAGCCATAGTACTTTAATTTGTTGTCCTATTGCTGTCCAGACAGGTATATTCCAGTTACTGCGCGGTACTATAACGGTCTGTTGTACACCCATACGATCAAGCATATGCACCATACCTGTGACAGCTGTTCCTGCGCCGCCGAAGCTCTCTTCTTCAAATTCATTGCTTAAGGATAAGATTTTCAGAAAATCTCCCCCTTTTGTAGTGTGATATTCATGGTTTAACTTCTATTAATACTCTATGCACAAGCCTTCTAACTTGCTAGAATCAGATACCTATTGAATAGGTTTAATAAGACTTCATGCATTAGCAAATCAATCTACACTTAGTAAGAAAATCTCCTGAAATAGTATTATTGAAAGTTGAAAGCTCATTGCCCAAACTAAAAATGAAAGCAACGAAGCCTACCTATTGATACAATGGCAGACTTCGTTTGCTTTTAAAATACTTAGCTATTACTTTTTTCTTTCATAATTAATCAATGGCTCCAAAGAACATTTACAACGGTAGCAAATGCTCCCGCTAAAGCAATAACAAAACCCGACCACCAACGTCGGCTGTTTTCCGTTCCTTTTTTGTAATCCTCAAAATCCTGTTTTGTAATATAGTTACCCGCCAGAAGTACACGCATGTCGTTTACGACTGTTGAGACATCCTTAACAGCCTCCTTGATCTCTGCAATATCCTTCTTAATTGTCTGGACTTCCTCTTCCATTGTCCACCCTCCATCTCAACTACGGACAACCCTTTTACAATATCCTATGCACCATTCATGAAAAGGTACTTGCTGTTCATTCCCCCTCAACTCGCTTCGACATATCATAATACTAAGTACGATTATTTTTCGGTAACGGCTAATGAGGAGGTTACAAATGCCAACGATAATCTACCCTCCTTCAATTCCTTGGAATTGGATGTTTCAGCGCCCACAACAGCTACTCGGACGGTTCTCGGCTTCTGGGCAAACAGTCCTTTATGAAGACCTGGGTAATTTTTCGACTTCAAAAAACAATCTGTTGTCTCCATCATTTCTCATCTGCCAAGGTTCGTCAGCAATGTCTGTTCCCCACCCAAGACCACGCATCTTATGGCTGACTGTCCCATCTCACATTAATTTAATTGAAAATTATGACCCTGATCTAGTTATTTACGATGCTGTGGATGAACCTAAGGATGAGTTCGCTAGTTGGGCTCCCTATTATCCTTCAATACTCGAAAGAGCAGATCTCATCTTTTGTAGCAGCAATAGTATTTACGAATATTTTCTTAACCGACATCCTCATGTCTATTTAATCCCCAATGGTGTAGACTACGTTCATTTTTCGCCCGCCCCTACTCACCGCCCTATCGACCTTCCATCAGGAAAACCCATTGTCGGATATAGTGGAGCTATTGCTCCATGGGTGGATTGGGATTTGCTTAAATTAGTAATTCAAGAAAACCCGGAGATAAACTTTGTCTTTTTAGGAGCCCTCTTTCAGCTTAATAAATTTCCATTGAAATTAAAAAACGTCTACTACCTAGGATTAAAGTCATATCAGCAGCTTCCAGCATATCTCCATCATTTTGATGTTGGGTTGATTCCCTTTCGTCAAACAGAAATGACCAAGGGTTGCAACCCGATCAAACTATATGAATATTACGCAGCCGGAATAAGAGTTCTAGGTACACCTCTTCCTGAACTTCTCACAATTCCAAAAATTAATCTTGAGAGCAGTCCTCATTTATTCTCACTGCGCCTCAAACACTTAGTAAAAGAAGTTGATTCCAATAAGGCAGAAAGAATGGCCTACGCGCAAGCTAATGATTGGAGTGAACGGGTCGGCCGAATGCTACAGTATATTTTAGAAAGGGCTAATACAAATCAGAAGTAGCGTGTAACACCCTAATCGACGAGCGAATAGTATACGTTGAAAGCTACTAGTCTAACTCGTTTCTTAATCAAAAAAGGGGGGAATACACACATGCTATTTGAAACCCACGCTTGGGTAACACTCGACAATGCGGTCGCTATATATAACGTTTATAGCGATGTGCTAGTCGCTACCATCCCCGTGGGGATTGCACCAGCTTTCCCAAAACGCACTCCGGATGGTACAAAAGTCTTGGTTCCTAATTTCGGTAGTAACACTGTCTCTGTTATTTGTACAGCCGGCAACCTTGTCTTGGCTACCATCCCAGTAGGTCTTGCTCCTACTTCTGTCGCAATTGACCCTACTAGTACTACAGCATATGTGACAAACTCTGGAAGTGGAACTGTTTCCGTAATTAGTATTCCAACTCATACTGTAGTAAGCACTATAACGGTTGGTACAGGTCCGGTCGATGTTGCAATTGCCCGCGATGGCAGCCGTGTCTACGTAAGCAATGGCGACAGTAATACAGTTTCAGTTATCAACCCAGTAACCAATACTGTCATTGCAACAATCCCAGTAGGTACTTCGCCTAATGGTCTAGCCCTAAGCCTAGACAATACCAGGCTCTTCGTCGTTAACAGTGGCAGCAATAATGTTAGTGTAATTAACACCGCTACAAATGCTTTACTAAGCCTCATTCCCGTTGGATCAAACCCTCAAAAAATTGCTGCTAACCCAGTAAACCCTGTCTTCATGTACGTCAGCAACTTCGGATCGAATAGTGTTAGTGTGATCTCAACAACAGGACTTAACGTTATAACCACAATTCCTGTCGGAGTAAATCCCCTCGGGCTAGATGTTACGGGAGATGGCACTCAATTATGGGTCGCAAACGAAGGCGACAGCTCAATTAGCATTATTAACACCCTGACAAATACCATTGCAGCTGCATTGCCAACATCATTCCCACCTCGGGGTGTAACAGTAGGTAGAGTGGGTTCTGCTTTATCGCCTAGTGACCCCATTGACTTGACAGACCCATATCAGCTTGAAGAAATTACTGAATCAGTGTGCATTATCGTCGAAAAAGTTTATGCTAGCTGCCTGCAGCGAGAATGCTTCCCCGCCTTCATAATCACTTTACCCACAGGCGGAGTTCCACCTTTCACCTTTGTTAGCATGACTTTCTCAACTGGCGTAATTGTTCCCGGCAGTGTCGTCATTACACCTATTCCTGCACGGCCGAACTTCTCCAGAGTACAATTTACAATTCAAATTCCTTACACCTTGACATTAAGGGATTCAACTGGCACTTTATTCACTGTAACCGGCACCCTACCAGATATCAACAAAGACATTGTTATGTACTTCCCACCGACACGTCCAGAATTCGACTTTAACTTACGGGTTGAAACAAGAACAGAAGTATTAACCAGCCCATTATTTACAACAACAACAATTCAAATTGCCATCGGAAGTTTTGTCATAACAAAAGTTACAGGTCTCGTTCAGTTACTCGTTCCTGCCTTCGGATTCTGCCCTGAACCTCCAATGTGCGAGGAATTCCCGAATATCCCAGAAAATCCGTGCATCAATTTCTTTGATGCTACCCTTACCCCATTCCCAAGTGATTTCTTCCCACCACAGCAAGATACTTGCCAATAATCATTTCTTATGTGTTATTCACCCTCTTCTTATAAATCTTTGCTCTAGGGATAAAGAAAGGGTCGTCCATAAACGGCCCTTTCTTCTACGATCCCTTGGCGCGTAGTGGGGGCTCACATCGAAATGTAATTCTTCCATTGTCATCCTGACTCTAGTCTAAAAATTATTTTAAGAAAGGAAGTGATTGTATTGGCTTTTCTTACACGGAACACTGTTAGTCCGCTTCTCCTAACCTATGAAAGTGAATCTTCGTACTTACATATCGACTCACAAGGCTGTGCTCTATTTAATGCAAATAGTCATGAACCCGTTTACCGGATTCAAGAACCTCTACTCTTAGCCCATGGTATTATGACAGATTCTAAAACAATTCATATAGTTGTACTAAAATCCAGTGGAGATCTTTGCTACACTCTTATTTCCGGGGCAAGCACTCCACAGACAACCTTAATAGCTAAACTGGACGTACGCGGCACAAGATATCGTAAGCTTTTTCTGTTCCCTCAAGGGAAAATAATACATATCTTTTACGCCTCTACACACCAATCTATTCCCGAACTCTGGCGTATTGAACACCGGTTCTGGAACGGTAATTCCTGGCGCAGTAATCATATGGGTGAGGTTGTTCATCCCCGAGAGCCTCTCTATAGTGTCAGCTTAGACAGTCAAGGCAATCTTCATCTTTGCAGTATTACTTTCCAAGGCAGGCATTCTCTTCTTTTCACAAATCGGTTTAATGGAACATTTCATTTATGGGGATCTCCAACTGAAACCATGAGAATACCCGGTGAAGTCATGGATATGGCTGCACTAATGACAACTGATAATGTTCATCATCTCTTTTGGGTAGTTAAAACTCCAACGGGGCAATTCGAACTCCGCACAACCCAGCAATTGGATGCCCAAGAATTGTCGAGTAGCTGGAGCCCCTCTCTTGCTCCAATAAAAACATTTAACTCTCCATGTAAAAATATTGGGGCTTTAGAAATTGGCGGCGTATTATGGCTCCTAGCAATTACTGGCGAAGAGATGCTAATGCAAAATGACGGCAAAGGGTGGCGATTGATTGCCTCACACACACCATATAATCAAATCATTCAGTGGGTTCATAAAGGTCGCAAGTATTTCCATCAGACATACTGGTTGGAAGATCGAATGTTACGACGCACTCCAGCCTATCATCGGGAATTAGGATTCGCCGTCGATAGGCAAACTCCATCGCCTTCGCCCTACTGTGCTATTCCTTACCAACCAATCTCTCCAAACCCTTCTCTTGCCACATCTGCTCCTCCTGTTCCAGCCTTCTATCCGAACCAAATCTCCCCCCATAGTGATCCTCTTCCTAATATCAAGGCAGGGATTAACTTGAGAGAACTTAATGTACCCAACCCTCCAGATATAGTTTCTATACCTGAAGCAATCAAACTACCTGTGATCTCTAAAACAGCAACAGAAATTACCAGAGTGCCAAAAACGCCTGAAATCACTAATCCTCTCGCGGACAAAGAAGTTCAAGAAATAGAGGTTATCAAAACTACAGAAACATCTGAAATGTTTGAAACACCTGAGATGCCAGAACAAGCTGAGAATGTTGAAGTTATTAAAGAAACTCCAATCTCAGAAAAGCGTAACGAGGAGGTCCTTCCTTCAATGCCTAGTGAAAACCCGGACCAACTAGAGTCCTTGATCAAAACCGTCGCCCATCTTGAACAAGAAAACGCTCTTTTAAGTACGGCAGTCCAAAGCATGCTATCTAAATTTGATGAAATAATGGAAGCAATATCTGAAACTACTGTTAAGCCAAAAGAAGAAGACCCTCCTCCCTTTGACGAACTAGAACCCGTCAAAGAAGCTATGTCGAATTTAGAAAAAGAAACCCAAAGTCTATCACAAGTTCTCCGGGTAATGCTTGTAAAGCAAGAAGAAAGTGACTCTTCTCTTGAAAAACTCGAAACACAGATTTCTCAACTTCAATCAGAAAAGGATGATACTAAGAATAAAGGGGGGTTTTGGAACAAATGGATCACATAGATTTAAACACTAACATTGCGGATATTTTATGTAAATATCCACAAACTGCGAAAGCATTTCGTAAGTTTGGAATTCTCACATCTGGTTGAGGGGCAAAAAGCTTACTCACTATGAGTGTTGAGCAGGCTGCTCAACGATATCGTCTCAATTCCGCAACTTTAATTAAAACCTTAGAAGTTACCATCGAGCAATCGAAACATCAATGGAGATAAATTAATGAATATCCTCTTTTTGAATGATTCCTCTTTGTTAAGTTTAGGGCTAATCTCAGGCTTTTCTCCAATGGATGATATACGTTTAGTTCCGGTTCATCAACCGGGCTGGGCGGATCGTTTAACTAATTTATTAAAGACCTGGAAGCCTAAATTTGCTCTAGCCGAAGGTGTATCAATCTCCACAGTGGCCCGAAAACTCTTTCCGCTTTTACGACGTTATTCAATCCCTTTAGTCTATTGGGCCATTGATGATCCTCCAGACTGGCACCTTATGTCTCGTCCTTTGGGGCGGGGGGCTAGTCTGGTTCTCACCCCTGCAAAAGAATGTCTATCCCTTTATCAACGCGAGAGAATACGGGCCCTCTATTTTCACTTTGCCTGTAACCCTAGTTTCCATCAGCCGACTGAGCCTTCATATAAGTATTCTTGCGATTTACTTCTTGTTGCCAATTACTATACTTCATATCCTCAACGCAAAATCGGCATAGAGACAGTCCTATCCCCCTTGAGATCAGAACCCTATGATCTTAAAGTCTTTGGAAATGAGCATTGGCTGGCAAATACAGATCATTACACGTTGGCACCGGGAGTGTATCAAGGTTATTTGCCATATGATCAATTACCTTGTGCATACTCTTCCGCTAAAATTGTCTTAGGCCTAAATTCTGTAATTGACTCTCCTACAATGATGAGCATGCGCACTTTCGAGGCCTTAGGTTGTCGAGCCTTTTATTTGACTCATTGGACACCGGCGGTAGAGAATCTTTTTAAAAACCACGTTCACCTTATTTGGAGCCGCCATCCAGACGAAACATTAGAGCTCGTTCGATTTTACTTGAACCGAGCAGACCTGCGAGAAAAAATCGCTCGCCAAGGACGAGAAGAAGTGTACCACAAACATACTTATCAGCACCGCGTGCAATCTGTTTATAAGCACCTACAAAAACTCTGAGTTTCTATTGACTACATTCTGTTTATATAATCACCTGGCATGACAGTTATTCTTTAATCCTTAGTGTTGAACCCTCAACGGCCTTTTGCCTAACAGTAAAGAGATCTTTCTGGGAGGATTGTTTATGAAAATACTTTTCCAAGCTCGTCCAGACTTTATGAAGAACCCTGCCGGAGATACTGTACAAATTGTTTCAACTGGGCAAGCTTTAAAAGCCCTAGGAATTGAAGCACATTTCTCATCTGATCCGAACATTGATGTCTCTTCATACGACCTTGTCCATATTTTCAATATTACTCGTATAAAAGAAAGTTACATGTTTTTTCTCAATGCCCAAAAACAAGGGAAAAAAATTATTATATCTCCTATTTATTGGCCTCCTAATGCTTATCTTAACCGTGAAGGAGCAAGTTCTAACGCTCTTGCTGCTTGGAAACATGCGCAACCTATGAGGGCACGGCTCTTACGAGAATGTGATCTATTGCTTCCCAATAGCCAAATTGAAATGGATGTTTTACAACAAGACTTCCTCAAAATTGCTGATTATCATGTAACACCTAATGGGTTTCCTGACTCATTCATCGGCACAACCCCCAAACTTTTTCGGGAACAGTTTCCTAATATGCCCGCTGAATTTGTTCTCTGTGCGGCACGAATATCACCACGTAAAAATCAACTATGGTTAGCAAAAGCTTGTCACGAACTGGGCCTATCTCTCGTCCTTTTAGGATCCATTAATGACCCAAATTATTACAAAAGCGTCTTGAATTTCTCCAACGTTACCCATATCGGTACTCTTCAAGGGCAACTCCTAGCTTCAGCTTATGCGGCGTCTAAAGCCCATGCTCTACCTAGTTGGTTTGAAACCCCAGGACTATCAAGTTTAGAAGCTAGTGCCTGCGGTACTGTTGTCATCTCGACGGATCAAGGGAGCCCTAAAGAATATTTTCAGGATATGGCCCTTTATGTTCACCCACTTGATAATACCAGTCTACAT
Source organism: Desulfosporosinus meridiei DSM 13257 (assembly GCF_000231385.2). NCBI lineage: Bacteria > Bacillati > Bacillota > Clostridia > Eubacteriales > Desulfitobacteriaceae > Desulfosporosinus > Desulfosporosinus meridiei. The sequence goes on along the minus strand of NC_018515.1, from coordinate 302,935 downwards.
ACCGCTCTTGAACAATGTTATAATGCTTCACCCCTGCCTTTGATGCAGCATATTCGTAAGCATTACCCCTGGTCGAGGGTCGCAGAGATAACTTTAGAAGCCTATAATAAAGTCCTTAGCTAAAACACCAGTTTTAATTACAATTTAACAATATTTAATTGCATTTAATATAACAAGGAAGAGGCGTTCCCTCTTCCCTTAATTACTCTTAACTATCTTTAATTTGAGTCAATATCTTTTCAGCTAGAATTCGCAAATCATTTTTCATGCGCTCAGCTTTAACACTAACATTTAGGAAATCTAGCACCCCGACCACTGATCCACAGCTTTTGCACTGTACAAAGAGTACAGACCGAGTGGTTCCTTCTAGATTATTAGCGTGAACAACCTCAAATTGAGTATTACCACATTTTATACAACTTGACTGGGCCATTATTCACTCACCCCTTTACCTAGGATATAGCCAAAAATATTCACATCACCTGGCCGCTGCATTACCTTTCCTTTCCATTCAATTCAGTAACGTTCGCTTATCTGTTAGTATAATATTCACTGGCTTTTGGTATGGCTTAAGCCTCATGTAAATTTTTAGAGGTGAATAGCTTATCCATGTTTGACCTCTAAGACATTATAAGTTTCATTATCCACTTCCTGCTGTATCAGTGATATAACAAGTGTCTTTGAAAATCGCTCGTGCCCAGTTTAGAGCAATTTATCTTAATTTTAGATTCTAATCCAAAATCTAGCCCCCAAAAAACATGGGAAAAATTTTGGGGGGAGATTAGCCCCCCCCATTATTTTTCTATCGATTTCTTGTTTTTACCATAAGAATGAAAGAAATCATGGGCAAAATTGGCACCTTTACCTATTACAAGTCCTGTGATTACCATTCCTATCCTAGGATTTGAAATCTCTACATCTAAAAGTTCGAAGGCATTAATGCTACTTTGAAAAGCAAAAATGATCCCACAGGCTAAACTCATTAATTCTAACGTAAGAGGCCTAAACTTATCTGGAAAAAATGGCACAACATAAACAATATCTTTAAAAATCTCTACGACCTTCTCGACAAGAACCGCCAAGAAAAAAACTAAAGCTAGCCCGTCCATTCCAATCTCTCCTCTGAAAATCAACTCCTATTAATTCCATAATATTCCTCAAGGAGTTTAATGTTCTTCTATCTCATTCAGAGCATAGTGATGGCACTGGACCTATCAACACTGGGCTTGAAACCAAACAATTAATGCACCTGGTACATAAACGTTTTTCAATCCCTGTTAAGCGATATTAATATTATGTAAACACATCAATTCTGAGCCTGAACCCAAATTCTTAACCTTGTAAAATTCTCCGATTTGTATGCAATCCTTATAAAACGCAAAAAATTCTTAGGACAAACAAGCGCAAGCATGCCAGGCGGTACTTCTTGTAAACTTTCTTCAGTTAGCCAATGAACTCCGTCGGGACTTAGCTCTATCTGTATAAATGCTGGATCGCTTCCGAAATTGAGTACCGAGAAGGAACAACGATGAAGTGCCGAAATATCTCTCGTTATAGTTGAGGACATTTTTTCGGTTGCAGTAACATCTTCGAGACTTTCATAAAACTCATGACTGCTAATTTCGACTTGGACACGCCCAGAGACTGAAGTAGCTATAGGAACTTGGTTATTTCCATAAACTTGCACTTTGTCTCGAATCGGTGTTAAATTACGTACATCTCCACTAACAGTTGCGTGGACATTGACTGGAACTTGAATGGGTATTGGAGAGGCAAGTCGAATCGGTTTCTTTATTTCTTCAATGGTATTAATAGACTCAATTTTGTGGGTCCATGCTTTATTGTTATTCGTCACACGCCTTTTCATAGTGCCTGGAGAAAGAGTATAGGCAATGACTTTGTATATATCAAGGGACCCCTGTCCCATAATTCCTATTTCTAGACGAAAAAAGGCTACATTATAACCGGCACTAATCACCTGTGAAATCTGTTCCTTTTTTAAGCCTATTCTAAAGTAATACTCTATAGGCTTTGATACATTCCCTTCTAATGAGATGGGATAAATCCGAATATAAACCTGGGTATCCGGTCTTCCTCCCTTAAGATTTACTTTAAAGAGCCATTCTTTATCCTTTCCAATGCTTAGAGATGCTTCCTTAGTCTGAATGATTCCCGATCGAGTGGCAGTAGAATTATTAATCTCCAGAGTGGGGTTAACCATTGATTCAGAGATGAATCTCCAGGTAGATTCATTATTGCCACCGATTTGAAGCCAAGACTCGGGGAAATCATCTTGAGCTTTACTCCTTCTTAGAAAGTTTCCATTGGGTACTCTATTAAATGTCCCTGTCATATTTCTTCTCATCGTTAACCTCCTACAATTGGACGTTAAATAAAGTACTTTTCAATATCCTATCAGCTGGCGGGCAAAAATATCACTAATACTTCAAAGCAGACAAAGACACTATTAATCTATTGATCGGCTCTCAGGGCAGAAGAAGTACCCGTTTGTAAGTGGATCTCACAATAAACTGTGTTCTGGAATTTCACCAAAAACTAAGAGGGATTGGCTCTTCAGCTAATCCCTCTTAATATCCAAATCTATATATCTTGTTTATACGGTATACCTAGTTGTTTTTGTGTCTGAGCAAGGACTTGTTTTAAAACTGCTAAATCTGAACTTTTAAGATAGGGATCTTTTCCCTCCTGAATTTTTCGTATAGCGTCTTCAACTGAAACAACTCGAAATTGACGGCGCTTATTCTCAAAATAACTATGAGAATAGGTCGGCGTATAAGAAACTTCTTTCAGAAGGGTTTCTCCCTTTGTTTGATCTTTTTGAAAGGTAATGTTTAATATCACTCCGCTATTCCGATCAACCCCGTGCTGATCCCCAATAAAGTTACCCATAGAATAAACAACAAGTTTATCTTGATTATCAATATTCACAATTTCCATTGGTTGAATCACATGAGGATGACTGCCCAGGATGACATCTGCTCCGTTCTCGAGAAATAATCGAGCTAACTCTCGCTGCTCTGCAGTGGGCTGTAAGCTGTATTCAACTCCCCAGTGCAAGACAAGAACTAGGACATCCACCTTAGGTCTTAATTGAGCAATATCCTTTAAGATTATTTCTTTATTTAGAAAGTTGAAGAAATAGGGTTGCTCCTTTGGTACCGGAACCCCATTGGTTCCATAAGAGTAAGCTAAATATCCCACTCGAACCCCATCTAAATCTTTAACGAAATAAGTGTCCCTCTCCTCTTGGCTTTGATAGGTTCCAACGATATCTAAACCAGCATTTCGTAAGACCCTCATGGTTCGTATGGCCCCTGAATACCCTCTATCTAGAATATGATTATTCGAGGTAACAATAAGGTCATATCCTGCATTTTTCAAAGTGGTTGCAACTTCATCCGGGCTATTAAACTTGGGATAACCCGTATACCCAGATTCGCCTCCAGCCATAGCTGCTTCAAAATTCGCGGAGGTATAATCTCCGTATTCTAATAAGGGTTTAACCGAAGAAAAAAAATGCTTGAAATTGTAAGATCCATCGGCCTGTTGCCCAGACCAAATTTGTGTATTGTGCATTAAAATATCCCCTGTTGCCACTAAAGTAACCGATTTCGGGACAGAGGCCTTTGGTTCCACTGACCGGGACAATTTTGATATCTCCTCAGCACTTTGTTGGACAGTTTGATTTGAAACAGGCCCAACCACTGATTGAACACCGCAGCCCAATAAAACTAAACATAAGAAAACCATTATTAAAAGTCTTAAAGGCTTCGCAATTTTCAGTTTGTATCACCTCTTTATAATAATTTCTCTATCCATCCGATTTCTCCTCTATAAATATCCAAAATTTCATCCAAGTTCTGCTAGTTACATAAAATTTTATGTTGACTCAACAAATTTACTGCTTTTTATAAGAACTCCTAAAAACTGGGCATTGATTCCTTCCTCAATTCATGCTAAATTTGTGTTGTACCAGTTATATAAAAGAAATTTAAGACATTAGCGCAAAAACTTTAAACCTCCCGACGGGGAGGTTTCTTTCTTTTCCTTTAATATAAAACTATAACTAAAGCCTAGCATAAAGCTAAAACCCTTCTTCTAAAGCACGCCTTGTTGGGGATCCTTTAATTCAACGAGAGCCCAAAAAACAACAACAAATCAGGATTCTAACAAATTGTGCCTTCAGATATAGTTTCTCTGTAACTATCTGAAGGCACTGTAATATTTAATCTTTAACTAATGTTCCAGCATTAACCGGTAAAAGCTTTATACTACCCCATGCCGCTAGGCGATCATCTTTAATGAGAAGGATACCTGTAACCCCATTTATCCTCGAAGCAAACTCTAGAGCTTTTTCTAGATCATCCGTTGTTTGGATATAGTTTCCGGTAGCAGTAGCTACTGCATCTGCCAAAGGGACAGAAGGAGAAAGGACTACTACAGCATCAGCTTTGCCAAAGCTTAAAGAATGGCCTACCTTACCAGAAGACGTACATATTCCTAACGGTGTTTGACTAGGTCTAACCTCAATAGCTATCTGATTAGAAAGAGGCGAATCCCCGGCAAAAACTCCCACTTTGCGAATCCGGCTAGTTCGCATGAAAATATCTCCACCGTTTTCCACGATTACATCCCTGGATCGTCTAGCAATTGCTTTGCCAACCCATTCTGCTACAGCACCGGCAACTGCAGCCATCGGCCCAACCCCTGCAAGTCGTCCAGCCTCTGCCATAGTTTGAACAATAGGAGGGGCATCTTGAGAAACTGTATAAGGGGTTAGTGACCTCACGAAATCCTCATCTTTTTGAATATAGTCTTCAAGAGGTTTTCGGCAAGCTCGAATGGTTTCTTCGACCCATTTAACTAACTCAGGAGAAAAGCGTTCTTTTCTAATACCAATATCAAGATCAGTCTCATTAATACCGAGCTGAAAATGAACTAAATCCTCCTGGCGGTGCTGCTGCCGATAACTTCGTTCCGTATAATTCAATTATAGACGAACCTCCATCGCCCACATTGGGCAGACTTTCACACAAAGCTGGCAAAAAACACATTGATCCCCATCAAAGCGCACTTCCATAGATGGCCGCTCCATATATAAGGCTCCCGTCGGGCAAACTCCTGTACAAGCTCCACACATGACACATTTATCTTCATTGCGCACGATTTCCTGATTGAGGTTTTGCACTGAAACCCCCAGATCACGCAAATAGTTTAGCCCGTTTTCACTTTGATCTCCCGTAACTTCTAAAATCATTGTACCTTCTTTTTTGGGATTAACATCGGCTTTCACAATATTGACCACTAAATCATAATCCTTTACGAGTCGGTATACAATGGGCTTTACCGAAATATCCGTACCAAAACGCAGCACTATTCTCTTCGGCGACATATAATCAATCCTCCTTTATACTGTGCGCAATAAAGCCATCAGCAGGTGATGGGAGATTTTTAACCGGTTCAGTCAACTGGAAGTCTCCCTTCTTAATCCACCCTTTTAAGGTTGCAGCAATTTCGCGAGCTCTAGGCATGCTAGACAAAGGTGCCGTAGGTACTTCTTTGCCGTTGACAATAATCTTACCACTCTTAAGATCTGCATAGCTGGCATATCCCAGATTTCCCGGTGTAAATGATGGATATGCTTCTCCGTAATCTACAATAGGAGCAAATAGCTCCTCATCTTTTTTAGCAGCGTAGCGAGCAATTTCCTCATTTAAAATTGGGATTGGAATACCAACTCCTACACTAAGTGTTGCCCCATAGCCTAGATAACTTGTACCAACAAGCCAACGCGGGCTCATCTGCTTCAGATCCCCTGTAAGAGCAAGGGTTCCACCTGCACTCCCAAGTTCCTTTCCATCGGCGTCAATCATTGAGGGAAAGTGTTGCGTACCATTCCACGCGACATAACCAATCCCACCGCCAAGGAAAATCTTCGTACCAACTCCGATTGTCTTAAAATGGGGGTCTTTCAATAGAGGGCTAAGTTGCCCTGATGTTGAATAGTTGGCATTCCCCATTTGTGGTTTGATCATTCCCATATAGGTGTAAATCGTGCGATTGGTTAAATTGACAGCGCAATTATAGTTTTGATAACAATTTCGAGGATTAAACAAAATAGCCTCATTGATGTCATCCAGTGTAATGGTTGTTTCAAGGTTTCTGCGCGGATAACAGTCAGTACCATATGCTAAGGCCTTTAGTTGGACAGGTTTGCGAGCAACGAGGTCAGCGATAACATGCCCTCCTCCATATCGAAATTCACCCGGATAATTGCTGTTCAACGGATCGTCTTCGTGCATCTCTGTTGCCCCAATATAAGCGTCAACAGCTGCGATACCCGTATAAGCGGATACTCCGTTCAGCCAAACTTTTTGCATTTTCATTCGTGGTTTTGTGTGTCCAAAACTTAAAAAGGCACCTGAGGAACACATCGGAGCGAATGTGCCAGTAGTTACAACATCAACCTCTTGCGCTGCTTTGGAAAGACCTTTTTCCTCTACAAGAGTAATAAGCTCCTCGGCAGTCACAACCACTGCTTTGCCTTCCCTGATTTTCGAATTAATCTCTGCATACGTTTTTTCAACACTCATGACTCTCCACCTCCAGATTTGTTACGTGTTACCCACTGACTTTAGCCTAAGACTATTTACCAAAATCAGGTTCGAAGTTCAAGTTCGCACCTATCCCTTGGATAAGCTGAACTAAAATATCAAGTGTTTTTGCCTTATGAGGAAAATATTGCTTGCTAATAGGACAATTAGATTAAACTGGTTACTATATAGAAAAGACCTCTTCTGTGATAGAAGAGGTCAAAATCTCGTTTATTCGACACTCCTCTTATCTGCCAGGAAATTAATCCTGCAAGAATTAGCACCATGCTTTGTCCACGCCAGTTTCGTCTTAGCGTGTATTAAGCTGGTTGCCGGGTTTCATAGGGCTAGTCCCTCCACCACTCCGGATAAGAGCATATATTCAACTCATTATGCTGAGTCTAACATTTCACTGATACCCTGTCAATATAATTCTTTACAAGTCTTTATAGTCTTTTGCACGTATTCTTATACAGAATTAATTTATTCGCAGAATTGTAAAATATTTCATAAATAAAACATAATATAATCGACATATTCCTACATATACTAGTGGTAAGTTATTTCATTTTTCTTCATGTAGTTAGTCCTCTTCTTTGATCTCCTTTTTATTTCTAAGGAGATCTCTTTTTGTTTATTGTTTACAATACCGCTGTTAAAAGAAGAGATGATTCCTACAATCATGTCAAGATATACCTCGAGAGCATAAAGTAAATCAAATGTTTTTCGGGGAGGTTTTAGCATGATTTGTCCAGAACAACTAGCACCGGATTTTGAAACAGAGGCATATGTAAGAGGAAAAAAAGTGACCATTCATCTAAATGATTTTATTGGTCAATGGATTCTCCTCATCTTCTATGCCAGTGATTTTACTTTTGTTTGACCGACTGAATTAGCAGCCGTGGCTGCTCAGAAGGAGACACTTCAAAAACTTGGTGTTCAAGTGTTAGCAATTAGCACAGACAGCGTCTATTCTCATAAGATTTTCGCAGAAACATCCCCCTCTGCACGTACGGTTTGGTATCCTTTATTAACAGATCGATCTCATTTCATTTCAAATCAGTACGGAGTCCTCAGAAAAGAATTAGGAATACCCTACAGAGCGACCTTTATCATATCTCCTAGTGGGAAAGTCAAGTATTCTTGTCTCTATCCACCTGAAGTAGGACGCAACATTGAAGAGGTCATTCGCATTATTCAGGGGCTGATTTATGAAGAGATGACTGGCCAAGGAGTTCCAGCCTACTGGAAACCTGGAATGACCGGAATCTTAAAGGATTTTAAATACGTTGGGAAAATCTAATCTGAACTTGGACATAATTATTTATTCATAGGGTATTCTAAACGTATTCCAACGTTAAGGGAGGAATTATATGAACCAGGATCAGTCTCAGCTAATCAAAAGGAAATTCCCCAAACGTGAAGATTTGCCATATAGTCATCAACCGGATCAAGATGGAAGAACTGACTACGGAAAAGATCAGGAAACAACTTATAAGGGTTAAAATTATATTGAATTTCCTATGAATAAAAATGCCAGGAGGTAGGATATGTCAAATAGAACAACAGATAAAGCACAAACTGGGAAACCTGATAGGGGTAAAAACTCCCCTTTTAAGAAAAAAACCCCACAAAGCCGGGCATGAGCCCGGCTTCTGGTTTATAATGATGTAATATAAGAATGCTATCTGATATAATGGAATGGATTAACTGATTTTGTTAAAAATACTTAAATAAAGGTGGTACTATGAAGAAAATTGAAGCTATTATACGACCTGAAAAACTGAATGACGTAAAGGTTGTTCTATCAGACCTTGGTGTAAATGGGATGACCGTCTCTAATGTCTCAGGGTTCGGAAATCAGAAGGGCTATACTCAAATATACCGGGGTCAAGAAATTGTTACTCGACTCTTACCAAAGATAAAGTTGGAAGCTGTAGTTTCATCTAATAAAGTAGATGAAGTTATTGCAGCTATTATCAAAACATCAAAAACAGGTGAATTTGGTGATGGTAAAATTTTTGTGTATGACGTAGCAGATGCTGTCCGCATTCGAACTGGCGAACATGGTGATGCTGCCCTCTAAAATCCAATTAATAGTTCCTATATATAAACATTTTCACTTAATTCAAAATCAGGATAGGCCTTTTCTCTATGCTGAGTTAAATCTAAGCCATTGACTTGCTCCTCATCGCTTGCTCTAAGAGGAGTTATTATGGCAATACCCTTCAAGATAACGAATGTCATTATCCCTACAAATAGATAAGTAGCTATAACTGCAGATAACTGGATTAATACGGGTTCAAAACCACCCCCATTAATCCAACCATTTTTGCCTTGGGGATTAAGGCTTAAGTCGGCAAATATTCCTGTTGCAATGGTGCCCCAAGTCCCTCCAACTCCGTGGATTCCAAAAACATCTAAAGCATCATCATATCCTAATTTTGCTTTTAAAATACTAACTGCTAAATAGCAGATTCCACCTGCAACAAACCCTATAAGTAGTGCACTGACTGTTGAAACATAACCTGCTGCCGGGGTGATAGCCACAAGCGCAGAGATAATCCCACTGACCGCGCCAAAAACTGTAATTTGACGACGATGAAGCCATTCGAGCATAGCCCAGCCAATCATTCCAGCTGCCCCTGCAATTTGTGTTGTACCTAAGGCAAGCACCGCCACACCATTTGCACCCATTGCTCCTCCCGAATTAAATCCAAACCAACCGAACCATAATAGCCCCCCACCAAAGAGAACATTAGGCATATGATGAGGAATGTTCCATTCATACCCAATCTTTAAGCGCTTACCTAAAACATAAGCTGCTACCAAGCCGGATACACCGGAAGCTACTTCCACAACAGTGCCGCCTGCAAAATCAAGCACTCCTAAATTACGCATCCAGCCGCCAACACCCCAGACCCAATGGGCTAAAGGTATATAGACAAATGTGCTCCAGAAAATTATAAAAAGTACAAATGCCGTAAAACGCATGCGCTCTGCAGTTGCTCCACTTATAACTGCCGGAGTGATAATGGCAAACATTAGTTGGAACAAAAAGAATAATAAATGTGGGATAGTTGGAGCATAATCAGGGTTAGGTGAGAGACCAACTCCCTTAAGTCCCAACCAGTCAAGACCACCAATAATATGACCGTAATCTGATCCAAAAGCTAATGAGTAGCCGAATAATACCCAAATTACTGTGACTATCCCCATAGCTGCATAGCTTTGCATCATGATTGAAAGAACGTTTCTTTTTCTAACCATTCCTCCATAGAATAGTGCTAGACCAGGTGTCATCAGAAAAACTAATAGAGTACAAACAACTAGGAATGATATATCCCCAGTATCTAAAGTTGTCATTATGAAACCCCCTTGTCTCAAATATGTACTAATAATAACTATTAACATCAGATTTGTGGCAACTTGTGATCACCATAGCATCAAACAACAGCATAATTCATAGCTTATTTGGATTAGACTATCACCGCCCAAAAGCTATGTACTCGAGAACATAAAGAGGCTCTAAAAAAGCGTTTATATAAAACGCCCTTTTAGAGCCTCTTTGCTCTCTTAATCCTGTACTTGCAAGTAACTTTATTATAGCTTCCCCAGAGAAAAGTGTCTATATGTTTTTAGCCCTTTATTATAATATTCACAAATATGTTTATCCGTTAGCTGAAAAGGCCTTTAAACTTATAACTACAAGTTTATTTTATAAATAACAGAGAAACTCCTCCAAGAGTTATAATCGCTCCAATTATCTCCCTCAAAAAGACTTTTTCTTTAAAAATGAAAATCGACATTGGAATAATAAGTATCGGTGTAATAGAAGTGATCGTTGAAACAATCCCCGTAGGAGCATGTTGAACGGCTAACAGACCTAATGATACTCCTATAAACGGACCGAATAGTGAACCTACTGAGATGTATTTCAAAGCTTCCGTATCTATCATTGCTAAGTATACACTTCTCCATTTTTTCGTTATCGTAATAACAAGAGTAAAGCCAATAATAGCTGCGATAATTCTAATTTGAGTAGCCGCAAAGGGGTTGTAAGAACCCATACCAAACTTGCTAAAAACAAGTCCAAAGGCTTGACCTAAAGCACCAATAAATGCATAGATTATCCCTTTCACAGGATAGGAAAATCCCACCATGTCACTATCTGGGTTTCTCGTTAAAATCACTAAGGCAATCCCACTAACAGTTAGAACCATGCCTGTAATCCCCAGCCAAGAAATTCTTTCCCCCATCATGATAAAACCTGTTATTGCTGTAATCGGTGGGACTGCCGACATAATCAACATTGATAAGCGTGAACCAATCAATACAAACGCTTGAAATAAAAACAAATCACCAATCACAAACCCAATGGTTCCAGAAATAAATAACCAGAACCAAGTTGAACTAGATGCGTCCATGGGAAGCAACAGTCCGCGAGTAAAAAGATTGAAGATTGAAATTAAAAATAGGGCCATTACTAGTCGAATTAAGTTTACAGATATTGACCCCACTCGTTTTCCTGCCGACTCAAATGCAACGGCCGTAATGGTCCAGCATATAGCCGTTACAAGTGCTGCAATTTCCCCTAAGTATGAATGAAACATCTCGCATCCTCTATTCTGCTTGATACAAATAGCTAATCAACCCAGCAATTATAACATGTTTAGTTCTTTGGTGAATACTGAACAATGATATTTAATAAAAACCAAGTAGACTCTAAGTTAAGCCAAGAAGAAAGACCTAACAAAATTCTTTACAACTATTAAATCTAAAATTCTGCCTGATTAGCAAAAAGGCTCGGCAATATTAGCTGCCTAGCCTTTTTGATCGGACTACATTCATTGATAAACTTTATGCTTATCAAAAGTAACTATTTGCCTTTTAAATAATTAGATATTATTTTGGATATCTTCTTTATGATTGATACTTCCTCACTATCTGAGACAATCTCCTTAGTCATTTGTTGGTATAATCCTATAATACTCTCGCCGTATCCATCCCCTGGTACGGCCCAGCGACCGTTGAGATCTTCCCAGTTTTGACAACTTCCTCTCGTTACTAAGCCAAAGCGAGGATCTACCATTTCAACTCCACTCGGTAACGGCTCTGTTGACGCGTATGCATAAAGATGCTCTAAGTGGGCCAGCACCCCCTTTTCTTGTGAAGAAAATATTGCTCCTGAAACCCCATTTCCAACTGCTCCAATGCCACCAAAGTTATTTTGTTCAGGCTTTACAATCCCACCAAATTTGAGATAACCGGTTTCCTTTATCATTTGGGCTACCGCATAACCCCATCTTATGCCAAGTAGCTCACCATTCTTCTTGTAGAAAGGAATAATATCAGGAGCTTCAGGATTGTATTTTAACAGAAATTGCTTACACTGCTCAACAGATATAGCTTCTTCACCCATAATCAGAGTTTTTGAGCTATCTTGGTCAGTTCTATACTCAAATACATTAACACTGTCGGTTGTTCGTTGTACAACTCCCTTAGTAGCTAGACCGTTGTCGACAGCTATTTTCACTTGATTTATAGCACTCTCTTGAGTACTTAATGCCATCGTCTGCTTTCCATCTAGAATTACACGGTAGAGAACATCTGGAATTGGTTGTGACGCAATTGGCTCTTTATAGACGATACCAAAATACTCACAAATTCCTTTGGCATGAGCTACCGCAAGTGCCTGACGAAAACTAGTTTCCTTCAACTTAGCTATATCCTCATCCTTATCAATAAACCCATTTTCGGTCAAAATAGCCGGCATGCTCGTTTCTCTAAGCACCATCACATTTTGCGTTTTAACCCCGCGATTTCTCCATTCACCTACCTGGACAAGATAGGACAACACCTTATAGGCTGCAATTTCAGCTCTTCCGCCAGTATCAATAACGAAAACCTCTACACCTGTACCTCCACCGGCATTTATATGGATTGATACAAATAAATCCACTTTTTCTGATTCCGCACTGGTAACTCTAGCACCCAAATCCCTTTTTTGATCATTCTCGTAATGTCCTGCAGCATAATCTCCATCACGTGTTAGTACGACACTTATACCATTGTACTCGAGTAAAGGCTTTAGTTTTAGGCAAATATCCAGAGTTAATTCTTTTTCTTTCATTCCGTTTCCTACAGCACCTGGATCGTATCCGCCATGACCTGGATCGATACATACTTTCACTTCAAAACCCTCCCTTTTTAGTCTATTTAGGAGCGGAGTATGAAGTTACTTTATGTTACTTCTGAACAACTTGTTTTAGTGAACTCATTCATAAAGCTGAACATCGGGCTTCAGTTAGTGGATTTACACCAATCATGTTGCATCTATACTCTTAAAAATGGACATCATTGATAATACTAAATCCTAGACTTTTTCTAGGATTCTAGTTTTATTTTAAAATCCTATTACGTCTTTTTGATTTATCTTAGTATTCGAATCAGTTCTAAGCTGAAGGAAGGAATAAATTCTATGAGCATTGGATATGCGTCTTTAACCACCGGAGTGCTAAATACACAAATTAAAAGTTGTCTACTCAAAAATATTACTAACGATAAATTGTACGAGTTAATTGAAAACAATCTCAAGTCTTTAGACACAATGATTGACTATAATATAAAAAATCAGATCAAGTTATATAGAATTAGTTCGGATTTAATACCCTTTGGTTCCAGCCCGGCAAATAGTCTCCTCTGGTGGGAGCATTACCGCGATCAATTCCATGAGATTGGGAAAAAAATAAAAAATAGCGGTATGAGAGTATCTATGCATCCCGGATTTACTGTATTAAACTCTCCAAATGAGGAGGTTGTTAGCAGGACTATTGAAGATCTCAATTATCACAACCGAGTGCTCGATAGCTTGGGAGTAAATCCGAAGAACAAAATCATCTTACATATCGGAGGCGTCTATAATGATAAAAAGCTTGCCACAAAAAGGTTTATTGATAGTTATTCGCGATTAAGTGACTCAGTTAGAGAACGGGTGGTTTTAGAGAATGACGAAAAGTCTTATAACATAAATGATGTACTGGAAATAGCGTATAAGCTTAATGTTCCAGTAGTTTTCGACAATTTACATCATCAAATTAATTGTTTCAGCCATGATTTTGATAATTACTATTGGATCAACGTATGCGGAAAAACGTGGCAGAGGAAGGATGGGTTTCAAAAAATTCATTATTCACAGCAGAATCCCCTTAAAAAACCCGGCTCTCATTCTATCACTATTCTTATCGAAGAATTCATGGGTTTTTACGAAAATCTGGAAAGAAAAGATCTTGACATAATGCTAGAAGTCAAGGATAAAAATCTTTCCGCTTTGAAATGCATCCACTGTTTATTCCCTGTAAATAAGGCCACTATACTGGAACGAGAATGGATAAAATATAAATACATGGTACTGGAGAAATCCCCAAAAATTTATAAAAAAATTCAAAACTCGTTGACTAGCATTAGCGAGTATCCTGTCGTTTCTTTTTATAAAGACATTGAGACTGCTTTACAAAACGAGTATGCTATTGAAAATTCCTTGACCGCAGCTATTCATATTTGGGAATTCTTTAACACTAGTTCAACTGAAAAAGATAATGATTCTTTTTCTAAAATCCTTATGTCTTTCAAACTAGGTAAAACCTCATTAACAGCAATAAAGAATTTTTTATGGCGATTCGCTGTCAAATGCGGAGACGAGTCGATATTAGGCTCATATTACTTTATCAAATAACCTTTACTAAATTAGCTAAAAGAAAAATCCCGCACTATCTGCGAGATTGTTTTTTCTACAAGATTATTGGCCTATCTCCATTGTCATTAAATCCGGATGTGGAAATCGAACTGAAAAGGTAGTCCCATCAGGGCCAGTCTTTACATCTATAAGCGCATTATGTTTATCTGCAATGCTATAGCACATTGGTAGACCTAACCCTGTTCCGTTTTCCTTTGTAGTGAAAAACGGGGTGCCTAGTTTAAGTAAATTCTTTGTATCAATGCCTTTTCCTTCATCCCTAACACTAAGAACTATATATCGCCCGTCCATAAATGTATTAATTGTTAGACATCCATCTTCACGCATCGCATCGAGACCGTTACGGGCTAAGTTTAAAACAAGCTGAGTGATTTCATTGGGATCAATGTCAAGTTCAGCAATATCTCCGGGTTCAAAAACACACTTCTTTCCTTGGCTGTAAGCGTCCGCTTGCAACAATGGATAGAGATTTTCTAAAAGTTTATTTAAACATTGGCGTGTAAACTCTGATGGCTTATTCTTAGCAAGGGACAAAAAATCGCTGATTATTAGGTTAGCCCTATCAAGCTCTTCTATCATTAGGTCAAAATAGCTCTTATATGTATGCAAATCCTCTTTATTCTGAAGCATTTGTAGGAAACCCCTTATTGTCGTCAATGGGTTACGTACCTCGTGTCCAAGTCCTGCAGCTAATTGTCCTATTACGTTAAACCTTTCCAGCTTAGCAACTTCCTGTTCAAGTACTACCAATTTCTGCTCGATTTCTGCACGTTTTTTAAACTCAATTTTTAGTTCTTTAGTTTTCCTTTCTAATACTGCTTGTAAGTTAAGACGATCATCCTTTAACTTAATTAACTCTCTCCTCATATTGACAAAGTATTCCCAATCTTCCACACTATAAAATTTGGCTGATATCAATCGTAAAACCCCATTCTTTTTCAGTGCAACCTTAGACACTAGTCTTTGCCAACAACCAAGAGATTTTAGTCCGTTCTATTATTACCTCCTGTCCTTCTCTCAACCTTTTTCTACCATAATATATATTTCCATAACCGAATGTTTATGTATAACTACTTCTACAAAAATAAGGTAAATCCTTCAAATTTGCATTTTCAATTGCATCTTCCACAGTAAGAACATACTCGTACATCCAGAATAAACTAAACCAAGAACCTTAGTAAATCTTTGATTGGTGGTGAATTTATGGTTATTGCTATTATAATCTTACTGTTATTAGGTTATTTGTTCTTTAATAAATCTCCTGAAACCACTTAAAGTTTTTGCCTAGGTAATTTACCTAGGCGTTTTATTATAATTGAGAGTCTCCAGCCAATGTTTGCTTTTCCTATTTATTACTTATCTTCTATTCTATTCTCATGAGTATTCCTTGGTACCTATCTAAAATAGTATGCAACTCATGGCACGCAGCAACGACTTCTGGATCAGTATAGGACTTATCCTCTTGGATCCTGATTGTTCTAGAGCGCAGTTCTTCGATGCGGTTTACTATTTCATCCAAATTAGACACAAGCATCCCTCCAATCGTCTTGGTTAATTAGTATGCCCGTGTATAAAATAAAAATGGTGAAACAAAAGGAGAGCCCTACGCTCTCCTTTTGTAACATCTTTGCCATTTCTTTCTTTGGAATAAGTAAAACTTGTTAATCAATAGGTCAAGCCTTTGACTTACCATTACCACTCGGGGATCTGTGAGATCTTTATCTAAAGCAATCTGTTGCATCTCTAATCTCAATGCTTCTATTTGTTCTAAGACTTTAGGTTTCATCCTATGCACCTCCTTGGCAATTGCGCACTTGGAACATTCTAGTACGATGTATCAGTAAAATCAATAGGCCTAAAGGGCAAGGTTTTGTCGAAAAAAGGGTTTTAATACTTATCTCCCCAGAACATCCAATAGACATGCTGCATAGTATAAACCAGGAACCTTCTCATTCTTTCTTCTTATGCGATTCTAAATGAGGAGGTGAAGTATATGATTTTTATTGCGCTGATAATAATTATTATTTTACTGCTATTAATTATTGGTCAATTACAGAGGCTTCGGAGACCGATTTTCCCCCCGCAACCACCCGCTTGTCGCAGATTACTTTTTTAACAGTTTAGCCTAGGTGTTTCACCTAGGCTTCCTATTTATCTATACGTTGCATAAGTTCCCAAAGAAATGCCTCCAGGAGATAATTTACATAGATCTGGCATACGGCCAATTATAATCTATACTAAGAAAATCCCTCACAACACAAAAACACCGCAATCACTTGCGGTGTCTAAGTTTCCTATGGAGCCAATGGTCGGAATCGAACCGACGACCTGCTCATTACGAGTGAGCTGCTCTACCCCTGAGCCACATTGGCATTTTACGGACGATAGTAATCTTACTTTATTTTAATCGTTTCGTCAATATTATTTCAACTAATATTCAGCGAAATTTGAGTTTATTTCTCACTTTTTGGAAATAATATCCTTCCAAGGAGGATACACCATGTTAAGTCGCCGCGACTTTTTAAAACTAGTTGTTAAAGGAGCTGTACTGGGCAACTTTTCCCAACTCATTACCCCTCCTCTTGCCAAAGCAGTAGCAGCAGGTGAGGTACATAAACTTCCCGTAGTCATGATTGAGACCGGCACCTGTACAGGAGACAGTATTTCCCTAGATAATATTTGGACACCAACCTTTTCAGATATTCTCACAAACATACTAGATTGGCGTTATGATTGGATTATGAACCAAGTACAAGGTCAGGAGGCCTACGGCATTCTTCAAGAAACCTATGAAAAAATGCCGCATGATTATATTCTTATCGTTCAAGGATCAATGATTCAACGTGATAACGGGCATTATAATCATGTTGGTTATGAAAACGGAAAGTTCATTACTGGTATTGAGCTTGTTCGTAGGATTGGACTTAAAGCAAAATACGTTGTGGCCATCGGCAGTTGCGCTACCTATGGAGGCCCAGTTTCCGGTTATCCCAATCCTACCCAGTCAACTGGAGTTCAGAACATCCTACCCGAACGAAGGGTTATTAATGTTTCCGGGTGTCCGGCACATCCAGACTGGATCATGGGAACCTTACTCCATTTGGCCTTATACGGTGAACCAGAACTTGAAAAGTTCGGTCGTCCGAAGCTGTTTTATGGTGAAACCGTCCATAACCGCTGCCCTCGCAGGCGCTTTTATGACCAGGGCATTTTTGCGACGGCTATTGGTCAAAAGGAATGTCTTTTTCGTGTTGGCTGTAAAGGACCGGTTACCTATTCTGATTGTCCAATTCGACGTTGGAACGACCGCTTCAATTGGCCAATTGGATGTAATACACCATGTATTGGTTGCACCGAACCTGGTTATCCTGATCTAATGTCCCCATTTACATCTCATTTTCCTGACATTCCTTTTCCTGGAGGAACAAAGGTTAATACAGACTCTATCGGGCTTGGGGTTCTAGGATTAACTTCCGTGGCTATTACAGGGCATGTCGTAACCTCTCTTTACAAAGGGCGCATCCAGAAGAATTTACTTAAAACCTCTGCCAAAACTAATCATCGCCCCGCTCTAAAAAAGGCCCAAGCCTTTCACAAGTATTGGCTTAAAAAAACTAACAAAATATAATAGGAGTGACTACTCTGGAGAAAAGAGTTATTTTTCCGATGAGCCGCATTCACAATCCAATGCTCGTTGAAGCTTGGCTCGAAGGCAACGAAATCAGAGATGCCTACATATCCGATACCCTATATCGAGGATTTGAACAAATACTTGTTGGTCGTTCAGCTTTTGACATGCCCTATTATACCCAACGCATCTGTGGAATTTGCTCTTCGGCTCATGCTATGACAGCGGCACTAGCTGTTGAACAGGCCTTAGGGATGCATATTCCGCCTAATGGACTCCTGCTTCGAAATCTCATTCTGGCTAGTGACTTTATCCAGAACCATCTGCGTCATATCTATCTATACTCATTTCCGGATTATTTCCGGGGACCCGATATTGCTCCATTTATTCCCCATTCAGAGTTTGACCTGCGACTATCCGCTAAGGAAGAAAGTACTATGATAGAGCACTATTTTAAATCCTTTGAAATATCTCGAATTGCTCATTCGGCGTTTGCAGTTTTCGGAGGAAAGGCCCCCCATGGTCATGGTATTGTTCTAGGTGGAGTTAGTATGGAAGTTGATGCTGATAAAGTAAACCGCTATAGAGGGTACATGATAGAAATCCTCGACTTTATTGACGACTTTCTATTGCCCGATATTAATCTCATCAAAGAACGTTATCCCGACTATATTCAACTCGGTAACGGTATAGGAAATTATATGTCCGTCGGTGGTTTCTCAAGTCCTGAAGGAAGCACCCTTTTTTCGCAAGGAGTCCTTCTCCAAGGTAAACGTGAGAGTTATGATGAACGTCATGTTACTGAAGATGTGACAAACGCCTGGTACAAACCCCATGGCCCCCTGCATCCAATGGAAGAGGATACAATACCAGATCGAAGTCAGGCGAAAGGATATACCTGGGTCAAATCCCCTCGTTACCGTGGCCAACCCATAGAAGTCGGCCCCTTAGCTCGGGCTATCATCAATAAGGAAGAAACCCTAGGCACCGGAACAATAGGGCGGATATGGGCAAGGGCGCTTGAATTAAAAAAATTAGCCAAATCTACTTTAGACTGGCTTAATCGCCTTGAACCCGGAGCAGATACTCTTGACCTAAAAATGGAGCAAGACTCCGGGGTAGGGATCGGGCTACATGAAGCAATGAGGGGTTCTTTAGGACATTGGGTTTCTATTGAAAACTCCCGGGTTAAACATTATCAAATTGTTACACCTTCTGCCTTTAACTTTGGAGCACGTGATAACACAGGAACCCGTAGTGTAGGAGAGTCATCGATCCTAGGTTTAAAAATCAAATCCAAGGATCTAAAAGAAGTCGGGCGAGTAATTCGTTCCTTTGACCCCTGCTTTTCCTGTAGTGTCCACATAATCGACGCTGAAAAAATTCGCACCTTAAAAATTCAAGTTTAAACTTGGTTCCGAGTCTTAGTATTAAAGTATTGTGTAAAATATTCCACTGAGATTTTTGTGTTTGATTATCTCACGCGAATATACACAAAGAAAGAGATGTATGTTATAAGGGTAAAGGTAATAACATGAAGCACTCTGTCAAATTAAGAAAGCCCCTCCTAAAACAGCTCAAAGCCGATAATCTTAAGGGAAGGATTATTAAGTCGCAGTCAATTTGGGTAAGAATTTTTCATTGGGGATTTGCAATAAGTCTAGTTGTGATTATCTCAACTGGCCTGCAGCTCCACAAACCTGCTCACTTTTTAGCCTTAAACTTCAGTAAAGTCTTAGTAGCACATATAGTCTTTAGCTGGTTTGCTTTAAGTTTTTTAGCCCTTCGTTTTACAGACGCCCTGATACGTAAAGATGATTCTCTAATTCCCAAAATTCGAGACCTAAAACATTTCCCCAAACTTATGGCCTATTACTTCTTCCTTCGTTCTTCTCCTCCACCGGCTAGAAAATATAATAGCGGGCAATTAGTAATCTACTTCAGCTGGTTTCTTGTTTTCTTATTAGCAAGTTTTCTCGGTTTAGCTTCCTATTGGCAAGGAGAACATCTTATCTGGGTTTGGCATTTAGTTGGTGGTTTTCAGATGATCCGCTGGATTAAGTTTATAATAAGTATCTACTTCTTAGCGACAATTCCTGTTCACATATACCTAAGTCTTACTGAAGATATCAGTCGTCTTCAGGCTATGGTCACTGGCTATGAAAGAAAGCCTCCTATGAAAAACGAAAGTAAAAATTTTCCTCGAATAAAATGATACTTTTTGCTTTAACTTTGGGTATAATGGGGGGTAGAGTTTTATACATGAAAGGAACGATTCGCTTTGGCATTACATATTCATTTTGTCGGAATTAAAGGAACGGGAATGAGCGCTTTAGCTCAAATCAGCAATCAAATTGAAGGTGCAACTATAACAGGGTCAGACGTTGAGGAAAGCTTTTATACAGATAGTGTCCTTAAACGGGCCAATATTCCAGTTTTAGGATTTTCTTCCGCCAATGTTGAGAACGTAGATTTAGTTGTCGCTTCCGCAGCTTATACTAATCAGCATCCGGAGATTGCTCGAGCCCTTGATCTGAATATCCCAGTCTTAAGTTATCCCCAATATCTTGGGCGTTTACTCGCCCAAAAAAGAAGTATTTGCGTAACTGGTACCCACGGCAAAACCACGACAACCGCTATGATGGGACTTGTTTTACTCCAAGCCGGATTAGACCCCACGATTGTTGTCGGTAGTGATGTCCCTAGTATCGGTGGAAATGCCCATAGCGGAAAAGGAGAATTCTTCTTAGCGGAATCTTGTGAATATCGACGTCATTTCCTCAATTATTCCCCGGAACATTTAATCATTACTAACATAGAATTTGATCACCCTGACTATTTCAAAGATCTTGACGATGTTATCTCTGCCTTTAGTGAATTAGCTCTAAAAGTACCCGCCCACGGACACATTTACGTTTGGGATGAGGATCCAAACCGAAAGTCTATTAAGTCAGACGCGCCCATAACAACCTTTGGACTTTCAGAATCTGCCGATATTCGGGCCACAGAGATTATCTTTAAGGACGAGAAGAGTTCAATGAAGATCCTGTTTAAAGGACAATATGTTGGAGATCTGGACCTTCACGTCGCAGGAAAGCACAATATTGTTAATGCCTTAGCTACAATTTCCTTATGTCACCAGCTTGGCATCCCTATGAATGACATCCTATCAAGCCTAGGCCAATTCAATGGAACTAAACGTCGCTTTGAACACATTGGCTGCAACACAAATGGCGCATTAATTGTTGATGACTACGCTCATCATCCAACTGAAATTCGTACCACCCTAGAAGGCGCTCGGCTTTCATTCCCTGATCGCCGTATTCGTGCTATCTTTCAACCCCATACTTTTAGCCGAACAGAAAAACTCTTACTTGAATTCTCACAAGCTTTTCAAAGTGCAGACGAAGTTGTGATTGCAGACATTTTCGCATCCGCTCGAGAACTTGAACATCACACTGTATCTGCTCCAAATCTTGCCGAGTTGATTTTGCAGCAAGGTATTCAAGCGCGTTACATTGGAACTCTCGACGATATTAAACTCTATCTCAATCAGACTCTTGCACCCGAGGATCTTGTCCTTACTTTAGGAGCAGGGGATATTTACAAAGTTGGGTTGGAAATAGTTAGTTAAGTATCTTAACTCGAAATAGATAAAGCCTTTCACACACTAGTTTGATTTGCCCTTATAGGCAGCAGGTTTTTTAATAACCTGGTTACCTTGAGAAGGATATTAACTAAGGTTGTGAAAGGCCTTTATTTTTGTGATTTAAAGATTTAAATTATGTATTCCTTTAACTATCTCTTCCCAGCTATGGCAACGGATAATCCCACGAGGAGTATCCTCTTGATTGTAGCTGGCATCTAAAAGGAATACTGGTACACCGCATTCTGAAATTAGTTTAGCATTCACCTGATAATCCTCGATAAAAGCCTCTATTCCCCATTCCTTAACAAAGTCTACTTTGCTGCCAAACCCTGAAAATAGTATATTTTTGTAATAGATTTTATTATGGGCAAACCAACGTTCTGTTAGCCCCTTTTGTTCCTGTGTACGAGCAGTGACATAAATAATCTCATGTCCTTCATGCAAAAGAGTTTCTATCCCCTCTTTTGCACCGGGTATGGGCTTAGGCATCATGAGCAAACGTTCAATGTTGGTCTCAAAAAAATTATTCATATCCTCGGTAGTTACCTCAAAGGAAATATGCATATCATAATCGTCTAGGCACGGTATATTTTTGCCATAGTGACAATTCAATTCCTGTAACCAGAAGGGGTAGCTGTCGGATACTACCCCATCAATATCTATTCCAATTCTCACCTTAATCTAACCTCTCAAGTTTAGGGAGTACAAAGCTTGGTGGCAGTTGACGTTTGTGTTCACTCTGACGATGCAGTGACTCTATACGCTCTTGTACTTCAGTGGGAACCTCTTCTCCTAGCAGGTACCGGTCTATCTGATCATAGGTAATTCCTAGTTCAGATTCGTCTGTCTGACCCGGCCACAGCCCCGCAGTTGGTACCCGGGTAGCGATTCTCTTAGGCAGTCCCAGCATCCTTGCCCATGCCCGAACTTCCGTTTTGGTAAGAGAACTAATCGGTAAGAGATCTACACCCCCGTCACCGTATTTGGTGAAATACCCGGTATAGCTCTCAGGGGCATTATCTGTTCCTACGACTAAATAATTCATGGCGTTAGCCACGGCATATAAGGTTGACATGCGCAAACGAGCCTTTAGGTTTCCTTGGCTCATTTTTTCTGCGACTAAATTGCATCCTATACCTTCCAGACCCTTCTTTACTTGTCCCATAACCTGTGTATGGGCACCACTTAGATTCACCTCTAAGGGTCTTATTTCGAAACCCTCGGCAATCCATAAGGCATCTTCAACATCTTCGGGATCTGAATGGCTAGGCATAATCACTCCAATGCACTTTCCAGGAAAAGCCTGACTGCATAGCCCTGTGACTACTGCTGAATCGACTCCTCCTGAGATACCCACCACTACTCCCTCCGCCTTTGCTTCGGCAACTTTTTTACGCAGCCAATCCACCGTTTGATCAATTCGTTCTGATAATTCTTCATCTGTCCACATTTTTTACTCCACTCCTTGCTTACTTTTGATATCATTGTTAATCGTTAAGAGTAACTGTTGCTTTAATTCAAAGAGATTCGCTGATAAATCCACAATATAATTGTGTGGGTTCGTTAATCTCTTGACCTCATCCCAGAAGGTTTCTAATTCTTTATGAGCATAGAGTTGGATGCCCTTGAGCTTAGGTAAATCATAGACTCGTTTTCCTTCTCTGAATATAGGAACTAATAGTTCCCTAGTCCTAAAATTCGTTAAAGTTTTTCTCTTCCACGTCTGTATTGGATCAAATATCGTTAACGCTTTTCCTTCTTCGAAAACTTCGTCTTCGAGGGCAATAAGATCAGCCATAGTTTTTCCAGCTCTATCGTAGAAACGCACCACTTTTTTAATTCCAGGGTTTGTTATCTTGGCGATATTTTCTGAGACCTTTAAACGAGGATGAAAGACACCCTGATCCCCTTCTGCAGCTAACTTGTAAACCCCACCTAATGAGGGATTATCCTTAGATGTAATAAGATTTGTTCCGACACCCCAAGAATTAATTGCAGCCCCCTGTGCCCTTATTGCAAAGATAGTTTCTTCGTCTAAATCATTTGAGGCAACAATAATAGCTTTCTTCAGTCCGGCTTCGTCAAGCATACGCCGGGCTTCTTTGGACAAATAGGTTAAATCTCCACTGTCTAGACGAATGCCAAGAAACTGATGTCCCTCGGCTTCAAGTTCAAGCCCTACTTTGATAGCATTAGGGACACCGGATTTAAGAACATTATATGTATCCACAAGCAATAAACACATGTCAGGAAAAGTATGGGCATATGCTCGAAATGCATCCAACTCTGACGGAAAGCATTGAATCCAACTATGGGCCTGTGTCCCTGCAACAGGGATACCATAACGCTTGCCGGCTAAGACATTGGACGTGGACTGACATCCACCAATATAAGCTGCCCTGGCACCTAGGATACCTGCATCCGGACCTTGAGCCCTGCGCAAGCCAAATTCCATGACAGAGCCCCCACCGGCTGCGCTTACTACACGAGATGCTTTGGTAGCGATAAGTGTCTCAAAATTAACAAGATTAAGTATGGTTGTCTCTAGAAGCTGAGTCTCAAAAATCCGTCCTTTTACACGTATTAACGGTTCATAAGGAAAAACTGCAGTTCCCTCCGGAATAGCATCAATATTTCCCGTAAAACGAAAATTTTTCAGCTCCTTAATGAACTCTTCACTAAATATGTTCAGACTCCTCAAATATTCTAAATCATCTTCCTCAAAGCCTAGGTTTTCAATATAATCAACTACTTGTTCAAGCCCTGCTGCCAGAGCATACCCTCCGTTAAAAGGCAGGGAACGAAAGTAGACATCAAATACTGCCTCCTTATTATGATAACCATTTACTAAGTAACCCTGCATCATTGTAAGTTGATAAAGATCTGTTAGCATTGTTCGATTTTCCATTAATTATGCCTCGCTTTGTACTCTCACATAGTTCGATTATTTAAGCAATATATCTATTAGGATGCAATAGTCTTAATAAAATCATGCGTGAGAATTTCGACCTCTATGCAAGATTTTCCTGCTTTAGACTAAAAATTAGGAAAACATGGTGAAAATCTTATATGTTGTGCCTACTTAAAAGCTAGTACTAAGCCCTCTATTAGAAAACAATGTCGGATTTTATCAAAATTCAAAAAAAGTTATCCACAGACAAAGTTGATTTGTCCACCGGATATCCCTAACTTATCCACCTATAATTACGGCGCATTTAGACTTTATCCACAGTTTTATCCACACTATACACAGTTGTTTCTCTCATCCTGTTGAAAACCCGAGGTTTTTATCCTTGGATAATGCTTAGTACAAACTTCTCTAAAACCCTATACCCGTATCAGTATTCCAGATAAGGCCAGAATTCCAAATTTAACTTTATTATCACCGAACATCCTCGACTAAATCATTATTGCTCTTTTATTTTTGACATAATCTCTTATGCCCATGCAAAGTAACATAGGTTTAGTCATCATATCGACTAAACCTATCCTAAATGTTTTCTTAAATTCTGTTTTGGACAATTCAGGTATTGATCATTCCATTGGCCTTCAGTGCTCATAAGTGAACCCTTGAAAACTTACTCTACCAAAGCAACTCATCTAAAGCTTGTCTACTAAGCCTAATTCCCTCAAAAACCGTTTCTGGAGAGGGTCCTCCCGTAATTTTTCGTGCTCTGACACAATGCTCGATTCCAATCGAGCTAAATAAATCCTCTTCAAAGATTGGCGAGATTGCCTGATAATCGCTTAAACTCAAGTCTTCAAGCCCAAGGCCTTCTTTGCTGCAATGCAAAACTATTCGTCCAACAAATTCATGGGCTTCTCGGAAGGGCACTCCCTTTTTAGCCATATAATCCGCGAGATCGGTAGCATTTGTAAAGCCGCCTTTAGCCCCAAAAGCCATAATATCTCTATGTACTTGCATAGTTCTAAGCATAGGTTCTACTACCAACAAGCACTTTTGAATTGTATCCACAGCATCGAAGACAGCTTCCTTGTCCTCTTGCATATCTTTGTTATAGGCGAGGGGAAGCCCTTTCATAACTGTCAAAAGTGCCATCAAATCACCATACACACGCCCGGTTTTTCCCCGCACTAATTCAGCAACATCTGGGTTTTTCTTTTGGGGCATGATGCTAGACCCTGTTGAGTATCCATCATCCATCGAGATAAACTGGAATTCTCCGCTGGACCAAATGACGAGCTCCTCACACAATCTGCTTAAATGCATCATAAGAATGGACGCATTAGCCAGAAATTCTAAAGCAAAATCTCGGTCGCTAACTCCATCAAGACTGTTTAATGTAACTCCATCCAATCCAAGTTCTACAGCTACTTGCTCTCGATCAAGAGGAAAGGTCGTTCCTGCCATAGCTCCTGAACCAAGTGGCGATATGTTTAGCCGCTTTCGAGTATCTTTAAGTCGTCCAAGATCTCGCAAAAACATTTGAACATACGCCATTAAATGGTGGGCCAGAGTAATTGGCTGTGCCTTTTGTAGATGAGTATATCCCGGCATCCATGTTTCTAGATGCTCTTCGGATAGCTTGAGCAGAGTTTGTGTTAACTGAGCTAATAAAGACTTTGTTTGGTCAATCTCACTTTTCAAAAAAAGTCTCAAATCCAAAGCAACCTGGTCATTCCGACTCCGTCCCGTGTGCAGCTTTTTTCCTACAGGTCCGATTCGCTCCGTTAATAGCTTTTCCACATTCATATGTATATCTTCTGCGCCAATTTCGAATTCCACTGTTCCGGCTTGAACATCTTTTAGAATCCCGTTTAATCCCTCGATTAATTGTGTTGCTTCCGCCTCAGAAATGACTCCTACCTTTCCAAGCATCCGAGCATGAGCTATGCTCCCTTGGATATCTTGTTTGTACAGTCGTTGATCGAAACGAATGGAAGAGTGGAAATCCTCCACTAATCCCTCAGTGCCTTTTTCAAAACGTCCACCCCAAAGCTTCACGTTGCATCTCCCTTTCATCATCGATAGTCTATGGTTAATCTGACTACGAAAAGAAAGCGCCGGGTGCCGGCGCTTTTCTTCTCCTTATTTACGCAACCCTGATTCCTTTTCCATCAAAGCTCTTACCTTGAGAGGCAATCCGAAGAGATTGATGAAGCCTCCAGCGTCTTTTTGATCATAGACGCCGTCTTCTCCAAAGGTAGCAAAAGCTTCATTATAGAGAGAATAAGGTGACTTAACGCCTGCTAAGCTGCAATTTCCTTTGTATAATTTGACCCGCACAGTACCTGTCGCGTTTTTCTGGGTTACATTAACGAATGCATCTAAGGCTTCTCGCAAGGGAGAATACCATACTCCATCATAAACAATTTCCGCATATTTTAAGGCAATCTGTTCTTTATAGTGAAGGGTTAAACGATCAAGAGTAAGCCGTTCTAAGGCCTGGTGAGCCATGTAGAGAATGGTTCCGCCCGGGGTCTCATAAACACCACGGGATTTCATTCCTACGAGTCGGTTTTCAACCATATCTACAATTCCGACTCCGTTTTTCCCGCCTAGTTCATTTAGCGTTTCCAGTAAAGCAACCGGAGCAATTTTCTCACCATTCAAGGATGTCGGTACTCCTTGTTCAAACCCTAATTCTAAGTAGGTTGGCTCATCTGGGGCATCTTCTGGAGATACTCCCAGTAGATATAGATCACGTTGGGGTTCATTCCAGGGATTTTCCAAATCCCCTCCCTCATGACTTAAATGCCAAATATTTCGATCCATACTATAAGGACGATCTTTTGTGACAGGAACAGGGATTCCACGAGCTTGAGCATAGTCAATGCAATCTTCACGGGACTTTAGATTCCATAAACGCCAAGGCGCAATGATCTCTAAGTCCGGATTTAGTGCTTTGACACTCAGTTCAAAGCGAACCTGGTCATTACCTTTTCCCGTTGCACCATGAGCAATTGCTACTGCGCCTTCCTTTTCCGCAATTTCCACTAAACGACGGGCAATCAACGGCCGCGCAAAGGAAGTTCCTAAGAGATAGCTTCCTTCATAAACTGCTCCAGCCTTAAGGGTCGGGAAAACAAACTCTGTAAGAAATTCCTGTCGCAGATCTTCTATATATAGTTTGCTCGCACCACTTTTTATCGCCTTTTCCTGTAAGGGCGCCAGCTCTTCCCCTTGTCCAAGGTCTGCAACCATAGCGATTACTTCATAACCATAGGTCTCTTTAAGCCAAGGAATAATAATTGAGGTGTCCAGCCCACCAGAATATGCTAAAACAACTTTTTTCATTTCCAATCTCCCTCTTTATCCAGTTTTCAAGACCTGACCAACTTCGGATGCCTAGGTATCAGACGGATATGCACCATCGAAAGTAATATTATACCAAGGCAACATCGCCAATGGAGGCCTTTTATTTAGCCTCCAGATTAGCACTTATACAGTTTGCTAAGACAGCAGTACTGGGTATTTATTGTGTATAGTATACTACTATACTTTTCAGATTACACGCAAGTCTTAAAAATACACCACCATATATAATTCATCAAGCCATAACTAGTGCCATAACGGCTTTCTGAGCGTGAAGACGATTTTCAGCTTCATCAAAGACAACGGATTGCGGGCCTTCAATGACATCCTCCGTAATCTCTTCTCCACGATGAGCAGGCAGACAATGTAAAACAATGGCTGATTGGTTAGCCAATTTCAGGGAGTCAGAATTGATCTGATAACCTTGGAAAGCTGCCATACGCACCTTGGACTCAGCCTCTTGACCCATACTTGCCCAAACGTCTGTGTATAGAACATCAGCACCTTTTACTGCCTCTGCTGGATCATCTACCACTTCTACTAAACCACCGTTGGCTTTGGCATCAGCCTGGGCCAGGGCAATAATCCCGGAATCCGGCTTGTAACCCTGTGGAGCAGCAATAACAACATGTAACCCCATTTTTGCGCCGCCAAACATCAGGGAATGAGCCATATTATTTCCATCGCCTACATAAGCAAGTTTTAATCCGGCTAGGCGACCTTTATGCTCCTGTATCGTCATGAGATCCGCTAAGACCTGGCAAGGGTGAAGCAAATCTGTGAGTCCATTAATAATTGGAATTGAAGAGAATTCAGCCAATTCTAAGACTTCTTGATGGCTGAAGGTCCGAATCATAATCCCGTCAACCATCCGGGAAAGTACACGAGCTGTATCTGAGATAGGCTCTCCTCTGCCCAGTTGAATATCTCGTCCGCTTAGAAAGAGAGCATGCCCTCCAAGCTGATACATACCGACCTCAAAAGAAACGCGAGTACGCGTAGATGACTTTGTAAAAACCATGCCCAGGGTCTTGCCCTGAAGAATCGGATGAGGGCGTCCGGCTTTTTGATCCGCTTTAATGTCTTTAGCTACGTCTAAGATAAAGCTTAATTCATCTTGACTAAAATCATGTAGGGAAATAAAGTCTCGTCCTTTAAATATTGATTTATCAATTGTATTCATTATACCCACTCCTTTGATGTGAATTATTATACACTTTAATGTATAATAATTCAATAGCCAAAATTAGATTTTCATTCTTTCATAGATACCGTATAGTTTTAGGCAGGATATACAAGCTATTAGCGCGAAGATATTAAATCTTACGCATTTATTTGTTTATTTTGGAGGAATGATATATGATTTGGCCAGACCGCATGAAATCAGCATGGGTAACGTTTAAGCGAGAAGCACTTCCCTTGTATGGCTGGACACTCATTTTAGCAGGAGCCTTCCTAGTCCTTTTGATTGCAGTATCCTTTGGGATACTAAACCATTTGAACTGGGTTTTTCCTAACATTCATAATTTCCAAGGAGCGTATTCCTATTCTGCAGGAATGCCTGTTCCCGGGATGCCCCCTGTTGCAGACCCTTTTACTGAATCTTTTATCGATCCTTTCACAAATCCTTTTACTGATCCTTTTAGCCCACCATTCGAACTGCCGTTTTCCTACTTTGGAGGCATTGAAAATTTCTCTCGTTTTATTCCGTTTATCGAGAGTATTGTAGGCTCTCTTTTATTTATCCTGATTGTAATTTGGTTGGTTGGTGCAACTTTTTATACCGGGATATCTAACTTAACTATGAAAGCTTATCGTGAGAAAGTAAGCTTTAGAGATTTCCGTTTTAGAGGTTTCTTCCGCATCCTCGGTTGGCAAGCTTTTGTCTTTTTGATCCAGTTGTTAATTGTAGTCTCCGGGTTGGTCGCCGTCTTTGTCTTAAGGCAGTCGGAATGGGCCCTCGTGAGTTTCCTTATTGCTTATGCTCTATTCCTACTAGTTATAGGTCTTTTTACATTGCCCTGGATTATTTCCTCAGGTATTTACCTTCTTGCTCACCCAGAGTTAAGTTTTCCAAAAGCACTTTCCCGAAGTTGGAGTTTCTTTCGCAGTCACATGGGTACTCTCTGGGGATATTTGGGGACAGTTTTTTTAATTGAAATCGCCATTGAAATCCTTAATAGAATTTCCCCTGGAACCGCTGGATTAGTCTACTTTGTGATTAGTCCATTCACGGTAGTATTAGCAATTGTTTGGGTACTTTCAATCGAAGACGATGAGCGGGAAAGAGCTTGGCAAGTAAATCAACTTTATAACTCGGTGAGCGATCCCATATCGCAGACTCTTAATTTTAATCCATCGATCACTGATGCTAAGGAAATGGATGCTTCTAGGCCAAATCCCCCCAAACCTAAGCTCGACTTGCAAAAGTCAGAGCACTTACCCTCTCTTACAGAGGATAATCCACGGTTCTGCCCTTCCTGTGGAAAACCTGATACTGGTACAGCATATTGCCCACAGTGTGGGACAAAGCTCCACTGAACTACCTTGATTTAACTAACCTTATTTGTTTTATACAAGTAAAAAGCTCCTACTGAGATTAACTCCAGCAGGAGCTTTTAATATACTTTTAGTATACTATAATATTTCTAGATTTTGAACTCTAATTAATACCCTTCTTAAATTAATGGATAGGCTTTCTTTATAAAGCACTTTTAAAGTCTACTCCCTAATACTTGTTGATTCTCCGATTTCAAAGTTGACATGTAAACCAGATTTGTATAGGCTAATGATAGCAGAAACAAATGGTGATCATAATCAATACAAAATCACAGATCTTGAGACTACTACATTTATAAATTAGGTGCTTCGCCATTTTTAAGTAACCAAATGGAGGTATAGTTATGAAACAAATTAAAGAAACAAATTTACCTGGTATTGGCAAAAAATTTCAACTTATCGCACGCAGCGGAGAGAAAATCGTCATAGTCGTACATGATGACGGGCGAAGAGAGATTTATCACTTTTACCGCGAAGATCCTGATGATTCTATCTCCATGGTAACACTTGATGACGAAGAATCACGGTGCATAGCAGCTATACTCGGGGGGATGACATATCGCCCCAAAGCATTAGAGACTGTGGATATTGCCTTAGGGGATATGGTTATAGAGTGGCACAAAATTGAACCGGATGCCTATGCAATTGGCAAGACCATTAAAGATTTGTGTGTTCGGCAAGTTACTGGAGGAACGATTATTGCGATAGTTGACCATGATCAGAATAAAACCGTCAATCCTGGTCCCGAGGCCTCATTCCGAGATGGCTCTACAGTAGTGATTATAGGTGATAAAAACCAAGTTAAAGCCTGTAAACATCTATTATTACACGGGAGTGTAAAATAATGGAGCACTTAATACTGGAGATTGGCTTAGCTCTTGCTTTAATTGCAGGCGCAGGACTTCTAGCCGGTAAACTCCGAATTTCTATCGTACCAATTCTAATTCTGACAGGGATGATCGTTGGCCCACAGGCACCCCACATCGGTCCTTTAGACTTTAGATTTATCCAGAGTGCTTCATTAATTGAGTTCATGGGACGTTTAGGGGTTTTGTTCCTTCTGTTTTCCCTTGGGTTGGAGTTTTCCATAAAACGTCTTTTAACAGCTGGCCCTTCTATCATCAGAAGCGGAACAATTTATATGGTTATAAATTTGTCCATAGCTATAATATTTCCTTTACTTCTGGGTTGGCCACTTAAGGAAATACTTGTTGTAGCAGGTATTATGACTATTTCCTCCAGCGCAATTGTGGCAAAAGTCATTGTTGATTTAAAGAGAGCAGCCAATGATGAAACTGAGATAATTTTAGGGTTGATGATGTTTCAAGATGTCTTTGTGGCTATTTATTTCTCGGTTGTTTCCGGACTAGTTCTTGCTGGATCCACTTCTATTTCGGATATAATACTTAGTGCATTGATGGCTCTTTTATTTATAGGTGGTTTTTTGTTTTTGGGGCACAAGTTAGTTCCCAAGCTAGACCGTTGGTTGGACATTCCTTCAGATGAAACCTTTATGCTTGTAGTTTTCGCTATCTTAGTTTTGGTAGCTGGTTTTTCTGAAACTCTGCACATTGCTGAAGCCATAGGAGCCTTGCTCATCGGTCTTGTGCTGGCAGAAACGGAACACTCCGAACGCATAGAGCATTTAATTGTTTCATTCAGAGATTTCTTTGGGGCCCTTTTCTTCTTTAGTTTTGGTCTAAGCATTGACCCCTTTGCTTTGGGTGGGGCCGTTTGGCCGGCGGTCATTGCTGTTATTTTAACCCTCTTAGGAAATGTTGTCTCTGGTGTTTGGGCGGGAAGAAAAGCACGTCTATCACACAAAGCCTCTCTAAACATTGGTTTATCAATTATTTCGAGAGGTGAATTCTCTATCATTTTAGCTACCCTTGCAAAATCTGGCGGATTATTAGCTGCCTTGCAACCATTTGCTGCCTTGTATGTTCTCATCCTCGCCATTCTGGGACCTCTGTTAACGAAGGAATCACGTTGGGTCTATAACCGGTTAAGGCCATTACTGAAATGGCCCCAAATTCCAGAAAGAAGAAAATCAAGAAAAAGTACAGGTCAATGAGCTAGCGCTCATTGACCTGTACTTTTCATTTTAAATCTCCAAATACTCCTGTAACGAAAGTACTTGAGGCACCGTATTACTGCGAATCTCTTGGAGTGCACGAACCACTGCTTTGGCTGTGTCCATTGATGAGAAACAGGGTACTCCGTGTTCAGCCGCTAATCTCCTTAAGAGATAACCGGTTCTTTCCGGTGCTCCTTGGGTAGAAGTGCTTAAGATGAAGGAGAATTCTCTCTGGCGGACTGCTTCTTGAAGAGCCTCACTCGATTCATTCACCACTTCCACTTTTACTCCACACAGGGCTAACGCTTTAGCAGTATCCCCAGTCCCTTTAACTCCAAACCCTAGCTGAGCCAATTGGCGAGCGAGAGTAATTGCCTCAGGGCGATCCTTTTCTGCTACAGAGACTAAAATATTTCCGTCCTTGGGCAGAAGAATCCGAGAGGCAGCAAAAGCCTTCGCCAGGGCATGACCAAATTGTGTATCCATTCCCATAACCTCTCCGGTAGATTTCATTTCCGGGCCCAGAGAAGTTTCGACTTTCGTCAACTTTTCAAAAGAAAAGACTGGGGCTTTAACGACTACAAAGGGCACTTCTGGAGCAAGGCCATGGGTATACCCCATTTCCTTTAAGGTCTTGCCGAGAGAAACTTGAACCGCTAAATTGACTAACGGAATTCCGGTTACTTTAGAAAGAATCGGTACTGTCCTGCTTGCTCTAGGGTTTACTTCTAAGACATATACTTTGCCGCGTACAACAACAAATTGAATATTAATAAGTCCTTTAATTCCGACTCCCTCCGCCAAACGACAGGTGAAATCCTGAATTTGATCTATTTCAGAAGGCGTCAAGCTCTGGGGTGGATAAACTGCTAAGCTATCCCCTGAATGGACACCCGCCCGTTCGATATGCTCCATAATGCCGGCTATCACAGTTGTCTCACCGTCTGACACTGCATCGACTTCTACTTCTTTGCCGTCTAAATACCGATCCACGAGGATTGGATGTTCCGGAGAGAGGTGAATTGCCCGTCTTAAGTAATCTTCTAATTGATCCAGATTTTCGACTACTTGCATAGCCCGACCTCCAATAACATAGGACGGCCTGACGATCATCGGAAATTCCAGTTCCTCAGCAACTTTTTTGGCCTGACTAACCGAAGTAACACTTCGTCCTTCAGATTGTGGAATACCTAAACGACACAAAAGCTCAGCAAAACGTTCTCGATCCTCGGCCATATCAATGGCATCAACAGGGGTTCCTAGCACTTGAACTCCGGCAAGCTTTAATCGTCCAGCCAAATTGATAGCCGTCTGTCCACCAAATTGAACTAAAACTCCATCCGCTTTTTCTTTATTCAGGACATGCAGTACATCCTCCATGGTCAACGGCTCAAAGTAAAGCTTATCGGCAATGTCAAAATCAGTAGACACGGTTTCCGGATTATTATTGATCATAATAGCTTCAACACCCGCTTCTTGCAAAGCAGACAGTGCATGAACAGAGCAATAGTCAAACTCAATCCCTTGCCCAATTCGTATCGGCCCTGAACCTAAGACGACCACTTTAGTACCATTACTTATCTTGCCCTCATCTTCTTCCTCATAGCTTGAATAGTAATAAGGGGTTGAAGAAGCAAATTCTGCTGCACAGGTATCAACGGTCTTATAGACAGGAATAATCCCTGAGTCCATACGCATAGTTCGTACCGTTTCCTCTGAACCCCCAGTAAGCTTAGCAATTGCTAAATCGGAGAATCCTAGGACTTTTGCTAAGCTCAGCAGTTCGGTGGTCAAAGGTTCATTTTGCAGTCGCTGTTCAAGTAAGACCAGCTCTTTGATTTTATATAAGTAGAAAGGATCAATCTGCGTAAGCATTTGAACCTCTAATATGGTCCAATCTCTGCGAAAGGCTTCAGGAATTGCAAAAAACCGCTCATGGTCAGCCGAAGTCAACTTGTCTTCAATCTCCATTTCTGTCCAGCCCCCGGAAGCCTTAATCCGAAGACCAACTGTGCCAACTTCTAAAGAGCGGGTGGCTTTTAAAAGAGCTGCTTCTAAGGTTCTTTCCATAGCCATAACTTCTCCGGTGGCTTTCATTTGTGTCCCCAGACGATGATCTGCTGCCGGAAATTTATCAAAAGGCCACCGCGGAAACTTAACCACGACATAATCTAGGGCAGGCTCAAAGCAGGCACTTGTATGCCCGGTCACAGGATTTGTCAATTCGGGAAGAGTATAGCCCACGGACAAAAGAGCTGCCATTTTAGCAATAGGATAGCCGGTGGCTTTAGAAGCAAGGGCACTTGAGCGACTAACCCTAGGATTAACTTCAATGACTACATATTCCCGACTAACCGGATTTAAGGCAAATTGAACGTTACATCCACCGTTCACTCCCAAGGCTCGAATAATCTTTAAGGATGAAGCCCGCAGCATCTGGTACTCAACATCTGTCAAGGTCTGTGATGGAGCAACTACGATACTGTCCCCAGTATGTATTCCTACCGGATCGATATTCTCCATGTTGCAGATAGTAATGCAATTATCCGCTGCATCTCGCATGACTTCATATTCAATTTCCTTCCAACCTGCAACACTTCTCTCCAAGAGGCACTGGCCGATGGGGCTGGCCTGCAGTCCTTTTTGCAAAATTTCCTCTAATTGTTTGGAGGTTTTAACAATCCCCCCGCCTGTACCACCCAGAGTATAAGCCGGCCTAACAATCAGTGGAAAACCTTGCTTACGAGCAAAGGCCTCCCCTTCTTCTAAACTATTTACTATCACACTTTCGGCCACAGGCTCCCTAAGTAAAACCATGGTTTCTTTAAAGGCATCACGATCTTCCGCTTTGTAAATCGTCTCAGAGTTACAACCAATAAGATCTACACCGTAACGCTCTAATATCCCCTCACGTTCCAGTTCCATGGCCAGGTTCAGACCTGTTTGCCCACCCAGGGTCGGCAACAAGGCATCCGGATGCTCTTTGCTGATGATTCTTTCCAATACTTCGGGCAACAAAGGTTCAATATAGGTAATATCAGCAGTTTGAACATCCGTCATGATGGTTGCAGGATTACTATTAACCAGCACCACCTCTAAACCTACTTCACGCAGGGCTCTGCAGGCTTGAGTCCCGGCATAATCAAATTCTGCTGCTTGCCCAATAACTATTGGGCCGGATCCAATGACAAGAACCTTCTTCCACGCCGGATTAAGAGGCATAACCAGCCCTCCATTCCTGCATCAATTGTGCAAATTCATCAAAAAGATAGAGGGATTCACTGGGTCCGGGCCCGGCTTCCGGATGGTATTGAACTGAAAAGACCGGTAAATTACGGTGTTTTACCCCTTCAATACTTTGATCATTAAGGTTGCGATGGGTTATATAGAGTGGAGTTTGCTCCAAACTTTTTTCTGAAATAGCATAACCATGATTCTGCGAAGTAATAGTCACTCGCTTAGTCGTTAAGTCTTGTACCGGTTGATTACCGCCCCGATGTCCAAACTTCATCTTATATGTATCTCCCCCTAGGGCCAGGGATAGAAGCTGATGCCCTAAACAAATACCGAAGATAGGACGTTCACCCACTAATCCTTGAATTGTTTTTATCCCTGTTGCAACCTCCTTAGGATCCCCTGGCCCATTGGAAAGAAAGACACCATCTGGTTGTAGATTTAGGATTTTCTCGGTGGGGGTATTATGGGGAACAACCGTCAGACGAAAGCCACTTTCTTGCATTGCCTGCAAAATGTTTCTCTTAATTCCAAAATCCATAACCACGACATGCAATATCTCTTTCTCCCTTGATATAGGAGGGAGTGTATAGGTCTTTGGGGTACTGACTCTCGCTACAACATCCGTAGGAACAGACAAGGTGTTTAAGCGTGAGACGATTTCCTGCAAACCTTCTAATTCAGTAGTAATTATCCCACGTAACACTCCGTGTTCTCGTATAATTCGAGTTAACGCACGAGTGTCAATGCCCTTAATCCCTACAACTCCAGATTGTGCCAATGTCCTGGAAAGATTTTTTTCCATTTGCCAATGGCTTGGATTACGAGCAGCTTCTTTTACTATAAATCCTTGAACCTGAGGTTTTTCTGATTGATCATCAACTCTGTTGATACCATAGTTGCCAATGAGCGGATAGGTCATACACACTATTTGCCCAGCATATGACGGATCGGTTAACACTTCTTGATAACCAGTCATTCCCGTGTTAAAGACGACTTCTCCAAAAGTCTCTCCTGCTGCTCCAAAAGACTCTCCCAATAAAATTTTCCCGGTCTCAAGTACGAGTGCCGCTTTCATTCCCATCCCTCCTCTGACCCTCTATCTAAATATTACTAACTTTTGAACTCTGGCTTCAGATCTCTGATGCCGATTACTACCAAATTTCAGCTAGGACATCATCTAAAATCCCTAAGGCTTTATCAATGACTGGTTTTTCTACAATAAGAGGGGGCAAGAAACGTAAGATCTTTCCTCCAACACAATTGATTAGCAGTCCGTTCTGCAAACAAGTCTCCACAATTTCGGGGCCCAGCTTAGACACTGGCCATCCTAAGATAAATCCCTGGCCTCGAACCGATCCACCTGTTTGATATTTTTGGGCTAAATTCTCGAGTCCCTGACGAAAATACTCGGAACGTTCTTTAACTCCTTCGAAGAAACCCTCTTCGAGCATTATATCTAACACAGCACAACCCACTGCCGTGGCTAGCGGATTTCCTCCGAAGGTTGAAGCATGGTCTCCGGGCTGAAAAGCTTGCGCTACTTTATCTGAGGCTAACATTGCCCCAATCGGCACTCCGCCCCCTAAAGCTTTAGCTAAAGTCATAATATCCGGAACCACTCCGCTCCACTCATAGGCAAAGAGCTTTCCGGTTCGTCCGACACCACACTGAACCTCATCAAATATCAGCAACGCTCCAAACTGATCACATAAAGTCCGTGCCTCTTGAAGGAACTCTGCCGAAGCGGGGATCACCCCGCCTTCGCCTTGAATAGGCTCAATAAAAACCGCTGCGGTATTATTATTAATCTTTGACCGTAGATCTTCAATATCGTTTAAGGCTGCATAGCTGAAGCCATTAGGGAGGGGATTAAATCCTTGCTGGTATTTTGTTTGACCAGTAAGGGTAAGGGTAGCTAATGTTCGCCCGTGAAAAGAGTTTTCCAGTGAAACTACCTCATATTTGTGCTCCCCAAAATTCTTCTTAGCATATTTGCGAGCAAGTTTAAAGGCCGCCTCATTAGCCTCAGCACCGCTATTGCAAAAGAATACCTTATCGGCAAAGGAATGCTTCACCAAGCGTTCTGCCAAAGCAACTTGATTTGGAATCCAGTAAATATTTGAAGTGTGCAGTATTTCTTTAGCCTGCTCTTGGATAGTGCGAACTATCGCAGGGTGGCTATGCCCCAAGGAATTAACGGCCAAACCCGTCACAAAGTCTAAATATTGCTTGCCATCCGAATCCCAAACCCAGGCCCCTTCTCCTTTGACCATGGTCATGGGTAAGCGGCCATAGGTATTCATTACGACCTTTTTTCCCCGCTCTACAATCGCTTCACTAGTAATACCCTCTAACATATCATAACCCCCAATCGCGAAATTCCTATCCTTGAAATCCATCTCGAAATCGACATAAGTCTCTAAGCATCCCCTTTGAACATCGTGCCAATTCCACCGTCTGTAAACAATTCCAGTAAAATTGCGTGACTTAGCCGACCATCCAGGATATGTACACTGCCAACTCCGCCGTCTAAGGCCGAGATTGCACATTCAACCTTAGGCAACATTCCTCCGCTCAGGATCCCTTGAGCTTTCAGGGTCTCTACTTCCCCCCTGGAAATCGTTGAAATTAGAGAGTCTGTATTAGAAACCTCTCTTAAGATTCCACGCACATCCGTTAATAGCAGCAATTTATCAGCTTTAAGGGCTTCAGCAATTTTCCCCGCGGCAGTATCGGCATTAACATTAAAGGTTTCCCCTGCTTCCCCACTGGCCACCGGAGAGATGACTGGAATGTAACCCTGTCCCAGCAAAGTATTTAAAATATCCGGGGTAACACTTTGAATTTGGCCCACAAGTCCTAAGTCAATATTTTCCATTTCACCCGAACTATTAGGCATTTGCATCGGTTTCTTTACAGCCATAAGCAAATTAGCATCCTTCCCGGACAACCCCACACTCTTCCCTCCAAACCGATTGAGAAGAGAGACCATCTCAGTATTTAGCTTGCCAAGTAAGACCATTTGCGCAATCTCCATAGTCTGGGCATCTGTTACTCTTAATCCTTGGACAAATTGGCTTTCAATTCCCACCTTCTTCAACATAGAATTTATCTCCGGTCCTCCACCATGTACAAGGACCGGGCGAATTCCTACAGAATGTAAAAGAAGAATATCTAACATTACCGACTCTTTCAAAATGGGATCAACCATAGCATGGCCCCCATACTTAATTACCACGGTCTTTCCCGCAAATTTCTGGATATAGGGAAGGGCTTCTACTAAAACACGAGCTTTTCCTAATCCTTGTTCCATCGGGGTCATTTGTTCCACCTCCAACTTAAAATCATGACATTTCAGCTTCTTTTTTCTAGTGATAATTCTTATCTCCGCAAGGTCAGTTTTAAAATTTGCATTTGCCTTGCTCAGTATCTCTGAATTAAGTTCTATAACTCCCATTTATTGTCACGTACTCATGGGTAAGATCACAACCCCATGCTGTTGCCTTTTCTTTCCCATCGTGAAGATTCAAACTTATTTTAACTTCTTTTAATTCTAAAATTGTTTTAGCCTTGTCTTCAGAAAAGTCAATTCCTTTTCCACCCTGAGCAACCATAAGATCTCCTAAATAAACATCAACTTTATTGGGATCAAACCCTGCTCCCGAATATCCGGCAGCGGTTAAGATTCGACCCCAGTTCGCATCTTCTCCAAAAAGTGCTGCCTTAACTAAACTAGAGCCACAAATACTCCGAGCAATTTTACGCGCATCCTCTTTCGTTTTAGCTTCCGAAACTGATACTTCCATTAACTTGCTGGCTCCTTCTCCGTCTCGGGCTATATCTTTAGCTAGCTCGATGCACATTGAATTTACCATTTGCACAAAATTGGCCCTGTCTGCCCCGTTCAGAGTGATCCCTGATGCTCCATTAGCCATTAAAAGAACCATATCATTTGTGCTTGTATCTCCATCAACAGTCACCATATTGAAGCTTTCATCAACCGCTTCCCGCAAAATCTGTTGCAATTCCTCCGAAGAAAGGAAGGCATCGGTTGTTATGAAACCTAACATTGTCCCCATGTTAGGATGGATCATTCCTGATCCTTTGGCAATTGCCCCTAAGCGAATGACTCCGCCCTGAGAACAAGGAAGTTCGTAGGCGTATTCCTTTACCATTGTATCCGTTGTCATAATGGCAAGCGCGGCTTGGTGTGCTGCTTGATCTGCTTCCTCCTTCTGACCACGGATTCCCTTGACAACATGATTGAGCAACAAGGAACTAGCCACCCTTATACCATTCAAGACTCGATCAATCGGCATCTTAACCCCAATTACGCCTGTTGAAGCAACAAGCACATCCTCCGGTGGTATTGCTAAAAAAGTCCCTGCTACTTCAGCCATTGCCTGGGCAGTTTGGTCACCAAATTCTCCAACACAGGCATTGGCATTTCCGCTATTGACAACAATAGCTCGAGCTAATCCATTTTTCAGATGACGCTGGGTTAAATAAAGGGGATGGGCTTTAACAATATTACGGGTATATACTCCCGCTGCCTGAGCTTGCACATCGGAAAAAATAAGGGCTACATCAAACTTGTCTTTATATTTTATTTCAGCTTGGACACCGACTGCATAAAACCCTTTTGGGGCAGCTATACCACCGTTAATCAACTTCCAAGCTTTCTTCGTATCATCCACTTAACCACATCTCCTTTAGCAAATTCTTCATATTAATCTTAAACAGATTAGGGCCACAAGGCTGTACCTTTCAGCCCTTGTGCCTCTGGCCAACCCATGGCAAGGTTCATATTCTGTACAGCCTGACCTGCTGCTCCCTTTAACAGATTATCAATGGTAGAGACAATAACCACATTTCCTGTTCTTTTATCTAAGGTCAGCTGTAAAAAGGCATGGTTGCTTCCGCTAGAAAACTTTGTCTGTGGCCAGGTTCCAGGCGGCAAAAGATGCACAAATTCTTCGTTCTCGTACTGGTTTTGCCAGCAACTTCGTAATTCTTCTTCGCCTACCCCTTCGGAAACCTTAGCATAAATGGTCACCAGCATGCCACGGGTCATGGGTACTAAATGTGGTGTAAAGCTGACTGTTAGCGGAGAACCTACCGCACGAGAGAGTTCTTGTTCTATTTCTGGCGTATGGCGATGGCTTGCAACTCCATAGGCCTTAAAGTTTTCATTAACTTCACTATAGTGCATTCCTAAAGAGATTCCTCGACCTGCTCCCGATACACCCGATTTGGCATCAATAATTAAATACTCTGTTTGAAGTAATCGCTTACGAAGTAAGGGAACAAGTGCCAGCAAAGTTGCAGTCGGGTAGCATCCCGGGTTAGCAATTAAAGATTTTCCTTTAATCTCTTGACGATAAAGTTCCGGCAAACCGTAGACTGCCTCTTTGAGCAAATCAGCAGCAGGATGTTTTATTTTATACCATTCCTCGTAACTCTCAGCTGATTGCAATCGAAAATCAGCACCTAGATCAATTACTTTAATTCCACGCTCTAAGAAGGCGCTGGTTCTTTCTGCTGTCAATCCATGAGGAAGAGCACAAAATAGCACATCCATGTCAGGTATATTTTCATCTTCTAAAACTCCAATATTTTGATCTAACCAATGCGGATATATTGAATCATAGTTTTCTCCAGCTACACTAGAGGATCCAAGATATAATTCCTTTACCTCTTCATGGCGATGTAATAAGCGTACCAATTCCTGTCCTGCATATCCTGTTGCGCCTAGAATACCGACTTTCATAATATGAACCTTCCCTCTATAGTCATCTTTTAATAATTATACATTTAGTTGCATAAACATTCAACCACTATCGAAAAAAAGAAAGGGGCCTCCCCTTCTTAAGTTACATTAATCTATCCTTCTCCTATGACCA
The DNA here is from genome assembly GCF_000231385.2 of Desulfosporosinus meridiei DSM 13257. NCBI lineage: Bacteria > Bacillati > Bacillota > Clostridia > Eubacteriales > Desulfitobacteriaceae > Desulfosporosinus > Desulfosporosinus meridiei. The sequence goes on along the minus strand of NC_018515.1, from coordinate 261,235 downwards.
ATAGATGAAATTATAATTCCATTATCAATACAAGATTATGCTTATCGATGAGTTAGTGAACTAAATTCTCGTTTAATCTGCTGCAACAGTTTCTTATTGCTTGAAACGTCCCACCCGGTAAAAGCCAAGGCCTGCATAGCTAACAAGACTAAACTTTCACCATTTGACGAGAGTGACACATCGGCAAATTCTCGGGTGTGCGGGATCTCATTACCTGTTCCCAAGGTCAAATATGGGTGGATAGACGGTACAACTCGGCTAACGTTGCCCATATCTACAGAACCCATAGCAATCTGAGGTGAGGCTATTCTATCAATACCCATTTCCTCAAGGTTACGAGTAAAACATTCGGCCAAGGAAAGATTCGTAAGCATTTCATCATAAGAAAATTCAAACTTTTTCCAAGTCATTTTTGCAGATACCATAGACGCAGCGCCTTCGGCACAACGAATTACTTTCTCACGCAAATCATCTAAGTCCTTACGCTTTCGAGCACGCAAATAAAATTGAGAAACAGCACGTTCCGGAATAATATTGGGGGCAGTTCCCCCTTCTGTTATAATCCCATTAATTTTTACATCATGGGGGACTTGCTTCTTTAGAGCATTGATACCGACAAAGAAATTTATCATGGCGTCTAAAGCGTTAATGCCAAAATTAGATGCTGCAACCGCATGAGCAGAGCGCCCGTGAAATGTAAACTCTAAGGCATCTAAGGCTAGGCTGGAAATGACAGGAACATTCTGACTGCCTGGATGAAACATCATCGCAACGTCAACATTTTCAAAAACCCCTTTTTCCACTAAAGTTACTTTTGCCCCACTCGTTTCTTCAGCAGGAGCACCAATAACTAGAATCTCCCCGCCTAATTCTAAACTCTTGCTTAAAGTTATGGCAGCCCCAGCGCTGGCCGCTCCTATCAGATTATGTCCACAACCATGCCCTATCACTGGCAAAGCATCATATTCTGCCAGATAAGCAATAGTAGGCCCGGGACGTTTACCCTTAAATTTTGCCAAGAAAGCTGTCTCCATTCCAGCAATTCCACAATCTACTTTAAACCCATGTTTGGTAAGAAGAGAGCATAAGCTTGCAGATGCAAAGTATTCCTTATAACCAAGCTCAGGTCGCTCACCAATTTGACGGGCAACTTCCCATACTTCTCTGCTTAAACGCTGGGCCTGATCTCTGAAAAAAGCTTTAATAGCATCCATAAGCAACCCATCTCTCTTCCAAATTCATTATCTGTAAGGTAATCCATCACAAGGTGATAGCAAGAGTGTGCTTTGTTTCAATATTTATTTTAATTCATACTACTAAATTTAAATGTTTCCCTACCTTATGCCTCTTTGATGGTCGATTTCTTATATAAATTATTTGGGACTCTAAATACGGCAATGATAGACAGTACCCCAAGTAAAGGCCAGGAAACAACTCCCCAGAAGAGATATAGCATGTTTCTTAGGTCTTGAAAAAGTATTAGGTTCCCTAAGACCCCCAATCTTAATTGTTCAAGTTCTGAACCGTAAGGTATTCCAGCAAACATTTTGATTAAAAAAACTAACCCTTGAAGAACTACTTCGCTTCCAAACCAGAGAACTGACCATAACACCCCTGTAATCATTAAGCTAAAAGCTAAACCCAACCCCCATTTCCTGCGCGCAGCAAGCTGACTCTCCCCTCTAAAGTCAACAGGATTTGCCGCAATCTGAGCCATAAGTTGAGCCTGAAAAAAGTCTAAGGTTGCTTTGGGTATAGGTTTATCTGTGAATAATTTACTCCATTGCAGGTTTTCCTTCTCCACTATGGATTTCCCTCCTTTCTAAGCACTGCCGCAACTTTTCTTTACCCCGATGTAGATAAGTCTTAACTCGACTTACAGGAACCTCTAGCACAAGAGCTATTTCCTTATAGGAAAGTTCCTGATGATAACGCAAATAGAGCGCCTGAGTATAGTGTTCCGGAAGTTCAAGCAAGACATCAGCTAACATGCTGGCCTGTTCCTTTTCCACTAAAATATCCTCAGGCCTCGGTTGATGATCAACCAGGTCCTCGTCAATACTTATAATTATCTCTTTACGCCTTTTTCGATGCAGATCAAGGGCCTTATTCCGCGCAATGGCATATAACCATGCTCTAAACGGATATTCTTTAGAGTAGTGAGTAAGATTACGATAGACTGCTAAAAATGCCTCTTGAGCGCAGTCTAACACATCCTCCTCTGAACCGAGAATTCGGCGCAAGAAATGAATCAACGGTTCCTGATACCGTTCGACGAGGACAGCATATTGTTCGTGGTAACCAGCTAGTATTTGCCGAATGATTTCGGCATCTTCCATTTTCTTAGGCTCCTATCCAGAGGGCGCGGCACGCCTTAAGATGCTCTCCTAATCGGCCAAACCTTTTACTTCTAAATACGTTTTTCAATCCCTAAAAGTTTCAGACAATATGGATTATTGATTATAAATTTATTTTAACCTAGACCTAGATGACTGGCAAGAATTGTCTAGAAAATTCGCTCTCCAAATGCAGAACAAATAAGCCCTACTGCCAATTTAGCGGTTTTATTATGATTATCTAAAATTGGATTCACTTCTACAACATCCATACTTGATATATACCCCGAGTCTGCTAACAGTTCCATCGCTAAATGTGCTTCTCGATACGTGATGCCCCCCGGTACCGGAGTTCCAACTCCAGGGGCTTCCTCTGGATCAATGACATCTAAATCGAAGCTTATATGTATTCCATCCGTTCCTTGAGAAGCTATTCTGATCCCTTCGGAGACAACTTCCTTCATTCCCATCTGATCTATATCTCTCATTGTAAAAACCTTAATCTTGGATCTGCGAAGTAATTCTTTTTCCTGGGGATCCATTTCCCTAGCGCCAATAATGACTGTATTTTCCTCTCTCAACTTTTTATTATTCCCACCAATTCCCGTTAATTCAGGAGCCCCGAGTCCATTAGATATTGCTAAGGGCATACCATGAATATTGCCACTTTCTGTTGTATCGAGAGTATTATAATCTCCATGGGTGTCAAACCAGATTAATCCAAAGGACTGTTCACTTAAAGCCAGCCCTGCTATTGTTCCAATGCCTAAACTATGATCTCCACCAAGAATCAGTGGGATAACACCGTCCTTTTTTGCTTTAGCGACAATAAGATGAAGTTGCTCATTAATTTGTACAATCTCCTCCAAATACTTTAGCTTTTTATCTTTTATTTCTCTTGTCTCCGGAACTGGAACGTCGATATTACCATAGTCCTCGACAATCCATCCTAAACGCTTTAATCTGGCGTTTAATCCGGCATATCTAATAGCACTTGGCCCCATATCTACTCCACGACGATCAGCACCTAAATCAATGGGAACCCCAATAATTCTAACTACTTTTTTTTGCATTGCTTTCATACTTCCTATCTTTAATTATTTATTCTGTGATTTGTGGCCACTTTGAACCAATGATTCGAACTATTGCCCTTTCATATATATCTAATGTTCCCCAAAAACAAAAAAGCTTGCAAATACTTTGCAAGCATAGACTTATTAAAGCTGGGTTCTGACAGCTAGAGTTAATTCCTACTATTTCAATAATCGATTGATTGTTTCTTCTACAGTTAAACCAACGGACAATTTGAATGTTCCTGCTTGAAACTTTCGCTCTACTCGCTTTAAGCGCGCTTGCTTTAAGAAATCAGTTTTATCAAGAATAAAACCCTCTGAAAATAATAACTCAGCAATTCTTTCAGCATTTGCTCCCTTTGGGATAACAAAATCTCGCTCTATTTGGGCAGAACTCTGAAGTCCCGTGGAGCTGTCATTGGGTGTTGACTCCGAGGTTTTAATTGGTTGTGCAGGATCAATATCCGATGGCTGTTCTGTATTTGAACTTGAAACCATTGAGTTTTGATCCGATTGATTATCAGATTGGATATCCGATTGCGTAACGGATTGTATACCTGTTTGTACATTTGATGGCTCATTAAGTCTAAGGTGAGGAGAAACAAACATTACGATTATGGCACTTAATATAAGTCCGGAACCTAAGCCTAGCCAAAAGGATCGTGTTACTTTCAATTATTTTTACCTCCATTTGGCTGCATTGACAGAACCATCTTTACTGCATCTTGACTTAACAACAAGCGGGAAGCAATATCCGGTATCCTTTGCCCACTGGCTGCAAGTTCTAATACTTCTTGATATTTTGGCGAGAGATTAGGATTAGGATTAGGATTGGGACTCAGAACAGGATCAGCTTCGGCACTTTTTACTTTCTCTCTAACATAAATGTCATTGGGGACGCTAATTTCACTTGAAGGAGTTTTAAGTTTCTCTTGGCTTGGTACCCCCAAAACATCTTCCTTTTCTTTAAGCATAGCTTCTATCTGTTCAACATCTTTAGTTTGTTTTACTTTTGACTCTAGAAGTTTCCCTTCAAGATCGTAGACATGATCTTGAACTCTAATGATTTCTCTTTTCAAATAAGCTAACCCTTTCAAAGCTGTGATCGCTTCTTCGTTGGGCGGATTCTGCCAACGCCAACCTAGAACAATAAAACCAACTCCAAGTAATAATAACAATATGGGTAAAATATCCACGAATCCCCCTACTTTCAAAGAATAGCTATTCAATATCTCTATTAGACATTCGCGAAAGAAAATAGTTTCCCTGCAAAAACTAACAATATTCAACAAAATTTCTTATTCACCAATTCTTTTTCATCGTTGATTAGTCTCTGTTTGTTTACTAAAATAGAGACTTAGACCTTGGAATATAGCAATTGCCAATTTTTGCTGGTATTCTGGATTTGTCAGTAACTGCTCTTCTTGAAGGTTTGAAAGAAAACCAAGTTCAACAGTAACAGCTGCTTGCTTTGCCTTTTTTAAGACATATATATCTTGATTACCTTTAGCAACTCTTGTGGTATTTGTCATACTATTTAGTTCTTGCTGGATGAATTGTGCTAGAAGCTTCCCTTCCGGAGAATCGGAATGATAAAAGGTTTGTGCTCCTGTTAACTTTGGATCTGGAAAGCTGTTGGCGTGAATGCTCAGATAGACTTCTGCTTGAGTATCCATAGCCAACTGAATGCGTTGGGCTAAATCTTCTCTCTTACGTTTTAAAAGTCCTTGTGAGGTACCTAAATCTCGGTCGTCCTCACGAACCATAACTGCCTTAGCACCACTTTGCTGAACTAAAACCTGTAATCGTTTTGATACACCTAAGGTTATATCCTTTTCTAAAACCTTGCTTATCCCTACTGCCCCTGGGTCAACTCCTCCGTGACCGGCATCAATCACTACAACACGATCCCCCAACGTCCAACTCCAAATTTCTTGGTCTTGTCCTCGAAATCCAACTGCCAGTGTTACCGCTACAAAAAACGTTAGCACCAGGCCAATTAAGATTTTACGTCGTTTCATACTAACAACCCAAATCGGTTTCATCTCTATTCCCCCCCTAGTTTATTCCGTGTTTACCTTATGGGGAAGAACTCAAGATTATTCGTCTAGCTTGTCACAAAACTCATAAAACTTTTAATTTCTTTAATGATAAATTATATCCTCCTCTATAGCCCTATTTTCAACTTCTGCATGCATAATGGGTCTATACAAAACTAAAATCCCCCAACCATGCTCGGTTGAGGGATCTATGTTTCTCAGACGATTAACGTTTCGAGAATTGCGGCGCCTTACGAGCTTTCTTCAAGCCGTATTTGCGACGCTCTTTCATACGTGGGTCACGGGTAAGGAAACCCGCTCTCTTGAGACTTGGACGAAGACTGGCATCAGCCTTCAGCAAAGCACGAGCAATACCTAAACGAATTGCGCCAGCTTGACCTGTAGTGCCGCCTCCATGAGCTAGAGCAATAACATCATACTTAGCAAGTGTATCAGTAATATTGAATGGTTGCTGAACAATCATTTCCAAAGTCTTTTTGCCAAAGTACTCAGATACTTCGCGTTTGTTAATGATGAATTTCCCTTCACCTGGAATAAGACGAACACGCGCAATTGCATTTTTACGTCGTCCTGTCCCTGCATATTGTAATTTAGTTGCCATGTTTTACTTCCTCCTTCCTACTGAATTGTCCAAATTTCAGGTTGTTGAGCTTGGTGAGGGTGAGTATCCCCCTTGTACACTTTTAACTTAGTGTACATTTGGGCGCCCAACTTGTTATGAGGAAGCATTCCCTTCACGGCATGTTCCATAGCTCGTTCAGGCATAATTTGCATTAATTTTTTGTAAGGGATTTCTTTTAATCCGCCTGGGAAACCTGAGTGACGGCGATACAATTTGTCGTTCAATTTATTTCCAGTTAAAACTAACTTTGCAGCATTAATAATAATAACATGATCCCCTGTGTCAACATTAGGGGTAAATGTCGGTTTATGTTTACCTCTCAGGATACGTGCTGCTTCGGTAGCAATACGACCCAAAGGGATTCCCTCAGCGTCAATAACATACCATTTACGCTCCTGGTCTTGTGCTTTCGCAAAAAACGTGGACATGACTTTCCCTCCAAATTTAGAAGTATTCTGTTTTTCCTCACAGGCATGGGGCTCAATCATGCTTGCGTATGCCAGGGGCATGGGGCTCAATTCACAACCGAGGCATAAAAACTCATATTGGTATTTTATTTAAAAATCAACACAATGTCAAGTTATTTTTAAAAGTTCTAGAATAACTCTTCAAAAACAGTACTTGGGCTTTCATTTGTATAATTTACGTGCACAAGAGTTAGCCCGTGGGCAGGAGCAACCATGCGAGCACGTCTACGCTCTTGACTGGCTATTATGTCGGGAATCTCTCCTGGCAGAATACGACCTCTTCCCACATCAACAAGTGTTCCAACGATAATCCTTACCATATGGTACAAAAATCCATCCCCAATGCAGGTTACTCTAATCATTCCCTTGTCCTCACGACTAACTTTGCATCTATAAATTGTGCGTTCAAATCTTTTGCTATCCCCACCAGCAGCCGCAAAGGTTTTGAAATTATGACATCCTTCTAAATAGATAGCCGCCTGCTGCATGTGGTCTGTATTTAAAGGCAGAGGAACGTGATATGCATAAAGTCGCTGGAACGTATCCGGAATCGGCTTATTATCAATTAAGTAGTCATAGCGTTTCCATCTGGCAGACCACCGTGAATTAAAATCATCCGCTACACATTCTGCCTCAAGTACACGAATGTCTTTCGGAAGCAAGCTATTAAATGCCTTAGGGATTTTCTCTTCTGGAATTCTAGCACTTGTCGAATAATTCACGACTTGTCCGGAGGCATGTACTCCCGCATCTGTTCGTCCAGCCATAGCAAGAGTTACCTCTTCCTCAACGAGCTTAGCCCATACAGACTCTAGAGTTCCCTGTATCGTAGGTCCATATGCCTTATCTTGGCGCTGAAAGCCATGGTAGTGTGTTCCATCATAGGCTAATCTTAAGCGAATGTTCCGCATGATTCCCATGCCTCCGTAATTTACTTTGGTATACCTAAACCGGTACACTGGAAAACCATCAATCCAAACAGCTTAAAGGCCGGGAGTGCTTAACCATTGCAAGCAACCCGGCCTTAAAGTACCGCATTTTTATACGAGTTCGATGATTACCATTGTGGCAGCATCTCCCCGACGTAAGCCGAGTCTCATGATCCGAGTATAGCCGCCTTGACGGTCAGCATATTTCGGCGCGATAGTATCAAACAAATTCTTTACAACATCTTCATCCATGAGATAAGCCATCGTTAAACGGCGAGCAGCCAGATCTCCTTGCTTGCCGAGTGAAATCATCTTTTCAGCAATCGCATTTAGTTCCTTGGCGCGTGCTTCAGTCGTTTCAATACGTCCATGTTTTAACAGGGAAGTGACAATGTTACGCAACATTGCCCCGCGATGACCAGTATTTTTTCCTAACTTGCGGTAAGCCAATTACATTCCCCTCCTTTTGCACCGAATTAGTCTTCAGCCGGCCGGAAAGACAAACCTAAGTCTTTCAGTTTGAATTCCACTTCTTCTAAAGACTTGCGACCAAGGTTACGTACTTTAATCATGTCTTCTTCCGTTTTTTGAGTCAACTCTTCAACAGAGTTAATTCCCGCCCGCTTTAGGCAGTTGTAAGAACGAACAGACAGATCTAATTCCTCAATCGTCATTTCGAGGATTTTATCTTTGGCTTCCTCTTCTTTCTCTACCAAAACCTCAACGCTGTTGAGCTTGTCAGTGAGACCCATGAAGAGGCGCAGATGATCACTTAAGATTTTTGCTGCCGAGCTGGTAGCTTCTTCTGGTGAAATACTGCCATTGGACCATGCTTCAAGGGTTAGCTTGTCATAGTCCGTAATCTGACCAACCCGGGTATCCTCTACCGTATAGTTGACCTTGTAAATCGGGGCAAAGATGGAGTCAATAGGGATAACTCCAATGACATGATCCGGCTTCTTATTTTTGTCGGCAGAAACATAACCACGGCCACGCTCTACCGTCATTTCCATAAATAAACGGCCATCTTTGTCTAATGTAGCAATCTTCAAGTCATTGTTTAGTATCTCAATATCTGGGTCCGTTAAAATATCCCCAGCAGTGACAACCCCTTCGCCCTGTGCCTCGATACGAATGACCCTAGGTTCATCAGTATAGCCTTTGAGGGCAAGAGACTTTAAATTGAGAATAATGTCTGTAACGTCTTCCAAAACACCCGGAATCGTTGAGAACTCGTGGAGTACTCCTTCGATTTTGACTGATGTTACCGCTGAACCCTCGAGAGAGGACAGGAGAATCCTTCTTAAAGAATTACCTAAGGTGATTCCATATCCTCGCTCAAGAGGTTCAACAATGAATTTTGCATAGGAGTTATCTTCAGAACGCTCGATACACTCGATTCTGGGCTTCTCGATTTCTAACATCGGAATGCACCTTCTTTCTCGAGAACTTGATATACACAGACCATCCTACCCAGATGGGTTGAACGTCAACATTAACGGGAGTATTTCTCCACGATGAGGTGTTCTTGGATGGGCAGTTGAATATCTTCACGAGTTGGTAGTGCGACTACAGTTCCAGAAGCAGCATTGGCATCCAAGCTCAACCAACCTGGAACTGTTCGAGAACCCAGGTTTTCGAGAAGTTGTTTCATACGTGGCGAGCTTTTGCTGCCTTCTTTAACAGCGATAACTTCACCAATACGTACTGAATAAGAAGGAATATCTACCTTTTTACCATTTATGGTAAAATGACCGTGACTAACAAGTTGACGGGCCTCAGGACGAGATGAAGCAAATCCCAATTGGAAAATCACATTATCTAATCTGCGTTCCAAGAGGCTAAGCAAGTTTTCACCAGTTACCCCTTTGCGGCGGGCAGCCTCGTCAAAGTAACTGTGGAATTGTTTTTCCATGACGCCATAAATACGGCGTGCTTTTTGTTTTTCTCGCAACTGAAGACCAAAATCTGTTGGCTTCTTACCTCGGGCTTGGCCATGTTGTCCAGGAGCGTAAGCACGACGGTCAATCGCACACTTACCAGTATAACAACGTTCTCCTTTGAGGAACAACTTCATTCCTTCGCGCCGACATAAGCGACAGACTGGTCCAGTATATCTAGCCATGATTACACCTCCTATACCCTTCTACGTTTCGGTGGCCGACAGCCATTGTGTGGAATCGGTGTCACGTCTTTGATTAAATTTACTTCTAATCCTGCAGCTTGCAGAGCGCGAATAGCAGCTTCTCGACCAGCTCCAGGTCCTTTTACATAGCATTCAACATCTTTTAAGCCATGTTCCATTGCCACTTTGGCACAGGTTTCTGCAGCCATTTGTGCTGCAAAAGGTGTACTCTTACGAGATCCCTTAAAGCCAAGTGAACCTGCACTGGACCAGGAGAGTGCGTTCCCGCTGGTATCCGTAATGGTCACCATGGTATTGTTGAAAGTAGATTTAATATGGGCAATTCCACTTTCAATATTTTTACGTTCCCGGCGCTTTGTCCGGACAACTTTACGTGCCATCTCGGTTATCCCCCCTTATTACTTTTTACGTTTTGCTCCAACAGTCTTAGCCGGGCCCTTACGGGTGCGGGCATTGGTCTTTGTGCGTTGACCCCTTACAGGAAGTCCACGACGATGGCGCAAGCCACGATAAGAACCAATTTCCATAAGACGTTTAATATTGAGGGAAACTTCGCGACGCAGGTCGCCTTCAATCTTATACTCTTTATCGATAACTTCCCGAAGTTTGCCGACTTCGTCATCTGACAAGTCGCGAACTCGGACATCTGGGCTTACACCGGTTTTTGCGAGAATCTTATGTGAAGTAGGTAGCCCAATTCCATAAATATAGGTTAGAGCTATCTCTAAGCGTTTCTCGCGCGGTAAATCAACTCCAGCGATACGTGCCATCTAAAATTTACACCTCCACTATTTCAGTTCTGGAATAATATAAAATCGGTGCATTGGAGCATGCCTCCAATCAGCCGCGCAACCGAAACTAATTAACCTTGTCTTTGTTTGTGTTTCGGATTTTCACAGATAATCATAACCTTACCATGGCGACGAATAATTTTACATTTTTCACAGATCTTTTTAACAGAAGGCTTTACTTTCATTGTAATCCCTCCCTTTGGTCATTACTTAAACCTGTATGTGATTCTTCCTCGAGACAAATCATAGGGGGAAAGCTCCACTGTAACCCGATCTCCCGGAAGAATTCTAATAAAGTTCATGCGAATCTTTCCTGAAACATGCGCCAACACCTTGTGTCCATTAGCTAATTCTACTTGAAACATGGCATTTGGCAACGGCTCCAAGACTTTGCCTTCAACTTCAATCACGTCTTCTTTTGACATAATTAATTACCCCTCCTCTGGCATTCCCTGCCTCCAACCTAACATCGAGTTAGAATTTCCAGGCCATTTTCCGTAATTGCTACTGTGTGCTCGAAATGGGCCGATGGCCGGTTATCTCTCGTAACCACAGTCCAGCGATCCTTTAGCGTCTGCACTTCATACGTACCCATGTTTACCATGGGCTCAATAGCCAAGGCCATACCAACCTCGAGTCGTGGCCCCCGGCCTGGTTTGCCAAAATTCGGGATCTGGGGATCCTCATGCATGGCCTTTCCAATCCCGTGCCCAACATAATCGCGCACTACCGAAAACCCATTTGCTTCAACATGCGTTTGAACCGCATTTGAGACGTCATAAAGGCGATTGCCAACTTTCACTTGTGCTATACCCATCATTAAAGACTCTTCAGTGACTTTTAATAGTTTTTGGAGGTCTTCACCAACGTCTCCAATCGGGAGAGTCACAGCTGCATCTCCAAAAAATCCATCTTTAAGCGCACCGCAATCTATACTGATAATATCTCCAGATTCTAGAGTCCTTAAACCAGGAATTCCATGAACTACCTGTTCATTTACTGAAGTGCAAAGCGTCGCTGGAAAACCGTTGTATCCTTTAAACGCTGGAATTGCCCCCTGAGCACGTATATATTTTTCAGCCATGCGATCAAGTTCAAGTGTCGTAACTCCAGGCTTAGCGTGCTCACGGATTAACTCGAGAGTTTCAGCCACGATTCGTCCTGCATCACGCATTAGAACTAGCTGGCTCGCATTCTTCAGCTCAATCATGCTGATTAGGCCAAGGCTTTCAGAATATCCTGAAATACCTTATCAATAGGTTGGTCACCATTAATACGCTTAATTAAACCTTTTTCTTCATAAAAAGCAATTAAGGGCTCTGTTTGTGAGTTATAGACATTTAGGCGATTCTTCGCTGTTTCAACAGTGTCATCAGAACGCTGATAAAGCTCTCCTCCACACTGTCCGCAAACCCCCTCTTCTTTAGGCGGATTGAAGACCATGTGATAGGAAGCTCCACACTGCCTGCATACACGTCGACCAGTTAATCTAGGAATTAACACCTCTTCAGCTACTTCAATGTTGATAACACCATCGAGTTTCATGCCCAGACGGTCTAAGATATCAGCTAAAGCACTGCCTTGAGCAAGTGTGCGGGGAAACCCGTCTAAAAGAAATCCATCTGCACAATCAGGCAATGCTAAGCGTTCTGCGACAATTCCGATTGTCACTTCATCAGGAACCAAGCCACCAGCATCCATAAAAGACTTAGCCTTAAGACCTAAAGCAGTTCCATCCTTAATAGCTGCTCTAAACATATCTCCTGTAGAAATATGCGGAAAGTGAAACTGCTCTACTAGTGGACTTGCCTGAGTCCCTTTACCTGCTCCTGGTCCACCCATTAATATTATCTTCATTTCTTCTTCCTCCTCTTATTTCATAAATCCTTGATAATGCCTCGACATAAGTTGGGATTCAATTTGTTTCATCGTATCGAGGGCAACCCCAACCACAATCAGAAGGGATGTTCCACCAAAATAGATGTTCTTGAGTCCTGTAAGTCCAATAACTAGTGTCGGTAGGACTGCAATCAAAGCAAGAAATAAACCACCTGCGAGAGTTATACGGTTTAATACTTTTGTTAAATATTCTGCCGTTGGTCGCCCAGGTCGGAGTCCGGGGATAAATCCCCCATACTTCTTCAAGTTGTCCGCTACATCTACCGGATTAAAGGTGATAGATGTATAGAAGTACGTAAAGAATAAGATGAGCGCACCATAAAGCAGAAGATAAGGGATTGAAGTGATACTGCCATTCATGCTGAACCACGTGCTGACAAACCTGGCAAAACCGGATGTTGGCGTCCAAGATGCAATTGTTTGGGGAAAAGCAAGCAAGGACATTGCAAATATTACCGGAATAACCCCTGCTTGATTAACCTTTAGTGGAATATGGCTGCTTTGCCCTCCGTAGACTCTACGGCCAACAACTCTCTTAGCATATTGTACAGTGACACGACGCTGCCCTTCTTGAACATAGATTACTCCTGCTGTAATAAATACTACAATAATGAGCAATCCAATAATCGAAAGTGCATTGATCTCTCCAACTCTTAACATTTCCCACAAGGATGCTAGTGCAGAAGGAACACGAGAAACAATTCCAGCAAAGATGATAAGTGAAATTCCGTTTCCAATCCCCTTTTCAGTGATAGCCTCCCCGACCCACATTAAGAATGCAGTTCCCGCTGTTAAAACCAGTGCTATTAGCAGATAAGTTGGCCACTGCATTGCTGGGCTTGGAATAGTTAACGCACTGCGTATACCGTAAGTCAAACCAAACGCTTGAATGAATCCCAAAGCTACCGTACTATAGCGCGTATATTGAGTAATCTTTTTACGCCCATAGTCACCTTCTTTGGAAAGCCGTTCTAAAGATGGAATGACAATTGTCAGAAGCTGAAGAATAATGGAAGCCGTAATATAAGGAGTTATGCTTAGTGCGAACACCGTCAGCCTCTTAAAAGAGCCTCCAGATATCGTATCCATGAAATTCATCATAGAACCTGAACCAAACATATCTTTTAGAATGTCATGATTGACAAAAGGAATTGGAATATGTGCCCCGATTCTAAAAATCAGGAACATCAATAAGGTATAACCGATTTTCTTCCTGAGATCCGCTACATTCCATGCATTCTTCAGGGAATCGACACTCATCCTATTCCACCTCTACTTTTCCACCCGCCGCAACTATCTTCTTTGCCGCTGCTGGGCTGACTTTGTCAATTTTGACGGTCAGAGCTTTGGTCAAATCCCCAGTTGCAAGAATCTTCACGCCATCCTTAACAGCTTTGATTAAACCGATTTCAAAGAGGCTTTCAATCGTAACTTCAGATCCGTCCTCAAAACGTTCTAAGTCACGAACATTCAATGCAATTATTTCTTTTCTTGAGATATTATTAAAGCCGCGTTTGGGCATCCTGCGAAACAATGGATTTTGTCCACCTTCAAAACCAGGACGTACTCCGCCACCAGCTCGCGAATTCTGACCTTTGTGTCCTTTGCCGGACGTTTTGCCATGTCCGGAGCCAATTCCACGGCCTAAACGCTTAGGGGCATGTGTTGATCCCTCAGCAGGCTTTAGTTCATGCAGTTTCATGCTGACCCACACCTCCTTTTATTGAGCTAGTGTTTCTACCGTAACCAAATGCATGCATTTGCGAACCATTCCTAGAATTCCAGGACTGTCCTCATGAATTGCACTTGATCCTACTTTTCCTAAGCCGAGTGCTTGTAACACTTTGTGCTGTGCTTGTGAATAACCGATTGGGCTCTTTGTCAGTGTCACTTTGATTTTCATGACCGAACCTCCTTAACCTAGAACTTCTGCTACGGTCTTGCCTCGGAGTTTGGCAATCTCTTCTGGACGCTTAAGAGATTTTAAGGCTGTCATCGTCGCATTAACCATATTATGCGCATTAGCTGAACCTAATGACTTCGCTAAGATGTCATGAACTCCAGCAACCTCTAGAACTGCACGAACAGCTCCGCCTGCAATAACTCCAGTACCTTTTGAAGCCGGCTTTAACATTACTTGTCCCGCACCAAAAACTCCAATGATAGGATGAGTAATTGTAGTTCCGTGCATAGGAACACTGATGAGGTTCTTTTTAGCATCTTCAATTCCTTTGCGAATTGCCTCAGGAACTTCTCCAGCTTTCCCCAGTCCAGCGCCAACACGTCCGTTGCCGTCTCCGACTACAACAAGAGCGCTAAAGCTAAAGCGGCGTCCACCTTTTACAACCTTGGCCACACGGGCAATATGAACAACCTTTTCAATCATGTCTGATTTATTAGCTTCGAACTTCGCCAATTTGAAAATTCCTCCTTTACCCAAGCTTAGAAGCTAAGTCCAGCTTCTCGCGCTGATTCCGCTAATGCTGAGATTCGGCCGTGATAAACATTTCCTCCACGATCGAATACTACTTTCGTAATTCCTTTTTCAAGAGCCTTCTTCGCAACCAGTTCGCCAACCTTTTGAGCTCCAGCGGTGTTTCCGCCTGACAATTCTGCTGCTTTGAACTCTGGGTCTAGTGAAGAAGCCGCAACAAGTGTTACTCCGAGCTCGTCATTAATTACTTGAGCATAGATATGATTCAAGCTCCGAAACACTGCTAAGCGAGGACGCTCGGCAACTCCGATTACATTCTTACGAATACTCTTATGCTTTTTCATGCGAATTGCCTTACGATCAATGCGCTTTATCAAAGGGAACACACTCCTTTCACGTTGACAAGAGATTTTGCCCTTGCCTAATTCTTATTACTTCTTACCGCCTTTTTTACCACCGGTCTTACCAACCTTACGACGGATTATTTCACCTTCGTATTTAATACCCTTGCCTTTGTAAGGCTCAGGCAGTCGCTCTGAACGTACAACAGCAGCAAAAGCACCTACGAGCTCTTTATCCATCCCTTTAATTAAAATTTTGTTGGGTGCCGGGACTTCAAAATCAATTCCTTCAAAAGGAATAAGCTCTACCGGGTGTGATTTTCCAACGGTTAAGACTAGCTTGTTTCCTTGCTTTGCAGCACGATATCCAACCCCAACCATGTCGAGACCCTTCGTAAAACCATTCGTAACACCTTCCACCATGTTGGCGATCAGGGTACGAGTCAGTCCATGCAAAGAGCGGCTTAGGGGTTGATCATCTGGGCGTGCAACAATGATTTGCGAGTCTTCCACGGAAATGTTCATTAATGAATGGAGTTCCCTGGTTAATGAACCTTTTGGTCCGCTAACTGTAACAACGTTATTCTCTATTTTGAAGTCCACACCACTGGGGATACCAATGGGGCGCTTGCCAATTCTGGACATTCACTGCACCTCCGTTGAAAATTACCAAATGTAGGAGATTACCTCTCCGCCTAGGCCCTCTTTGCGAGCATTTCTATCAGTCATTATCCCCTTAGATGTGGAGATAATTGCGATTCCGAGTCCTCCAAGTACTTTAGGAATTTCATCCTTCTTCGCATATACACGAAGTCCCGGACGGCTTATCCGTTTTAGCCCTGTAATAACACGCTCGCGATTTGGTCCATATTTCAAATACATACGAATCACGCCTTGTTTATCGTCGGCAATATATTCTACGTCCTTGATATACCCTTCTGCTTTGAGCAGTTCCGCAAGCTCTCTCTTAATACGAGATGCTGGCACCTCAACTTTATCGTGGTAAACCATTCCAGCGTTGCGGATACGAGTTAAAAAATCTGCTATCGGATCTGACATTGACACTTAAGTCGTCCCCCTTCCTTACAATGTTTTACCAACTGGCCTTCGTGACTCCAGGAAGTTCCCCTTTGTGAGCTAACTCCCGGAAGCAAATCCGGCATATTCCGAATTTCCGCATGTAAGCATGGGGACGTCCACAAAGCTTGCATCGGTTATGCGAACGCACTGCGAATTTTTGTCCACGATTTTGGCGGACAACCATTGATGTCTTAGCCACGTTCTCGAACCTCCTTTTCTCTAATCACGGTACGGCATTCCGAATCCACGAAGCAATTCACGTGCTTCTTCATCGGTTTTTGCCGTTGTTACAAAGACTACATCCATTCCACGGAGCTTGTCGATCTTATCGTACTCTATTTCAGGAAAGATCAGTTGCTCCTTAATTCCTAACGTGTAGTTGCCACGTCCGTCAAACGCCTTTGCTGAAATACCGCGGAAGTCACGAACACGAGGCAAGGCTACGCTTAAAAGACGATCCATGAATTCATACATACGTTGACCACGCAAGGTCACTTTACATCCAATGGGCATTCCTTCGCGAAGCTTAAACGCCGCAATGGACTTCTTAGCCCGGGTAACGATCGGCTTTTGCCCAGCAATTTTCATAAGATCTCCAAGAGCAGAATCAATAGCTTTGGAGTTTTGAACAGCTTCACCGACGCCCATGTTGATAACGATTTTATCAACTCTAGGAATTTGCATTACATTTTTATAAGCAAACTTCTGCTGGAGAGCAGGAGCAATTTCGTTTAGGTATCTATCATGCAGACGAGCCACTAAGGTCCCTCCTTTCGCGATTAGTGTTTATCCGGAAGAGTCTCACCGCAATGTTTACACACGCGGAATTTTCCTTCTTCCGTTACCTTAAAGCTCACACGAGTCACGGATTTGCACTCTTGGCAATATAACATTACATTTGAGCTGGCCATCGGAGCTTCTTTCGAAACAATGCCGCCTTGAGGCATGCTTTGAGATGGTTTAGTATGACGTTTTACCATATTAGCCTTCTCAACAACGACTCGGCCCTTTTTACGAATTACATCAATGACTTTGCCCTTTTTACCAGCATCCTTGCCGCTGATCACCATGACGTAGTCACCTTTTTTTACGTGTATCTTATTAGGTTGTACCTTATGCTTAGTAGCAGCCACTTTCTTCACCTCCACCCATCATGGGTCTTAGATAACTTCCGGTGCTAAGGAAATAATTTTCATGTAGTTATCCCGCAGCTCACGTGCTACTGGTCCAAAGATACGAGTACCGCGAGGGCTCTTGTCATCTTTAATCAGTACAGCTGCATTTTCGCTAAACCGTATATAGGATCCGTCGCTGCGGCGAATTTCTTTCGTTGTCCGCACTACAACAGCTTTAACGACGTCTCCCTTTTTAACAACGCCCCCAGGCGTTGCTTGTTTAACAGAAGCTACAATAATATCTCCAATCGTTGCATATCGACGCATTGAACCGCCGAGCACACGAATACACATCAACTCTTTAGCCCCTGAGTTGTCACCAACTCTAAGCCTAGTTTGTACCTGGATCATTCCATTGACCCCCTTCCGAACAAATATCAGATTTAGAGAGCAACTGATCTCTCAGTTATCTCAACTACGCGCCAGCACTTATCTTTACTTAAGTGGCGAGTTTCCATGATCGTGACAGTGTCCCCGATACGGGCTTCATTGTTCTCGTCATGAGCCTTATATTTTTTCGTTCGTGTAATTGATTTTTTGTAGATCGGATGACTCTCCGTTATTTCAACTAACACAACGACAGTTTTGTTCATTTTGTCGCTGACAACTTTGCCAGATCGAACTTTACGTTGGGCTCTTTCCACGTTAGAATGCCTCCTTTCTCGCCTTAGGCACGTTCAATCTTCAACTCACGCTCTCGAAGAATCGTTTTACCGCGGGCTATTCCTTTGCGGACTTCACGAATTCGCATCGGGTTATCTAATTGTCCCGTTGCTAACTGGAAACGCAAATTAAACAGTTCTGTTTTAAACTCGTCGATTTCCTTTAGTACTTCTTCATTTGTTAAATCACGGAAATCTTTAGTTTTCATTTGCGTCACCTCCTTCTTGATCTGCACGAGCAACGAACTTGCACTTGATAGGGAGTTTATGCATAGCAAGACGTAATGCCTCACGGGCTTGTTCCTCGGTTACGCCGTTTAATTCAAACATTACACGGCCTGGCTTTACAACAGCTACCCAATACTCCGGTGAACCTTTACCACTACCCATACGTGTTTCAGCAGGCTTAGCTGTAATAGGTTTGTCCGGGAATATTTTAATCCATACTTGACCACCACGTTTAATATATCGTGTCATGGCAATACGAGCTGCTTCGATTTGACGATTAGTGATCCAGCCTGCTTCCATTGCCATAAGACCGTATTCACCAAACGTAATTTTATTTCCTCGTGTGGCCTTTCCTGTTAAGCGTCCACGATGTTGTTTCCGATGTTTCACTCTGGTTGGGACTAGCATCTAGTTTCCTCCTTCCACCTGAGCGACGACCTTCTTGGCGGGAAGAACTTCACCTTTATAAATCCAAACTTTGATACCAATTTTTCCGTACGTGGTATTAGCTTCGGCAAATCCGTAATCAATATCTGCACGTAGGGTGTGAAGGGGTACTTTTCCCTCATGATACCATTCAGTTCGGGCAATTTCGGCTCCTGCCAAACGGCCGCTGCATTGAATTTTAATACCTTGAGCGCCCTGTCTCATTGTCCGACCAACTGTTTGCTTCATTGCACGACGGAAGGATACACGCTTCTCAAGTTGTAATGCAATATTTTCCGAAACCAGTTGGGCGTCAAGCTCAGGCTTTTTGATTTCAACGATATTTACAGCTACTTGCTTGCCAGTAATGGCTTCAAGTTGTTTGCGTAAGTTTTCGACTTCTGTGCCGCCACGTCCGATAACAATACCAGGTTTCGCAGCATAAACAGATACCTTAACTCGGCTAGCTGCCCTTTCGATTTCAACTTTAGGGCATCCTGCTTGTTTAAGTTTATTTTTGACGAACTCACGAATCTTCAGATCCTCATGAAGAAGTTCCATGTAGTTCTTATCTGCATACCAACGGCTTTCCCAGTCCCGGATGATTCCGACGCGGAGGCCTTTGGGATTAACCTTTTGACCCACAGCTTAGTCCTCCTTCTTCTCGCCTACGACCACAGTTATGTGACTCGTCCGTTTCCGGATTTGGTCAGCACGTCCCATAGCCCGAGGCTTGATACGTTTTAAAGTCGGTCCTTGATCCACACATATTTCTGTAACATACAGATCATCAGCGTTCATGTCGTAGTTATGCCCCGCATTCGCGACTGCAGATTTCAGTACTTTAGTCACATCGTCAGTTGACCCTTTAGCGGTAAACTGAAGGATTGCGAATGCATCACTGACCTTCTTGCCACGAATCAAATTAACAACTTGGCGTACCTTACGAGGAGAGATACGTACATATTTTGCCACTGCTTTTGCTTGCATGTGCCTTAACCTCCTCTCGAATTATCGTAAGCCGCTGGATTTTTCACTGCCAGCATGGCCCTTATAGGTGCGTGTAGGCGAAAACTCTCCTAGTTTATGACCAACCATGTCTTCTGTAACATAGATTGGAACATGTTTTCGTCCATCGTGAACCGCAATGGTGAGTCCGACCATTTGCGGGAAAATTGTTGAGCGTCTGGACCACGTCTTAATAACGCGTTTGTCACCTGATGCGTTCATTGCTTCTACACGTTCAAGTAAACGAGCTTCGACGAAAGGTCCTTTTTTTAGAGATCTGCTCATTCATGGGCCTCCTTTCGACTACTTACTGCGCCGCTTCACAATAAAGCGATTCGACGGATTCTTTTTCTTTCGGGTCTTAGCACCCAGTGCAGGTTTACCCCAAGGTGTACATGGGTTGCGGCCAATCGAGTTGCGGCCCTCTCCACCACCGTGTGGATGGTCACAAGGATTCATAACAGATCCACGAACAGTTGGGCGAATACCCATCCAGCGTGATCTTCCTGCTTTACCAATGTTGATATTTTCATGGTCGAGATTTCCGACTTCACCGATTGTAGCTCTGCACTCAATACGGATCATTCTCATCTCTCCTGATGGAAGTCTTAAGGTAGCATATGAACCTTCTTTAGCCATAAGTTGGGCTGATCCACCAGCTGAGCGAACCATCTGCGCGCCCTTGCCAGGTTTCATCTCAATGTTGTGCAACACTGTACCAACCGGGATATTCTGAAGTGGAAGTGCATTCCCTACTTTAATATCTGCATCCGGACCGGATACAACGATTTGATCAACATGTAATCCGTTCGGTGCTAAAATATAGGATTTAAAGCCATCTTGATAATACAATAACGCAATATTAGCAGAACGATTTGGATCGTATTCGATGCTCGCAACACGAGCAGGAATTCCGTCTTTATTACGTTTAAAGTCTATAACACGATACTTACGTTTATGTCCGCCGCCTTTATGGCGTACACTTAAACGGCCATCGTTATTGCGACCCGCTTTTTTAGTCAGTGATTTGACTAATGAGCGTTCTGGTTCAGTTCTAGTCAGCTCTTCAAAGGTCGAAACAGTCATGTTACGACGACTTGGAGAGGTTGGTTTAAACGTCTTTATTGCCATAGGTCTTCCTTATCCTCCTTTGCTTCAAGCTGCTTATAGGCCCGCGAAGTTTTCAATCTTATCTCCAGCTTTTAGCGTAGCAATCGCTTTTTTGCGGTCCGATGTCTTGCCTTGATATTTTCCAACCCGTTTCATTTTTCCTTTAACAGATAATGTGCGGATTTCAACCACGGTTACTTTAAACATCTTTTCGACCGCAGCTTTGATTTCGATTTTATTCGCTGCAGGATCTACCCAGAAGGTGTACTTATTTTCTTCGACAAGTCCTACAGACTTCTCGGAGATTACTGGACTTTTGAGGACATCACGTGCGTCGCGCATTACGCTAACACCTCCTCTGCTTTAGTTACTGCCGCTTTAGTCATCACAAGAATGTCATGATGAAGTAAATCTACTATATTCATTCCAGCTACATCCATAGCCTTGACACCCTCAATATTTCGTGCAGAACGAAGCACTGCCTCATCTGCATTATCCATTACGATGATTGCTTTCTTGTCAACATTAAGAGCTTTAAGCACTTTCACGATTTCACGTGTTTTCACTTCGCTCAGACTTAATGTATCGAGGACAATCAACTGTTGCTCTAACACTTTCGATGAAAGCGCCGAATATAAAGCCAATCGACGAACTTTCTTAGGAAGTTTAAAGCCATATTTACGTGGTTTCGGAGCGAAGATTACACCGCCGCCTCTCCACAATGGTGAGCGAGTGCTTCCAGAACGCGCACGGCCCGTTCCTTTTTGACGCCACGGTTTACGTCCACCCCCGCGAACTTCGCCGCGTAACAGAGCGGATTGAGTTCCGCGTCTTTCAGAGGCTAATTGCGAGACAACTGCTGAGTGAAGAACATGAACATTCGGAGTGATCCCAAACATATTGTCACTGAGTTCAATTTCTCCGACAGCTGCACCTTGCATATTTACTACTTGAACTTTCGGCATTGCTTATTCCTCCTTTCCCAGTGTTACTTCGCCTTGACAGAAGGCTTCAGAATGAGCAACGACTTATTCGCTCCAGGGACAGCCCCTTTAATCAAGATCAAGTTTTTATCCACATCAACCCGGATAACCTCCAGATTTTGTACCGTTACACGTTCGCCACCCATACGTCCTGGCAGCACACGACCTTTGAAAACTCGAGCCGGGCCTTTCGCGCCAAGGGAACCTGAACGTCTGTGATACTTGGAACCATGAGCCATCGGTCCACGACTGGCGCCATTACGCTTAATCATGCCCTCAAACCCTTTTCCCTTTGATTTGCCTACAACATCAATTTTGTCGCCAACTGAGAATAGATCAACTTTAACTTCTTGACCAATCTCATAGCTATCAACATCGTTAACACGAAACTCACGAACATAGCGCATCGGCTTTAGTGAAGCCTTTGAGAAATGTCCCTTTTGAGGCTTGTTGCTCAAGCCATCGCGAAGAATGGAAAAGCCCACCTGAATAGCATTGTAGCCATCTGTAGCCATCGTCTTCTTCTGAACTACCGGACAGGGTCCTGCTTCAACAACAGTAACCGGAACCACACGTCCTTCATCCGTAAATACCTGAGTCATACCAATTTTTTTACCCAAAATTCCTTTTGACACGAATGCCACCTCCTAAACACTTTGAAGTGCGCCGGATTTCTCCAGAGCACGAAAATGTTTTTTTATTTTATTGTTGGATCAACCCGACAGCAACTCCACGCAGCCGGGTGTTTCACGCAACAAACATAACGATAGTATATCATATAATTATACGATATGCTAGTAAAAAAACAGCTAATTACAACTTAATTTCGATATCCACGCCTGCAGGCAAATCTAAACGCATAAGAGCGTCAACCGTTTTAGGCGTCGGCTCAAGAATATCAATAAGCCGTTTATGAGTGCGCATCTCAAATTGTTCACGTGAATCTTTATTGACATGCGGCGAACGCAAAATAGTATAGATACTTTTTTCCGTAGGCAACGGAATTGGTCCACTAACCTGTGCGCCCGTCCGTTTTGCAGTCTCGACAATACGCTCTGCTGATTGGTCAAGAGTCTTGTGATCAAATGCTTTCAGCCGAATTCTAATTTTTTGGCTCATAAGTTATAACTACCCCCTCATAATTCCCGTTATACGGGTTTCGAGCGTAAAAATTCCCTGACCGAGCGGAGTCACTCGATCAGCAACCTTTTACGCCATTCCAGAAGTCTGATAACAAAGGTTAGATAAATTAATAGTTAGTTGATCCTGTAATTAATTCACTAACTGGCTCTGCTCTTCCTTCAATGACGAGAGGAAAGTCTCCTCTCGTCATTTGAGTTTATTAAGACCTAATTATTTAGCAGCAATTTTTGCTACGATACCTGAACCAACTGTACGGCCACCCTCACGGATAGCGAAACGGAGTCCTTCTTCCATAGCGATTGGAGTGATAAGTTCAACTTCAATCGTTACACG
This sequence comes from Desulfosporosinus meridiei DSM 13257, assembly GCF_000231385.2. Taxonomy (NCBI): domain Bacteria; kingdom Bacillati; phylum Bacillota; class Clostridia; order Eubacteriales; family Desulfitobacteriaceae; genus Desulfosporosinus; species Desulfosporosinus meridiei. The sequence goes on along the minus strand of NC_018515.1, from coordinate 237,989 downwards.
GTCTCCAGGCATAACCATTTCAGTACCCTCTGGAAGGGTGATTACACCAGTAACGTCAGTTGTACGGAAGTAGAATTGGGGACGATAGTTATGGAAGAAAGGAGTATGACGTCCACCTTCTTCTTTAGTGAGAACGTAAACCTCGCCAGTAAACTTGGTGAATGGTTTGATGGATCCAGCTTTTGCTAATACTTGACCGCGCTCGATGTCTTTACGCTCAACACCACGGAGAAGTGCTCCGATGTTGTCTCCTGCTTGAGCTTGATCAAGCAATTTGCGGAACATCTCAACGCCGGTTACGACGCTTTTACGGGAAGCTTCGGACAATCCAACGATTTCAACTTCGTCGCCGACTTTAACCACACCACGCTCAACACGACCGGTGGCAACAGTACCCCGACCAGTAATCGTGAATACATCCTCGACAGGCATTAAGAAAGGCTTGTCTGTATCGCGCTCTGGGGTTGGTACATAGGAATCAACTGCATCCATAAGGTTCCAGATCTTTCCGCACCATTCGCAGTCACGGCTTCCGCAGCCACATTGAAGAGCTTTGAGGCCTGAACCAGGAATAATGGGAACATTGTCTCCATCATATTCTTGAGCAGTTAAAAGTTCGCGAAGTTCCATTTCAACGAGCTCGATAAGTTCCGGGTCATCAACCATGTCGACTTTGTTCAGCCAAACAACAATGCTGGGAACACCTACTTGACGAGCTAAGAGGATGTGCTCGCGGGTTTGTGGCATTGGGCCATCAGCCGCGGAAACGCAGAGGATTGCGCCGTCCATTTGCGCTGCACCAGTGATCATGTTTTTAACATAGTCAGCGTGTCCTGGGCAGTCCACGTGAGCATAGTGACGATTATCTGTTTCATACTCAACGTGTGCTGTGGAAATGGTGATTCCACGCTCACGCTCTTCAGGAGCCTTGTCGATTTGATCAAAGGCAGTTGCCACAGCGCCACCGTGTTTTGATAGTACAATGGTAATTGCTGCCGTTGTTGTAGTTTTACCATGGTCAACGTGACCAATGGTTCCTACGTTAACATGAGGTTTTGTACGTTCGTATTTAGCTTTTCCCATTTTTTTCACTCCTTTAAAATACTTTAAAATTTTATAATTCAGGGAGATACGAGAGCAAGAATTTCAAATCCTTCTCGCCTCGCGTCTCCAACCCCGCTTATGACCCTTGGCGTTTAGCAATAATACCATCCGCAATGTTTTTAGGAACTTCCTCGTAGTGGTCAAACTGCATTACATAGACCCCTCGGCCTTGAGTTGCAGAACGTAAGTCGGTGGAATAACCGAACATCTCAGAGAGTGGAACATATCCACGAACAACCTGAGTGTTGCCCCGTGCTTCCATACCTTCAATCCGACCTCTACGTGAACTAATATCCCCAATGACATCTCCCATATATTCCTCGGGAACGGTCACTTCGATTTTCTCAATGGGTTCAATAATTACGGGATCTGCCTTGAGTGCACCAGCTTTAAAGGCCATAGATCCAGCAATCTTAAATGCCATTTCAGACGAGTCAACATCATGATATGAACCATCATAAACTGTTGCACGCATGTCGAGAACCGGATAACCAGCGAGTATACCATTAGCCATTGCTTCTTCAATACCCGCGCCAATTGGGTTGATGTATTCTCTCGGAATAACACCCCCGACAACCTTGTTAACAAATTCAAAACCACTACCGGGCTCAAGCGGTTCCAGTTCGACCCAACAGTGACCGTATTGTCCACGACCACCTGACTGACGTACGAACTTTCCTTCAGCTTTAACAGCACGACGAATAGTTTCTTTATAAGCAACTTGTGGTCGACCAACATCACACTGAACCTTGAATTCACGCTGCAGACGGTCAACGATGATCTCCAGATGAAGCTCACCCATACCTTCAATAATAGTCTGCCCGGTTTCTATGTCAGTGTGCATTCTGAAGGTTGGATCTTCTTCCGCTAAGCGGCCGAGAGCTCCACCCATTTTTTCCTGGTCTGCCTTAGTCTTAGGCTCAATCGAGACTGAGATAACAGGTTCCGGAAACACCATTTTCTCTAAGATGATCGGACTTTTCTCATCACATAAAGTATCCCCGGTTGAAGTGTCCTTCAATCCGACGGCAGCAGCGATATCACCAGAGCGAACTTCTTGAATATCCTCTCTATGGTTAGCGTGCATTTGGAGTATGCGTCCAATGCGCTCGCGTTTTCCCTTAGTTGAGTTGAAGACATAAGAACCTGCACCTAAAATTCCTGAGTAGACCCGGAAGAAAGCGAGTTTTCCAACGAATGGGTCGGCCATGATCTTAAAGGCCAGGGCTGAGAAAGGCTCGGTATCAGATGCTGTCCGCTTGTCTTCAGCCCCGGTATCAGGATGCACACCATTAATTGGAGGAACGTCAAGAGGGGATGGCATATAATCTACAACTGCGTCGAGCAGAGGTTGTACGCCCTTGTTTTTGAACGCAGAACCACAAATTACAGGAATGAACTTGTTTCCGACAACACCGCGACGTATACCATCACGAATTTCTTGCTCAGTTAGTTCTTCCCCTTCAAGGTACTTCATCATCAGTTCTTCACTGGTTTCTGAAACCGCTTCAATCAGCTTCTCCCGATATTCAGTGGCTAAATCAACCATATCCTCAGGGATCGCACTGTGTTCCGCAGTAGTACCTAAGTCATCAGTATAGATAACCGAGTTCATAGTTACTAAATCGACAATTCCTTTGAAGTTCTCCTCAACACCAATCGGCAACTGGATTGGAACTGGATTAGCTCCCAAACGATCAGAGATCATTGATACGCCCCGGAAGAAGTCAGCTCCTAAGCGGTCCATTTTGTTAATAAAAGCGATACGCGGAACTTTGTATTTATCCGCTTGACGCCAAACAGTTTCGGATTGTGGCTCAACGCCACCAACCGAACAGAAAACAGCTACAGCACCGTCAAGTACACGTAGGGAACGTTCAACTTCCACAGTGAAGTCCACGTGCCCTGGTGTGTCAATGATGTTAATCCGATTGTTTCTCCATTGGCATGTTGTGGCAGCGGATGTGATAGTTATACCACGTTCTTGCTCCTGTACCATCCAGTCCATCGTCGCAGCGCCATCGTGAACTTCCCCAATCTTATGCACACGTCCGGTGTAAAAAAGGATACGTTCTGTTGTTGTCGTTTTTCCCGCGTCAATGTGAGCCATAATTCCTATATTGCGTGTATTCTCGAGTGAAAATTGTCTTGCCATTGAGAATCCCCCTTTCTGTCAAAATAAGTGTGTCTCAAATTACCACTTGTAATGCGCAAAAGCCTTGTTGGCCTCAGCCATTTTGTGCATATCATCTTTTTTCTTCACTGATCCGCCAGTATTATTAGCGGCATCGAGCAATTCACCGGCAATCTTCTCTTGCATTGTCTTCTCGCCTCGTTTACGAGCCATAGCGACAAGCCAGCGAAGAGCTAATGTTGTACGACGCTCAGCACGTACTTCGATGGGAACCTGATAGTTAGCTCCGCCAACACGACGAGCCTTAACTTCTAGTACCGGCATAACATTTTTTAGCGCAGTACCAAAAACTTCAAGGGGATCTTTTCCCGACTTTTCCTGAATCATATTAAAAGCGCCATAGCAGATAGCTTCGGCCGTACCTTTTTTACCATCTAACATAATTTGATTGATGAACTTTGTCAGAGTTTGATTCTTGTAAATCGGATCTGGCAGAACATCCCGTTTAGCAACATATCCCTTACGTGGCATTTGGCAACCTCCTTTGTATCAATATATTTAACAATTCAACAGTTCGTCTTAAGCTTTCTTAGGACGTTTTGCACCATACTTAGAACGTCCTTGCATACGTTTTTGAACAGCAGTTGTATCCAAAGCGCCACGAATAACGTGATAACGAACACCAGGGATGTCCTTAACACGACCACCACGAATAAGAACCACAGAGTGCTCTTGTAGGTTGTGGCCAATTCCAGGGATATAGGTCGTAACCTCAAGTCCATTAGTTAAACGTACACGAGCGACCTTTCGAAGCGCTGAGTTAGGCTTCTTAGGAGTCGTGGTATAAACCCTAGTACAAACACCCCGTTTTTGTGGGGATCCTCCTGAGGGATATTGCTTACGTTTAAGTGAGTTATAGCCCCACTGTAAAGCTGGAGCTGTAGATTTTTGTTCGACACTGCTACGTCCCTTACGGATAAGTTGATTAATTGTCGGCATGTCTCCGCCTCCTTTCTGGTAAAATCAATATACAAGGAATTGCTTGCCACAGCATCTAACAAGCAATTCCAAAATTCGCTGTATAGATTCGTATCTACTCATGCAATATAGCCGCGATAGCAGTACCTACTTCGATTCCGCATGCTTTCCCCAGTTCCTTCATTGTAGGGACTTCGAATAGCTCGACATTATGGCTGTCGCACCATTCAATGACAGGTCGACGCACATGGTTTTCGGCATCTTTGGCCATATAAACACGCCGAACACGCCCTTTTTCAAGGGCTCGCTGGGTTTGCTTTAACCCAACTGTCTTCTGTTTGGCGTGTTTGAAGGTCTCATCAAGCACCAAAATGCTTTCCCCCTTAATCACACTATAGTAGTTTAGCATTTGAGTCCTAACGTGTCAATAATTCGGTCTCACTTGCATCCAATGTTTTTACATTATGATATCTTAACATGCCCGTTCCGGCAGGAATTAACTTTCCGATGATCACATTTTCTTTTAGACCAAGCAATGGATCAACCTTTCCTTTGATTGCCGCCTCGGTAAGCACTCTGGTGGTTTCTTGGAAAGATGCCGCCGACAGGAAGGAGTCGGTAGCCAATGAAGCCTTCGTAATCCCCAACAGAACTGGGTGAGCAACCGCCGGTTCTCCGCCTTCTGCAATTGCCTGAGCATTCTCATCTTGGAAATCAAAGACATCAATAAGCCCACCCGGAAGCAAGCTTGTGTCTCCCGCATCATCAATTTTCACTTTACGAAGCATCTGACGTACCATTACCTCAATATGCTTATCGTTGATATCTACCCCTTGGAGTCTGTATACACGCTGGACTTCTCCTAATAGATAGACTTGCACTCCCCGTTGTCCTTTGACCTTAAGCATATCATGAGGGTTAATACTACCTTCAGTTAATTCATCCCCAGCTTCGACCATCTGTCCTTCTTTAACACAAAGTCTGGAACCATAGGGGATGGAATATACGATGTGTTCATCTGCCTCTGTGAGAAGATCTACCTCACGTCGTCCTTTAATCTCGCTGATCGAGACTTTTCCGACTGTTTCTGCGATGATCGCTTGACCCTTAGGTTTACGTGCTTCGAATAGCTCCTCTACCCGTGGAAGACCTTGGGTAATATCATCTCCGGCAACTCCCCCTGTGTGGAAGGTACGCATGGTCAACTGAGTTCCAGGCTCCCCGATGGATTGAGCGGCAATAATCCCTACCGCTTCCCCCATCTCAACCGGTCTACCTGTTGCTAAATTTCGACCATAACATTTCTTACATACCCCGTACCGTGATTTGCAGGTTAAGACCGAACGAATTACTGCCGAATCGAAACATTTTGCAATTTCGGCGGCTTGTTCTTCTGTCATTTCAGTATCCGGCGAAGCCAAGACTTCTCCGGTTTCTGGATGATGGAGATCCTCTAAGACAAAACGACCAACAAGACGATCTACCAACGGCTCGATTATTTCCGGGCCATCTTTGATATCCTCGACCATAATGCCGTTTAAGGTTCCACAATCCTCTTCCCGTACAATCACATCTTGAGAGACGTCTACCAGTCGCCGTGTCAGGTAACCTGAGTCAGCGGTTCTTAGGGCAGTATCGGCCAGACCTTTACGAGCACCGTGAGAAGAAATAAAGTACTCTAAAACCGTAAGTCCTTCGCGGAAGTTGGCCTTAATAGGCAACTCGATGGTTCGTCCGGAAGGGTCTGCCATAAGTCCCCTCATTCCTGCCAATTGTCTAAGCTGCTGAATATTACCACGGGCGCCGGATGTCGCCATCATATAGACCGGGTTAAACTCATCTAAAGAATCCATTAATGCTTGGGTTACTGTTTTTGTAGCTTTTGCCCAAGTATCAATGACTAGATTATATCGCTCTTCGTTGGTTATTAAACCGCGCCGGTATTGTAATTCCGTCTTTGCGACGGAAGAATCAGCAGCAGTGAGGATCTCTGTTTTCTCCTTTGGTACAGTAATATCTGTTAAACCAACAGTCATACCTGCTCTAGTTGAAAACTTGAAACCTTGACTCTTCAGTCCATCCAACAATTGGGCTGTCGCTTCATAGCCTGCCTTACGATAAGTCTTAGCAACAATATCCGCAAGTCCTTTTTTGCCGACCACTTCATTGAAATATCCAATTTGAGGAGGGATGACGGAGTTAAAAATCAGCCGGCCAACCGTTGTCTCTAACAGTTTTCCATCATTACGTCGAACTTTAATCCTAGCCTGCAAGTGAACCTCTTTAGTATCGTAGGCTAAAACAGCTTCGTCGTAGTCTTTGAATATTTTCCCTTCGCCAAAAGCTCCCGGTCTCTGCATCGTCAGATAATAGGATCCCAATACCATATCCTGAGTAGGAGTGGCAACAGGCCTGCCATCTTTTGGGTTAAGAATATTATGAGCTGAGAGCATTAATAGTCTCGCTTCAGACTGAGCCTCTGCCGACAATGGCACGTGAACTGCCATCTGGTCACCGTCGAAGTCCGCATTATACGCGGTACAAACTAATGGGTGAATCTGCAGAGCTCGACCTTCGACCAAAATTGGCTCAAAGGCCTGAATTCCTAAACGGTGAAGAGTTGGTGCACGATTCAAAAGGACTGGGTGATCTGAGATAACCTCTTCAAGAACATCCCAAACCTCGGCACGTACTCTTTCGACCATGCGTTTGGCACTTTTGATATTGTGAGCATGACCTTCATTAACAAGCTTTTTCATCACAAATGGCTTAAAGAGTTCCAACGCCATTTCTTTAGGCAGACCACACTGATGAAGCTTGAGATTCGGACCAACTACGATAACGGAACGACCTGAATAATCCACCCGCTTACCTAATAAGTTCTGACGGAAACGGCCTTGCTTTCCTTTTAACATATCACTGAGGGACTTAAGCGGCCTGTTTCCCGGGCCGGTTACAGGACGACCACGGCGGCCATTATCAATCAATGCATCGACTGCCTCTTGGAGCATCCTTTTTTCGTTTCGCACAATAATATCAGGCGCACCCAGATCTAATAGACGTTTTAGACGGTTATTTCTGTTGATTACCCGACGATAGAGGTCATTAAGATCCGATGTAGCAAATCGACCACCGTCCAGTTGCACCATAGGTCGTAGTTCCGGTGGAATTACCGGTACAACATCCATGATCATCCAGTCAGGACGATTGCCGGAGGACTTAAAAGCTTCTACGACTTCAAGACGACGAATAGCACGGATTTTTCGCTGTCCGGAAACTTCCTTCAGCTCAATTCGAAGTTCTTCATTGAGTTTTTCTAAATCCATTTCAGCGAGTAATTCTTTAACGGCTTCCGCGCCCATGCTGGCTTGAAAACGATCTCCATATTTATCACGATATTCCCTATACTCCGTTTCAGTGAGGAGCTGCTTCTTCATTAAAGAAGTATCGCCAGGGTCTGTAACAATATATGAAACAAAATATAACACTTTTTCCAAAGCACGTGGGGACATGTCTAAAAGCAACCCCATACGACTCGGAATCCCTTTAAAATACCAGATATGTGATACAGGAGCCGCTAGAACAATGTGTCCCATCCGCTCGCGGCGAACTTTTGAACGTGTTACTTCAACTCCGCAACGATCACAGACAATTCCTTTATAGCGAACTCTCTTGTATTTCCCGCAGTGACACTCCCAATCTCGGGTAGGGCCAAAGATTTTTTCACAAAACAAACCTTCACGTTCCGGCTTTAAGGTCCGATAGTTAATAGTTTCAGGCTTCTTTACTTCTCCGAATGACCATTCCCGAATCATGTCCGGAGAAGCTAAACCGATACGCATACGGTCGAAGTTATTGACGTCAAGCAATCCTTATCGCTCCTTTCGTCCGGGGACTAATTGAGATCGCCAAGATCTATATCTTCTTCCTCAAGGACTTCAACATTTAATTCATCAAGAGGATCTTCCTCGTCAACGCTCTCCTCCTCATCTGGCTCTCCAACTGATCGAGTTGAGGGAAGCGGGAGTTCTTCGTGTAGATCAATGCCAAGTTCCTTTGCAGTTTCCGTTATATCCTCATCAGTATCATGAATCTCAATTTCCCGATCATCTGCTGCCAAGACTCTTACGTCAAGACCCAAACTCTGCATTTCTTTGATTAATACTTTAAAGGATTCAGGAATTCCCGGTTCAGGAATATTCTCTCCTTTAACGATGGCTTCATAGGTTTTTACACGGCCAACCACATCGTCTGACTTAACTGTTAAGATTTCTTGCAGAGTATACGAAGCCCCATATGCCTCCAAGGCCCAGACTTCCATTTCTCCAAAACGTTGACCACCGAATTGAGCTTTTCCACCCAAGGGTTGCTGTGTAACTAAAGAGTAGGGGCCTGTCGAACGAGCATGAATCTTGTCGTCAACCAAATGGTGAAGTTTGAGAACGTACATATAGCCAACGGTAATTTTGCTGTCGAAAGGATCTCCGGTGCGCCCATCATAGAGCATAGTCTTTCCATCGCTGGAAAGGCCAGCCTTCTCTAAAGTTTCAAAAATATCATCCTCAGTTGCTCCGTCAAAGACCGGAGTCGCAATACGAATCCCCAAGGCCTTGGCCGCTCTTCCCAAGTGCGTCTCCAGAACCTGCCCGATGTTCATCCGCGAAGGAACACCTAATGGATTTAACACCACTTCGATCGGTGTACCATCCGGCATAAACGGCATATCTTCTTGACGCATAACCCTCGAAATAACACCCTTGTTGCCGTGGCGACCCGCCACCTTGTCACCGACAGATATCTTTCGTTTCTGAGCGATATATACACGAACAAGCTGATTAACACCAGGAGATAATTCATCCCCGTTTTCACGGGTAAACACTTTAACGTCAACTATTTTTCCGGCTTCTCCGTGAGGTACACGTAAAGATGTATCACGCACTTCACGAGCCTTTTCTCCGAAAATAGCACGTAGCAAACGTTCTTCTGCCGTTAACTCTGTTTCCCCTTTGGGCGTCACTTTTCCTACCAGAATATCTCCAGGACGAACTTCCGCCCCAATACGAATAATTCCACGTTCATCAAGATCCTTCAGAACATCTTCCCCAACATTCGGAATGTCACGAGTGATTTCTTCCGGTCCAAGCTTCGTATCACGAGCATCTGATTCATACTCTTCAATATGAATCGATGTATAGTAATCTTCTCTAACCAACTTTTCACTAATTAAGATTGCGTCCTCATAGTTATATCCTTCCCAAGTCATGAAGGCTACTAAAACATTCCTGCCCAAGGCCAACTCACCGTGGTCTGTAGACGGACCATCCGCAATAATCTGACCCGACTCAACTATCTCGCCCTTCTTAACAATTGGCCGTTGGTTAATACATGTGCCTTGGTTAGAGCGGGAATATTTAAGAAGTTTATGCTTCTCTGTCATTCCATCATCGCCAAGAACAATAATCTCATCAGCCGTTGCTCTTTTAATAACACCGGCACGCTTAGTGATGGCACAGACTCCGGAATCCTTAGCCGCCTTGTATTCCATCCCAGTACCTACATAAGGCGAATCAGTTCGCAATAAAGGTACCGCCTGCCGTTGCATGTTTGAGCCCATCAAAGCTCGGTTCGCATCGTCATGCTCTAAGAAAGGAATTAAGGCCGTAGCAATGGAGACCATTTGTTTTGGCGAAACGTCCATATAGTCAACCTGATTTGGCGATACGTGCACAAAATCCGGTCCATGACGACCATCGATTTTTTCCCCTAAAAACTTGCCGTTCTCATCAAGGGGCGCGTTGGCCTGGGCAACGATATATTTCTCTTCCTCGTCTGCTGTCAAATAATGAATCTCATCTGTAACTCTGGCACCTTCCTTATCCGCCTTACGGTAAGGGGCCTCAATAAAGCCATAGGGATTAATGCGGCCAAAAGTACTTAAGGATCCGATCAGACCAATGTTTGGTCCTTCCGGGGTCTCTACCGGACACATTCTCCCATAGTGAGAATGATGTACGTCACGAACCTCAAAACCGGCACGCTCTCTGCTTAATCCTCCAGGCCCTAAAGCACTTAGGCGACGCTTGTGAGTTAACTCCGCAAGCGGGTTCGTCTGATCCATAAACTGAGACAACTGGCTGCTGCCAAAGAATTCTTTAATTGCTGCTACCACAGGACGAATATTAATGAGTACTTGAGGCGTAATGACTTCAACATCCTGAATTGTCATCCGTTCACGTACAACACGTTCCATACGAGATAAACCAATTCGGAATTGATTCTGTAGAAGCTCTCCGACCGAACGCAGTCTCCGATTGCCTAAATGGTCAATATCATCTCTATGACCTTCACCATTCATTAACGCAAGCATCCGCTGTACGCTGGCAATAATATCACCACGAGTTAAATGTCGTACATCCATAGGGATATCCAGACCAAGCTTCTTATTAAGCTTATACCGTCCGACTTTAGCCAGATCATAGCGTTTAGCATCAAAGAACAAAGCTTCAAGTAATGAACGAGCGCTGTCAACCGTCGGTGGTTCGCCGGGTCTTAACCGCTTATAGATTTCAACCAAGGCTTCTTCGGTTGACTCTGAGTTATCCCTTTCCAGGGTAGCACGGATATATTCATTATCATCAAATAACTCGAGGATTTGACCGTTGCTGGCATACCCTAAAGCACGAATCAGAACCGTGCCGGGAAGTTTTCGAGTCCGGTCAACTCTTACAAAGATATTATCATTAACATCCGTTTCAAACTCCAACCAAGCTCCGCGATTTGGAATAACCGTAGCCCCGTAAAGCTTCTTCCCACTCGGGTCAATTTGCTCTGAGTAATAGACTCCAGGTGAGCGAACAAGTTGGCTAACAATAACACGTTCGGCCCCGTTAATAATGAAGGTTCCCTTGTCTGTCATCAAGGGGAAATCTCCCATAAAGACTTCCTGTTCCTTCACTTCTCCAGTTTCCTTGTTGATCAGGCGCACCTTGACGCGAAGTGGCGCGGCATATGTAACATCGCGTTCTTTGCACTCCTCCACCTGATATTTAGCATCTCCTAGACTATAATCAACAAATTCTAGAACGAGATTGCCCGTGAAATCTTGAATCGGCGAAATATCGCGAAACATATCGCGCAGCCCTTCATCAAGAAACCAACGATAGGAGTTTTGCTGGATTTCAATTAAATTTGGCATGTCGAGAACCTCACGGATTCTGGAATAACTCCAGCGCTCTCGTGTCCCAACCTTAACAGGATAGAACATTTACGTTTCACCCCTCAGTGTGGTTTTCTCATTGAGGTCATAATATATTGACATATACAGCCAAAAGCAAGGCCTTTAAAAGAACCTCGCTTAACTGTTTATGATCTTTCAATATCATTCCGACAATTTCAAAGATAATATCTCCTTATTATCTATTGCTATTTACTTATTACCATAGCATGGATGGATTAAGTAATAAATTCCATTTACATATAGTAACATTTATAAAGTATACCAAAACAGAGACCCTCTGTCAAGAAAATATTCAATTACGTCTCATGGAATATTTACAAATGTTTGTGTTAAAACGTTTTTAATCAACCATTGATTCCTGTCGTCAAATTAAAGAAGGTACTCTCTACACGAAGAGAGTACCTTCAAATTAAAAGCATTACTTAACGTCTACAGTTGCACCAGCTTCAGTCAATTTAGCTTTTAAAGCTTCAGCCTCATCCTTGGAGACTTTCTCTTTAACCGGTTTTGGAGCATTGTCAACGAGGTCTTTTGCTTCTTTGAGGCCTAGTCCGGTAGCTTCACGAACTACTTTGATAACTCCGATTTTAGAAGATCCACAGTTCATGAGAATTACGTCAAACTCAGTTTTTTCTTCAGCTTCAGCTGCAGGAGCTGCAACAGCTGCTCCACCAGCAACTGCTACAGGAGCAGCAGCGCTTACGCCAAATTCTTCTTCAAAAGCCTTTACAAGTTCAGATAACTCGAGAACGGTTAAGCCTTTTACAGCTTCGAGAATTTCATTGATTTTAGACATTTTTAATTTCCCCCTTAAAATTATAAACATTTAATTTATACTAATTCATTCACTGATTCCAAAGGAATCCACTTCAATAAATCGAAGTTCTACATGCCCTATTGAGCAGCCTTAAGCTTACGCACTTCCTCCAAAGCATATCCCATTTTACGGATAGGACCTTGAAGAACGTTAGCCATACCTGTAAGAGGAGCTTGCATACCACGTAAGACCATAGCCAGCAAGACCTCACGAGAAGGCAGATCAGCAAGAGCTTTGACGCCCTCTACTCCAATAACCTTTCCCTCAAGTACCCCGGCTTTAATTTGGAAAGTCTTTAACTTATTTACCTTAGCAAATTCGGTTAATATCTTAGCTGGAGCGACAGGATCTGCACTAAAAGCAAGTGCAGTAGGTCCCTTAAGATAAGAATCGAGCCCTTCTACCCCTAACTCATCAGCAGCGCGACGTACGAGGTTATTTTTCAAAACCCGGTACTCTACTCCAGCTTTACGTAATTGGGCACGTAATTGCGTTACTTGGGCAACAGTCAGACCACGATAGTCAGCTAATACTATACCTGAAGACTGTTGAAACTTTTCTTTTATCTCCGAAACTATTAGACCTTTTTCTTCGATGTTAAGCATCTGTGTACCTCCTTCCCGATTAGATAAACTTATTAGCAACAAAAAACCTCCGCGCTTGCAGAGGTTAAGAATGCCAAATAGATATCTTCGGCGTAATCTTCCAACCTCGGCAGGTCATTAAGCCTTTCGGCACCTGCTTTCTACAGCGGACTTATTAAATTCCTGATAAGCTTATCCCATTTATCCAACACTGTCAAGCATACCGTAATTAGATTGCTTTTGCAGGGTTAATGCGTACGCCTGGGCCCATCGTAGAGGACACTGTGACACTCCGCATAAATTGACCTTTAGCAGCTGCAGGCTTTGCCTTAAGCAAAGTCTCTCCAAGTACACGATAGTTTTCCAGTAGTTGTTCAACACTGAATGAGGCTTTGCCGATTGGTGCATGTATAATGCCAGCCTTATCCGCACGGTATTCAATCTTACCAGCCTTAATTTCTTTAATCGCACGAGTTACATCAAATGTAACTGTTCCCGTCTTCGGGTTTGGCATAAGGCCTTTAGGTCCAAGAACCCGTCCTAATTTACCAACCATACCCATCATATCTGGGGTTGCAACAACAACTTCGAAGCCAAACCAACCTTGCTCAATCTTAGCAATCATATCTTCTGCTCCAACAAAGTCTGCCCCTGCTTGCTCTGCCTCTTTGGCCTTTTCCCCTTTAGCAAATACCAACACCGAACGAGTTTTGCCCGTTCCATTCGGAAGTACAACAGCACCACGAATTTGTTGATCAGCGTGACGGGTATCAATACCTAATTTGAAGGCAGCCTCCACAGTCTCATCAAACTTAGCTTTAGCATTATTTTTTACAATTGATAATGCTTCTGTTGGTTCGTAGAGAGCAATGCGATCAAAGGATTTTACAGCCTCTTGATATTTCTTACCTACTTTAGCCATTCCATTAACCTCCTTGTGGTTACACGGGCTTAGCCCTCCCACATAATTCTTGATACTTAAAATTAACCTTCGACAACGTCGATTCCCATGCTGCGCGCTGTTCCTTCAATCATACGCATTGCAGCTTCAATGCTAGCTGCATTCAAGTCCTTCATCTTCGTATCCGCAATTTCGCGAATTTTGGATTTAGGAACAGAAGCAACCTTCTTGCGATTAGGTTCAGCAGAACCAGAATTAATATTTGCAGCTTTCTTCAGCAAAACTGCTGCTGGTGGAGTTTTGGTAATAAAGGTAAACGAACGGTCTTCATAGACAGTAATCTCAACCGGGATTATAAGCCCCACTTGATCCTTGGTACGCTCATTATACTCTTTGCAAAAGCCCATAATATTGACCCCGTGCTGACCCAAAGCTGGACCAACCGGAGGTGCCGGTGTTGCCTTTCCTGCATTGATCGCTAATTTCACCAAACCAATTACTTTCTTTGCCATTTTCAATACACCCCCTTATTAGGATAACCTATTAATCTAATTTTTGAACCTGCGTGAACTCAAGTTCAACGGGAGTTTCTCTGCCAAACATAGATACCTCAACCCGTAACTTGCCTTTGTCTGCAAGGATTTCTCTCACTACACCAACGAAGTCCTTGAAAGGACCGGCAATAACTTGGACACTTTGATTAATATCAAAGTCGACCCGAGTCTGAATTTCATCCATTCCCATTTGCTGCAATATACTTACAACCTCATTATCCAATAAAGGGATAGGCTTCGTTCCAGAACCGACAAATCCTGTTACACCCGGAGTATTACGAACAACATACCATGAGTCATCCGTCATTTCCATTTCAACGAGCACATAGCCTGGATATACCTTGCGCTTGGTAATCTTTTGTTTACCATTTTTGAATTCAATTTCATCTTCCATGGGAACAAGAACTCGGAAAATCTTCTCCTCCATGTTCATGGATTCGACTCGTTTTTCAAGATTCATTTTCACCTTGTTCTCATAGCCAGAATAGGTATGAATTACAAACCAATTTTTTGCCATTTCTCAGGGACCTCCTCAGACACTGCCGTTGAAACTTTATATGTTTAGGGCAGCAGCTTGGTCAAGGCCGCACTTAAGCCGCTATCAACAATCCACATAAGAATAGATACAATTGAAACCGCAAAAAACACAACAAGTGTGTAGGTTAGCAATTGCCTGCGGCTTGGCCAATGAACTTTCTTGAGTTCGCTCAAAACCCCGCGGAAATACTCCTTCGCCTTATCTTTCTGGCTCTGAGTATTGGCCGGTTTCTTCAACTCGCCCATCACTTCACATCCTTACAGACTCCAAGTCATCGACTCCGTGACAACGCCCCCTGGCGTACATCTAAACCTTTGCAAAAAAAAAATTACTTAGTTTCCTTATGCAGAGTGTGACTCTTGCAAAACTTGCAAAACTTTTGAGCTTCCAAGCGATCTGGGTTGTTTTTCTTATTTTTCATAGTAGCATAGTTACGGTGCTTGCAATCAGTACACGCTAAAATAATGCCGACACGCATTCACGAACACCTCCCGGACAACGGTAGGACGCTGTATTTTTTCATTACTCAAAACACTTTATCACAAGATAATTTGACTGTCAAGAAAAAGCCTTGGTAGATCTTAGCTGGCACCAAGCCCCTAGGCGTTTCCTCGCTAAAGGTAGATATCCAGTCCCATTAGCTTTGGCCACAATAGCCAATGACAACCTCAGTCGGTTATGACCAAATAACAAAAAAGACAGCTTCGCTGTCTAGTTCACTTGGTTGCGGGGGCCGGATTTGAACCGACGACCTTCGGGTTATGAGCCCGACGAGCTACCGCTGCTCCACCCCGCGATAATAACTGTTCAGTTGCGCTAAGTGCGATAGACTTTGTCAACCTTTTATGCCGAAGAGAAGCACGCTTTACAGCACAGTCAATTTTGCAATAAGCCGATAGAGGCTAGGATTTGCTAAATGGAGCCGACGATGGGACTCGAACCCGCAACCTGCTGATTACAAATCAGCTGCTCTGCCAATTGAGCTACGTCGGCCTATATCTTCCTGAGCTTCAAGCATTAACCTCAAGGCACTTACGTAGTCTAACACTAATCTTTATAAAATGCAAGTACTTTAATAAATAAAAGATATGTAAAATTATCCATCACGACGTTCGAGATATCGTTCGAGCTTTCTCTTAACTCGCTGCAACGCATTATCGATTGATTTTACATGTCTTCTCAAGTCAACAGCAATCTCTTGATAAGATTTGCCCTCTAAGTATGACATCAGTACTTTCCACTCTAAAGAACTCAGGATCTCGCCCATTTTTTCTTCAATGTCGTCAAATTCTTCTCTGCTGATAATTAGTTCTTCCGGGTCGGTAATTCGAGTACCCGAAATAACATCGAGAAGAGTCCTATCCGAATCTTCGTCATAAATAGGCTTATTTAAGGAAACATATGAGTTTAAGGGAATGTGTTTCTGCCTCGTCGCGGTTTTAATTGCTGTGATTATCTGTCGTGTAATACATAATTCTGCAAACGCTCTAAAGGAGGAGAGTTTGTCCCCACGAAAATCACGAATTGCTTTATAAAGTCCTATCATTCCCTCTTGAATAATATCTTCACGATCAGCACCAATCAGAAAGTAAGAACGCGCTTTGGCCCTAACAAAGTTTTTATATTTGTTAATTAGATACTCCAGTGCTGTAGCGTCGCCTTCCTTGGCAAGCTCAACCACCTCTTCATCCACGATAACGTCGATGATTTCACATTCTGGTAGTTCTGGTTGGGCTTGAAGAGTCAAGTTGATCCCCCCTACAATGTCATCACGAAGAAGACGCAATCTCGGCTAGCCCTCGTCCACGAGAACATCCTCATTATACTCGACGCTAAAGAAAAGCGTCAAGGCGAAGTTTTGGTTGTTCTGTCGCTATTCGTGAAGTTTGAGATCGAGGCACGAGTTCTAAAGTCCCAAAATCCTGCGAAAATGGGGCTTCAGAGGTCAAAATAGTGCAAAAAATTTAAAAATCAAAATTACAAAGCCCCAATTGGAAAGTTATACCGTTGCTGAGCACCAACTGTGAGCCAAGCCGCCTTTTTAGGTCTTTAGATTTTTGTGATGGGTTTTTCAGATTGAATTCTTTGTCTGAGCACCTCATAAAGCATAACCGAACCTGCAACACTGGCATTTAAGGAAGAGACCTGCCCCCTCATGGGCAGACTTACGATTTCATCACAATTTTCTCTAAGTAAACGACTAATCCCTTTCCCTTCACTGCCAATTACAATCACCCTTGGGCCGGTTAGATCTGCCTTAAAAGCATTTGTCCCCCCAGCTTCAGCCCCCGAAACCCAGCACCCCGCTTTTTTCAAATCCTTTAAAGTTTGAACTAAGTTACTCACTCGGGCTACTTTGACATGTTCAACTGCTCCGGCAGATGTTTTGGCTACCGTTCCAGTGAGGGCTACACTTCTCCGCTTAGGAATAATCACTCCATGGGCACCGACAGCATCAACAGTCCTAAGTAAGGCCCCTAAATTATGAGGATCCTCTATTTCATCCAGCATTAAGATAAAAGGGTCTTCTTGACGCTCGACAGCTAAGGCCAGAATATCCTCGACATTCGCATACTCACTCGCCGCCACATAGGCGAGCATGCCCTGATGTCGCTCACGATTTGTCAGCCGGTCTAGAGTCTGACGATCTACAAATTGGTATGGTGTATTATTTTTATGAAGCAAGGCCATAATGTCTTGATTTTTACCACTAGGCCCATCTGAAACAAGGAGAACTTTGTTAATTGGTTTGCCACTTTTAAGAAGCTCAGCCACTGGATTTTTACCATACACAATTTCTTCGTTCACGAAGTTCACTTCTTTCTTTCTAGGGTCTTTAGTCTTCCACAGCTATATGTTCCTTGACGACAGACCCCTTGAGTTATACAGGTTGGACCAGCTTCACTAAACAGATTAGGGGCAACCTCTCTTACTAAATCTAACATTCTTCCAGCTAAAAAACGTATCTCCCATTGAGCCCTAATACAAGTTCTATGCTCAAAAAAATTCAATAACGATCGTGCGTTAAAAGTAGCCATTAAAGAAGTAGTACAAGCATTAGGCAAGACATAGCGAGCATCCTCGGCAGGTACGTAATTCAAGAGCTCCTGATAGTCTTCCTGCAGGCGAGACATAACTGCCTCAAACCGCCCTAATGCTTCAGGATTTTGTATGACGCTTGGAGGAATAACGAATTCAAACCCATTCTCTTTGACATAACGTTGAGATCGTTGCGAATAACTTGCAATCCGGTGACGGACGAGCTGATGGGACAAAGCCCTTGAAACACCATCTATTGAAAACTGAAAACTTACATGCTCAAAAGGGGAAAGATGGCCCATTTCTCTGAGCCTTCGGACGAAGTTAGCCACCTTATCATCGTTCAGCTGTTCAAACAAATCGGGTATAGCATCTGACGAGTAACACAAACGAGCTGCAGCTGCTACTACTTTTTCCGGATCTGGCGTGTGCTGAATAAGATCCACATTCATTAAAAAAATCTCCCTTTCTCACAGTACCCTATAATGAGTGTCTTTATTTAATTACTTCTTCACCGCGAAGCATTTGGTCTACTTTAGCAAAAGCCCATTTCATCCGGTCTGTTTGTCCGCTTAACTGCCAATAGCCCACTAAGCTTTCAAACCCTGTGGCATGACGATAAGTGACAACATCCACATTTTTAGGATGCCCGCCCTTGGTATTTCTTCCTCGTATTACAACCTGCTGTTCAACCTCATCAAGCTCCGGAAATAGGGCATGTAAAACCTGAGCTTGAGTGCCGGCTCGTACATAGTTGACCGCCTGCTTGTGAAGTTCCTTCACCCTCTCGTGCCCTAGTTCAAGTAAATGGGTGCGCACCCAAAGTTCATAAACCGCATCACCCAAATACGCTAAGGTCAAGGCATTCATTTCCTGCCAATTTCGCATAAGGTCACCTTTCAATTATCGCTTAATTTGCCACCTGGCCCCTTGGGGAGTATCCTCAATAACAATTCCTTTTTCTTTAAGTCCATCGCGGATAAAGTCCGCCATTTCCCAGTCCTTTTTCTGGCGTGATTTCGAACGAATCTGTAAGACAACTTCCATCACTTCGTTTAGGATTTCATTGTTCTCGACATCAATTTTAGCCGGATGAAGCAAATCAAACCCTAAAACATCTCCAAGTTTCACTAAAGTGTTGTGAGCCTCAGCTAGTCCTTCCGAAGGCACAGGATTTGCCTGTACAAGGCCATTCATGGTCTTTGCTAGCTCAAATAAAGCCGCATAAGCTAATGCGGAATTAAAATCATCATCCATTGCCTTCTCAAAGGCCTCTCTCGCCTCTTTAGAAGCCCTTGACAACTCTAGGCTGCCCTGGTCATTTTTCACTGCGCCTTCCCTTGCCAGAGCCTCCTGAGCTAAGCGAACGCTGGTTTGCAGACGTTCCAAGCCCTTTTGCGCCATAATTAAGTTTTGATCGTTAAAATCCAAGGGACTGCGATAGTGAGTTCCCAGTAAATAGAAGCGAATAACTTCTCCCGGAGAATTCACCAACAACTCGCGGATCGTAAAAAAATTGCCCAAGGATTTAGACATTTTTTCTTGATTAATTGTAAGAAAAGCGTTGTGCATCCAATGCCGAGCAAAGGTCTTCCCTTTTAAGTACCCTTCTGTTTGAGCAATTTCGTTTTCATGATGAGGAAATGAAAGATCCTCCCCTCCACCGTGAATATCAAATCCCGCTCCCAAATATTTCAAGGACATAGCCGTACACTCAATATGCCAACCCGGCCGCCCCTCTCCCCACGGGCTTTCCCAGGCCGGTTCACCAGGTTTAGCCTTTTTCCAGAGTGCAAAGTCCATGGGATGCCTTTTACGTTCATCCACTTCAACTCTCGCTCCTGCCTTCATATCATCAAGAGTTCTACCTGACAGCTTCCCATAATCAGGGAAGTGATCCACTGCAAAGTAGACATCCCCCTCCACCTCATAACCCAGCCCGGAATCGATAAGACCTTGGATAATTTCAATCATTTCCGGAATATGCTCTGTTGCCTTGGGGTGAACCGTTGCCGGCAGCAGGTTTAATTCTTTAGCATCTTTAAAGTACTCGTCAATATACTTTTGGCCTAAAGCTAAAGGATCCATCCCTTCAACATTCCCACGCTGGATAATCTTATCATCTATATCGGTGAAATTCTGAACGTAACGAACATCAAAACCTTTATAAATAAAATAACGTCTAATCATATCGAATACGACGAACATCCGAGCATTTCCCGCATGAAAATAATTATAGGTTGTCGGGCCGCAAACATACATTGCCACCTTCCCGCTCTCTCTTGGTTGAAACTCCTCTTTTTGACGGGTCATTGTGTTGAATAATTTCAAAGACATCGTATCGACTCTCCTCTTCATTTAATCGCTGTTCCAAATATTCTACACGCTGCATTAGACACTTCAGCATTTCATTCACCGGATCCGGAAGCTCATCATGCCTCAAATCAGGATCTTTAATCGGTATCCCACGGTGAAGAACAATTCGCCCGGGTACACCTACAACAGTCGTATCACTTGGTACAGGCTTATTAACAACCGAACCTGCTCCAATTTTTACATTATCCCCAACTTTGAAGGAACCTAATACCCTCGCACCTGCTCCAATTACAACATTATCTCCAATCGTTGGATGCCGTTTTCCTTTCTCTTTCCCAGTTCCACCCAGAGTAACACCTTGATATAAAGTCACGTTATTTCCGATCTCTGTAGTCTCACCTATTACCACACCCGTACCATGATCAATAAAAAGTCCTTGCCCAATCTTCGCACCCGGATGAATCTCGATTCCCGTTAGGAAGCGGGAGAGCTGGGAGATCATACGCGGTAAGAGAACCAGCTTATGAATGTACAACCAATGTGCCATTCTATGGAATAGCACAGCGTGAAACCCAGGATAACAAAAGATAACTTCCCAAATACTTTTTGCTGCAGGATCACGTTCAAAAATAACTTGGATATCACGCTTTATCTGTCCAAACATAGCTTCACCCTTTTCTCTTTAGCTTATTTTGTTATTCTGTTAACCGTCATTTACTCAGTACCCTTTGAATACACCTGAACATCGCCGATAATATAAATAAACACAAAAAAAGCGGAACTCCTCGTCCAGAGACGAAAATTCCGCGGTCCCACTCTGTTTGAACGACATGTCGTTCCAGCTCAAAACTTTAACGCAGTAATACGGATTGAAATACTTTCAAATTTCTTCCAATCAACTCCGAGACGCACTTCCAAATACTCCTTGCAAATGGCTTCCACTACCCCATTCTCGCTAGTCGCAATTCCTCTTTGTACTCTTTCTCATCATCGTCATAAACCATTTGTATTTTTCGCCAACACGATAATTTATATTTAATTATATGGTAGTCTCCATTATTTTGTCAATTAGTTCTCTAAGTAGCGCTTGCCGCCCCATTATAGAGGCGGTCTACCCTAAATAATGCTCCTCTGTATACCCGATGCGCCCCAAAACATTCTTGAGCCCCAGCAAGGGGATAATATCATACAATTCCGGCCCGTGCATCTGTCCTGTTAATGCTATCCGAACTGGCATGTATACAAATTTACCACCAAGTTTTAATTCTTTAGTCATTTGTTTCAGAATAACTTTTACCGTCTCAGCGGAAAGCATCTCTGCTCCCTGCAATTTTTCTTTGAACATAGCCAGAACACTTGGGACCTGTTCGCCTTTTAACACTTCCAAGGCATCACTCTGCGGTTCAAGTGGAGTATCGCCATGAAAATAATGAATATAATCCTTCACTTCAGCCAAATAAGATATTTTCTCTGCAATAGCCTTAATAAAGCTTACCAGCCATTGCTGCTGCTCAACGGATCTTTGATCCTGGGGAAGCATGCCTAATTCTTCAAGATGAGGCATAGCAAGTTCCGCTAGCCGTTCCGGTGAGGACGCTTTAATATAATGTGAGTTGATATAATCCAGCTTGTGTCGATCAAAGACAGCAGGGCTCTTGGAAACTCGATCTAACGAAAATTCCTTTGCCAATTCATCAAGGGTATAAAATTCTTCTTCTCCTGTAGGTGCCCAACCAAGTAGAGCAATAAAATTAACAATAGCTTCCGGGAGATACCCTTTCTGCTGATAATCTATGACTGCAGTATCCCCATCCCGCTTACTCATCTTTCCTCCCTCTGTATTAAGAATCAGAGAAATGTGAGCAAATTCAGGGGCTGGAGATCCTAATGCCTGATAAATCATAACCTGGCGAGGAGTATTAGAAAGATGTTCTTCCCCCCGAATTACATGGGTTATTGACATAGTAATATCGTCAACAACAACTGCAAAATTATATGTAGGAATTCCATCTGATTTTACAATAACGTAATCTCCAATACCGTTGCTATCAAATACAACATCCCCACGTACCTTGTCAGAAATATGAATTGCCTGTCCCTCTGGCACGCGAAAGCGTATAACGGGCTTTCGGCCCTCAATTTCAAACGCCTCACGTTGCTCTGCAGACAAATTTCTGCACTTCCCTAAATAGCGTGGAGTCTCTCCTTTAGCAATTAGAGACTGTCTTTCCTGTTCCAGCTCTTCTTCAGTACAGTAACAGTAGTAGGCATGCCCATTAGCAAGCAGCTTTTCCTGATAATCTTTATAAAGCTCTAAACGGTCAGTTTGCCGATAAGGGCCATGTTCCCCACCAACTTCAATTCCTTCATTCCATTGAATATCTAACCATCTTAGTGCTTGCAAAATGTTATGTTCTGATTCCCTGCTAGAACGCTCTAAATCAGTATCTTCACTTCGTACAATAAATGTACCCTTATTCTTGCGAGCCCATAAATAATTAAATAAAGCCGATCTTGCTCCTCCTATATGAAGCGGCCCTGTTGGACTTGGTGCAAACCGAACACGAATTTCCATTATATTTCCTCCACCTTTTTTAAGTTAACAATTGCTTGAGCTGCAATTCCTTCTTCTTTACCCACAAATCCTAATCGCTCTGTCGTAGTTGCCTTCACCGAGATACGTGACTCCTCTATATTCATAGATCGCGATAAATTAGCTCTCATCTTTGCGATATACGGAGCAATTTTAGGGCGCTCCGCAATGATGATGCTGTCTATATTTCCGACACGATATCCCCTGGATTCGATAAGTCTCATAACATGTTCTAATAAAGCAAGGCTTGAGATACCTCGATAGCTTGGATCGTTATCTGGAAAATGGCCTCCGATATCTCCAAGTGCCAAAGCACCCAAAAGCGCATCCATAATTGCGTGAACCAATACATCTGCATCTGAGTGTCCCAGCAATCCACGTTCATGGGGAATTTCTACTCCACCTAAGATCAACAAACGCCCTTCCACCAATGCATGTACATCATAACCAATTCCTACATTGATTTCAAACACCCCTTCTCAATATTTGCGGTTCGAGTTCAACGGCTCAGGTCAAATACCCTATCTCTCTTTTTCGCGCATCGTCAGTATTCTCTCAGCTAACCACAAATCTTCAGGTGTGGTAACCTTAATATTCTCTTGCATCCCTTCCACCATATGAACGGGATGCCCTATCCATTCTAACAAAGATGCGTCATCCGTACCATAGTAACTTGACACAGACGCTCTTTCGTGGGCTTCTTCCAATATTCCTCGGTCGAATATCTGAGGAGTCTGAACCGCACGCAAATAGTCCCGCGGCAATGTCTCAAGCACATTCCCTGCTGAATCAACTTGTTTTACAGTATCCTTAATCGGAACCCCCATGATAGCAGCAGAATTAGTTTCTGTTTCTTTAAGAAATTTATGAAATGCCGGCAATGTTAAAAGGGGCCGCGCCCCATCATGCACCACTATCCGTTGAATAGTGGGACTTAGAGCTCGAACCCCTGTGCAAACGGAATCTTGGCGCAGCACTCCACCTATACAGATCTTAACAACCTTTTTTAAATCATAAAATGAAACTAGTTCTTCAATAGTAGCAATATCCCCTTCAGCACCTACAACCACAATTTCCGAAACATAATCAGATTCTTCAAAAAGTCCGATAGTATGCGCTAAAATTGGCTTATCCCTCAACGCCAGAAATTGCTTGTTGTATCCGGCCCCCATCCGTTTACCTTGACCGGCTGCCGGAATGACGATCCCGATATTAACCAATCGCATTCACCTCATCCGTCGGACGAAGGCCCATCGGCTTTTTTTCTAAAGAGTTTTTAGGCTTAGCAAAGATCATACGACCAGCCGCTGTCTGAAGGACACTTGTTACTAAAACAACAACATTCTGACCCATATACCTCCGCCCCATATCCACAACAATCATGGTTCCGTCATCAAGATATGCGACTCCCTGCCCGGGCTCTTTTCCTTCTTTCATGACTTGAACTAACATTTCTTCTCCTGGTAAAACAATAGGTTTCAGAGCATTAGCTAGTTCGTTAATATTTAGAACCTTAACTCCTTGAAGCTCTGCCACTTTATTGAGATTATAATCATTAGTCAATAAAGGGGAATTCAAAACTTGTCCTAACCTTACAAGTTTGCTGTCAACTTCATTGATATCATCAAAATCCTGTTCATGAATATGAACTTTAATAACAGTTTCCTTGGAAATCTGATTAAGGATATCAAGACCTCTGCGGCCTCGATTTCGTTTAAGCAGATCCGAAGAATCCGCTATATGACGAAGCTCTTCCAGCACAAAGCTGGGAATTAACAATACCCCTTCCAAAAAACCGGTTTTAACAATGTCGGCTATTCGTCCATCAATAATCACACTGGTGTCCAGTATTTTATAACTTACTAACTCACGGGAAAGGCCAGCTTTACCTTCCTTATTCTTGTCCCCTTTATCAGCCTTATCTCCAGACTTTTCCGCCTTTTCTCCCCGATCACGAAATTTTGGAAAAAAATTAAGGAAGCCCAAAACATCTTCTTTGCGTTTCATTCCAATTGTCAGACCTAGATAACCCAAAAAAAGACTAAGTAGCACTGCCAAAAGTGGGCCAAAAAACTTAATACTGACAAACGAGTTTCCAAATAAACTTGCAATAATAAGTCCAATAATACCCCCAACGGCCCCACCCATAAGATCATTTGTGGGAACCCTTGTTAATCTTGAATCCATCCAACGCATTAAAGCAATAAAAGAACGAATACTAACAGGGGCAACTAAAAATCCTATGATGCCAAATAAAATACTCATTATGGCGTAGGTCCAAACAAGAGAACCATTCCAGCCTAGGGTATTTAAAAAATCGAGGCTAATAAGGATATAGTTGAGATAAAACCCTACCGCCCCTAGTAACAGAGTGATGATCCCGCGTATTAAATTGCGAATCATCTTTTCACCTCCTTTTAACCTATTTTGACTAAAAGTCTTCCCAATTATACTTTGGATTTCATAATTTTTCAACCAATACCAATAAAACCCTTCTCTTAGCAGGATTTCCATTAAGCAAATTGCTTTGCCATAGCCACTTTACCATACTTACAGCGGTTTTCCAAAATGCTGATTAAGTAAAATGTAGGTTCTTCAACATTATTAACCAGATAAGTCTTAGGTAAAGTTCTTGGGGATGCTAAATCTTCGAACGTCCTTTAAGTCATGGCCAATTCTTCAACATGTTAGAAAATACCTTACCAAAACTTTAGTTGTGCTAGCTGGATAAAAGAACAATTAAAATTCGTCAGCCATGACCTCAATAAGACGCCCTAATCCGAATGAAAAGATTCTAGACTAAATCAAAGCGGAGGAAAGCCATTGCCTGACTGCTTCTTCTTCAGATCCCTCAGTCAAAACCAGTTCACTAATCAGAATCTGACAGGCATTTTCGTACATTTTCTTTTCCCCTGTTGAAAGCCCTTTTTCGTTTTCTCTTTGCGCAAGACTACGCACAACATTGGCAACTTCGAAAATATTCCCGCTCTTGATTTTCTCTAAGTTTGCACGATAGCGCCGATTCCAAGCTAAGGTATTTGCTGTGTCTTTTGTTTGTAGAACCTCTAGAACATCTTTCACCATAGTAGGAGAAATTACTTGCCTTAAGCCAAGGTTCTCCACATTCTTCAAGGGAATAAATAATTTCATATTCCCCACAGGTAAGTGCATGACATAATATTGGCTTTTCTCTCCAAGAACTTCACGTTCTTCGATCGATTCAATAATCCCAGCACCGTGCATCGGATAGACAACTTTGTCACCAACCTTAAACATTCGGCCACCCCCTAATCCTATTATAGCAAGTAACATAGCTGTGGTCAAAATTTTAAAATTATATCATACAAGCCTTTCACCTGTCAATTTACCTTTTTTGCCCTTATTGTTGTTGAAAATTGACAACTGACCCGGCATCTCGGTATAATAGAGATGGCAGAAAGGAGTGAGGATAGCACACATGGAGCAACTCACTGACCAATTCCAAGACACAGTAAGATCTCTCTTAATCCGTCACCAAAGCATTTTGGACATTATCTCCAAGGGACAAGAAACCTCAGCTCGGGTTAACCGTGCAGTGGTTAAATCTGTGACCAGTTGTGGATGCCACGCAGTGAATGCCCGCAAAAAACCAATTCCCCCAGATGCGAGCCTCGCCGATTTGAAGGAGATCTTGGACAGCCAGCTCGAAGGAGCCATTTGCGATAACTGCCAAGATATCATTGCTGCAGAATTGGGCAAACAACTGTTTTACATAGCTGCTTTGGCCAATGCTCTTGACATTTCCCTTAGTGATGTTCTTTTTCAAGAACTCAAAAAACTGCAAACACTAACCATTTTCAATTTAACCTAGCCATTAATTAGGTAAATACGGGTTTAAGCAATTAAGCTCCTGCGCCAGCAGGAGCTTTTATATTTTATATTTCTGAATCAAAAAGGTTATAGAGGTTTAAACATTTTTTTGCCTGCCCCACACAACGGGCATCTCCATTCATCAGGCAACTCCTCAAAAGGGACGTCCTTAGGTATTTTTGATTTTTTGCATCCTTTTTCCGGATTATAGATATATCCACAACTCGAAACTTGGCATTGCCACATTTTACTTTCTTCGCTCAATGCTCTTCACCTCCAATACTAGTTTAACATTAAATTAACGAAATTCAAT
This sequence comes from Desulfosporosinus meridiei DSM 13257, assembly GCF_000231385.2. Classification (NCBI taxonomy): domain Bacteria; kingdom Bacillati; phylum Bacillota; class Clostridia; order Eubacteriales; family Desulfitobacteriaceae; genus Desulfosporosinus; species Desulfosporosinus meridiei. The sequence goes on along the minus strand of NC_018515.1, from coordinate 211,032 downwards.
TAGCAAGAGTTTCTGCAAACTATTTCACGCTTTTTAATTTGGCTTTTTGCCCTGAAATGGGTATTAAAGGTCATAGAAAAAAGAGAGCTGTAAATAAGCTCTCTTTCTAATTCTATACTACTGAATTAACAGCTTCCACCACAGCCGCTGCAGCAGCCACTGTCACAACCACCGCTATTGGCATTAGCTGTTCGAATTTCAAACCCCCCACCACTGCTTGACTCAATGTAGTCAATGACAGCTCCCTCTAAATATCCTGAGAGATTTTTGTCTATAACCATAGATACACCGAATCCTTCGTCAAGTATATCATTCTCTGTTTTTGACTCATCCAGAGTCATCCCGAAATTTGGACCACCGCACCCCATCCCTACAAGATAAAGACGAAGTAAAGCATTCTCTTTATTTTGGGCAGTAAGCACTTCTTTGACTTTTTGGGCGGCAAGTTCTGTAATTGTAACCATTTTGTCGACAACTCCTTTTAATTAAGCAATTTTTGAGATTTGTACACCGCAGGCTTTATACTCATACGTCTTAGAAACTTTATCTGAGGCACCATTGGTTAAGACGTTAGTAGGAGTATCCATGTAATGAAAGGTCATGAAGACCATCCCTTCAGGTACGCGATCAGTTATCGTAATTTTAGTTTCCAGCGCTCCTCGCCGAGATGCCAATTTTACCCGTTCTCCCTCTTTAATTCCCAGTCGACAAGCGTCTTGAGGATTAATTTCTGCCAGTTCTTCAGGGGAATAAGTTCCAAGAGCTTCTGAGTTTTGTGTAAAAACATTATAATGGGAAAGCTTTCGTCCCGTATTGAGTAAGAAGGGATACTCTTCATCCGGTAGTTCATTGGCCTCTTGGAAGGCAACAGACACAAAGAGTCCCTTACCGCGAGTAAAACTTTCTTGATGAAGAACCTTGCTTCCAGGATGGTCGACACTCGGAACCGGCCACTGCAATCCCTGGGTTCCCAGACGTTGATGAGTAACCCCGCCGTATAAAGGAGTAAGACTCGCCACCTCTTCCATAACCTCTTCCACTGAGTCGTAGGAAAAGGGATACCCCATCCGGTTGGCAAGTTCAGAAATGATCTCCCCATCTGCCTTCGCATTTCCAATAGGCTCAATAGCCTTGTTGACCATTTGTATACGCCGTTCTGCATTTGTGAAGGTTCCGGTCTTCTCAGCAAAACTAGCTCCCGGCAAGACTACATCAGCCATTTTGGCGGTTTCTGACATAAAAATATCTTGCACAACGAGGAAATCCAGAGACTCCAATCCCTTGCGCACATGATTAGCATCGGCATCAGTAACCACCGGATCCTCACCCATCACGTACATAGCTCTTAGCTTTTTGCTGATAGCTGCCGCAAACATATCGGGAAGCATGATTCCCATGTCGGGATCAAGAGTAACGCCCCAAGCTTTTTCAAATTTCTTTCGCACTTCTGTATTGATGACCTTTTGGTATCCGGGATAGTCGCCAGGCAAAGCTCCCATGTCACAAGAGCCTTGAACATTATTTTGTCCGCGCAAAGGATTAACCCCGGAATACTTCTTACCTATATTACCGGTCAGCATAGCCAGATTTGCCAAACTCATCACATTATCCGTTCCTGTGGTGTGTTCGGTTATCCCTAAAGTATAAAAAATCATAGCCCTGTCAGCAGTGGCATAGATCCGAGCAGCCTCCACAAGTTGTTCCTCAGGTACTCCGGTTATTCTGCTTACTACATCGGGAGGATAATTCTTAATATTGTCTTGGAATTCCGCAAAACCTTCGGTTCGTTCCGATATGAACTTGCGATCTTCCCACCCATTGGCCAAGATGATGTTCATAATTCCATTGATCAAAGCCACATCAGTCCCCGCTCGTAGTCTTAAATAAAGATCCGAACACTCAGCCAGTTCAATTTGCCTGGGATCCACGACAATCAGCTTTGCCCCTTTAGCCAAGGCTTGCTTCATCTTTGTCCCAACTACTGGGTGTGCTTCTGTAGGATTTGCCCCAATCACAAACATAACTTGGGCATCAGGAATTTCTTCAAAGGAGTTAGTTGCAGCCCCTGAGCCGAAAGAAACGGCCAGACCGGCCACAGTGGGGGCATGACAAACTCTGGCACAGTGATCGATATTATTGGTCCCGATGACTGCGCGCATGAATTTTTGCATCAGATAGTTTTCTTCATTTGTACAATGAGCAGAACTTAAAGCTGCAAGAGCATTTGCTCCGTGGGTTTCTTTAATTTCGCGGAACTTTGTTGCAACTAGATTTAAGGCCTCATCCCATTCAGCGGGTACCAGGACCCCATCCTTTCGTATTAAAGGAGTTGCCAACCGATTGGAATTATAAATCATGTCCATTCCAAATCTTCCTTTGACGCATAGTGCCCGACCATTAACAGGAGCACTTAAATTAGAGGTTACCCCTATTACTTTTCCGTTTTTCACATTTAAGTCAAAGTTACACCCTGTCCCACAATAGGGACAAGTGGTTTGGACTTTCTTGATTTCCCAAGGGCGTCCTCTGCCCACCATTTTCTTTTCCGTTAATGCCCCAACGGGACAGACTGATACACAGGAACCACAGAAAACGCATTCTGATTCGTGATAAGGGAGATTAAAGGCCGGACCCACTTGCGTATCGAACCCTCGGAAGGAGAAGTCCAGAACGCTGCGTCCCTGAATTTCATCACAGACACGAATGCATTTGCCGCACAAAATGCATTTGTTTGAATCCTTGATAATAAAAGGATTCCCCTCATCTAAGGGTATTTGGCGACGCTCACCCGGATAGCACGCCCCAGTAACACCGTACTCATAAGCATACTGAGCTAGTGAGCAATCTCCCATCCTTTGGCAAGTCATGCAATTCAACGGGTGATTCGCTACTAAAAGTTCCAAAATTGTTTTGCGAGCTGCTCGAACTTTAGGGTTTTGAGTTTGCACGATCATTCCTTGGGCAACTTGAGTAACGCAGGAGGGCGGCAAGTTACGCATTCCTTCGATTTGTACGATACACAACCGGCAGGAGCCTGCAGAAGTCAGTTCCGGGTCATGACACAAGGTAGGAATTGCAATACCATGCAGGCGACAGGCTTCTAGTACAGTTGTTCCCTTTGGTACGTTGACATCTTGTCCGTCTATGGTTAAACTTAACCACTCCAAATGTCTCACTCCTCATTATAGAATACCTTCACGTTGTCAAAAATCACCAATCGTTAATAATAACAAATTGGTGATTTTATTCAGCTTTCTGTCATCACTAAAATGATATGCTTAAATATAACTCTTAGCTTATGGACTATTATAGTCTATTTTTTGAGCCTGCGCTAGTCATTATCCTAATATTTTGATCATTATAAAATGGGTGCGCCAATAGGCCTTCCCACCCCCTGCCAGTTGAGATAATCACATAAAGCCAAAAAATCTTCATATTTGGTAATTCGGGCCAAATTCCTTAAATCCAAAATAAGTCCTGATCTGGAATGTCTGATAAATTCCAAATCCCACAATTCGGTCTCTTCAAACAACCCAACCTGCCAATTATAAATGCAGGGAACAAACTCCCCCCAATTTTGCTGAAAATATTTTACCTTGGCATAGCAAAGTTTATAAATATAAAAAATCATACCCAAGGGAGATGCCTTTCTGGCAAATTTGTGACTAAAGTACTCCTGAATGGGTTGATGTTCATAATATCGCTCCCAATACAGTCTAGTGTTGCTTCTTAGTTGGTACTTATCTAGTATTTTACACTTTTCCCTTCCCAGCTCTTGTCTCAAAGAAGCGTCTCTAAACTCAGGCGCAGAGGTCTTCAATAATTCATAGTTCAATCTAATTCCCCCTTAGACTAGCTTCACTGTGTTGACTTGTCAGGGATATCGAAATTATTATTTACTTATGTATCTGCATAACATATTAATTATATACTTGGGCCACTTGGTTTTTCAACGCTCTTGTGGAATAAAAGCCCTGGTAATTATAGCCACAGGATGACAACTATAGGGGCGCAGGGCATACTGGATCCACCCGGACATCCGGGCCTTAGAAATGCCCGTTGCAAGGAGATTGCCAACGGGCATAAAGCAAGGAAAGATTATCGACCTCAGCTAAGACAAAAGAAACCAGACCGATACGGCCTGGTAAAGCGAAACACACTACTTCTTTAAAATCTCATGCCCCAACACGTTACTCATGAGTAAAAAATCTTTCTTCATCTTCAGTACTTTGAAATACTGTTTCAGTCTTAACTCTATCCTTCATCTTTAAATCCATAATAACCTCATAAAGAGTATTTTTCTCAATAATCTCTACATTCTTGAATTTTGAAATATCCCGCATAGAGTTTTTAGCAATATAAGCTCGCTTAAACCCCATTCTGTCAATCTCCCGAATTCTAGCCTCAATAGCAGGTACCTTTTTTAGTTCTCCGGTAAGTCCTACATCTGCTACAAATACTGTATCATTGGGGATTGCCCGCTCTTTGACAGAAGAAACAATGCACATGATAATTGCCAGACTGACAGATTGTTCTTTAAGCTGGAGACCTCCTGTGGTTTTAATAACTACATTTTTATCGTAGAGACTGATTCTGCCTCTTTGCTCCAAGATGGAAATCAAGGTGTTTAACTGATCTCTTCTCAAGCACTCTGCTATTCTCGACGGATAGGGGGTAAAGGATTTGGAGACAAGGCTTTCCACTTCAACAATAATTGGCCGCGTCCCCTCTTTGATTACCGTCAAAGCACATCCCGAAACGGTTTGCCCTTCTCCTCTTTGAGTCATAAAGAACTCTGAAGGATTATCAATGGATTGCATCCCTTCTTCTGTCATTGAAAAAAAGCCTATTTCTCCTGTACTTCCAAATCGATTCTTCGAACACCAAGCTCCCCGTAATTCTTCCCCATTTTCACCGTTTAGAATCAAGACAGCATCTACCAAATGTTCCAGAGCACGAAGTCCGGCAATTTCATCATCCTTCGTCATTTGCCCAACCATGATTACTGCTCTGGGCCGATTGTTGTTCTTTGCGATTTTCAGGAGTTCGTTGGCACACTCCATTGTCTGAATAGGTGAACCCGGGCGGGAATTGTGCTCTTCCAAGGAAAAGGTCTGTATACTGTCAATAATAATTAAATCCGGATCAAGCTCCTCAATTGAAGCTAAAACGTGGTTCATGCTCGTATCAGATAATACCCAGATGCTACTCCTAGCGCCATTGAGAATTCTATCAGAACGATTTTTGATTTGACTATCACTTTCTTCGGCTGAAGCATACAAGACTCTATAACCCTTATTAGCAACATCATCAGCGACTTGTAACAGCAACGTCGACTTTCCTGCGCCGGGTCTAGCAGTCAAGATAATGATCGAATCCTTAACAATGCCACCACCCAGTACTCGGTTGAATTCACTGATACCGGTTACAATTCTATCGCTATTACCCGCCAAGACCTCGAACAACCTCTTCGGCGAAGACTTTCTCTGACTTTGGGGGGGCATAGTTTTAGGCTGACTTACTGTCTCCTCTAAAGTATTCCATTCTTCACACTTTGGACACTTTCCTAACCATCTAAGGCTTTCGGAGCCGCAATTTGAACACCGATAAATAACTTTAATCTTCATCGAACGCCTCATTTCTGGAAGACGATTTCTGTATGCCTTGAATTAATTATACTCTTTATTCCTACATTATAAAGGCAGAATAAAAGGAGCAACATTCGCATTGCTCCTTTTATGTCGTTCGTTATTATTCTCTGGAATTAGCGAGCATTAACCTTGGGAAAATTTCATTTTTCCCTCTTCTGCTTCAACAATAATTCGGTCTCCGGCTTTAAAGACCCCTTCAAGTATTTTTTCAGAAAGTGCATCTTCAATTAATCTTTGAATTGCTCTGCGCAAAGGCCGCGCTCCAAAAATGGGATCATTACCCTCTTTGGCAATTAGTTCAATGGCACTCTGCTCGACCTGTAGTTCCAAGCCATTCTCACTCAAGCGCTTATTGACTTGGCGCGTTAAGATGTCAGCAATCTTCAGTAGGTGTTCATCTTGGAGGGAATGGAAGACTACTATCTCGTCAATCCGATTTAAAAACTCCGGGCGGAAGGAGCGCTTTAATTCTTCCATTACATGTCCGCGCATATTTTTATAATCAGTCTTTTCATCTTTTTTAGGTGCGAAGCCCATTGCTTCTTTTTTCAGGAAGGAAGAGCCGACATTAGAAGTCATGATGATTACAGTATTTCTAAAGTCAACGGTTCTTCCTTTGGTATCTGTTAAGCGTCCATCTTCTAGGACTTGGAGTAAGATATTGAATGCTTCAGGATGGGCTTTTTCGATTTCATCAAGCAAGACAACACTATAGGGTTTACGTCTTACCGCCTCTGTGAGCTGCCCTCCTTCATCATGTCCAACGTATCCCGGAGGTGCTCCCACAAGGCGAGAAACCGCGTGTTTTTCCATATACTCTGACATGTCAATACGGATAAGAGCTTTCTCGTCTCCAAACATCCCCTCAGCTAAAGCTCGCCCCAGCTCAGTTTTTCCGACACCTGTTGGCCCAAGGAATATAAAGGAGCCGATAGGTCTCTTAGGATCTTTTAAGCCCGCCCTCGCTCTGCGAACAGCTCGAGCTACTGCCGTGACTGCATCTTCCTGTCCAATGAGTCTTTGGTGCAAAAGATCTTCAAGATGCAGAAGACGTTCACTTTCTTCTTCAGCAAGTTTCTTGACCGGAATCCCCGTCCAACTGGCAACAATCTGAGCAATATCATCCCCTGTAACCATTGCGTTTTCTTTATAGCGCTGATGCTCCCAAGCCCCACGCTGCTCAGCTAATTCAGCTCGTAATTTTTGCTCCTGATCACGTAATCCCGCAGCCTTCTCGAACTCCTGACTAGAAACAGCCGCTTCTTTCTCTTTCTTTAAACGTTCCGCTTCTTCCTCAAGTAATTTCAGATCAGGTGGTGCCGTAAAACTAGCCAGTCGAACCCGGGAAGCTGCTTCATCCATTAAATCAATTGCTTTATCAGGCAGAAAGCGATCCGAGATATAGCGATCGGATAAACGGGCAGCAGCTTCAATGGATTCATCAGTGATTTTCACCCGATGATGAGCCTCATAGCGATCTCTTAAGCCGCGCAGTATGATAATGGCTTCCTCTACCGTCGGCTCACCCACTGAAATAGGCTGGAAGCGACGCTCTAAAGCAGAATCCTTCTCAATATATTTCCGATATTCCTCAAGAGTGGTAGCTCCAATGCACTGTAATTCACCTCTAGCTAAAGCAGGCTTTAAGATATTGGCAGCGTCAATTGCGCCTTCAGCAGCACCGGCCCCTATCAAGGTATGCAATTCATCGATGAACAAAATGATGTTTCCGTCGGCCCGAATCTCTTCCATAACTTTCTTAAGCCGCTCCTCAAATTCACCGCGATATTTACTTCCGGCGACCATGGCTGACAAGTCTAAGGTAATGACTCGCTTATTTACTAAAATTTCGGGAACTCGATTATTAACAATCCCTTGAGCTAACCCTTCGGCAATAGCGGTTTTTCCCACGCCCGGCTCCCCAATTAAAGCCGGATTATTTTTGGTGCGCCGACTCAAGACCTGTATGACTCGCTCTATTTCCTTTTCCCTTCCGATTACAGGATCCAAACGTCCTTCCCGGGCTTGTAAAGTCAGATCTCTTCCAAACTCATTTAAGGCTGGCGTAGTCACTGAGCCGGCATTTTTGGAAGCCGGAACTGAGTTGGAAACCGGTATGGCAGCTTCATCAAACTCTCCACCCAGTAATTTGGCAACTTGTTTCCATACCCTTTCAGGACTTACATTAAGATTTGCTAAGATACGAGCAGCAATTCCCTCTCCTTCCATGATGAGACCCAAAAGTAAGTGCTCAGTTCCTATATAATTAACTTCTTGGCGATGAGCTTCCTCATTAGCCAATTCTAAGACTCTTTTTACCCGAGGAGTGAAACCAACCTCCCCTTTAATTGCCTGACCAACTCCCGTGATTTGTTCAATCTGACTTAGTATCTTTGCAAGATCTAAGTTCATTCCCGTTAGAGCTTGGGCAGCAATACCTTCTCCTTCTTGAATAAGTCCCAATAAAACGTGCTCAGTCCCTACAACTTGATGCCCCATTCTTTTGGCTTCTTCTTGGGCAATCGCTAATACCTTTTGTGCTCGTTCAGTATAACGTCCCTTCATTATCTTTCATCCTTTCTGTCCTTTGCCTATACTTCTATGATTTCATTTATTCAGATGTCTAAACCTGTCTACGCGATCCGTTCTCGTACCAAACGTGCCCGTTCCTGATCCCGCAGACCGGGATCAAGTTCTCGATCAAGGATATACTGTAAGCACCCCGGGCGGGTATCAACAATTAAGGTTGCAAAACAATCTTTAGTTTTAGGCAATAAACCCATGTCTGTACCTAAGCGATCATGGGATAAAAGATGCATTGCATCTTCAGAGGAGAGCAATCGAGCGTTCTGCAAAGTTCCCCTGGCTCTCCAGACCTTATCTTCTAACAGCATTGGAGTTTGTCGGCGAAGAAGATCTCTCGCCTGTAGTTCATGCTCAACAATCTGTCCGGTTACCGCATCCAAATGAGAGAGAATGTCTTCTTCACTTTTGCCGAGAGTAATTTGGTTCGAGATTTGATAGATGTGCCCAAAGGCTTGTGACCCCTCACCATATAACCCACGTACAGCAAGCCCCAAACGAGTCACTGCACCTAAAACCTGTTGAACTTGTTTTGTGATAACAAGTCCCGGCAAATGAACCATAACCGAAGCTCTTAACCCTGTCCCTACATTAGTAGGACAAGAGGTTAGATATCCTTGACTCTCTCTATAAGCAAAATCAAGCTTTGCTTCTAATAAATCATCGAGACCTGTTGCTAAACGATGAGATTCCAGAAGTTGATTTCCTGGCAAAAGCACTTGAATTCGCAGATGATCTTCCTCATTGACCATTACCGCATAGCGATGATCAGGAGCCAAGGCTACACCCCTAGCCCCAGTGGCCCCTCCCAGACTTGGACTAATCAGATGTTTTTCGATAAGAACTTGTTGTTCAATAGTATTCAGTTCTGTTAAAGGTATATAAATCAGATCAACATTATTACCCTCATTATCCGTCAACACCTTGGCAACTGTTTTTTCAACCTGAGCAGCCCCTTCTGAATTAAGCCCATGGGGAAAAGGGAAATCCTCAAGGTTACGTGCTAACCTCACCCGGCTGCTTATAACAACCGGAGAATCGGTTTCACTCATCCAGGCGCTATGCTGCAACAATAATTCCTTACGAATCACTTTTTTCCCCTCCTTTTGATTGCTCAAATTCGCGGATCTGATCTCTTACTACAGCAGCCTCCTCAAAGGCTTCTTGTTGAATCAAGGCTTGGAGTTTTTCTTTAAGTTTTCGTTGTTCCAGGCGATTTCTCAGATCTGCTCCCCGTCTTGCCGGAATCTTTCCGACATTTTGACCACCGCCATGAACTCTCCTCAACAATGGTTCAAGCTGCTTTTCAAAGGTTTCATAACAGGTACTGCAGCCAAGTTTTCCGACTTGCGTAACTTGGGAAAAGCTGATTCCACATTTAGGGCAGGTCATCTCTGCCGGTTGGTCTTTTGTAGGGGCATTAAAGCCAAAGAGTGCCTGTAAGAACTCGGGAACTATGGCTGGGTGAAAGACAAAACTTACCTCTTGGGTATTTTTGGCACACGCCTCGCAAAGATGAACTTCCCGAGTTTTTCCATTCTCTGTTATGAAAAATTGCATAATAGCTTCTTTTTGTTTACAATGCTGACAAAGCATTTCAAAACCCCCTTTTAGACTAAATCATCTCGACTCAGTGTTGTTAAAATATCTTTCATTAGAGATGCACGCAATGTGTCCCAGTCTCTAAATTCTCCTGCTAAATTGTTTCCTGAAAGGATGCTCTTAATCAAGGCCGCTTCCCGAATTGTCACCAACTCCTCATCCAAGAGCCTGTTAACCAAAGCATTTGATCGATCACGAGAGAGGTGTTCTCCAATCAATTGGCGCATAACCTGCTGATACTGTCCCTCAATTCCGAGACCCAGGCGAATAATCCTCAGATACCCCCCGCCCCCCCGCCGACTTTCCACCAGGTAGCCACGTTCAACTGTAAATCGAGTATCTAATACGTAGTTAATCTGAGATGGGACACATTCAAACTCTCCTGCAAGTTCGCTTCTTTGTAACACAATGTAACCTTCTGTCGTCTTCTCTAAAATCTGCTTTAGGTATTCTTCAATGCGATCCGCCAGGTTTCCCATTGCTTATGTCTCCTTGTCAGTTAGTATTTTTTAGATTATTGACCTTTCCTGACCTTCTATTAATATGATACCGAAATTCTATTAAATTTGCAAAGATTTTTACAAAAAAAATAAGAAGGCACTAATAATTTATACTAGCCCTTCCTCACGAACAATATGCAAGGGGTTACCCTACTTCGAGAACAAAACAAAGTAAAACCATGAAGATATGGTTAAAACACCAACACTCCCTAAAAGCCAAATTACCGGTTGGCCTTCCAGGCGCTTAGTATAAACATCTTTCCGCGGAAAATCGTCCCAAATTTGCTCTATCTCTTTGGTATGCGATGGTTTATCTATTAAATTATCTATCGGTTTATCCGTTGATTCACCAAGCTTTCGCATCCCGGTTTTTGATGAAGTCACTCGCGGGGATATGTCATTCCATTGTAAGGTACCCTGTAGCATAAGCTGAAGTTCCCTCGAACTTAACGATACATATTTTTCTTTCATGGTTGCCTCCACTAGTCTCGGATCAAGTACTCTAAAGAATTTGTCCACGTATGCTAATTCGCGACCCACAAAAAAAATCCCTGCTGCTTAAGCAAGGACGTTTGTCCTGAAATATTTACATAATCGCCCTTTATAAGCCATTTAGCTTCATATAACCCAGCAAAGTGTTGCTAAGCTGGCATTTTTCATGTTTAGACTTCAATTAATTCTCGTGGTGTTGTAGATAAATATCGTGCGCCTAGTTCAGCTTCGATGACAACAGTATCTTCAATTCCGACAGCTCCAATGCCCGGAAAAACAAACTTAGGTTCGATTGCTACAACCATCCCCTTTTTTAAGACTATCTTTGACCCTTTACTGATGGTTGGAAGTTCATCCAGTTCTAGCCCCACTCCATGTCCAATAAAACTAACTCTGCTTGTTCCAAAACCCATAAAGTTCTCTCCATAGGGAGTATTCTCGCTAACCCACGTTAGAATTTCCTCATAGACCTCACCGGCAATCCTTTCCGGAATTAAGGCACTGCGGATTCTCTCTTCAACCTGCCGGGCAGTTTCATAGGCCATTCTAAGCTCTTGAGATAAAGGCTTCAAACTTAATATTCTAGTTTGATCAATTTGATAGCCATCGACCACCGTTACCATATCCACAACGATTGGTTCACCTATTTGAATCTCATGCAATGATGCGCCATTTGGATGAGCAACTGAAATACCTGAACCGGTTATCGGCGCATCAAAACTACTGTGTGCAGTTGAGCCTGCACCTGCGGTTATTGTTCCAACATACAACTCTGAATTAAATCCTCTCATTCGGACAAGCCCATCATGCCCTAGCGCTCTGGCTTTGCCTGCTAATAAACCTTCTAGCTCAACTTCTGTCATACCCGGCTGAAGAACTTCCTTAGCGAATTCCATGACTAATGACATGATTTGGGCACTCTCTTCCAGTCTGGCTATCTCCCAGTCTGATTTCATTGAACGCTGCAGACGGATTTCGCCGGAAATATCTACCAACGTAATCTCCGGGAAGGATTTGCGATAACGCTCAAAATTGTTTACCGGAAGAACGTCGAGTTCTAAACCCATCACTCTTGGCAAAGGAAGTCCTGCTTCTTGAATATCCTTAGGAATTTTTGATATCCCTTTGAGGGGAATCACCTGCCAGGAACTTTCTCTCTGCGCTCTCTCAAAATCGCGATAGGCCAGCACAATTGGCTTTCCCTTATCCGGGATATAAACATGTACATTTTGCGCTGTTCCACTAAAATAGAGAGTATCTGCTCTTTGCACCAAAAGCGCACCTTCGACACCTTTATTCTGGAGACTTACTTGAAAATCCGCTACTCTTTTTTGCAACTCTGTTAATGGTGTTCTCACTCATTTCCCCCCTCGTTTTTATTTAATATTCCGAAAATTTTACTACTATTATGTATATTTTCTTCTAAGATTGCAAGGTTTTTCCTTATAAAAACAAGTGCCTTAGGGCATTGAGAATTAAGAAGCAGTCTGCTTTCACTTCGATGGAAGTGGAAGAGACTGCTTTTGCTTTGCTGCTAGGTGAAATGTGGGGCTGAAAGACCAAGATTTATAAGTTTGAGCACAGCTATCCTAATATTTCTCCGGCAGTTCTTCAAAATAACCCTGAGGATGAGCACAAGCCGGACATTGACCCGGTGCCTCAGGGCCTTCATGAATATAGCCGCAGTTTGTGCATTTCCACACTGTTGGGGAATCTTTCTTGAAAATTGTCCCCTGCTCAATCCCCTTAGCATAATGATCAAACCGTGTCATATGATGCTTCTCGACTTCGGCGATTTTCTTAAAGACTGCTGATATATCAGAGAAACCTTCCTGCGCGGCGATATCGGCAAACTTTGAGTAGATTTCAGCCCACTCTTCCCTTTCTCCTGCTGCTGCAGCTTTTAAGTTTGTCAGGGTATCTTTATAAACCAACGGATAATCGGCGTCAACATGGATAATCTCTGTCTCTTCCTTTGTGTGCGCAACAAGAAGTTTATAAAAAACCTTAGCATGCTCTTTCTCATTATCTGCCGTTTCTTCAAAAACAGCTTGGATATGTTGATACCCCTCTTTCTTGGCAACTCCGGCAAAAAATGCATAACGATTACGCGCTTGTGACTCTCCCGCAAAGGCGTCGCTTAAGTTTCTAAAGGTCTTAGTTTCCGAGAATTTCATAATTCACACACTCCTTTTCGGTAGTTTCTCACACCTGACCCATTTTTTATGCTTAAAAACTTTGACTTCTGATCTATGAGGCCAGCAAATCTTGTCCTAAACCTTTGATATTTTGGTTTAAGCAGTTATGAAGGTTTCCTTATAGGAATGTCGAATTAATTATAGAAGGGAAACTATACACCTAAGGTGGTCTTACTTTTGAAATTCAAACCTGTAGATATTCCGCCCTCAGTCATGATTTTAATTATTGGCGGATTTACACAATCGGCTGGGCATTCTTTGATGTGGCCCTTAAATAGCCTCTTTATGCATTCTGTATTAAACCGTACATTAACAGAAGCCGGTACACTGCTTGCCATTCAATCAGCGGTCTCTCTGATTGGCCAAATCTTCAGTGGCTTCCTAGCGGATCGTTTTGGACCCAGACGAATTATGATTATAGGTCTCGTGGGAGCTGTTCTCTCCGTCGGTTCCATAGGGCTCCTGCCTATTTGGGAGGTTTATGTCCCTGCACTTATCTTTTTTGGCTTAGCTCAAGCCTTCATCTTCATTCCACTTAACGCCCTTATAAATTCAATCTGGCCTGAAGGAGGGCGGCGTGGATTCAATCTGCTTTATGTTTCTAATAATGCCGGAGTAGCTGTTGGTACCGCTATAGGAGGATTGATTGCCCAAGTATCATTTCGTCTTATCTTCTCACTTAATGCCCTGGCTTTCTTAATTTATCTGCTTTTAGTACTCATTGGTATTTCTAAGCAAGAAACTCATTCTAAACCGGTTCCGACTAGGTCAAAGGCTAAGAGACTATCCAGAGATAGGAGCCTTAATGTACTGTTTTCTTTAGCAGGAGGAATATTCCTAGTCTGGGGAGCCTACGTACAACTTGTGACCATCTTGCCGGTGGTAATGAACCAACGAGCTTTCTCTTTAATTTCCTACAGTATTCTTTGGACCCTAAACGGCGTTTTTATAGTCACATTACAGCCATTACTAACTTGGATTATTCATAGATGGGCCAACTCTTTCCAACGCCAGTTCTATCTAGGCAGTCTTCTTATGACCCTGGGCTATGTGATTTTTTTAGGCCAATTACCCTATATGTCTTATGTGATTGCCATGTTTATTATAACACTAGGGGAAATGCTCATTTTGCCGGCAATACCGGCAGCTGCAGCTCAAATCTCTCCGCCGGGAAAAGAAGGTGCTTATCAAGGGGTTGTGGGGGGAGCTACCTCCGGCGGGCGGATGATTGGTCCCTTACTAGGGGGGATAATGTATGATTTCGGTGGCGGCTCTAATGTCTGGATCCTTGCAATTGGCTTTATGGGTATATCTTTAATCTTATTTTTTATATATGGAAAAACACTTAAAAACTTTCTCTCTTTCCGAAATAATCAAAGCCTTAATTAGCAGTAGTTACTTTAACTAATTTTATGAACCACTACATAAGGTAAGCACACCTTACAAAAACTGATCCTTAGATTGAAAAAAGAACAAACTGTATGTCGAAAGGAACTCAGCCAATGTCATATTATACAAAACCTTATATATATTGTCCTTTATGTGCTAAACCACTTGTAAAAACTGTGATCGACAACCAGCTTCGGAGCTCCTGTTCAAACTGCTCCTATATTGATTGGGGGAATTTTTCTCTTGGAGTCGGAGGGGTACTCTGGAATAATGAAAAAGTTCTTCTTGTCCAACGCAACCATAATCCCGGTAAAGGAGTATGGACAATCCCAGGAGGATACGTTAATCAAGAAGAACCGATTGAGGTGGCAATTGAACGGGAGATCCTTGAAGAGACTGGGCTAAAGGCAAAACCTCTATCGATTATAGCCCTCCGGGATCGACCGTCGGAGAATTCCTTCGAGAAACATGATCTATACATTATCTTTTTAATGAGCTTTCAAGGCGGATCTCTTAAAGGACAGAAGGAAGAAGTCAGTAATCTCGGCTTCTTCAGCTTAGAACAATGTGCTGCTCTTCAGATTCCTCAACTAACCTTAAAGGCTATTGAGGTTTCCCTCACTGATACTAAAGGTCTTTCTGGCGCCGGCGATCTGAAGCTTCTTAGCAGTTTGTCTTCATTTTACCATTTGAGCTGATCCCCGCCCAAAATTTAGTAGTTGCTTAACCTCCTGCTGAAAGGAATCGTAAGCGAAAGGCTTTAAGAATCCCTGTCCAGTCCTTTTCCATAACTTTAAAGGTTACTCGAGTCGCCGGAACCTGAATTGATCCTAGCTGGCAAAGCCATGTATCACTGAGATCAACCTGCCAGTTGGGCCCAATAAGTGTACCTCTTTCATCTGATTTTCCTCCGATAGAAACAAAATACTCTAAGAGGTCTCTTCTTGGCATTCCTCTCATTTCCAGCGTATATTCTTTAACTTCCATAGGCTTACACTCCCTTAGGCGTATAAAAACAAGTAGTTTATTATCTATTCTTTGTACGTCCGTCAATTAAATGCCTAATAGCCGCAATTGGATGAGTATACATCATTCTTGGCCCTGAATATCGCATTATTTCTTTAATTTTGTCACGCATAAGAGGTTTATAACAATGTACCGGGCATTTAGAGCAGGTTGGCTTACTTTCTCCAAATTTGCAATGATCGAGGCGATTCATGGCATAGTCTGATAAATCCTGACAGCCCAGGCACAATTCGCCCTTAGTGTGGTGATGACTTTTGCAATACAGCTCAATCATCCTCTGCACAGTAGCTTTTTCACGATCTAACCTAATTCCTATTTAACTCATCTCCCTTCATGCTATGCATGTTATTGAGGAATTAGGGGAATCTACCTTTGATACTTATTAAAGGAGGCTGCTTATAATGGCAAAGAAGACCAATGATAAATCTCGAAAACCTGATAATACCGAGAAAATCCCTTTTCCTCATGACTCTGATAAAATTGGGAAAGACGTATCAAAAGAACGTGTTTAAACTGGCTTAATTTCCATCCAGCCCAAGCACTCCTTCAGCAAATATGAAACAAGGTCTTCAGGCGGTGTTTACACATCTACTAACTATGGTTTAAACCCTTCTGAGGATAAGCAGATATTTTCTGTAACACTGCCACTGACCTCAATTTGAGGGGAACAGATGGCAGCTTTTTTTAATTGGATTTGAACAGGTTTAGAAACTCTTTGGGAATACTAGCCTCATAACGAACCTCTTCTCCACTAATTGGGTGTTTGAAGGCTAACACCCGGGCATGAAGTCCGAGGCGCGCAATTGGCTGTTTTGTCGAACCATACTTTTTATCGCCAATTACACTATGTCCGATATCCTTCATATGAACCCGAATTTGATTTTTTCTCCCAGTTTCTAAATTTACTTCTAATAAAGAGTAATGTTTATTTTTCTTAAGGACTTTGTAATGAGTTATCGCTTTTTGTCCACCATTAGGAGTACGACTGGAGTACATGATGAAGGCTTTACTCTCCGTAAGCCAAGAAGTAATTGTGCCTTCTTCCTTGTTTACGGATCCTTCTACTACTGCAACATAAGTCCGCTCTAAGACCGTTTCCTTCCAGGACTTTTGCATCATTTGTTGTATCTTTTCACTTTTGGCAAACATCATGACTCCACTCGTCTCTCGATCAAGACGATGCAGCACAAAGATCTTATTTTTCGGATCTCTCTTCTTAACGTGGTCGCTTAAGATACTATAAGCGGTTTGTTCCTTTTCTGAATCTGTAGCAATCGAGAGGAGCCCAGCCTGTTTTTCAATGATTATTAGATATGGATCCTCATGAACAATATTTAGACCCTCAGGTTGCTTTTCTATCAACACCTTGTTCCAATTCACGACAACTTGTTGCCCTTCTTGAAGAGGATAGTCAAATTTTGATGTAATCTCAGACCCCACTGAAATCTGACGATGAGCTAGAAGAGATTTAATATCTTTGCGGCTTTTCTCAGGAAATTTCAGCATCAGAAACTTCATCAGCTCTACCGGCTCAGTCACCTCAAGACGAGTTTTCCTTTCCTTTTCAGTCATAGTATTTAGCTCCCTTATAGATATACATTTTTGCAGACTCCTTCATTTATGTATTTACTTCTCTGAAAAATCTATAGCCCTCAGAGGAAGGCCCGTAGAACCCATTTTCATCCCCATATTGTTAATCTCTCAATTTTACCAGCTATTACTGTCGACAGCAAATTCAATACCCTAGGCAAAACAAAAAGGGCCCTTGCGGGCCCTTTTTGGACTTTAAGAAAAACTCTTATTTATATTGATTAGCAAGTCTCTTCTTAAGGTTTTCAGCTACGAGTGCCGGGTCAATAGGATTTCTCGCAATTCCACTTTCGATAGCAGCTTTTGCCGTTGCGGCAGCAACAGCCGGAGCTACTTCAGGATTCAAGGTGCTAGGCATAATAAAGTTGGCATTGAGCTCTTCCGCAGAGACGCACTCAGCAATTGCTTTTGCAGCTGCAATCTTCATGGCGTCATTAATATCAGTTGCTCTGACATCGATTGCGCCACGGAACATACCAGGGAAGGCTAATACATTATTAATTTGATTTATTACATCAGAGCGACCTGTAGAAATGACAGCTGCGCCAGCCTCAAAAGCTCTTTCTATTGGCCAAATCTCAGGAATGGGGTTGGCCTGACAGAAGACAATAGGATCTTTGGCCATTGATCTGATCATTTCTTCATTAAGAACGTCTGCTGCCGATACTCCAATAAAGACATCAGCACCTACCAGCGCTCCCGCAAGGTCTCCGCTATATTTTTCTGGGTTAGTTGCTGCAGCAATTTGTTCTTTCCAAGGGTTCATACCTACTGTACGGCCTTGGTAAATTGCTCCTTTAGTATCACACATGATAACATTTTTAAGGCCAACACTCATCAATAATTTGATGATTGCTATTCCCGCCGCACCTGCACCATTGGCCACGACTTTAATATCTTCGATATTCTTGCCGACAACTTTAAGTGCATTATAGAGTCCAGCTAGAGTAACAACTGCTGTTCCGTGCTGATCATCATGGAAAATAGGTCCTTTAAAAATCCCACGGGCTTTGAGTCCCTCTTCAATTTGGAAACACTCAGGAGCTTTAATATCTTCTAAGTTGACACCTCCGAAAGTAGGTGCTGTCAATTCGACGATCTCAATTATTTTGTCAACATCTTTGGTATTAACACAAATCGGGAATGCATCCACATCACCAAAGGTTTTAAAGAGAAGAGCTTTACCCTCCATAACAGGCATAGAGGCTGCTGCACCAAGATCTCCAAGTCCTAGAATAGCCGTTCCGTTGGAGACAATGCTGACAAAGTTAGCATGATTTGTATAAATATCAAGGTTCTCAAGATCTTTTCCGATTTCTTTAACAGGCTCAGCAACTCCAGGAGAATAGGCGAGCGTCAGGTCATCTCTGTCACTAGCTGGGCATGTTACTCTTACTTCGAGTTTACCTGGTCTCGCTGCATGAAAAGCCAGGGCTTCCTCACGAAGGTTCTTAATGCGACTCATATGCATCTCCCTCTCATACCTTTTTAGTTTACGAGTAGCGGATATAACTTTTTAAGAATTGTTTGGTTACCCCCTTTAGAAAGAGGTAACCAAACAAACCATCAATTTATTACTGAGCGTTTTTAGCATCGATCTCAGCTTGAGCAGCTAAGATATCTTTAGCATTTAAGTATACTGGGGTATCAACCATTTTGCCGTTGTAAGAAACGGAAGCTTTACCTTTAGCGATACCTTCTTCTTCGAAGACTTTAACAACACCGGTAGCCCACTCAACATCAGCAGGATCTGGGGAGTACATACGGTTGGAAGGCTCAATTTGTCCTGGATGAATGATCATACGACCTTCATAACCCATTTGGCGTCCTTCAGCAACGTTTCTCTCGAAAGCTTCAATATTCTTGAAGTCAACGAAAGGAGCATCGATTGCTACAATTCTAGCAGCGCGGCAAGCAACAGCTACGTGAGCGCGGCCATATTGTTGCTCAACACCTTCGTTGGTAAGTTTAACACGCATATCACGGCAATAATCAACAGCACCGAAGATTGCATTGACGTTACGCGGGCTGGCTAAGCAGCATTCTGCAGCATTAATGATACCTTTAGCAGTTTCAAGCAACATTGAGATCTTAACCGAGCCTACTTCTAAACCACGGCGACGCTCAAGCTCTTCTAATTTCCAATCTAAGCGTTGTACATCAGCTGCGCAACCGGTTTTAGCCAAGGTTACTCCATGAAGCCCTTCATGAACAATTGCTTCTAAATCATCGTTGGTTAATTCAGTTTCCCAGTTATTAATCCGGACAAATACTTGTGCGCCACCTTGAGCAGCATATTTGAGGTTTTCTGCAACAATTTTACGAGCAGCTTCTTTTTCCGCTGGTGGAACTGAATCCTCAAGGTCTAAAGTAACAATATCAGCCGGGAATTCAGGAGCCTTAGCTACCATTTTAGGATTGTTTCCAGGAATATACATAACCGATCTCATAATTGTCATTAGAATTACCCCCTATTTTTTATTTATTATTTTCTAGGGTTCGACCCTAGGGATAGCAAGTTTAAAGAAAAATCTCTACTATTTAATTTTCTCTTTTAAGATGATGGGAATATCTGTAGGAGTTTCCGCTACAAATCCCCCGGCCTTAGTAATCGCTTCCATTTTGCTTTTAGCTGAACCGCGTCCACGCTCTACGATATTAGAAGCATGGGAGAATCTCATTCCTGCAGGAGCCCAAGCGCCAGCTACATAGATTACGAAAGGTTTTGTGAATTGCCCAGCTGCTATAACCTCGGCGCACTCTTCTTCTTGTGTGCCTCCGATTTCAGCATAGACTGCAACACCCTTGGTCTCGGGGTCTGCCTCAAATAAGGGAAGTAAATCTGCCATGGAAGTACCCAACACTGGCTCTGTGCCTGTGTGGATTACGGTACTCACTCCAAATCCTCCCTCTCTTAACAACCAAGGAATTGTCCCTGATTGGCCGCCGCTACGAGAGAATACCCCAATATTTCCGCTTTGGAAGAATTTATTGGCCCATTCTTTGTTGCCGCCCAGCCAACCTACAACAGCCTCGCCTGGGGTAATAATTCCAATTGATCCAGGCCCAAGAAGCCTTGACCCTTTAGATTTAGCGTAGGCAATCATCTCCATAATATCGTGGATAGGAGTGCCTTCAACGCAAGGAATAATATTTTTAACTCCGGCATCAACTGCTTCGAATACGGCTGTTTTCAAAATCTTCCCCGGCACAAAAATTACGCTGAAGTCAATTTCCCCTTGCTCACGGGCGATCTCTTTGACAGTGTTAAAAACCGGTATACCGTGAACTTCCTCTCCAGCTTTTCCCGGGCTGGTTCCGCCAATTACTTGGGTACCATATTCTTTCATGTACTTTGTCCGTACGGATCCTTCGCGGCCCGTAATCCCTTGGACGATGACCTTAGTACTCTTATTGATCAAAATGCCCATCTTTATCCCTCATTTAACATTTTGCTTCGTTTATATTCACAATAACAATCTACCCTATAGATCTATAACCTATTTACGTTTTGCAAGGTACTCATCCAAACCTTTAACCGGAACCTCAATGGTTATGGCATTGTTACCTTTGGTCTTACAAGCGAGTTCACATGCTAAACATTCAGTTCCCAGACGCAAAACTTCTTCCGCATCGCGATGTGCAACTGAAGCTCTACCTTTGTCGTCAATTCCAAGCAATCCTCTAGCATACTTTTTGCACGCCTCGGCACATGCTTTTGTCTCGCACGTATCACACTTGCTGGTATCGATCTTAACTGTCAGACTTTTTTCTGCGAATTCCAGCATAAGGTTCCCCTACTTTCCTTGCGATTCTTTTTCAGCTCTGTATTCTTGACTAAGAGCTAAGAGTCTTTGTCCAATGAATTTCGTATCCGTTACATACTGTTTACCATAAATCTCGATTCTCTTACCCGGACCATCTGGAGTCATAAGATCAGCGAGACCATCTCTTAAAATTTCCAGTGATTCATCTTCCCTGTTCCCGCAGAGCAGCAATACGCATGGCAGCCCTGGTTTTTGAGTCGGTAGAATCTCCCTGAGTACTTTAACGATAGCATGGGCATGATGCCATTGCTCTTGGTTGGCCATCATAAATCCGCCGAGCAGATAACCATCAATGTTGGGCTGAGAAAGAACACACTTAGCAACCCGATAAATTTTCGAACCTACTGGGTTTCCACTGGTGTCAGCATAGTTGGCTGGTTTAAGGCCTACCTGATTCAAAGCATCTAAACCCATCATTGCTGAACCACCACCAATAGGGTGATAGCCGATATAACCGGGACTTACTTCGTCATAACCCATATTCATGAGGAAGCCGGTTCCGCGGGCATCGGTTTCTTCGATGCTCCAGCCAATAAGGTCTAACTCCGTAGGCGCACCGGGCAGATCCCGGGCAATCTTGATGCCGAATTCCGGATGACGTCCAACTGAGCTGTTATCAATCTCCATTTTGCAATCGGCACAGACTAAATTACCGCTGCCTGTCATTACAAAGGGATTGATCTCCAGGGTTTGGCAATCTAACTTTTTATAGGTTTGGGATAGCTTTGATAGAAAACTGGCAAACTTACTTAGATCCTGAGCAGGAATACCTGCCCGTGCACATACATCTACTGCATCATAAGTTTGAAGTCCATTAATCGGATCAATGTTAATTTTGAAGAGCAATTCTTCGGGAACGCTTTCAATGTCCATTCCGCCCTCAGCACTAAACATTAGCATAGGAGAACGTGCTTCTCTTGCACCATTGATTACGAAGGAACAATAATACTCTTTTTGGATATCCAGTTTTTCCTCAACAAGAACTTGTAAAATAGGATTTCCTCCGATGCTTTTAGCAAGAATTTCTGCTGCAGCAGCTGCTGCCTCATCAGGAGTATTTACTAATTTAACGATTCCTGCTTTACCACGTCCGCCAGCCTGTACTTGGCCTTTGACTGCAACGGCTTTGCCTATCTCCTCGGCAATCTTCTTGGCCTCTTCCGGAGTGGACGCTACCCGACCTTGGGGTACTGGTAGTCCTGATTTTCTAAGCCATTCTTTTCCCTGGAACTCTAGAAATTTTGCCATACGTTATCACTTCCATAATGAAATTTTCGCAACTATTCAGGTTGTCTCAAGAGTTAGCCGATCTACTAGACACATGCATTTTGTATTTTGAATACACTCAAATGAAAAGAGAATGTCCCTCCCTTCCATTAAGTTTTACACAAGGTCTGAGGGGCCTTATGAGGATCCTGCTTCCCAAGCATCGTATTAATCTTAAAATAATATAACCGGAAAAACTAATACTCTTTGTTTCATATCGTGAAACTCAGTTTCATTTTCCCTTAACACCATTATCTATCTTATTTACGGATTAGTCAACCGATTATTAGCTGATTTTTCGAAAATATATTTTTTTACAGTTTAACCGTCTCTACCGGTACCGGCCCGGCAATTCCAATAAATACAAAGCGGTCTGTACCAGTATTTCTCATACCATGTGTTTGGCCAGCCTTAGCTAGGATTGCCATTCCCTTTTTGATCTTGATTTCTTGACTCTCTCCGGCAAAATAAAGGCCGGACTCTCCTTCCAGGCAAACCCATACATCATCGGCATTAGGGTGTTGATGAAGAAACACTTCTTGACCCGGCTCTAAGCACCACATAGCACCTAAAGTTTTATCCGATTGATAAACCAATACCTTTTGGGGGGCATTGGGGTCGAATTGGGCTAAATCTTTAAGGTTAAACACCCTGTTTTCCATATCTGGCCTCCATTCGCGTTCCATCGCTTTATTATAAGAATATTCAGTCATAATTTGCTTACGTTTTAGAAGTTCTCCCTTAATAAAGGGAAACTCAAATAAGACTAAGGAATCTGTCATTGCAACTATAGCGAGAAAAATATACCCTCAAAACCTTTGTCTAGTATGTCCTTCTTATTGGTTTCAATTCAGTCTCAAAGTACAGTTTCCTGTCACTCCGGCCTTGGAGGCCCTGCCCTAGGATTAATGTACACTAGGGCAAGGTCCAAACCTCTACCAATAAGTCTTCTTAATTTATTGATCGAAATTGCCTGGATACCTATAAACAGCTCGTAACTTTATAGGTCTATGATCTTCCCTGGATTAAAGCGATTGGTAGGATCAAAGCTTCTCTTAACCTTTCTAAAGGCTCCCATCGCAGCCGGTGTAAACTCCTTATCAAGATACTTCTTCTTGACGAGTCCGATTCCGTGCTCCCCACTTATAGTACCTTCCAAGTCAAGAGCCATCATACAGAGCGCCTGTTCAGCTTTATGGACGGTTTCGGTTTCTTCTTTATTCCGTTGATCGAAAAGGATTAGGGGGTGAAGATTTCCGTCACCGGCATGGGCCACAACTCCGATGGTCACGCCGAAATCTTTAGCGACTTTAAGAACTCCTCCAATAGCACTGGGGAAATTACTCCTCGGAACCGTAATATCGTTAACACCATAGGATGGTCTAACGCGAGCTACAGATCCGAAAGCACTGCGCCTTGAGGTCCAAATTTGATCCACTTCAACTGCCGATTGAGCAACTTTAAATTCTTTGGCAATTTTACCGGCGATCTCACCAATAGTCTTGACTTGTCCGTCCATATCTTCCGGATATCCGTCTACCTCAATGATAAGAACCGCTCCGGCGTCACGGGGAATCCCGGCATGGGTAAAGTCCTCAGTAGTATTAATCAACAAATTATCCATTAATTCCAGAGTCGTCGGAATAATACCGGCGGCAACGATATCGGCAACCGTTTGAGAAGCATCTTCAACCTTGTCGTAAATAGCCAGCATGGTTTTCTTGGCTCTGGGCATAGGTATGATACGAACGAAAACCTTAGTGACCAAACCCAGAATTCCTTCCGAGCCAACAATGATGCGAGTCAAATCATAACCCGGCTCACTTTGGAAATTACGCCCCCCTGTTTGAATGACTTTACCATTGGGGAGAACGACTTCCAGACCCAAGATATAATCCCGAGTAACCCCGTATTTAAAGCATTTGGGTCCACCGGAGCATTCACCGACATTTCCTCCTATGGTTGAGGCCTTAAAGGAGGATGGATCGGGAGGAAAATAGAACTTTTTCTTTTCCAGTTCAACCTGAAGGTCAAAATTGATCACTCCGGGCTCAACCACCGCAACAAAGTTTTCGGTATCTATTTCATGAATTTTAGTCATTTTAGTAAAGCTAATAACGACAGCTTCTTGAGAAGGAATTGTTCCGCCGCTCTCATTCGTGCCGGCGCCCCGGGGAACCAGTTTAATATTATGTTCATTCATCAATTTGACGATTTCCACAACCTGATCCGTTGTTGTCGGAGAAACCACTCCCAGGGCTTCTCCGGATAATAACGTGCCGTCATAGCCATAGGTCAACAGGCCAACTTTGTCCGTAACCACGTTCTTTTCTCCAACAATTTCCTTCAACCGCTTAACAACCGTTTGGCTTAACATATTCAGACCTCCTTCTTCTAAGCCTCTAGACTTACCCCAGGACTGAGGATCCCTTTGGAGTCAAATTGCTGACGCAGTTCATTGAGCAAACTTGTGGTTTGCTTCCACATTTCCGCATCATTATATACTTCAGCTTTGAGCTTATGACCCAAGAGGCCCTTCACGTTTCCACCCAGGGACATCGCCAATTTATTCACTTTCGTGGCAAAAGCAAGTTTTTCGGTTCCCTCGGGCAGAGCCAAACCAACATATCCGAGAAGCCCTTCGACAATTACGCCAGGATAGGCCCCCAGATCCCCTGTAAGAGCTTCGAGCTGAGCCAAGGCTTGGGGCATTTTCATCGGGCCAACCACAAACTCCACGGTGCGCTCAGGTTTTGCATTAAATTCGGATCGAACTTTAAGCCAACCATTAATCACTTGATCATACTCAACCTCGTCCTCAATGATTTTTACATCAAAGCCTCCGGCCAAGGTAAGAACTGAGGCAACTTCATTAGCGATGTTTTTGCCCGAGTCTTTGAATCCTTGCAAGTCAACGATCACTAGCTGCCCTTCTGTCTCGGGTTTGGCAATTTTAGCAAAGGATGCATTAATGAGATTCATCCGGGTCGGATGCACGTTCCGTTTAATCAGGGTATTAAAAGTTGCATTTGCCTTATGCAGGGATGCAAAGGTGCCAATCACTGCTTTTTTAGCTTCCGGTTGAGGTAAGAGCTTCACTAGAAGTTTGGTGAAGATTCCAAAGGTTCCTTGGCTTCCGACAGCAAAGTGGATGAAATCCAAACCGGAAACGTTCTTAATACATTTATTTCCGATCTCCAAGATTTCCCCCGTGGGGAGAACCATTTCAAATCCTAAAAGGAAGGTACGAGTCGGACCATATTCAAAGGATTTAGAATCGGAATCTCCGATTGAGAAGCAGCCTCCAATCGAACTGGTTTCAACTTCATAGGGCTCCGGAGGAAAGTTTAATCCTATTTCCGCAACTTTAAGAATAAAATCTCTATGAAGAAGTCCAGGCTCGACAATGGCTACAAGGTTCAGTTTATCCATTTCTACAATTTGGTTCATTCGGGACATAACCAGCGCGATTCCACCCGTAATCCCCTGGGTATTAACGACTGCCCCTCCTACCGCTAACTTCACATTCTGCTCATTAGCCAGTTTGACGATACTCGAAACTTCTGAAGTCTTCCCTGGTAAGACAACAACTGCAGGCTTACCTGGACCTTTTAGATATTTAGCCATTTCGGAAGAGGAATCGATGACATTGGCCTCACCGACAATCTCCTTTAACTTACTGATATTGACGTTACTCATGACTACCCGCCCTTCCACTCATTTACTAGAACTTGCGGTCAGCATGTTCCGCAAAGGGAATTTTTCGTTTTTTGGTCAGACCAATGATCAGCTGTAATGGTCAGACCATATATATAAGTAGCTTTTTTGGGGTTCAATTAGTCTTCGTAAGCTTTAGCCATTAAATCGGCAACATGCATAACCTTTTGTTTTTGGCCAGCTTTGTTTATGCCGCCTTGAAGTCTCAACATGCATGCCGGGCAACTTGTAGCCACCAAATCTGCATTGGTATCCTTGATGTTTTGTGTCTTCTGATCTGTGATATCTGTTGATACCTCATGGAAGAAGGCTTGCACTAAGCCGGCTGCCCCACAACAACGGTTAGCTTCAAACATTTCCTTATACTCAACCCGAGGAATCATTTGCAGCAATTGCCGTGGCTGCTTAGTTACCTTAAGCCCCCGAACCATATGGCAAGGGTCATGGTAGGTGACTGTTAGAGGACTTGAATTATGAAGTTCGCTCTGATCGACACCAATTTTATCCATATATTCTGAAAACTCAACCACTTTTTCACAAAATAATTTAACTTTCGGTAGATAGGAGGGCTCATCAGCGAAGAGCTTCAGATAATCATGTTTAAGCATGGAAGCACAGGACGCGCAGGCGGAGAGAACAACTTCGGCATCGCTAAACTTATCTAAAAAAGTATTAATAGTTTGGCGGGCATTACTTTTCGCTGTTTCGAAGTCACCATAGCAATATTGCGGAAGACCGCAGCACACTTGGTCCTTGGGAATAATAACTTCACAGTCATTTTTAGTTAACACTTTAACAACAGAATGGGCGGTTTGGTCTAAGGAGTAATTGAGAAAACATCCCACATAAAATCCGACTTTATGCTTCGGATTTTGCACCTTAATCCTCTCCGGAACCTGCTCCAAAAATTGTTTTTTGGCAGTAGGGAAGTTTCGAATATCAATACCGCGAAAATAATCCATTCCATCAAGTTTATTGAGGACACTTTTGCCCACTCCTCCGAAAAGACGGAATCCCATACCCAGTCTCTTCGGACTTGCCAGAGTTTTTAAAGCAAAAGACTTAGCAAAAGGTGTAATTCCTTTTCTGAGTTTGAGATCTCGCCGCGCGGCCATAACCAGTTCATTACCATGTACACCGTTTGGACAAGTGACTGCACATTCTCCGCACAACAGACAACTCATGATCGCATCTTCATACTCTTGATTAGGTTCTAATTTCCCATCGGCGACGGCTTTGATGAGCTGGATTCTTCCGCGTGCCACCATTGTCTCTAACCCAGTCAGCTTATAGGTCTTGCAAGCTGTGTGGCAGCCACCACATTTGTTACACGTGTTGAGCATTTCATATACGTCTGCCAAAACTCCCACTGATCTTCCCCCTTTGTTTAAGCGTTTTTACCCATGGCCTCCAGCCCCATCCCTTTCGAAAGAGATTGGTTATTTGCTTTAAGCTTGTGAGTAAGTTCACCAAGGCCTGAAGTAATTATATCCTATTGACTTGATACTTTGAATGTTGCCCCCCTTTTCTGGTAACTTTCGATAGCGTTTCATCAATTGAAACAATGTTTCGAAAACTTATGGTTATATTATTGCTCTATCTGAGTAAATCGTCAATAGGAAACTTTCAAACAATTTAAGTTATTCTTTAATTATGACCAATCCTGTACTTTATGACTAATAGGTCATGACTTTTGGAAGAAGTCGAATCCTAATTTAGCTGATATAAGTTGTCCAGAGGATTTCAATTCCTCGCCAATCCAATCAATTCCTTTTTCATTAATCCTGCTGGCAGGTCCAGATACACTAATTGCGCCGATCGCCCGTCCTGAATAATCAAAGATTGGTGTCCCTAAGCAGATTATACCGATTTCATTTTCTTCCTTCTCAATCGATATTTTGCTATCTCGGATAGTTCTTAAGCCTTCTAACAAGGTCTCAGGATCAGTAATTGTATTAGGTGTATACCTGGTCATACCTTTAAGCTCCAAAATATGCCGTACTTCCTCTTCAGGCATGGTAGAAAGCAACGCCTTCCCTACTGCTGTACAATGCATCGGAGCTCTTCGCCCTACCTTAGAATGCATACTTACAACTTGAGAAGTCTCTGCCCGATCGATATAAACAATTTCCCCATCATCGGGAAGAACCAGATGAACGACTTCATCTAACACTTTTACTAAGTCACCGAGAACAGGGGCAGCTACTTTACGAATTTCTAAATCGTTAAAGAATCGTATTCCTAATTCAATAATTTTAATGCCTAATTGATAGCGCTCACTGTCTTTCTTCCTCTCGACATAACCTCTGTGACATAAGGTCTGCAAAATTCGATGAACTGTACTCTTATGCAAACTAATGCGGGTTCCGATTTCTGTGACTCCTAAAGGCTCTTCTGCGTGAGCTAATACTTCTAGAACATCTAGTGATCGTTCAAGTGTTTGCACATATTTTTCTGCCATGGGTAGGCCTCCATTCCATTACCACTGATTACCAATTAATAAAGAAAAATTTGGTTTCAGTATATAAAACTATGTTTTACTCTCTAGGCTAGTATGAACTTTTTATTGACTTTAGTCAATACCCTAAATTTTCAAAGTTAATAAAAAACTTTTATTTTCAGTCTTATTATTTTAGATATTTCAGATTCTTGTTGACTACTCTTTTCTTAAGGCCAAAAACTCTTAATAATGAAATTGGGATGGAGTCAATCTCCATCCCAAGCAAGCTAATTAGGCCATCTCCAGCTTGACTTTGCTGCCAACCCCGCCAGCCTCAGCAGGAGTAAGAACCAACCGGCGCGAAAGGCGGTTCTTCAGCTCCGGAACATGGCTGATTATACCGATGGTTAGACTCTGCAAGTGAAGTTTCTCTAAAATATTCATAACTGTTTCCAGAAGATCGGCATCCAGAGTCCCGAAACCTTCGTCAAGGAAGAAGAATTCCAACGGTGATTCACCGCGCAGCTGAATCTGGGTAGATAGAGCCAAGGCTAGCGCAAGGGCTGTGAGGAAAGTCTCCCCACCGGATAGACTGCTTACAGGCCTGCGCACTCCTCCATTAGCATCATCACGCATAACAAATCCTCCCTCAGAATCAACTTCCAAGGCATAACGTTGGTTGGTTAACTGCCTTAACCGCTCTGAGGCATCTATTGAAACATTGGTTAATTGTTCTTGTGCAATGAACTCCACAAAGGCATTCCCTTTGAAAACACCCTGCAAGTTTTTCAGTAAAGTATGACGATGAGCAAGGGTTTTACGCTGCCCTTCTAGGTTCATCCATTCCTCATGGGTGACTTTCAGCTTCTCCAACCTTTGCTGATTGGCACCTCGTCTCTCAATTGCTTCAGTATAAGCCTGTTCAAGTGCTTTGACGCGAATAGGCCAAGCAAGCCACTCTTCCGGCAGGAGAATTCGTTCCTTAAGTAATTCTTCGACATCTATTCGTTTTTGCTTATTGAGCAGAACATTTTGACGATAGGCAGTGATGGCTTCCTCCATATTCTGCCGTTCGGAATCCGGACACAAAGCATTTTTTGCCTCTTCTAGAGACCTGAATTGTGCCGTCCGGAGGCCCTGGTCAAGTCTGTCCTGCGCGGTCTTTAATCCTTCACGAGATAATTCCAAGGTTTTAAGGCTAACTGCCTGAGTCTGTTCTGCTTGAGTCCAGATTTCTTTAGCTTTTTCAGATAGCTTTCTAAGGGCTTCTTCCGCTTCTGTTACATGGGATAACTCCTGTTTAACTTGATCAAGAAGATCAGCGGCATTCTTGCCACCAGTTAGATCATCACACTTCTTCTGGAGCTCCGCCAAATTCCGGGCTGCCTCAATCCCAATAGTTGTTAAATTCTGAAGTTCCAGCTCACAATTAATTTTTTCCTGATCAAACTGTTCCTGAGCCTCGCCAGCTTTTCTCAGCTCTTCCTCAAGACCAGCCATTGTTTTATTTAAAGTACCCAACATCTGATCCCAATTTAAGTACTGATTTTGCAACCGGGAAATTTCGCTGATAGCAATCTCCCCGCGCAAATCGTCCAATATCTCTTTCCGCTTTACCTGTTCTTCAGACACTTTGATTAAGCGATTTTGAAGGTCTTGGCTTACTCCTTCTAAAGATGCAATCTGAGCATTTATGCTATTTAGCTTTTTTTCTCTTTCAACCATTTGGCTCTGAGCATCATCCAACTTTCGGCCCCACTGCTCTTGGTCTGCTTTCCACTGGCTAAAAGCCTGGCGATTAGACGCTAAAATTGATTCTTGTTCAACTAATTGTAGTTTAAGATCTTGGCTGGTTTTTAAACCATCAGCCTCAGTCAATTCCCCTCGATAAGCAGCGAGGGAGTGCTGCTTTTCTGCGACGAGCTTAACCTGATTCTGCTCTACAACCTTATTCGAGGATAAGCGAGCCTTGGTTACAGCGAGTTCAGTCGTCCATTTCTGGCTTTTCTCCTCTAAGGCCTGGAGATCAATTGAGGCTTTCTCAAGGGCAATTCTCGCTTTGTCCACCCTCTCGTCAACCAATTCATTTGCAGGCTGGGGATGGTGAGTTGAACCACAAACCGGGCACATCTCTCCTACTACCAGATTTTTAGCCAGTATACTCGCCAGGTTTTCTTGTTCAAATGTCTGAACTTCAACTCTTCTTAATTCTACATACTCCTTGGCATTCTGAAGGGCTTGAGAGATCTGTCGCTGCTCCTGTTCCTTAGCAGCAACTTCAGCTTCTATTTTTCGGATATCTTCTCTGATGATTTGCAGCCGCTCTAGCTCTACAGCTTCTTCCCTCTCACTCCGTTCAAGATTGACCATTCTATGCCGATCACGTTCTAATCTTTGAGCCTGTTCACTAAGGATTTCTTCACGGATTGGCGGAGCTTGAAGCAAGCGGTTCAGTACCTCTTTAAACTGCTCTACTATTTTCTGAGCGGCCCGAACCTCTTCCTGAGAGTCATTCAATTCTGATTGACGTTCTTTCATTTCTAAGAGATTTTTGTCTAAGTCTTTTTGCAGATCTTTGGCTTGCTTAAAAACTATATCATAGCTTTCCAGGGCTTGAGCAGATCCATTAACTCTCCTCCGCTGCTGGGGATCTACCGTAAGACGATTAATCTCATCTTTAATATCTTTTAATTGTTTTTGCAGGACTGTTTTTCGATCATTTGAGGCCCCAATTTTATGTTCTAAATCCTTACGAATTCGTTCATGTTTACTATAGTCAAGACGGGTTTGATTCAATCTCCCTTGCCTGGTCAGGATATCAATTTCCAAGCTTTTAGCTTGTTCCAGCTGCTCGAGCCTGCGCAGACAGAGGGGCTCTGTAGCTTGGCGTTTTTGGCTTGACTCCAACCACATACTTTCCGCCTTTTCCTTATCAAGCCTGGCTGCCTTAAGTTTTGTCGCCGAATCCTCAGCTTGACCTCGAGCCTCTTGAAATCGAGCCTCTGAGAATAGTATCTCTTCCAGGAGTGAACGGATTGATTCCGCACGTTCTGCCAGACTTAAGCGCTCCGCATAGTTGTCAATGATTGCTTGTTCTGCTGAAAGCCGAGTCTCTGTATCCTTTAGCTGGTGTAATTGTTCTTGCAGCCTCCAGACTTCCTTAGCTTCATCATATTGTTGTTTTAAAATCCTTAAGTCTTCTGTTATACTCTTGGCCTTTGATTCAGAGCTTTCTAAATCTTTTTCTGCTTCCCTAACTCGTTCTGACGAAGCGTCTCCTAACCCCTGTTGTCGTTGTTCTACACCGTTCAAATTGTATTTTGTGCTTTCCAGTTGTTCCGAGAGTCGGGCAGATAATTCCCTGCCATAAGCTTCAAGAGAAAACAGTCGTTCTAACATTGATCTCCGATCTTTGGGTTTAATGGTGAGAAATTCAGCAAATTTCCCTTGAGGAAGAACTACAGCCCGAGTAAAATCCTCAACATTAAGGCCCAATACACCCTCAATCATTTTCGTCATTTCATCAGCCTTAGAGGCTAAAACAGTTTCCACTTCATCGCTTATTTCCACCAGCCGGCAGGTTGAGGCCTTAACCGTACGATCCCCGGATCGTTTATAGGCCCGCTCCGCACGATAAACTTTCCGTTGATCCCCTACAGCTAAGGAAAAACTATATTCTACTGTAAGCAGGTTTTCGGCGTGGTTAAGTATCCCTTGAGTATTATTCGCAGCTCGTTCTACGGTACCATAGAGAGCCAGAGTAATTGCATCCAGAATCGTCGATTTTCCGCTGCCGGTAGCACCGAAAATTCCAAACACCCCGGTTTCACATAGTTTGGAGAAGTCGATCTCTTGGACTTCCCTAAAACTATTTAAGCCTGCTATCCTTAGTTTAATGGGCCTCATGCAGTCTCAGCCTCCTTATCGACCACAATTTGCTGCTCTGCTATTGAAGTCGTCTCATTGTCATCCGGGTTAATTAATGACAAAAACATAGCAACAAGTTCCTGCTCCGGTTCCGCTCCACCCATACGATCTTGATAGAACTTGCGGAAAAGCTCGTCAATAGGTAATTTCGAGCGAGCCTCGGCAGCAATCTTCTCAGTCTCGGGAAAAACAGGACGGATATTAATAAGTCGTTCTCTCTGCCGGCGCAGATTATGAATATCCTGAGCTTGCAACGCGTTTGGCACGAAGACTTCTAAATCAATCCAGGCGTTGAGATCCTTACCTTCATCAATCCATTGCTGCACCTGAGCAAGCCCTTCTTTGGCCCGCCATTTGACCAAAGGGTATCCCGAACGCAGGAAAATCTCCTGAGTTGTTACCTCTTGACCGGGATAGGCTTCGATTAAAACCACAGATTTGGCATAGCCGGTTTCTGAGAAGCTATAAGCCAGCGGCGAACCCGAGTAACGAGTTGGAATAGGGGCACCTTTGACAGACTGGGCACGGTGCAAGTGCCCAAGAGCAACATATTGGGCCCCAACCGGCAAAGCATTTACTTCAACTGTAGGGGCACTGCCCAGTTGAATTGGCCGCTCTGATTCGGATTCTACTCCCCCCCGGACAAAAAGATGACTTATCCCAAGATTAACTGCATCCGGGCGAAAATGCTGAGCAAAGGTGGTAAATAGTTGTTGAACACGCTTAGAGTACTCTTCCCGCAGGATATTTTCATCTAAACTTTCACTTAAGACCTCGTTGAGTCGTGATTCCGATGGATAGGGCAGCATAGCTACAATAGTTGGCGGGCAATTAGGAATAGCTAACTCCATCCACCCTTGGCCTGCCCTAGCTCTTCTAACAGTTGAACCATCTCCTGGGTTCAGTTGGGTAAACAGGCTGGGGCTTGGCAAAAGCACCTCTTTCGGAAGGCCATATAACGTTATTCCCTGTCGCACCGCTAAAGGGCTGGCTGCACAAAGTCGTTCAGGGTTATCGTGATTTCCGGCAATTGCAACTATCCCACGCCTCCCTCCGGCAGACAATCGATTCAAAGCTTCGTAAAAAAGTTCTTCCGCTGCAGCTGGGGGGTTAACAGTATCAAAAATATCTCCGGCAATCAGAATAAGGTCCACTGCATTGTCCTCAACGATACCGGATAATTCCTCAATAAAGGCGACTTGCTCATCAAACCGGCTACGCCCTTCGAGGGTACGCCCCAAGTGCCAATCTGATGTATGTAAAATCCTCATGGGTTTCTTACCCCTTTCAACTTTTCTCTAATGTTCTCATTATAGAGCATGTCCCAGACAAAAACTTGTGGGCATTATTGGAATCAGTACTGAACATAATATAATGGACAATAAACGAAAGAAGGGTCTTAAAATGAGTGATTGGTTAATACCGTACCTTGTTTTTAATGGCAACTGCGAAGAAGCCGTCAACTTCTATCAAGTAGCTTTAGGGGGAGAAACTCAAATCTTGCATTTTGCAGACGCTCCACCAAATCCAGCATTTCCAATCCCGGATCAGGTTAAGAATCTCGTGATGCATGCCGAACTAAGAAAAGATGGTCATGTCATACGTTTCTCAGATACCTTTCCCGGCAACCCTTATAATACGGGAAATAATATTTCTTTCTCCTTGGAGTTTGATAGCAAAGAAGCAACAAAGAGTGTTTTCGATGTATTGTCTGAGGACGGCACTATAGAAATGGAGTTGCAGGAAACCTTCTTTAGTCCCTTATACGGAAAGTTTAGCGATAAATATGGAATACAGTGGCAAGTTTCCTGCATGGTAAAGTAATAACCCGTCATAAAAACTAAACGCCTCTAAGATACAGTATATCCTGTGCAGCAGATCATTGGAATCACAGAGTTGATGAGGATTACTACTATCAGCAGGGTCTTCCGTTTAAGCTGAGGAGAAAAACCAGCAGGAGATCCTGTTGGACAATGCCGCACTTGCTATGGGCGATGCGCCCCATCCCGGCACCCTAGAAACTCCGCTCAGTGAAACAGAATAAATTAACACAAAGGAAAAGGGGCTGCACCTGTTGCTACCCCTTTTCCTTTGTGTTATAAAAAAGTTAGCCGAAGTGGCGGGGAC
Organism: Desulfosporosinus meridiei DSM 13257; assembly: GCF_000231385.2. NCBI lineage: Bacteria > Bacillati > Bacillota > Clostridia > Eubacteriales > Desulfitobacteriaceae > Desulfosporosinus > Desulfosporosinus meridiei. The sequence continues at coordinate 176,697 of NC_018515.1, read as the reverse complement.
GTAGAGGAGGGATTAATAATAAATGACAGTTCAAGCTGATTGGAAAAAACTACTCGACGAGGAAATCAAAAAGGATTATTATATTCAGCTCCTTGAATGGGTAAAAAACGAATATCGTCACAAACAAATCTTTCCGAAGAAGGACGATGTATTCAATGCGTTAGTATATACCTCTTATGAAAATACGAAGACAGTCATTTTAGGACAAGACCCCTATCCTAATATCGGTCAAGGGATGGGTCTTAGTTTTTCCGTCAATGTTGGAGTACCCTTTCCAAAATCACTTCAGAATATCTTTAAAGAGCTTCAATCCGACCTGGGATGCCAAATCCCTCGGCACGGCAGTCTGAAAAAATGGGCGGAGCAAGGGGTATTACTGCTTAATACTTCACTGACTGTTGAAGCAGGCAAACCAAATTCCCATCAAAACAAAGGTTGGGAAATTTTTACCGACCGAATTATTTCCTTGGTTAATGAGAAATCTGATCCCGTGGTCTTTATCTTATGGGGTAATAATGCTCGGTCTAAAAAGAACCTTATTACTAATTCCCAGCATTTGATCATCGAATCAGCACACCCCAGCCCCTTATCTGCCAGCAGAGGTTTTTTTGGCAGCAAACCCTTTTCACGCACTAATAACTTCTTGATTTCAAAGAATAGAGTGCCGATTGACTGGCAAATCGATTAATTCACCACGGCGGTTTAGACTTTTAATTATCTGTAGAGACCTTTAATAAATTAATATACTCCCCTCAAGGCAGGCGGTTCAATGACTGGATTCCAGAACCGACTACCGGGAGGGGAGTATTTTTATATACATATATTATCCCAAGCCTTGGGATAATAGTAGCGGACTTAATAAACTGAGGTGCGTAAATGTTTAACTTCTGGAAAAGAAGCCACCCTCAAAGAATTAATAATGATACCACCTTTCATAAGCTAGAAGAACATCCTGAAAATGTTTCTCAAGAAGCTACTTCTCCTCAAAGGTTACCCGTGGTCAGCACTATCGTTCGCGATAGCAGCCAGCTCTTACGCGGATCAAAGCTGCGCTTTACAGAGGATGGGCATTATAATTTGGATTTAATAAAAAATCTAATCCCCACACCGGAACTGGTAGCCGAAACTATTTCTCTAGGGAGTCTGGCCCCTAAAGAAGTGCTGCTAATTTACTTAGGGAATATTGCCAACCCCGGCATCATTGCAGAAATAAAGCAAAGACTCCGGACTATTAAAGCAAGAACTTTATATGAAAGCAGTTACATCCAAAGAAATATTGAGGACTCAACCCTTAGCCCATTTCCCCAAGTTGAAGTGAGTGAGCGACCTGATGTGGCGGTTAGTGCTTTGTTCCAGGGAAGAGCAGTTATCCTGCTAGATGGCAGTCCAGACGTCTTACTGGCTCCCAGCACATTTTTCGATCTTATGGATACCCCTGATGATGTTTCCAGTCGTTGGTTTTTTGCAGCAAGCTTTTTTAAACTTGCTCGCTATATTATGTTGTTGCTTGCTGGCTGCCTGCCAGGCTTTTATATCGCTTTACTGTCTTATAATCCGGAAATGATCCCAACCCGTCTGCTTCTTCTTATCTTAGACTCGCGGGAAGGCACACCCTTCCCTGTTTATTTTGAAGTTTTTCTGATGATGGGGATATCCGAAGCTTTTCGGATGATGCTAATTAGAATGCCGTCTTTGATGGGCTCTAGTATAGCGCTATTTTCCGGCATTACTCTGCTAATCGCCGGACTGTTTACTAATACGATTGGAGGAGGCTTGGTGATTGTCGTTACCTTGACAGTGATGTCTTCCTTTGCCATTCCCGATTATGATCTGCGTACTGCCATCAGGATGATTCAATTCTTGACAATGATTGTTTCCAGCTTCTTGGGCTTATTCGGTTTTGCCCTGGCTTTCTTCTTGATTTGCATTCATCTCTCCACCTTAAAATCCTTTGGTATTCCCTACATGGCACCCCTGGCAACCATGGAAGTTAGTGCCTGGGGGCATACTCTCCTGCGCGAGAATTCTGAAGAGATGCCTATTGACGATACTTATAAGCCTCAGAATCCTCTAAAAGGGAAAGGAGGATGATACTTTGCCTAAAGAAAGCAATGTAAGCGAGGATCGACTTCACAACCGCGCCCTCCTGCCTTTGTTAGTCCTAAGCATCGTTGAATATGAAGTGTTTACTTTTTCAAAGAGCACAGTTGCGGCAGCCAATCAGGATGCTTGGCTTTCTATCCTTATCGGTGCCTTCATCGGCAGCCTCTTTGTCTATTTGTTTATTAAATTAGCAGCGCGCTTTCCTACAATGAACTATTTTCAATACCTGCAGATCATCTGGGGAAAGCCTCTAGGTTTCTTGATTTCAATTCTTTATCTCTTATTCTGGGTTAGCTTCCTCAGTTCCATCTTTTATGAAACTGTGTTAATTAATAAATTGTTGTTTCTTCCCTTAACCCCCCCTATAGTGCCTCTGGCAATATTTGCTTTATCCCTCATTTGGTTAGTCTCCTACGGGCTCATCCCGATTATCCGTTTCTTTCAGCTTCTCCTGCCTTTCTTAGTGATTCCCTTACTTCTCTTGGCTCTGCTATTCATTGCCACAATCAAACTCGAAAAATTTTTGCCTGTTCTGGAGAACGGAATCCTACCTGTTCTGAAAGGCACCTATTTATTTCTGGGGGCCTATCAAGGACCGGAAGTGCTCTTATTTGCGGCCCCCTTTTTCCTCAAAATTAGAGAAGGAATAAAAACCTCCTTGTTCGCCTATAATTTAACGGTTTTCTTTGGCTTTATTCATACAGCTGCCGCAATTGGTATTCTATGTGTAGACAATGTTAGGGAATCTGTTCTGCCCGGGATCAACGTTGTAAACATCCTTGAGTTACCCGGTTTTCCCGTAGAACGATTTGGGCTTCTCCTCACCTTGCCCTGGCTAATTGCCATGTTTACAACTCTGGCTATTTATCTTCACCTTCTGAATTCAAGCATATTTCAGCTGTTTAAGCTGACCCCCCGAAAATGGATTTTATTCTTGGTAACGGCAATTCCCGTTACAATTGCTTACTTCTTGCCTAATGAGAACTGGCATGAGATTTTACGCCTTTATCTTACAGTCTTCACTGTGCCAATGGTTTATCTGCTCCCCGTAATGACCCTTCTTTTAGCGATTATCCGCAAGAAAGGAAGGGTAAGATGAGAAATAAATTAAGATTACTCTGCCTTCTCCCTCTTTTGATACTTACACCCGGATGTTGGGATCTCCACGATGTGAACAGCACCGCCTTTGTATTAGGGATTGGCATTGATCTCCCCTCAAATTCCAGCAGTGCCAAATACAAAGTCACCTTCCAGCTTGCCAAGCCTATTTCAGCCCATGAAGGGCCAACAACTCAAAGTTTTGTAATCAGCAAGGATGCAGATAGCATCCTGCAAGCAATCCAACAGGCACAAGCTAGTCTCAGTCGGAGAATTTCTTTAAGTCACCTGCGGGCGGTGGCAATCGGTGAAGACATCGCCAGGCGGGAAAGTTTTCAAGACCTGATCAATTATCTCTTGCGCGAGCCTGATTTGGCTATGCAGCTTCGACTGGTTTTTGTCCAAAACGCCCAAGCGCGAGATCTTTTATCCCTTAATGAAAAGTTCGAAGACCGCCCTTCAGCAGCATTGGTGAATATGGGCTGTTTTTCCGAGCAAATCTCGATTATCAGAACTAGGGATTTTCTAGACTTCCTCTCCGACTTAAAGGGTTCCAATGGAACAGCTTATGGCTCCCGTGCTTTACTTCAGACAGGCGAAAATCTAATTCTTCGAGATGGGGCTGCTGTCTTTAAGGACTCGAAGCTGGTAGCCTGGCTTAATGGCGAGGAAGTCCAAGCCGCTAATTGGCTGGTAGAGAAGAACCAAGCTATTGTAGTAGCGAAAACAGAGGAAAATACCTACACTTACGAGGTTAGAAAGAAAGACACAACCTTTAAGCCCATCATAAATGGAGGAAATCCATCCATTCTGGTTAAAGTGACTTCGGAGGGAATGGTTATGGAGGAATATGGAGAATATCTCGATCTTTCTGATCCAGAGACCATTAAAGAATTAGAATTGCTTTTTGCTGAAACCATTGCACAACAGGTAAAAACCGCTATCCAAAAATCTCAAAAAGAGCTCAAGGCAGACTATCTAGGTTTTCATAAGGCCTTTCGGAGACATGAACCCGAGGCTTTCAAATCTTTAAATTGGAATGAGGTTTACCCGACAATGCCTATAGAAGTGGAAGTTGAGTGTAAACTAAAAGCTTATGGATTGCGAAAGTAGGGATGCCAAAACTACATTAAGTGTCCTATATCTGTTTCATACATTTGTTTCAAACCTTTCGTCAAAAAATCGACAGTCTTAGTTTTATAAGCTTCATGAGCGTCCTTATCCCCGGGTGCATACCTGCTCAGCTCAAAGATCAGTTCCTTAAAGGTTTTATTCAGGCTCTCATATAAAAAGGCGACTTTATTAGCGCAGGACTTGTGATAAGCAGCAGTAAGGTTCTTACTCATTTATTGGATGGAAGTGTATTCTGTGCTTTTCTTGATGGAGTTCAACTCCGACTGCAATTTCCCGGCCCTGGTCTCAATCTCCCCTTTGGACTTACTTAACTCCTCTGGCTTACTCTTCAGGTTGTCCCGCTCAGTGGTCAGCTGGGATATTTTGCTCACTTGATTATTTAAGGCTTTCTGGATATCCCCTCTTTCCAAAATGGCCTGATCCCGTTCCTGAAGTGCCTGGTTCCGCTCCTTAACTGCCTTTTGCAGTTCGCGAATAGACATGCTTTCCACATCCAATTCTGCGATGAACTGAGCCCGGTCTTCTTCCGGGACTACTAAGAGAGTAAGGGCCTGGGAATAACTCAAATTCGGCAACCCTTCCCCCTGCCCGCCGACGGCAAGGGAGGCGGCCTGTTGGGTTCCATAGGTGTGACAAACCATATTTAAATGGACTGCCCCAAAATCGGAAACGTTTCCGATTTTGGGGCAGCATGACGAAGCCAATAAATAAATATAATTCTTCATTCCGGTTGAGTTTCATGGCTATTAGAATTTTTGAATTTACGTAACCAAATAATACACGAAGGTAGGGATAAACCAAAAATTATATGTGTTAAAAAAGATAATTCCGCTTGCAATACTGATCCTGAAGGGTGAACACTACTCAGAAATCGACTTAATGTAGAATACAATAACACCCACGCAATTAATCCTACCATGAGACCTTTGATCTTATAGTAATCGTTACCCCAGTGTTGAAAGATAAGTACAGCCACTATTGCAACTACAACTCCTACAACCATGTCAATTTGTAAACCTAGCAATGTTGGCCAAAACATACCTGAGAGTACTTGTTCGGGCGTTAGCAAGAGTCCTCCTGCGATTCGAACACAGTTAAGGTACGAAGGTAAAAAAAACATAATGATGATTGCTCCTAACAGATCCTGAATTAATTTCGCTGCTATCCCAGACACTGCTCCAATAAGTAAAGTATCCTTTGCTAAACGACTCTTCAAACTTTCCCACCTCCGAGAATTAGTATCTCCCAAAAGTCAAGGATAAACACAAATACGTCTTTTTATCTTTGATTGTACTAATTAAAAATTTGCCCCAACTGTCCATTTCTGGTAACGGATTTTTAGTGTATGCTTCATACTATAGACGGGTTGAGACTTCTTCGCATAGTTAAATAGGATAATAGACACATTATTTAGTAAGAAATTTTAAACGGAGATATAATATGGAACATAAATGTATCGAAATAGTAGGTGCACGTGCCAATAACTTAAAGAATATCAGTTTAAAAATCCCCAAAAAGAAGATAACAATTTTTACCGGAGTGTCAGGGTCGGGCAAATCATCGATTGTCTTTGAAACGATTGCCCAGGAAGCCGGTCGGCAATTGAATGAAACCTTCAGCAAATTTATTCAAGGTTTTTTGCCTAAGTATGGTCATCCGGACGTTGATGCCATTGAAAACCTGTCCTTAGCGATTATTGTTGATCAAAAAAGGATAGGCGGAAACTCCCGGTCAACTCTCGGAACAATAACAGATATTAACCCATTAATCCGGCTGCTGTTTTCACGAATTGGACAGCCGCAGATTGGCCCTTCCCATTATTTTTCCTTTAATGACCCAAATGGAATGTGCAAGACTTGTGAGGGTATCGGCAGGATCGTAACCCTTGATCTTGACAAAGCTTTGGATAAAGAAAAGTCGCTAAACGAAGGGGCGATATTGTTGCCGGGCTATAAACCTGGTAATTGGCAGTGGAAAATGTATGCCTCAACAGGCTTTTTTGATTGTGACAAAAAAATCAAGGATTATTCGAAAGAGGAATACGACAAGCTTGCCTATTCTAAACCGGTAAAAATCAATTCGGCCATCGTTGAAGGAATGAACTCCACTTATGCAGGTCTTGTTGAGAGATTCATAAGTCAGAACATCAAAACCGAGTTTGAAAAATCCGAGGCGTCAAGGAAGAAAATTGAGCCATTCATCACTGAACAGCAGTGCCATAATTGCGGGGGCAAACGCTATGACGAAAGTATTTTAGCGTCGAGAATCATGGGCTATTCCATAGCGGATTTTACGGCTCTGCAGGTGGATGAGCTCCTGGAATTAATCCAAAAAATTACTGATAATAACGTAAAACCTATTATCAAAAATCTGACTGAGCGCTTGAAGGATTTAATTCAAATAGGGCTGGATTATGTAAGCTTGGATAGGGAAACTTCCACATTATCCGGCGGCGAATCCCAACGTGTTAAAATGGTCAAGCACCTGACCAGCAGCTTGACGGATGTCATGTATATTTTCGATGAGCCAAGTATCGGGTTACACCCCAGAGATGTGCACAGACTTAACGAACTGCTGGTAAAATTGCGAGATAAAGGCAATACGGTGATAGTGGTTGAGCATGACCCTGATGTGATAAGGGTTGCCGATTTTATTGTTGATGTTGGGCCCCAAGCCGGTGCCAACGGTGGTCGGATCATGTTTGAGGGCAGCTATAGCGACCTTCTGACAGCCAAGACACTTACTGGAGAATACATCGGCAGGAGCCTGCCGATTAAGAGTAAGCCAAGGACAAGCAATGATTTCTTAGAAACGAAAAAGAGTAATTTACACAATTTGAAAAATGTCAGTCTAAGAATACCTAAAGGGATCTTCACTGTGGTTACTGGAGTTGCCGGTTCCGGCAAGTCTACCCTTGTTAATGGTGTCTTTGCCAAGGAATATAAAGATGCTATCATTATCGACCAGTCCGCAGTCAGTGCAAATCTACGTTCCAATCCGGCCACCTTTACTGGAATCATGGATCAAATTCGTAAATTATTTGCCGATGAAAACAAGGTAAGCGCCGGATTGTTCAGTTATAATTCAGAGGGTGCCTGTGAGGCTTGCAAAGGGCGGGGTTATATAGAAACAGATCTTTCCTTTATGGATTCAGTTGAAACCCTCTGTGAGGAATGCTGCGGTAAACGGTATAAGCATGAGGTTTTGGCGTATAAGTATAATGGCCGGTCGATTGTTGAAGTGCTTGAAATGACCATCGCCGAAGCCGTGAACTTTTTTAGCCAAAAAGAAATCAAAAACAAGCTGAAGTATATAGTTGATGTGGGTCTTCATTACATGACCCTGGGCCAGCCCTTAGACACCCTTTCCGGTGGAGAATGTCAACGCTTAAAGCTTGCCAAGGAATTAAGCAAAAAGGGCAATATTTATATAATGGATGAGCCTACAACCGGTTTGCATATGTCCGATATCACCGGCATTTTGAATCTTATTGACCGTCTTGTTGAGAAGGGCAACACAGTTATTGTCATAGAGCATAACCTGGATGTCATTCGTAATGCCGATTGGATTATTGACGTAGGGGTTGAGGGCGGCAGCAAAGGCGGACAAATTCTTTTTGAAGGAACCCCTGGGGACTTAAGAAACTGTAAGGAATCGATCACTGCAAAATACTTATAGATTATATCTACCCGCTTATAATTAACTTATTGATTAAACACTCTTTCCAAACATTCTAGGGCTTCGCTCCTAATCTTATCTATAAACTGGAATTTATCTCATTTCCAACCACAGCCTTTAAATTGCAAAGGTGTTCCTTCCGCCATTATTTCAAAACCCTGCTTCTGATAGAAACTTACATTTTTCTTTTCATCAGGAACTACTTCAACGTAAAGAAAATCTTTGTAGTCCTGCAATAAAGAATTCACTAATGTTGAAGCAATTCCATAACCTTGATATTGTGGATTTACCAATAAACAATCAATCGTTGCCTGCCATACACCATCATCTAAACCTCGAATAAGCCCTACAAGCTTAATGTCATCCCATGCCGAAACAACTTTGCTGGAATTTTGAAATGCTGTTCTCAATTTCGCAGGGAATTTTCCTGAAAACCAATCAACTGATAAGAACAAATCTTCAAGTTGTTCTTCTGTAAATTCTTTTACACGTTTATATTCAATCATTTTCTTAACCTTTCATCTAATTTGTTTGTTATTGCTCTTTCCTTTGTCGGTGAAACAACATAAAACACAATTGTTGACCGCGAACCACAATCGAGCAAAGGCAATGTTGACAAGGAAATTCCACTGCCAGACCGAAAAGGGTAAAATCCACCCTTCAGCCAGTTTAGAGTGTACTATATTTAGGACGAAATTATCATCTTACAATTCAAAACTTATTACATGGATAAATAACAAAACTCCAATTCGCCACTAGCGGCGAATGGCCGGCCCGAAATGTTTGTTTGCTCCATGATATGCAGTTATTAAAATTCGATTCAAAAGGTGTGTAGGATCCAGTAAAGATAGATTCTTTCCACTATTTGAGTCCTATAAATAAGGTTACATAAAGCAGCACCAGTAGATCGGAATGTGCCGCCGGTACTGTTTTTATACAACTCGTGAATCCATATATTATTTTAGATAAATTGCAGCTATTGCGGCCAACACGCAAGGTATCCCGAATAAGAATAATTTGGTTGACATACCTGAACGTTCATTAAAATCTTTAGAATCCGAATAATTCCCTCTGACTCTATCACCACTCACATAAGCCCCGGACATTAAACCAGATATTATGATTGGAACGAATCCAATTATAAACAGAGCATACATAACCATATCAGAGTTTGGCAAAAGAAAAGAAATGATTATACCAAGAACACCAAAAATTAAGCCGGTCAAAAAATAACGCATATACCTTTTTTCTCCTTCTTAATATTAATAAGCAATATCAGAGGAATACTGTACAGTTGGTCACTGTTCAGATTTTTTCTACAACTTGATTAGTTTATCCATCTTCTGTAAGAGTTCATTATCATTCTTGGCTTTACGTTTTAAATACGGTCTACTGCGCACTATTGCGTAGGTAACAAGCACACAAGCTCCAAGGGGGAAAACAAGGATAGAGATGACATATTTAGTTTTTAACTAAGCTTTCCGTATTACTTTGGAATGAATCTAGAATAACTACGTCTTTATCCATAAATAAACCTCTAGTGCAAATTTCAATATTGTTGTTATCTGTGTTTTCGTAAACAGCGAATACTTTCTTAGGTATTTCTACTTCATACACATACTCTTTATTTTTTTCACTTTTGATTTCTTTAGCAACTAACTGAAGTGGAGTTGAATCTACTCGGTCAATTCCCTCTTTATGCTTAACTCTCATCTGTACAGTTACACTCATTGGAATCAATTCATATATTGCGTTATTTTGTATAGTTATCTGCCCAATATATTTACTTGAATCTTCTGATATCACAGTAAAATGTTGACTTATCTTTAAATCTACTGGAGGTGAAGTTTTATTACAACCTATAATTAATAATACCATCAAAATAACTGCAAGCACGTAAATTAGTTTTCTCATTTAATATTTTCCTCCCTTAATAAAATGGGGTAATACCAGTTTTAAAACATCATAACGTTCGTCATGGCCTACTGATCATCAAAAGCGCTAAGTTTTTATTTAAAGACAAAGACGACGGCCTCGAAATAGTCCAAGGCCATAATTATGTCCGACATCGCATATGTAGAGATAGTCCGTAGTGTCGCGGTCGGCGTTGTCCTACTCCAACCCTTACTCAGATTACAGTTTCTAACAACATTTTGACACTCAAATATTATACAATAACTATATTCCGAGCTGTCGGTTAAAACCAACAGCTTGGAATATTTTAGATAATTTTTGGTATTACGTATATTTGCGAAAAATTTCTTGCCGGATTTTAGGGGAGCTCACAGTCGAATTCGAAGGTCCAGGATGAACCGGCTTTTGATAAGGTAACTTTACTTTTTGTAGCAAGCATCTTGTCTCCGTTTTCATAAATATAGTTAAAGCCGTAGTATATATCGTAAGTGTTGGTGGAAAGGTTGGTCGTATCATTATACTGTAAAGGTATAACCATATTACTTTGGTATCCGTACTCTAAGGCTTCAAGAGAACGATTAGACATAGCTATTGTACTATCATATGAATTCCATCCGCCTTTAGCTCTAGTAATTTTCCACCTGTTAATTTCTCCTGAATAGTTTTCTGTAAAATAATAGATAGTTCCATAAGCTCTGACTCCTCCAGTTTTATCCCAATCAGGAGTTTCTTCATAATTCCCACTCCCCATAGTACTAAAACTCTCATCACTTTCCCCTGTCAGATTTTTTTCGTTAACATCCGCAAAATAAGTCAATGCATATGAATTTTTAACTTTTCCATCCTTATAATTTTCTGATTCAATTAACTGCACTGTTTTTAAAGTATTTAATGGTACCTGTTCAGATGTATTAAGGTTTTTAATAATTGACTTATTGGCATCTTTCATGGGAACATCAGATATTCCTTTTGCTGCTTTATCAAACAATTTGTGTAAATCTTTTTCCTCTTTAAATACTTTCTTCGAGATAACCGTATTAGTTAGTTCGTCATTTGTTTGTTTAGCTTGCGCATTAACTGTACTTGTGGTAAATAGAAGTGCAATCACCGCTAAAGAACATATTTTGGCTAATACCTTTTTCATACTTTTTCCTCCTTAATAATTTTCTCCCTGGACATTAGCGACTACGACTTAAAATATAGTTACTCTCAGATCCTCCTCTCTATCAGATTCCCCCATTCTCTATATAGAGATCTAGAACATGGTAAAAGGTTACATCATATGTGATTTTTTTTTATTTAGGAGGTTTATGTAATGATGCCTTGAATTATCTATATAGGAAGGTGGAGTAAATAATGGACTTATATGGTGAAAAAATAGATATATTTGAAATTCTGGTTAAGCAAAATTATGAAAAAGTATATAAAACTATATACTTCTACACCAAAGATAAATACATATCGGAAGACGCCGTACAGCAGGCGTTTGTAATAGCCTATAGTAAACTAAATCAATTAAATTCTAAGGATAACTTCGCGTCATGGGTTACTTCGATTGCCCTGAATGAGGCGAAACATATGTTAAAGAATAACTACCACAAAAAGATTACACCAATGACAGATTTTCACAAAGAAACTCTTTTATATAGTGAAGAAGACGATATTGTACTTAAAGAAGATATAAATAATACCTTAACTAAGTTAAAGCATAAAGATAATCAAATCTTAGTTCTAAAGTATTATGCCGACTTAACCTTACAGCAAATATCTGATTTATTAGGTATAAACCTATCAAATACTAAAGTTAGATTACATAGGGCAAAGGAAGCTTTTAGAAAACTAATAAATCAAGATATTGACCTAAATGAGGAGGTGGAGCTTCAATGGCCTTATCAGAAAAAGAACTTGAGCGAATAATAAAAAGTCAAATGTCCAAAGAATTAGATGCCGCCACTGAGGTTCCAAATATAGATGATCAGTGGCAGAAGATAAAGCAGCAGATATTAGAAACAAAAAGTATCCCAACAAGAGAAAAACTTTTCTCAAACCGAAAAAGAGTCATTGTTGCGGCAATAATCCTCATTTCAATCGGTTCAATAAACTTCCTATACCCACATAATGCAAATGCCTTAGGGGGGAAGATAGGTGAGTTTTTTAACTATATAGTCGGTAAAACCACACATAATAAAATCAGAACCTATAAACAAGACAATCAGCCTGGTACTCCGAAAGTACAGGATATAGGGGATATTACCGAAAAGGAAGCTACTTTAGAAGAAGCCCAAGCGTCTGTTCCTTTTAAGTTAGCCACTCCGAGTTACCTCCCCCATGAAGCTAATATAAGGAGAGTTATCCTTGCTTCCCAAGGGAAAGATGTTTGTCAAATTACTATTGAATACAATCTAAAAGAAAACGTAATTGTATTTAGCCAACAAATCAGTGCTAATGGAATTTCACATGGAACACTGTATGATACGGATGATACTGTTACTAAGGATCTGTCAGTCAACGGTAGCCCTGCTACCTTATTTATGAGTAAGAACGGTATTAATACTCTCAATTGGCAAACAAGGGGCCTGCTGCTTCAGATTAAGGGAAAGATAAATGAAGAAGAAATTTGTAAGATTGCTAACTCTATTAGATAAAATGAAAAGAATAAGCCTTGGCGTTATTGATATAGAGGAAATGCAAGGCTTATTCTTTTAGTTATTGAATATATATAGAATCCGAGTAAGACTGACCGCCCTCGTTCATACCACCATCCAATGATGAGTGTTGGGCAACTACTCTATAATTGTATCCTCTCGATACTCCAATTGCCTTTCCCCCATAAACATAATCTGTGCTGTATTTATTGTAACTATAATTACTTAACGTGGTCCATTTTCCTTCAGAATAACACTGTAGACTCAATTTTAGTCCAATTTCATCGACTGCATAGTAGGTTGAGGTTGACCCAGTAATCTTTATTGTACCATCCCCGTTGTCTACAATACTGCATTGGCCGTCTGAGATAGTTTGGAAGGCGGCGGGACGTATAACTCCGCTTGAGCTGGGTTTGGACGCTGTAGCACCTAATGCTACTTGGGTACCTAATAACATGATCACGGTTAAAAGTATGGGTATCAGTTTTTTCATTAGACATTTCCCCTTTCTATTATAATATAGAGTAAAAAAAGAGGGTAAAAGGTTACAACTATTTAAAAAATTGAGGTAGGCAAATATAATTTTTTTAATTATCGATAGAGCCCAGATGTAATATTTTTACTGCAAATTGGCAATGTAATACGTGTGTAAGAAGCTGTAGAGGTGGTTGATTTATAGATGGTTCTTCGGATTTTGTGCGGAAAAGCTGTTCGATTTTAGCAGCGATACTTTTAATCATAACCAATGCCCAGTTTGTTCGTAGTTCATATTTTCCTTGAACAGACGTAAAAAGATGTCCCTTCCCGGCAAAATGAGGGAAGGGACTTAATGTATTCTTAGGGGGAATCCCAGGTAAATCATTAAGTTGATCTTATATCATCCCACTGACACTTATTGTGTGTAAGCAAGGCGTGATCCTCTTTCCCTATTCAGGATCATGGTCTTCATCTTTAATGGCCAGGACTTTGAGCCCCGGTACGGGCTCTTCATTCATGAATTCGGATTCTCCCTCCTGCTGTGCTTTTAAAAGAATATCCATGGCATCTGCAACTTTTGCCGCAAGCTGAAAATACATTTTTCTATAATCCAACATCCTAATCTACCCCCTATTTCAAGCAGCGGCAAGGCCCCGGGTCATGACCCGGTCCTGCCGTCTGCTTTTATAGGGGAAATTAAAAAGCGCATGCGAGGTTTTTTTTACCCTACACATGCGCTATGCTTCGTTTTTTGCTGAATCCTAAATACCTGAGCCCATCAACCGGAAGCAAACCGGCTGTGAACAGAAAAGCGGTTCGCATAACCGGTACACGAACAGTTCCTTTCCGCTGTCTGGGTCAGGAATAGGCTGATCTCCTGCTGCGTGAAGCCGCACAGTCTGCTCCCTGGCGACGCTTATTATACTCGCTTCACCTACAGCACAGGCACCTTGCTTGTGCATAAACGGGCAGCATTGTATAATAAAAATGTCGTCGTGGACAGTCTGTTACGTGTAGGTGCCGTTTCACCTGCGCGTGCCTGGAAGTGCGCTAACACTTTCAGGTCACGGCGACTTTTTAATTTCCACCTATTTCTAATTATAGCTTTTTTGAGGGGGATTGCAAGGTATGGGAGAGGGGTCGGGGGAAAAAGCGTCTTGCCTGCTTAGACGTCAAAGTAATTCAGAACGGGAAGTTCGACCTGAATTTTCTGGTGATACTCGTAATCAAGTTTTTCTCCATATGTACAAGTAAAGGTTGGATAATCCTCCAACCTTTACTTGATAATAAGTGTACTAAAATTACTTGCTAACGTATTTAGCTAGTGTTCTTTGCACGTCATAAATATTCTTATCCTTTTTAAATTCCTTCGAGATTGGCTCATGTGTCCCAGAAATCCAAACTTTCAGCTCAGCATCCAAATCAAAATGACCCGCTGATTCAATACTGAAATGAGTAATACTTTTGTATGGTATAGAGTGATACTCAACCTTCTTACCAGTGACCCCCTGTTTATCCACTAATATCAAACGCTTATCGGTGAAAACTAGAAGGTCCCTAATAAGTTTGAATGCCTTCTGGATTTGTTCTGCCTCCATAAGGATCATCTCAAGTTCTTTTTCTATTGCTTGAGCGTCAACCTCTGATGCGTTGCCTAATAATCCACTTAATAAACCCAACTCTACTCCCCCTTTTGAAATATACACAACCATTTCGCGAATAATTTAACGATTCCTGCATGCTCCCCACTTATTATTTAAGCGCCTTTAAGCTACTTGAGATTCGAAAGCCAGTCAAGTAATGCTACATCTTTGTTCCAATCAGGAAGATTGCTATCTATCAAATCTGGATAGGCATTTTCAATAGCTTTGCGTTTCAACTCAGTATCACACTTTGCATAAATTTTGGTAGTTTTGATATTGTTCTTGTGTATTGACTAATAACCTGGGTTTTAATAATGCCGCACAATGCGGAGATATCTTCCATATGCATTTGCTCTGAGATCGTACTATTGAAAAGAATCTGACATGCAGATGGTATACCCTCTTCGCCTTCCCAGAAATAGAGAAGTATAGGGATTCTTGGAGCAAAGAAGCCTTTAACAGCAATATCGGCTTTGGCGGGTAGTAAGGTGAACCCCGCTTCGGCTAAACTATGGCTCAATACCTCTTTGTTACAGCTAGAAAAAAAATCACCTAAAGTATCGATGACATTTCTTTTAATGCTAGGGTAGAACACATTCCCGTGAGGTAAATCGCGATAAGATACCCATTGATCGGAGAAGGGAATGTTCTTAGAGTAAGACAAATAATTAAGAAGAAGTAATCTATTATCGGAGTAGGGGCTATTCGAATCCTGACCGATTATTTCTCCCTCGGGATAGGAAATTTCGATTATTTCGCCAAAGCTCTCGATTATAAAGCGACCATTTAAGTATTTGCAAAGCGATCCTTCTGCAATAGTTTGTGGCGTTAACTTACGTAGATTCTCTCTACTTTTAATAAATGCGGGTGTATACCCACCTTCATCAAAGTTATTAGTCATAGAATAATCCGACCTCCATCCATTCTGAATTAATTTAATATTTATAATTTAATAACAACATCCAATATTCTTGCTCTTGACTACATAATCCTTCTATATTAGAGGAATCTTTTTGCTTTGAGCGAGGAAAACGACAAGGGGCAGTCATTCTGTCTCAGTGATGTATTACAAGGGGTACGGTTCGTGGACACCGGTCTCCTGCTGAATCCTACTGAAAGACTGGTTATTAGGCGGTAACATTTTTGCAATGATAGAACTCTCGTGTGAACCGGCACGTCTGTATCTCCAGAGAAATGACATTCACACATAAGCTAACGGGACGGCCGAAGCTTCGGGAGCCTCAGTTAAGAAGCTGCATATTCCTTCTTAACTTCATTTTGCAGTCTTTAAAATTGAACTGAATCTACTTAACGGACAGGTTCTACCCATAGCATATGATTCCCCCGCTGAAGGCGACAGCCGGCACGAGCATGTCCCAGAACGCGACACGTTGTCGCGTTCTGGGACATGCTCGATTTCCCCATTTTTTTAACCTGCTGTAGCCTCCAGGATAAATTACTGCTTATATATTTTCACACTTAAATTACTCATCCCACTGACGAGTTTCGGTCGAACTTCCCGTTCTGATTACTTTGACGTCTAAGCAGGCAAGACGCTTGTTTCTTTCAATGTCCAGTGTGCTCATAATCTGTAAGTACACTTTTTCAACACTCGATGATAGATTGGCGTATCTTCGGCAACCGCAGACACAGCCTCAAGTTTTCCTTCACGAATCATTTTTTCTATACGGAGTGCGACCCAGGAATCACTAATTCCAAGTTGATATTTACCAAGCACCCGCCCGATAACCTTTGCCTCCTGAAATTCCTCACCTTCTGCAGCGATTTCACGAAAGATAAAGTCATCATAAAGGGTTTCCGGCGCACTGATCAACTGTCCATTCAGCGTGGCCCGCAAAGGTGCGTTCTCCCTTTGAAGCTCTTGCCAATGAGATGCACAGCTTTGTTCAAATACCGGTAACACAGGCTTTTGCAAAGCAAGATACCGATGCCATTCTTCGGGAGCAACTTCACCCCAGCCGCTTTTCCGCACGATATTTCCCTTTTCGTCGGCTTCCCATTCCGGAAGCTTGACAATAGCAATCTGTTTGCAAGGCACTTTCCACTGATTCAACTGCCCTATGAACCAATAGAGTCCACACATTTCATCGGGCTGATTGCTGTACCAGATTCGAAGGGATTCTCCCTCTGCTGCGCGTTCCTGAACCCTTTTCAGATCTGCTTTTACCCTTTTAAATATTTTCTGAGCCGCCTGATGACCCTCGTCATTCGGATAAACGCTGTATAAGTGTTCCAAAGTCTGCTTCCGCCTGATACCGGGCTGATTCTCGGAAATATCTCCGACGCTTAGCATTAAGTTTAATCCATAGATGTCTGCTGTCTTTCCACCTAAGGGGACAGCACTCTCCCATGCTAAGCGTGCCTTTTCCTCTGCTTCTCGTCGGACAGCTTCAACTTCCTCTTTGGTTGGCTTGCTTCCATCCGCATGACTAATACCAACGCCAATACATCCACCTTGATATTTCCCCTCGCCATAGTGCTGTGCTACTTTAAGACTTCCACAGGCACTATCGCTAAATACTATTTCAATCATATTCTCCTCCTCTCATATCCATATTTGCTTATATATCGATTGTCCTTGAATAATTCTGGGTAACTTCGCATTTTTAGCCTACCAGTATATGGATAATGCGAAGGTCAGTTTATAAGAAGAATTACTAAACACAGTAAAAATATTGCAACCATTGTTATCATCAGAAGTCGAGCGTTGTTTTCTTATAAAATTTTGATGGCTAACAACGACGGGCTTGCTCAAAATAATTACTTACCCGATGTCATGAACAATCTTTAAGGTGATGTTCAAATTCCATACAACTCGTTGAAGATCATATAATTGTCAATTTCCAGAAAGTCAGTTACAAATGATGAATAACCTGATCCAATTATTATAGATAAACCAGTAACAGAATCTTTTATGATGTTTCCATAGTTTAGAAAGTAACCAAAACAATCTAATTCGTCAGCATTAGTTGGATAAACAAATCCATAAAACTCTGAACGCCTATCCAAATACTCGATAAATTTAGCTGTATTATAAGATAAGGTACATTTATTCAGTAATATTTCAAATGAATTTATATCAATAACGAGCGGTAAATTAATATATTTTGTTTGTGTAATTGAAATTTGCAATTCCGTCCCTAATGTATGATATTTTTCAAGAGTTACTACGATACTCTGAAATTTATCAAAATTAAAATTAGATAAATCTAAAACTACATTTCGTTTCTCTTTTTTATCACTATCATAAAACTTCATTTTGCCATTATCGAAATTTTTAACAATTCTCTCAGATTGATCATATGCCTTTTGAATCGTCTTTTTGAAATTTTGAACAAGTCGCGTATGTGCTTTTCTTTCATCGAAGAAAGGCTCAGCAAACCTCGTAGCCTTGCATTCCACTGAAATAATATATTCCTGGTGTAATATAATAAAATCGTTTTCAGCACCATACTCATCGTAAACCTTATAGAATACATTATTTTTTCCAAATACATATTCTAATAATAATTGTGTTCTTTTTTCAAGATAAATTCCTTTATTATGATCATTAAACTCTTTACTACTTAAAATAAATTCATAAATACTATTCAAAACATTAAAGTTTCTCATAAAAACTATAGAATTATTATTTCTTAAACCAAAATATTGTGGATAGAGCTTGTTAACTTCTGTTGGATAAATAACTTTATTTGTTTTTATAGTATTTGAAATATTCAAGAAAATCTTATCAATAATATCTAAATCATATATTTTATATTTTTTAAATATTTTTTTAATCATATTAATAGGAATTTGATAATATATGGATGATGAACCTTCGAAATTAAGTGTATTATTGATATTTTTCCATTTTAAATAATTGGCATATGGGCTTGATTTAAAATTTTTATTCCATGCTCTTTCAAAATTAATTAACAAAAATAGGGTATGAATCAACCTAACAACATACTCATCATTCTTAAGGTTATATATTTTTCCTAAAATTTCTCGATTCGTAAAGAAAAAGTTAAAATATTGACGAATAGAAATAGTAGGAAAATCAAAATGATAACTTATATAAGATTTATGAAAACTGTCTTGTCTACTGAAATCTACAATATTTGTATAGCATTTTGACAACTCATCCAATAAATTTGAATATTGTTCAAATAGCTGATCAATATTATCTATTTTTTTATGTCCACTAGATGCCTTTGTAACATAAATAAATGGTACATTTCTCGTCAATTTTGGTGATACCATGTAACCAGATGATTTAGCAGCTTCTGAATTAAGTTTAATATTTGTGTATGCAAATAATTTCATTACTTCACTATATTCATATTCACACAATAGTCCAATAATCTTTTCTATCGTTTTCTCAACGGAATAATTCTCTTTATTTATTATTACATCAATATTCATAATGCCCCCGCTCTATTTTTTTAGAATTTAAATTTGCCTAACGACTTATTCCTGACCCTATTTCTGGAATCCTTCTTTTTCTAGACGCATTATGTTCGGCAAACTATAAGGGTCAAACCTACATAAGGCCTGACCCAAATTGGATACCCCCCAGTTTCGAGGATTATCCTATTAATTCTTAAGACAGTTTTATTGGAACTTCCAATTATTAGCCTAATTACTATTATAAAATCAATTGAACTTCGAATCTGAAGATTCTTGAACTACTTGTGCGAGCCGCGTCAGGACGGGGGCGGCTTCGCATGATGGAGCGCGTCCCCATAGAATGACTAGAATTGTAACTGCTATGATATTACTGGAAGGCCAACAATGTATGGGGCAAGACCGTTTTCGTATCTTCTCATAAATTTGGTAAAATTTTTAACAAATTGTTCATCTTTTTCTGCTTCTGCTAGCCATGTTTCTGCACCTGCTAGAATGTCTTCACAGAAAACTCTAACATCAATATTTAATGCATCATTTAACACATTGCAATGAAAGATATTCCCCCCTGATGCAGAAGGCTCAATAAAGATGTACCTTCCATAAGTATTTTTTGGATGTTGCGAACTTCCTTGGTGTAATAATGAACATCTAAAGAAATAGCAGTCTTCCCCATCTAAAAATCCCTCATACTTCTCTCCAACATACTTATCAAACCACTTTTTATACTTTTCTCCTGATGCTTGTCCATTTGCTGAGCTGAGTGCACCACATATATCTGGTAAAGCTAGTGCACCATAAAGTGACAAGTAGTAAAGATTAGACCTAATGCCTAAGCGTGTCTGATTAATCAAATCTCTCACAAAGAATCTCCCCTTTCTTAATTTACCTAAAAGGAATACATGCATCGCGCTCTGTCATATAACGGACGGTTGTTCTCGGCGCGTCCTAACCGCTTGCATCATCCTCTAGTGCTGAGAACATTGAAGTTAAGTGAAGTTAGTCGCCCCAAAATTCAGAGCTGCCATGGACGGCAGTCCATGAATATTCCTTATATCACTTCAGTAGATAGAATAGACAAATCTATATGAGGAATACCATTTCCAACTTCTAGTTTACGGTCGCATGCCAATATAAAGCGACCACCTAAAGGAGTTAGTCCTATTAACTCACTTTGCATTGTTCCAATTGGAGGGTTTCCAAACATTAGTGCTGGTTCATTTTCAAAAACTCTTAAGATTAGACCTAACCTCTCCAAATTACTTAAAACCCCCACCAAATCTGCTCTTACACAATTAGATTTATCAACTAGAATATGTAATTCGACACCATAATACTGGTAAATTCCCATTTTCATTATTGGACGACTATTCCTACTTATAGAATCTAACACTAAACTTTCAATTGGGCTTAATGAGGATAATATACTGATATACGAAGGACTAAAACTTTTATCAACAACTGCACTTGCAATTAAATTGGCCCATTTGTCAATAAGTGTATCATCTTCTTCAAGAGAACACTTCTCAATCAATGGAACTAAATTTCGTAGTTCTATATGTACATTATCAACTCCCATAGATTCCAAAATCACTTTGGCTTTCTGCATGGCTCTTACTGACTTCATAAATCTTAAATAGCGAACCTTATCTGCTATATACTCTCCCGCTCCTTTTGTTCCCGGTGAAAGAAACTCATAGATTAACTGTCTTAACTCTTTTGTAACAGAATCAACAGATTCTGCTACCTTTCCTAGTCCCGTTAAATCATTCATCCAAAATATCCTCCTTAATGAATAAACATAAGCCACGCATGGACGCGTGGCATCCTGCGACTAATTTCACTTAATGATGTATTACCGACACCTGTCGCAGATCCCTCCAATTCCATAGGGTGTACGATACATGTCGGTAATAATCCTAGCCGAAAACTGGTTGTTAACATTGAGGAACTAAATGTAAATCACTTTGCAAACGACTGCTTTAGGGTAGCGGGCCGGAGGTTTAGACTCTCTAATGTCCTTTTTAATTGATCTCTCAACTTCACATTATAGACATTCGCGTCCTTATCGGTACTTCTGCTAATTAGCCTTAGCAGGAGTTTTTGTCATCAGTCATTAATTCTTAGCTTTGAACATCGCAAATCTTTTATGTTATGTGAAGCTGTTCCCTTATAAGACAGGCACAAGTATTTTCCCTTTATAAGCTTTTACATTATCTAAATTGGGTTATGGCCCTGTTCCAATACTAATGATCTTCCATGGAGAATCTTTTTCCTTTTTAGCTACATAAATAAACCTAACCTGTTTTCCGTTGTCAGACGTCATTACCTTTTTATACTCTGCAACATATTTGGCTGTAACCTGGACCTCATCAAAATTCTTCCCGTGAAGTTTGATTGGAGCTGCAACACTGACTTTTATGTCGGTTAACTTCTTGATATTTGTGAAGTCTGAATCGGGGTAGTTTACATACTGCTGAACAATTTCATCAGACAAGCAATTTTTAGCCGTCGAATAATCACCAGTAGCAATACTATTGTAATAAGTTTCGACTATTTGGGTGGGGGTGGGGGTCAAGTTCGATAAATCTGTTTTCTTTACCGAATTAGTATTGGATCCGCAACCCGAAATTAACACTATAACCGCTAAAACTAACCCCAGTATTTCTTTCACTTTAATACCTCCCCGATAGAACAGTTTCACATAACGTCTTTTTCTCGACAAGGTGTCGTAAGTACTCGTGATTACAGATGTGTTTACGACATCTCTATCGTAAATATTAATTTAGATGAATGATCACTAATAGAAAAATTACGTTGTTAAAAATGAACTAAAATACATAATATGTTTCATTAATTCTAACTTCGCCTAATAGACAAAATTGCTACAGAGATAATAAAAAAAAGCCAATAACCGTAATATTTCAGTTATTGGCTAAGATGCGTTTTGGTTAGTCTAGATAATTATTAATTTTTCAAAGAGGTCAATATCAGCTGTCCAATAGTGACAAACTTTATTATCAGCAATCACCACTCTTACCCACACTTCGAATATCCACAATGGGTACACACTACACAACCGCTCTCATGATTAATCGACATTCCACACTCTGGGCAAGCATTTCCCGGAGCCACGCTAGCACGAGCTTTTTTAACAGCAGCTTTCTCTGGGGCAGGATTTCCCTGTCCTGCTGCAACATTCGTCTTTTCAGGCGCAGGTACTTGTTCATGCGTTCCAAGCTTGACCGTACTAAAGTTAATCCCCACATCACTATACTTTCTAATAACTCGGGCAATGGCATCAGGGCAGGATGTAACATTAACCCCTTCCCGTCTCATGCAGGCCGGGCAGCGAATCCCTTTAATCTGCTCGGTAATTGCATCGACAGACAGACCTGACCGTAAGGTTATCGAGATCAAACGAGCAGTAGCCTCGGATTGGGACGAGCAACCACCTGCCCGACCGGTATTCGTAAACACTTCACAAATCCCTTTTTCATCGGCATTAACACTTACATAGAGGTTTCCGCAACCGATTTTTATCTTTTCTGTTACCCCTATGGTTGTTGTCGGTCTGGGGCGGGGAACCACTGTATTCACCTCAGGGACAAAGGGTTTCTTCGGTGCAGAAAGCTGTTCTGAAGCCTGCAGATCTTTAACCGCAGTGGTCTTGTCCTCCGAGGATTGTGCTGAGCTGGTACCCGTAGAAAGCACTTGCTCTTCACGACTGCCATCGCGGTAAACTGTTAACCCTTTACAGTTAAGTTCATCGGCCAGTCGATAGGCTTCAGCTATTTCTTCCTGGGTGGCTGAATTAGCAAAGTTAATGGTTTTGGAGACTGCATTGTCCGTATATTTCTGGAAGGCCGCCTGAATTCGAATGTGCCATTCAGGGGCAATCTCTTGGGCTGTGGTAAAGACCTCCTGTACCCAGTTAGGAACCTCAGGCAGACCCAGGACTGTTCCCCTGTCTGCAATCTTTCGCATTAGTTCTTCCGAATAGAAACCATATTCTTTAGCGAATCCCTCAAAGAGAGGATTCACTTCCACCAGTGCAGTTCCATCCATTACGGTTTTGGTATAAGCCACGGCAAACAAAGGCTCTACCCCACTTGAAGCAGCACAAATCATGGAAATTGTTCCTGTAGGAGCAATCGTTGTCAGGGTAGCATTCCTCAACTTCATGAACCCATCATAAATTGAACCTTCATAGTTCGGGAAGGTTCCCCGTTCTTCAGCCAAGCGCTGGGACTCAATACGAGCTTCAGTTTGAATGAAATTCATAACCTTTTCAGCATATTCCACCGCTTCTTCAGTTGCATATGAAGTTTGAAGCAGGATAAGCATGTCTGCAAATCCCATGACGCCCAGGCCGATTTTACGATTCCCTTTTACCACTTTATCAATTATCTCCAAAGGATACTGATTGGCGTCGATCACGTTATCCAGGAAGCGAACCGACAGTCGAGTTACCTGACTTAAACGCTCCCAATTGATCACCATTTTTCCCTCTTTTTCAGTGACCATCAGCTTCAGGTTAATCGAGCCTAAGTTGCAGGCCTCATTGGGCAGCAGGGGTTGCTCACCGCAAGGATTGGTTGCTTCGATTTTTCCGAGTAAGGGTGTAGGATTTCCTTGGTTCAAGCGATCTAAGAAAACAACACCGGGTTCTCCATTTTTCCAAGCATGTTCTACAATTTTATTAAAGATTTCCGGAGCAGACAGTTGTCCAACTGGATTTCCTGTATGAGGATCCATCAAATCATAAGGACGCCCTTCCCGGACGGCGGACATAAACTCTTCTGTTACCCCAACAGAAATATTAAAGTTGGTAATTTCCTTGTTGTCTTCTTTACACTGGATGAAATCTACAATATCAGGATGGTCGACGCGCAGAATTCCCATATTGGCTCCCCGTCGCGTGCCACCCTGCTTAACTGCTTCTGTTGCTGAATTAAACACTTTCATAAAAGAAATCGGGCCGGAGGCTACTCCACCGGTTGAACGAACCATGCTGTTTTTAGGACGTAAACGAGAAAAGCTGAAACCGGTTCCACCACCGGATTTATGAATTATGGCAGCATTTTTAATAGCATCAAATATTTCTTCCATGCTGTCTTCAACGGGTAAGACAAAGCAGGCACTTAGCTGACCCAGGTCTCGCCCGGCATTCATCAGGGTCGGTGAGTTGGGCATAAACTCTAGGTTGGCCATCATTGTATAAAATTCTTTGGCTAAGGACTGAACCTCTTCTTTGCCTTTGCCATACATTTCTTCTTCAATACGAGCGACTACACTAGCCACCCGAAAAATCATATCTTCGGCAGATTCTACTACTTGTCCATTTTCTTGTTTTAAATATCGCTTTGCCAATACAACTCGTGCATTCGGCGTTAAATTAGCCTTCGGCCATTTTTTTGGTGCTTGTCCTTCGAAACTCAACTTAAAATCCCCAACTTTCCTTATCACTACTTAGGCTGATCTCTCTTATTGATAGATCCCCTTTTTTCAATGAGTTCATGTAACTCTTCCATAAATCGTTGGATGTCTTGAAACTGTCGATAAACAGACGCAAAACGTATGTAGGCGACTTCATCCATGTTAAATAACTGTTCCAAAACCGCTTCCCCTACTTCGGAACTTGATACTTCCCGCTCATGGCAATTGCGTAACTTCTTCTCAATGGCGTAGGCAGCTTCTTCAATTTCCTCGATAGAAATCGGTCTTTTTTCACAAGCTCTGAGCATACCGGCCATCATTTTTGAGCGGGAAAATCCTTCACGTCGACCTTCTTTTTTCACAACGACAAGTGGAGAGTCCTCGAACTTTTCAAATGTGGTGAACCGACGCATACATCGTTCACATTCCCTGCGTCTCCGAACCGCCGTCCCTTCTTCAACTTGACGTGAATCCTGAACCTTCGTGTCCTCGTATCCGCAGAATGGACAGTGCATAGCACCACCCCCAATATATAGTACTTATATAATTTAATCACACTATATGTTGTGTGTCAACCTGTCCGATTAGACGGCTCGTCTTAGAACTTTTTCTCTGAAACCAGGTATTTTCCGTAGATTTAGTCAAAAAACCAGTATTTCTTTAGCAAAAAGGGCAAAATAAGTTTGTAGATAAATAGTTCTAATAGTATTAGAAGGAGTGATTATTACCGTGATTAAAAAATTTCCGGAAAGAGAAGCCAATCCAAGTACTAAGCCAATTCCCTCCCGCCCTGAGGATCAGCCAAGTATGGATTCCAGAGATGGGCATGGGCTTTCAAAAGAGGAAGCGTTACGATCCAAGAAGTAACTTCACACTTCTTCAAGCACCTTTGAGTTATTTTTAAAACTCATCTTCTCATATTTAACATCTATATTTAAACCCGTTCTTTAACTGGAACAATCATTCTTAAGCCAAATACTATACCATAAATTTTCAAAAATGACGTGCAAGTGTTACAATCTTGCACGTCATTTTTTCTATTCATATTTGTGTGTGCAGTTAAACCTTAACGTTCCCTAGAAGCTAAGGGGAGATTAGCAAACCTCAGGAGTTGTCAGCCTGTCGATTATTTTAAGCATATATTCAGCCAGCCATCAGGTCTAATTCAGAAAGTAACTATATACTACAAATCAGGCACAGCGGTATTTGCTGAAAGGGCCTAAGTAATTAGGAGGGATGCAAATGGCTATAACGACGTTTAAGCGATATGAAATGAAATTCATGCTGGATCAGGCACAGTTGGATACTCTTATCCCACTTTTGCTGGAATACATGGTTCCTGATGCCCATTGCCAAGAGGGGAAAGAGTACAACATTTATAATATTTATTACGATACACATGACAGTAATCTCATTCGGCATTCTCTGTCCAAACCCTATTATAAGGAAAAGCTTCGCTTAAGAAGCTATACTATTCCAACCTCATTTAACGACCAGGTATTTTTAGAGCTCAAAAAGAAAATCGGTGGTATCGTCAACAAGAGACGTGTTGTCTTAACTTTAAAAGATGCCTATGATTTTGTTCGGCTAGGTAAATGCCCAGTTTCCTCTCCAAAGCTTAATAAGCAGGTCGCTAGCGAAATTGAATATTTTTTAAGTCGCAATCAGGTAAGTCCGGCAGCTTACATTAGTTATAAGCGGCTAGCTTACTTTGGAAAAGATGATAAAGACTTTCGAGTGACTTTTGACTACAACGTCTGCTCCAGACGAGATGACTTATTTCTCGAACTACCCAGTTATGGAACCCCCTTATTAGAAAAAGGGCAGTATTTAATGGAAGTCAAACTCTCCGGCGCCGTACCTATTTGGCTATCCCGTACTTTATCCGGTCTCAGACTATATAAGACTAACTTCTCAAAATACGGCAAAGAGTACGAGAATTATTGCACCCTTGTTAACCCAAGCCTTTGTGCTAATTATTAATAGTTGGAAGGAGCTTCAATGCTATGTTCGAAACCTTACTATCCTCCTCAGCGGGAGATTCTCTTACCCTAACAAACTCACTAGCTGTTTTGTGTTCAGCACTCCTCCTGGGTCTATTCACCAGCTTAGTTTATATCCACACCCACAAAAAGCAAGGCTATTCTGCCGGATTTACAGTAACCATGATTATGTTGCCTGCTATTATTTCCATCATTATTTTATTGATTGGGAATAACGTGGCCAGAGCCTTCAGTTTAGCGGGAGCCTTTAGCCTTATTCGTTTTAGAAGTGCCCCCGGTGAACCTAAAGATATTGCTTATGTGCTATTTACTCTAGCCATAGGTTTGGCCTGTGGGATGGGTTATATTGTCTACGCAGCCATGTTTGCCTTCATTCTCTGTTTGGTCATGGTAATCCTTTATTACACAGATTTTGCAAATCCCAAAGCCAATGCCATGCAATTAAAAATTGTTGTGCCAGAAAATCTAAACTTTCAAGGATTATTCGATGACATTCTCAATCAATATACGGATTCTTGGGTTATGAATCGAGTTAAAACTAAAGACTTTGGAACTCTTTTTGAAGTTGTCTATAACATCAACTTAAAACAGGCCATTAATCAAAAGTCATTCCTTGATGAATTGAGATGCCGTAATGGTAATCTGAACATCGCCTTAACCTGTCATCAATTAGACGATAAAATCTACGCTTAAAGGAGTTCATTATGAAAAAACCACTTAGTATTGTTCTAGCCCTGGCCCTTTTAGTAACCGGCCTTGCGGGATGTGCTTCCACGAAAGAAAGCTCTGCCGTTGAAACGGTCAGCCCTACCTCGGCAATCAATCCGGTTTCTGTAACTTATGCTGATGACGATTTTTATTTCGACTGGAAAAATAGCAGCTATAAAACTATCGATTTAAACGGCAGCTCGGCAACAGTTAACGGAGAGGGTCTGGACGTCCAAGGTTCAATTGTTACTATCTCCAAATCCGGCGTCTATGAAATCACCGGCTCTTTGACCAATGGGAGTATTGTTGTGGATGTAAACAGAGATACCGATGATGGAACTGTATTTCTTGTATTAAATGGGGCAGCAATCCAAAGTCAAACAAGCGCTCCAATCTACGTTAAGAACGCTAAGAAAGCGGTTATTCTCTTGGAAAATGACACAGATAATTCTGTTGCCGGCGGAAGCGAGTACGTAGTGAATGAGGATGGCGAACCCTCCGCGGCAATCTTTAGTAAGTCCGATCTTACAATCACCGGAAGCGGCAAATTAGCAGTTACCGCTGACTATAATGATGGAATTACCAGTAAGGATGACTTGAAAATAACTGATGGATCTTTGACTGTAACCTCCAAGGCTGACGGAATTGTCGGCAGGGACAGTGTAGGTGTTAAAAATGGGACCTTTGCTATAACCGCTGGCAAAGACGGAATTCGCTCTACCAATGAAACTGATGAAGATAAAGGAAATGTAGTCGTCGAAAACGGACAGTTTACTATTGCTGCGGCAAATGATGGGATGCAAGCAGCAAGACTTGTGCAGATTGATGCTGGCACATTCCAGCTAACCTCCGGCGGTGGTTATCCGGGTAAAAGTATAAACAGCAGCAATGACTTTGGTGCTCCTCCCGATCAAAAGGCCAACACCTCCACTACAGATAGTGTCCAGGACGAGGAAAGCAAAAAAGGTTTAAAAGCCGGTCAAGGCATTCTCCTAAATGGCGGCAATATCAGTGTCTCATCCTATGAGGATTCATTACACAGCAATAACGACTTAATTATCAACGGTGGGATTCTGACCTTACAAAGTGGTGATGATGGTCTGCATGCTGATAACAATCTACAAATAACTGCTGGTGAAATCACTATCAAGAACTCCTATGAGAGTTTGGAGAGCTCAAATATCACAGTAAATGGTGGAAAGATTAACGCGACCTCTACAGATGACGGAATCAACGTCAATAGCAAGACTGGGGTTTTGACTATCACCGGTGGCGAAGTCACCTTAAACGCCAACGGAGACGGATTAGATTCTAATGGCAGTGTAAACATGACCGGGGGTACTGTCTACGTAGATGGTCCAACAGGTAATGGCAATGGTTCTCTTGATTATGACGGTAATTTTGCCATAAGTGGCGGAACTCTCGTGGCATCCGGCAGTTCTGGAATGGCACAAGCTCCAAACACCAATACTCAACCTTCAATCCTGATGTATTACACCTCCGCGCAAGCTGCCGGAACCCCAATAACCCTCAAAGATAAAGATGGAAGTACTGTTGTAGCCTATATTCCTTTAAAGCAATATAGCTCTGTGGCAATATCCTCTCCCAAATTAACGGTAGGCTCAACCTATACCCTCTATAGTGGTGACCATCAAATTGTTGAGGTTACACTTTCAGATTCTCTAACTTATCTAACAGAATCAGGTGTAACTACTAAACCCCAAAACGCCGGCCCCGGTGGTGGCAAAGGATTCGGCGGCGCAGGCAACATGCCCCCTCGTGAGGACGGAATGCCTCCTAATGATAGTGGAATGCCTCCCAGTGACAAACTTCCTCAGTGATATCCTCAAGTACCAGTAAGAGAACGGTCATGACTATCTTTATGGTCATGACCGTTCTCAGTTATCGTAACTTTAAGGCTAATTTCGGCTTTACCAAGGTTCAATAAGATTCACCATTGTAAATGAATACCTAAAGTCCTTTGCCTCTTAGCTCGTATATACGAATCTATCAAATAATCCTGATAGTAAAGCAATTAAGAGAAGCTATTTATATGCTTACGGCAATTTCTCCCTGAGCTGTCACCTCTGCCATTTCCTTTTCTCGCATTTTTTCTCTTTCTTCTTCCACTAAAAAGCGGCGCAAAACTTTACCAACAGCTGTCTTCGGTAGACTTTCACGAAATTCAATGGCTTTCGGAATTTTAAAGACTGCAAGCTTACTCTTACAATAGTTTAAAATTTCCTCCTCTGTTACACTTAATCCTTCTTTAATAACAATATAGGCTTTAACCATTTCTCCCCAATAGGGATTAGTAATTCCGGCGCACACAGCTTCTCTTACAGCCGGGTGAGTATAGAGTACTTCTTCTACATCGCGAGGATAGACATTATAACCTCCCGTAATAATCATATCCTTTTTCCGATCAACAATATAGAAAAAGCCGTCTTCATCTTTATAGGCAATATCTCCTGTATATAGCCACCCATCTCTTAATACATCCGTTGTTTCATCCGGTCTTTGCCAATACCCTAACATAACTTGATTACCCTTAACCACCAATTCTCCAATTTCTCTCGGGGGAAGCTCTTGCTCGCCTGTCTCTAAGTCCATAATTTTGGAATCAGTATTAGGTGCCGGAACCCCGATTGAGCCAACCCTTGAATTAAAAATCGGATTCAAGTGTGTTGCAGGTGCTGCCTCGGATAATCCATAGGCTTCAACTAACCTGCCACCCGTTAATTCCCCAAATCGAATTGCTACTTCTTTAGGCAGCGGTGCTGACCCACTTAGACAGCAGCGAATAGACGAAACCTTATATTCCTTGATTCGCGGATGATTTATTACGGCTACATACATAGTGGGAGCTCCCGGAAAAAACGTAGGTCCATAGTCATTAATGTGTTGAAGGACAATATCAATATCAAACTTCGGTACGATAATCATTACCCCTCCGGATAATACTGAAAAATTCATACATGCTGTTAAGGCGTATATATGAAATAGTGGAAGAACCGTTAAGACTCTTTCCTTTCCCTCTTGTCCATCAATCCATTCCCAGGCTTGTAAAGCATTAGCTACTAGGTTATGATGTGTTAACATAACTCCCTTTGCTGTTCCTGTTGTTCCACCTGTATACTGTAAAACTGCCAGATCCTCAGTTTCACCCACCCAGGGTAGAGACTCTAATTCATCCCAGCAGGGATCTGAAAGTTGTTTCTCTATGTCTTCATATAATGGATTATCTGCTAATCCTAAGCCCCCTAAGCCATGGAAAGCTTTTAGGAAGTCTAAGGCTATTAGTTCTAATCCCACTTCCTCTTGTATCTTCATAATACGCGGCAAGAGTTGGGGAATGGAGATTATACCCATAGCGCCGGAGTCCTGCAATAAAGCTTTTAATTCACTTTCGACATAAAGGGGGTTAGTCTGAACAACTATTGCCCCTAGTCTTTGGATTGCAAAGAACGAGATAACCCAATTGGCGCTATTAGGCATATATATAGAAATTCTATCTCCCTTTTTTACCCCTCTCTGCTTTAGCATTTTAGCCATGCGTTCAATGAATATATCCATATCTGCGTAGGTAGTGGTCTTTCCTCCAAATATTAATGCCGGATTATCCGGGAATTTCAACTTTGTTTGCTTAAACATCCCCATCAAAGTAAGTTCAGGAATTTCTAACCGTTTTCGAACATTAGGCTCATAAAAACGAAACCAAGATCTCTCTACGATAGACTCTTCCATGTCTGTCTCCCCCTTCTTGAATGCGGATTCATTTGTTTTACATATTCTAGCACATCGCTCCATTCATTTATATATATTATTTTAATATTCTGTATTTTTATATTATTCAAAATATTAATTGCCGTGATCTATATTTCCCTTCATTAAATAAAATGCAGTAGGAATTTGAGTTGGTTTACATCAACTTTTAGTCTTAAACCTAAAGATATAAAAGCCAGGGGAAGACCATCTCGTTAGAAATGGTCTTCCCCTGGCTTACCTGGCGATACAAAAGCGGACGAGCTTTTCGCCACACTGCGTCCCGAGACGCATTCTCCTGCAGTGTGGATCTCGAACCGGTGGAATCTCGGCTCCCCAAATTCGCCCACGTGGGCGAATTTAAGACACTCCAGATGAGGTGGAAGGATGACATATAAAGAAAGACCACCTCATTCAGAGATGGTCTTTCTTTGTGTGTTACCTGGCGATGACCTACTTTCCCAGGGGCTATGCCCCAAGTATCATCGGCCCTGGAGGTCTTAACTTCCGTGTTCGGTATGGGAACGGGTGGAACCCCTCCGGCATAATCACCAGATGTCTGAGATATCGCTTTCTTTCGATTGCTGTTCTCTCAAAACTGCACAGAGTCTATCTAGTATTGTCTAAGAATTTGAGCCACTCACCTAGCGTCTCGATTTAGGTCAAGCCCTCGACCGATTAGTACCAGTCAGCTCCACACGTCACCGTGCTTCCACACCTGGCCTATCAACCTGATCATCTTTCAGGGGTCTTACCAGCTTTCGCTGTGGGAAATCTCATCTTGAGGTCGGTTTCGCGCTTAGATGCTTTCAGCGCTTATCCGCTCCGAATATAGCTACCCAGCTATGCCTCTGGCGAGACAACTGGTACACCAGGGATTCGTCCATCCCGGTCCTCTCGTACTAGGGACAGATCCTCTCAAATTTCCTGCGCCTGCGACGGATAGGGACCGAACTGTCTCACGACGTTCTGAACCCAGCTCACGTACCGCTTTAATGGGCGAACAGCCCAACCCTTGGGACCTACTACAGCCCCAGGATGCGATGAGCCGACATCGAGGTGCCAAACCTCCCCGTCGATATGGACTCTTGGGGGAGATAAGCCTGTTATCCCCAGGGTAGCTTTTATCCGTTGAGCGATGGCCCTTCCACTCGGTACCACCGGATCACTAAGCCCGACTTTCGTCCCTGCTCGACTTGTAGGTCTCGCAGTCAAGCTCCCTTTTGCCTTTACACTCTTCGCGCGATTTCCAACCGCGCTGAGGGAACCTTTGGGCGCCTCCGTTACTCTTTAGGAGGCGACCGCCCCAGTCAAACTGCCCACCTGATACTGTCCTAATCCCCGATTCAGGGGACCTAGTTAGAATTTCAGTACAAAAAGAGTGGTATCCCACCGTTGACTCCACCAAGGCTGGCGCCCTAGCTTCTTAGTCTCCCACCTATCCTGTACATTTTATACCAAAATCCAATGTCAAGCTACAGTAAAGCTCCATGGGGTCTTTCTGTCCTGTCGCAGGTAACCCGCATCTTCACGGGTATTACAATTTCGCCGAGTCCCTCGTTGAGACAGTGTCCAGATCGTTACACCTTTCGTGCGGGTCAGAACTTACCTGACAAGGAATTTCGCTACCTTAGGACCGTTATAGTTACGGCCGCCGTTTACTGGGGCTTCAATTCAAAGCTTCGGGTTGCCCCTAACCTCTCCTCTTAACCTTCCAGCACCGGGCAGGTGTCAGCCCCTATACATCTCCTTTCGGATTAGCAGGGACCTGTGTTTTTGTTAAACAGTCGCCTGGACCATTTCTCTGCGGCTCTTATTGCCAAGAGCGCCCCTTCTCCCGAAGTTACGGGGCTATTTTGCCGAGTTCCTTAACGAGGGTTTTCTCGCGCGCCTTAGGATTCTCACCCCATCTACCTGTGTCGGTTTACGGTACGGGCACCTAGTCACTCACTAGAGGTTTTTCTTGACAGCTTGGAGTCGGTTACTTCGCTACTAATTTTCGCTCCCCATCACGTCTCAGAGTCTCGCAGGGCGGATTTGCCTACCCTACCTCCTACTCGCTTGGGCCAACTCAACCAACGGTTGGCTTAACCTATCCTTCTGTGTCACCCCATTGCTCAAACATTTCTAGGTGGTACTGGAATCTCAACCAGTTGTCCATCACCTACGCCTTTCGGCCTCGGCTTAGGTCCCGACTTACCCTGGGCGGACGAGCCTTCCCCAGGAATCCTTAGATTTTCGGCGGGAAGGATTCTCACCTTCCTTTTCGCATACTCATACCGGCATTCTCACTTCTATCCACTCCACCAGACCTTACAGTCTGACTTCTCGGCTGATAGAACGCTCCCCTACCCCTGCAAGTATTCTTGCAAGCCATAGCTTCGGTGATACACTTGAGCCCCGTTACATTTTCGGCGCAGAACCACTCGACCAGTGAGCTATTACGCACTCTTTAAATGGTGGCTGCTTCTGAGCCAACATCCTGGTTGTCTGTGCAATTCCACATCCTTTCCCACTTAGTGTATACTTGGGGACCTTAGCTGATGGTCTGGGCTGTTTCCCTTTCGACTATGAAGCTTATCCCCCACAGTCTGACTCCCAATCTAAATCTGATGGCATTCGGAGTTTGATAAGGTTCGGTAACCTGGTAAGGCCCCTAGCCTATTCAGTGCTCTACCGCCATCGATCATCAATTGAGGCTAGCCCTAAAGCTATTTCGGGGAGAACCAGCTATCTCCGTGTTCGATTGGCATTTCACCCCTACCCACAGCTCATCCCCTGCCTTTTCAACGACAGTGAGTTCGGGCCTCCAGTGGGTTTTACCCCACCTTCACCCTGGCCATGGGTAGATCACACGGTTTCGGGTCTACAGCATGTAACTTGCGCCCTCTTCAGACTCGCTTTCGCTTCGGCTCCGGCTTCTCACCTTAACCTTGCTACATACCGTAACTCGCCGGTTCATTCTACAAAAGGCACGCTACTACACATAACTGTGCTGTAACTGCTTGTAAGCGTACGGTTTCAGGTTCTTTTTCACTCCTCTTCCGAGGTGCTTTTCACCTTTCCCTCACGGTACTGGTTCGCTATCGGTCGCTAAGTAGTATTTAGCCTTGGGAGGTGGTCCTCCCTGCTTCCCACGGGGTTTCACGTGTCCCGCGGTACTCAGGATTCCCTCACAGA